>OMZS01000020.1 GCA_900315565.1 uncultured Prevotellaceae bacterium | reverse complement strand
TCGGAAAAGATGTCGGAAAAGATGTCGGAAAAGGAAGGTGTCAATGAGAGAACCATCGAAAGGGATATTGCCAAACTGAAGAAATTGGGTGTTCTCACTCGTGAAGGTGGGCGCAAGGAAGGCAAATGGGTCATTAATAATAAATACCAATGATAACAACTGATTTTACCAATCATAAAGGGATGAATGTGATTGGATTATTATGGCTCTTTGTGAACTCAAGCCCTATTGCATTGATGGAACAACTTAAAAATGATCCATCAATGTTCCATCAAAATTAGAAGGTGTTGGAATTGAAAATCCCTGCAAATGCTTGATTTGCAGGGATTTGCTTTAGAGGGTGCCCGGTGGGACTCGAACCCACGACATTCAGAACCACAATCTGACGCTCTAACCAACTGAACTACGGGCACCATGTTGCACTTCCACCTTGGGCGGTGGTGCTTCTTTTGAAAAGCGAGTGCAAAGGTAAGGGAATTATTTGGAATTTCCAAACAATTCCCTTAGTTTTTTCATTTTTATTTTGCAGGAGCCTTGGCGGGAGCAGGTGCTGCCTTTTCGGTTTGGGCAGGTGCTGCTTTCTGGGCGTCCTGTGGGGCAGCCTTTGCATCGGTTGCAGGAGCTGCCTCTTGTTTTGTCTGGCTGGCACCGAAACCAGGCAGATTATTGGGGTTGGTTGTGCTCTGCTCTGTGGCAATGTTCTCCAGCACGCTTTCATCTGATGCGGCCGACGGAGCGGTGTATGCGCAGATGACGCTGAGGATGACCATGGCTGCTGCCAGTCCCCATGTGGTCTTCTCGATGAAGTCGGTGGTTTTGCGTACACCCATAATTTGGTTTGATGAAGAGAAGTTGGATGCGAGTCCTCCTCCTTTGGATTCTTGAATCAGCACGATGCC
This sequence comes from uncultured Prevotellaceae bacterium, assembly GCA_900315565.1. GTDB lineage: Bacteria > Bacteroidota > Bacteroidia > Bacteroidales > Bacteroidaceae > Prevotella. Next base: position 70,771 of record OMZS01000020.1, on the reverse strand, counting down.
GATCATCAGCAGTGCTGCAAGTACGATAAGAATTACGAATAAATTGTACATTTTCTTTGTTATTTGTATTTGTTATTTATGATCAATTTCTCCAAAAATCGAATTTGGTCTGCAAAGTAAGCATTTTTTTTCGGATAATTCAAATTTAATCGCTTAATAATTTCTAAAGCCTTTGAATATCTGCCTTGTTTGATGTAAATTCGGGCTAAAGTTTCGGTAAAATAGCTTTCTTCTCCCTCTTTTTCTTCAAAAAGTCCATTATCTTCGATGAGCGGGAAAAATTCGGGGGTTTCTTTCAGCTCGATTTTTCCGCTGTCATTTTTTATGAAATTATCTATCAAATCTTGCCCTCTCATTTGGTGGTTTTCCGTGTCATTTTTTTTGCTTTCTTCTTCGTTTTCGATTTCCAGCAGGTAGGACACGTAGTCCACGGCAGCGTCGGCTGGTGTGGGCTTGCGTTTGGGCTGCTGCTTGTTTTCGGTGTCGGCTGGCAGCGAGTTGAGGAAGGTGTTGATGAGCGTAATGGTACGGTTGCCTTCTTTGGGTGTGGCGGGTTCGGCGTTTTGTTGTGGAGTGCTGATTTTATAGTGTGCTGCCTCTATCATCTGGAAAATCACTTTTCTGTCGGTGATGTAGATGGCGGCCCGTCGGAGTTCTTCGTCGAATGTGGGGTCGTGGAGCAGATAGAGATTTTGCAGCATGAGCAGGCGTGCTGTCTGGTAGTATGGATACAAGGCTAGCAGGGAGCGCAGTTCGTAGAGCGTTTCCTTGTCCAGTTGTTCGGGGTGCTGAATGAGCGTTTGCAAATCCATATACTGTTGCTGTTCTAGGGGGAAGCGTTATTGGGTATTACCAGTTGGCCACGGTGGCATTGAAGATTTGGTCGACGATGTTTCTGACCATCTCGGTGACGAGTCCTTCTTGCACGCTGTTGAGCGAGAGTGTGGTGTCGTAGCTCGACGAGGCAGAGAACTGGCGTTCGAAGTCTTCGTCGTGTTTGGCTTTGTTGGTAAACCTGACGTTGACGGTGAGTGTCAGCTCGGTTTGTGCGGAGTATCCTTCGCTGGTGACGGCTTTGTTGCGCTGTTCGTAGCGGGTGATTTCACCTTCTATCACCATGTCGCCATTGCGTTTTACTTGCTGCAGCCGGGTGTTGTTGGCAAACACTTCTTTCAGCCTGTTGTTGAAGATGCCGGCCATGGGACCCCACACATAGGTAGAGCGTATGGGGAAATCGGCGATGGTGATGGTCTTGGTTTTGGTATAGTCGATGCTGGCACCGTTGAAGGTGTATCTTGGCACACATGCTGTGAGTATGACCATGGTGGTGGCCATGAGCACAATTCTCAGTGTCCTATTTGTCTTTGTCCAGTTCATATTGCTTTATTTTTCTATAGAGTGTGCGGTCGGAGATGCCCAGCTCGAGGGCTGCTTTCTTTCTGTTTCCTCCGTTCCGGTCGAGGGCTTTTTCTATCATTTGTCTTCCCAAGTCGCTGAGGTTGAGGGTCTCGGGCTCTGAAATCTCTTCGGCCACGGCGTCTTCTACGTTGGGCGAGGTGTGCTGGCTGAACGAGGCTGTTCGCTGGGTGGCGGGCAGTGTCACCTCGTTTTGCAGCGGTGCTACGGTTCGTGAGTTGAGTTGTGCAGAGAGATTGTTGGCGTCGTTGAACTGTTTGCGCAGGCTGTTCATGTCGCGCCTGAGGTCGCTCACGTTTCCCCGGAGTTCGTAGAGGATTTTGTAGAGTATTTCTCTTTCGCTCTCGTAGGAGTGGGTGTCTTGTGTGCCGATGGTGGCCAGTTGCATGCTTTCGGGGTCTTGAGGTATGAACATTTGCAGCACTTCGGCCGTGATTACCCGTTCCTGGCTGAGCACCGACATTTGCTCGGTGATGTTTTTCAGCTGTCGCACGTTGCCTGGCCATTTGTAGTGCAGCATCAGCTCTTTGGCATCCTCGGTGAGGGTGATTTTGGGCAGTTTGTATTTTTCTGCCATCTGCATGGCGAAGAGACGGAAGAGCAGGATGATGTCGTTGCCCCTGTGCCTGAGCGGCGGCATTTGTATGGGTATGGTGTTCAGGCGGTAGTAGAGGTCTTCGCGGAACCTGCGCTCGCTGATGGCTTTTTGCATGTTGACGTTGGTGGCTGCCACGATGCGCACGTCGGTTTTCATCACCTTGGTGCCTCCCACGCGGATATATTCGCCCGTTTCAAGTACACGCAACAATCGTGCCTGAGTGGCCAATGGCAGTTCGCCCACCTCGTCGAGGAAGATGGTTCCTTTGTTGGCCACGCCGAAATAGCCTTCACTCTCGCCGATGGCGCCGGTGAACGAGCCTTTTTCGTGGCCAAAGAGTTCGCTGTCGATGGTTCCTTCGGGGATTGAGCCACAGTTGATGGCGAAATATTTCTCGCGCCGCCGTGGCGAGTTGTCGTGAATGACCCGCGGGATGATTTCTTTTCCCACGCCGCTTTCGCCCACAATGAGCACCGAGAGGTCGGTGGGTGCCACTTGCAGGGCCACGTCGAGCGCGCGGTTTAAGTCATCGCTGTTGCCAACGATGTTGTAGCGTTGTTTTATTTTTTGCAGTTCGGATGTGTTCATTTCTTCGCTTTTTGGCTGCCACCGGGCGTTGCTCAGGCTTTTCTGGAGCTCTGCTTGCGCAGCTTCTTGGTTTCATCAAATCGGTTGATTGACAATAGTGCTGACAAAATTACGCATTATATTTGAAATACTCTGCAATTTTGGCAGTTTTTTATTTCTTTTTATCGAATTTGATGAGCAGCAGTCCTATTCCCGTCCATATCAGCTCGCGCAAGCGCACAATGAGTGCCACGAAGATGCCTGCGCTGGCTGTCATTCCCAGTCCGTTTACCGACATGAGGAATCCGCCTTCGCGGCCTCCCAGCTGCAGCGGCATAAAGAAGAGCATGTTGGCAAACAGCGAGGTGAAGGCCAGAATGAGCACACACTGAAGATAGTTGACGCTGGGCATGAGCACCAGCAGCACAAACATGATTTCGAATGCCGACAGAAAGCGGCAGGCCAGTTCGAGCAGCACGGCACAGGCAAAGGAGCGCGGGTTCTGCTGGTGCAGGGCGGTGATTTGCTGGTCGATGGTGTTGAGCTGTTGCTGGTGTTTCTCGATGAAGCCGCGTGCCCACCGTTTGGCACCTGGAATATGCTTCAGAATGTTCATGAGAAACATGGCCACGCCTTTCTTGTAGCCGCGCAGGAAAAACCAGATGGCCACCAGACAGAAGGCTCCCACAATGGTGAGCAACGTGCCCATGAACAGGTTCACGCGCATGGTTAATATATATAATAAGGTGGCGAGCAGCCAAAACCACAGGTGGCTGAAGATGTGGGTCATGACGTAGAGTATCACCGACGATGACGCCCGCTCGGTGCCTATCTTGGGCGACAGTTCCATGATGCGGTAGGGTTCGCCGCCCATGAGTCCGCCCGGTGTGGCATAGTTGAGGGCAAAACCGCTGATGGTGATTTTGTAGAGCCACCAAAACGAGAATGGGGTGGGGGATTCGGCACCGGTTTTGGGCTGCTTAGGGTCGGTTGCTGGCACCTGGCTGCGGATGATGGTGTACCAGGCAGCTGTGTTGAAGATATAAAGAACCGCCCATAGGGCCACTACTGCGAAAAACCAGTAGCCGGCATGCTTCAGTCCCTTCCACACCTCGGCAAAGTCGAGCTGAGTGACCATCACTGTCAGCACGACCAAACCAAAGATGAAAAACCCGTTCTGATATTTTTTGCTCATATCCCGCTTCTTTGCCATCCTGGAGTGAGGTGGCTGTTGTTGGTGTTATTCGGCTTTTTGCTTAGGAATAGCAAAACGCACTTTCTCGCTTTCGTCGCGTCGCTCGTGATAGAGTTTTTTCAGCGGGTTGGCCAGCGGCTCGTCGTAGTTGGCGCGGTTGCGGAACACGTCGATGGCCGTATAGATGGCATGGCGGAACGAGTTTTCGTTAGCCACGTTCTTGCCCGCAATGTCGTAGGCGGTGCCGTGGTCGGGCGAGGTGCGCACGATGGGCAGTCCGGCGGTAAAGTTGACTCCGTCTTCCGAGGCAATGGTCTTGAACGGGGCCAGCCCCTGGTCGTGATACATGGCCAGCACACCGTCGAAGGCAGTATATAGGCCGCTGCCAAAGAATCCGTCGGCGGCAAAGGGGCCATACACGTTGATGCCGGCTTCTGAAAGCTGGTCGATGGCGGGGCTGATGATGTCGTTTTCTTCGGTGCCAATGACTCCGTTGTCGCCCGCATGCGGGTTGAGCGAGAGAATGGCGATGCGCGGTTTCGACACGCGGAAGTCTCTGCGCAGCGACTGGTGGAAAATGGTGGCTTTCTCGACGATAGCCTCTTGGGTGATGGCGGCTGCCACCTCCTTAATGGGCAGGTGGGTGGTGACGAGTGCCACGCGCAGCACATCGTTCAGCAGAATCATCAAGGCCTTGCTGCCGTTGCCCACACGCTCCTCAATGTATTCGGTGTGGCCGCAGAAGTGGAAGTCGTCGCCCTGAATGTTGTTTTTGTTGATGGGGGCTGTCACCAGCACGTCGAACAGTCCGTTCTGATAGTCGCTCATGGCTCTTTCGAGAGCCACCAGCGACGCTTTGCCGGCCTCTTTCGAGGGTACGCCCAGCTCCACTTTCACTTCTTCGTCGAAGGTGGTCAGCAAATTGAGCCGGCCATCGTGGGCATCCTCGGCCTTGCTGATGATGCTGAAGTTGGCTTGCAGGTTGAGCGATTTGCGGTGGTAGGCAGCCACTTTCGGCGAGCCATAGATAATGGGTGTGCAGAGTTCCAGCATCTCCGGGTCGGCAAAGGTCTTGAATATAATTTCATAACCAATGCCGTTGGTATCTCCGTGCGTGATGGCCACGCGAATTTTCTTGTCTTCCATAATGATAGTCTGTTAAGAATATATATATTGTTATGTTTCGTTGTTCGCGAAGCGGCAGTGGGCGCTGTTATCACTTTCCGCCCTTTGTTTTCAGTGTCCACAAGGCAGCCTCGGTGAGTCGCATCTTGTTGCGCTTGGTGGTTTCGGGCGCATAGACGAAAGCCTCGGCCACCAGCAGCTCGTGCCGTCCGGGCATGCTCTCAACGCGAGCCACAAAGGGGCCGCCCATGGCGTCGTTTTTCATTTCCCACAGTCCGCGCCAAATGGTGCGCTGAAGTCCGTGGCTGTCAGCTATCGGTTCGGCTTTCAGCTCTTGGCGCCGCGTCTGCATGTACATACTGTCGGTTTCGCCAGGCAGGTTGCGCTTCATCACACTGTCGCGCATGGCAGCAAAATCGCCTCCGGGCCTGATGGTGTAAAGACAGATGCACCTCACGCCCTCGGTGGCATTGGTAGAGAACCACAGAAACTGTTCAGCCTGTTTCCATGCCACCAAGTCGGCCGGCACATTCATGCTCACGCCAAAGGTCTCGCTGATGCGCTTTTCGGCTTCGGCATTGCGGTTGGCGCGCAGGTGAGCCACGGCAATGTTGGTTTCGTGGCGGTTGAGCAGCGCGCGCAGCTGCTTTCCCCATTGCGGCGCATCGTGCAGCAGTTGCTCTCTGGAGGGAGCCGTCAGGTAGATGATGATTTGCGGCTTGGCCACCGCGTCGCGCTCGTAGCGTATGGTGGTACGCGTCAGATGAGGGTCGATGGCTGTCACCACAATGCTGCGCGAGGTCTGTGCCGCCAGGTTGTATTGGTTTGCTCTGATGGCGCGCACGTCAAACTGCGGCTCCTCCTGCGGCAGCACCTCAACGCTCTGTTGCAGCTCTGAGCGCACGGCTCCGCCTTCATCGCCGACCACCACCACCTCGTAGGGTCTTCCGCCGCTTTTGGGCGTGAGCGACTGTCGCCCGCAGGCCGTCAGCATCAGCACGGCCACCATGGCCGTCAGCATCAGCGCGCGTGCGATTTTTGCGGGCTTAGTGGGCTTGGGCTCGTTCATCCTCTATTTTCTTGGCTGTAGAGAGCAGTCCGCAGGCGGCAAAGATGTCCTGACCTCGGCTGGCGCGTATGGTGGTGAACAGTCCGTGCTGTGTCAGGTAGTCGCGAAGGCTTTCCATGCGCTTTTCGTCGGCCTCTTTCAGCGGAACGTTGGGTATGACGTGAAAACGGATGAGGTTTACGCGGCAGTCGAGCCCGCTGAGCAATTTCACTATCTCGCGGGCGTGCGTCTGTGTGTCGTTCAGTCCGCCCATCACGATGTATTCGAACGAGAGTCGCCGCTGGTGGCTGAAGTCATAGCCTCGCAGCAGCTCAACCACCTCTCTGATGCCCATGCCGCGCTCGGCGGGCATGAGCATGGCGCGCTGTTCGGGCATGGGGGAGTGGAGGCTGATGGCCACGTGGCATTCGCTCTCGTCGAGAAAGCGTTTCAGCTTGTTTCTCAGTCCCACGGTGCTCACGGTGATGCGCCGCGGGCTCCAGGCGTATCCCCAGGGGGCGGTAAGCACCTCGGTGGCGCGCAGAACATTGTCGAGATTGTCCATGGGCTCGCCTTGTCCCATAAACACAATGTTGGTGAGCCGGTCGCGTTCGGGCAGCGAGTAAATCTGGTTCAAAATGGCGGTGGCCGTCAGGTTGCCTTCGAATCCTTGTTTTCCCGTCTGGCAGAACAGGCAGTTCATCTTGCAGCCCACCTGGCACGACACGCAGAGCGTGGCGCGCTCGCCGTCGGGAATAAACACCGTCTCTACGAAACTGTTGTCGGCGGTGGTGCCGCAACTGGCGGGAAACAGATACTTCACGGTGCCGTCCTTCGAGCGTTGACAGCTGATGTGGGCCTTGCAGCCAATGGTGAACTGCTCGCTGAGCCGCTCACGGTTTTGTTTCGACAGATTGGTCATCTCGTCGATGCTGCCCACATGTTTCTCGTAGAGCCACTTGGCCATTTGTCCGCCGGTAAAGGCGGGCATACCCAGACTTTTGGCAACCTCCTTGAGCTGCTCAAGCGTCATTCCCAGCAAAGGTGTTTTCTCTGTTTCCATGATTCTATGGCCAATGGCTGCTGGCAGCCGTTCGGCCTCCTTTTTTCTGTTTCGCTTGCAAAGGTACGAAAAATCTGAAAAAGAGAGTACAAAGAAAATTGTTTTCTTTGCATAACATGGCGATTTTGTGGGATAAGCCAGTGAAAAGCAAACCGAAATGCTCTCGCGACGCTGTGAAAATAACTCACGGTAATACGAAAATAACTCACGACGTTACGAAAATATCTCGTGGCGTTACGAAAATAACTCACGACGTTACGATGAAATTTTCTAGCCTGAATTATTCATACTTTCCGATGCGCCAGCCGCTCCCCACCCCTGTAGGGGCGGGGTGGCCGTAGGCCGGGGCGGGGTCAGTATTGTTTCGCAAAATAGCAATATTACAGACCCCACCCCTAACCCCTCCCCTTGAGGGGCGGGGAGCTGCTTCCGCCTTGTGTTACTATGAATAATCCAGGCTAGAAAATTTTATCCTATCTCCCGATGTTATTTTTCCAATCTGCAGTAATAGAGATATTACACTCGACAATACAATTAGATTTTCTAGAGAATTTTTGGTTATTGCCGTGAGATAATTTCGCAAACTGTTGTTTGGCAAGAAAGATTCGCGATGCGAGCCGTTCTTTTTCTTGCAAATGATATACGGAACAACGATTCTGGCGCGCTGCCGGTCAGAAACAGAGCGTGCAGAGGCTCCTTGTCCTTGTTTTTTTTGGCGTAATTTTTTATTTTTTCAAGTCAATAGGCTTTTTTTCAAGTCAACAGGCTTTCTGTATCGCTTATTTTTCCTATATTTGCATGCTTTTAATCAATTCCCTAACACAAAAAAGACAATTCAAGATGATGAAAAGAACTTCAACTATCAGCTCATGGCTATCAGTACGTCTGATGGCAGCGGCTCTCTTTGTGGGAGTGGCAACACAGGCTTTTGCCCAACTGCCCGGAACGATGTGCAATCAGGATGGAACAGTGACCTTCGGCTACAAAAACGATGCAGCCAAGCAGGTGGAGGTGGATGTGCAGTTTGCCGGCCGCCAAAAGATGACGCGCGACGCGCAGACGGGCCTCTGGACGGTGACTCTGGGGCCTGCCGCTCCCGACATGTACCCCTACTGCTTTGTGGTTGACGGGGTAAGTGTCATGGACCCCTTGTGCGACCAATATTTCCCCAACGAGGGATTCAAGAACAGTCTGCTGGAGATACCTGCCCGCCAGGGTGAGCTTGCTCACGACATCAAGAAAGTGGCCCATGGCAACGTGGAGTATCTGAATTACTACTCCAAGAGCTTGGGCGCCACCAATCATGCCGTGGTCTATCTGCCGCCTTCGTATGGCAGCGACAGCCAGAAACGCTATCCCGTGTTCTATCTCATCAGTGGCACCACCGACACCGAGGAGGTGTATTACAAGGTGGGGCGCGTGAACTATATTTTGGACAACCTGCTGGCCGAAGGCAAGGCGCAAGAGATGATTGTTGTGCTACCCTATGGCAATCCTTACAAACTGCTGCCAGCGGTGCCCGCTGTGGCAGGCGTTCCGCAGACCCGTTTTGGCGGCGATGTGTTCAGTCTCGATTTGGTGAACGACCTGATGCCTTATGTGGAGCAGACCTACCGCACCATCAACGACCGCGACCACCGGGCCATTGGCGGATTCTCGCGCGGCGGTAACCAGGGACTCTCGTGCGGACTTCGCAACTTGGATAAGTTCTCTTATCTGTGCTCTTACAGTTCGTTTACTTCTACCGACATACCCAATGTTTACGACCATGCCGACGACACCAACGCCAAATTGCATCTGTTCTGGCTGGGCGTGGGTACCGACGATTTTCTCTTTGGCAATGCCCGCGACTACATGGAGTTTCTCGACAAGAAGGGCATCCGCTCGGTGAAGGAGTTTACGCACGACAAATTCGGCCACACATGGATGAATGCCAAATACTTCTTAGCCTGCACGTTGCCCCTGCTTTTCAACCCCCAGGCAGCCGAGACAGCCATGAAGAGCGGTCAGCCCGCTCCGGCAGCCACCGGTAAGGAGCAGCAGTTTACGCCTGGTGTGATGGCGCGCCTCTTTCCGAAACCCATCATTTCGCCCGAATACGACAAGGACGGCGGCATCATCTTCCGCATGAAGGCTCCCGAGGCTCGTCGGGTGACATTTGAGAGCGAGTTGCTGGCTCAGCCTGTGGAGATGCAGAAAGATGCCGACGGCATTTGGAGTCTCCGCATTACCGAGCATGCCATGGAAACCTTTAAGTATTGTTTCGTGGTAGATGGCATGCGAGTGGCCGACCCCAACAACATGTATCTTTCGCCCGACCGCGGGTTTAAGTATAGCATTTCCAACAATCCTGCGTCGCCTTACAACTTCGCCTCGATGGGCAATATGCGTCACGGCCGCGTCTGCTACAACCTGAACAGCCAGGCAGCCCTGTATAGCACCCCGTTGGAGGGCTCCGCACAGCATTTCATACTGTTGGTGCCTGGCGATGACGATACCGTGGAGAGCTGGTTCAAGGTGGGCGGCGCCGATGCCATTGCCGACCGTCTGGTTGCCGACGGCAAGCTGTCGAAGCCCTGTGTCATTGCTACTGGCACCCCGGATGTGGTGCCTCAGACTTCAGCCCAGCAGCATATTCTGCGTGCTGCCGACTACAAGACGTGGACCGAGCGCCGCAAGGCGCTGGAGCAATTGCTGCTCAGCTTGTAAGCGTGCGGCCGAGGCTGGCCTCCGTCAGGCAAAAAGAAACAGAAACCAATGAATCACTATTTACCAACACAAAAACGACAGAAAGGAATGAAACGAAAACCTCTTTTGCTTGTGGCTGCCATGATGACAGCAAATGCTGCCATGGCGGCTGTTAACGAAACTGAACAGAAGACCGACTCCACAGCGAATGACCAATGGGCTTTGCCCGAAGTGGTTGTGACGGGAACGCGCAATGCGGTGGATGTGCGCCATCTGCCCATGACCGTGAACGTCATCGGCCGACAGAAACTGGTGGAGCAACATCAGTCGTCGGTGCTGCCCACGGTCATGCAGCAGGTGCCCGGCCTGTTTATCACCAGCCGTTCCATGATGGGCTATGGCGTATCGACAGGTGCCGCCGGCGGCATCAACATGCGCGGCATCACGGGCGGAGCGGGCCAGCTGATGGTGCTCATCGACGGCCATCCGCAGTATCAGGGCATCTATGGCCACCCCATCAGCGACAGCTACCAGACGCTGATGGCTGAGCGGGTGGAGGTGCTGCGAGGTCCGGCGTCGGTGCTCTATGGCAGCAATGCCATGGGCGGTGTGCTGAACATTGTCACTCGCAAAAACCCCGTGGGCCGCGACGCTGTATCCACCAACATCGTGGTGGGTGCGGGCAGCTATGGCACTGTGCAGACCGAAGCCTCGAACCAGGTGCGCAGTGGCCGCTTTAGCAGTACCGTTGCCGCACAGTACAACCGCACCGACAACCACCGCCCCCACATGGGATTCGAGCAGTATGGCGGTTATCTGAATCTGGGCTACGACATCAACGCGCATTGGAACGCATACGTGGATGCCAACATCACCCACTTCAACGCCAGCTACCCTGGTGCCGAGAGCAAACCGATGTTTGATGCCGACCAGTGGATAACGCGTGGCGTGGTGTCGGCTGCGCTGGAAAACCACTACGGGCGTACTAACGGCGCGCTGAGCGTGTATTCGAATTTCGGACGGCACAAAATAGATGACGGCACAGCCGACGCTGCGAAACCCACAGCCCGCTACTTCCGCTCGAAGGATGCGCTCACCGGCATTTCGTGGTACCAGAGCGCGCAGCTCTTCGAGGGCAACCGGCTGACCGTGGGCATTGACTATCAGCACATTTACGGCAATGCCTACTACACCTCGAAACAGACTGGCGAGGTGCTCGAAACACCCAACAAGCAGAGCGGCAAATCGTACCGCAACGAAATTGCGGGTTACATGGATTTTCGTCAGGATCTGACCCCGTGGCTCACTGTTGATGCCGGCGTGCGACTGGACAATCACTCCATCACGGGCACAGAATGGGTGCCGCAGGCGGGTGTAGTGGTGCGTCCCATCGATACGGGCGAGGCCAAAGCCATGGTGAGCAAGGGCTTCCGCAATCCCACCATGCGCGAGATGTATCTTTATCCGCCGTCGAACACCGACCTGAAGCCCGAGCGGTTGTGGAACTACGAATTGTCGTGGCGTCACCGCCTCAGCGACTTTACCTATGGCGCCAACGTGTTTTACATCAAGGGCGACAATATGATTCAAACGGTGCCGGTTGACGGCAAACCCCGCAACGTGAACACGGGCGAAATAGAGAACTGGGGGCTTGAGCTGGAATTGAAATACCCCGTCTTCAGCTACTTCAACGTGATCTTCAACAGTTCGTACCTTCACATGAAGAACAAGGTGGTGGCTGCGCCTGAAATGATGGACTATCTCGGGTTGGATTTCCGTCAGGGCAAGTGGTTTGCCACGCTCGGCCTACAACACATCAGGAATCTCTACACGGCCGTGGGCGATGCCGAGGACAAGGAGAACTTTACGCTGCTGAACGCCTCTGTCAGCTTCGCCGCCATGAAAAACCTCAGTCTTTGGGCCCGTGGCGAGAACCTGCTGTGGGAGAAATATGAAATCAATCAGGGCTATCCCATGCCCCGCGCCACATTAATGGCGGGAGTCGATTTGAAGTTCTAGCATAAATTATTCATAATTTGTTTTATTCTACGCTACGCGCCTTTCAAAAACAAAGAAAAACAAAAGTAAACAAGGAAATACAGTTTTTAATTTTTTAAACTTCTGTTTTTATTAGTTTTTCTTGGTTTTTGAAAGGCGCGGAGCGTAAATCTTCTTTCTTCGTGAATAATTCAAGCTAGATTCATTTTTCGTGTTTTCGCAAAAAAAAGCTGGTTCTTTTTCCTTTTTCTGATTATTTTATTATCTTTGCAAACGACTATTTGCATCCACTTACTATCAGAAAATAAAACTATTATGAATAATAACAGACTTAAGAAATGGCTGAAGAACTCTTTGGGCGACCGTTGGAGCCTGATAGTTGTTATTCTGTCGGCCGCTCTCATCGAACTGGTGTGCATTCTTCAGTTCTGGTATGCCCGTGAGGGCATCCGCAACGAAGTGCGCCAACGGGCTGAGAGCGAGCTGAAAATGAAAGGTCTGGAAATCAAGAATATCATGACGGCTGTTGAGGTTGCCGTTCATAATATGGCGTGGCTGGTCGAGAAAAATTTGTCCGACCCCAGCCAGGTGGACAATGTCTGCAAACGGCTGGTTGATACCAACGAGGTCATCGTGGGATGCGGCGTGGGTTTCGTGGCCGACTATTACCCCTCCAAAGGGCACTGGTACGAGACTTACACAGCCCGTCGCGACGACGGCACCACCGAAACGCTCCAAATAGGCTCAGCCAGCCACAATTATTTTGAAGCAGAATGGTTTAAGGCACCCATTTCGTCGCAAAAGGGACACTGGAGCGAACCTTATTACGACGAGGCAGGAGCCAAGATGGCACTATCCACGTATTCTTACCCCATCCGCGACAAGAACGGAAAGACGGTGGCTGTTTTGGGAGCTGACGTGTCGCTCGACTGGCTGGGCAGCGTCATCAACAAGACCCGTACGCTGCCCTCGTCCTACAATCTGCTGCTGAGCCGCACCGGCAAGCTCATAGCATGTCCCGAAGAGTCGCTGCGCATGAAGAAAACCGTGCAAGAAGTGACCCTCGACATGAAAGACACTATGGCACAGGTGGTGAACCGCCGAATGCTCAACGGTGAGCACGGGCAGGCTGTGGTTTATGACAACAACGGCAACAAGAACCATGTGTTTTTTGCACCCGTCGAGGATGAGACAGGATGGTCGATGTCGGTGGTATGCTCCGACAAGGAAATCTTCCACGACCTGCACGTTACGGGGCTCAAACTGCTGCTGCTCAATCTCATTGCCCTGTTTTTGCTGGGCTATATCATTTACCGCACCATCCACAATTTCTACCGGCTGCGCAAACTTTCTGCCGAGAAAGAGAGAGCCAGCAGCGAGCTGCGCATTGCCAACGGCATACAGATGGGCATGGTGCCCAAAATATTCCCGCCTTATCCCGACCGTAACGACGTGGAGATTTTTGCCTCTATGATGCCGGCCAAGGAGGTAGGCGGCGACCTGTACGATTTCTACATCCGCGATGAGAAACTGTTCTTCTGCATTGGCGATGTCAGTGGCAAGGGCGTTCCAGCCTCACTTGTGATGGCCATGACCCGAAGCATGTTCCGCATTGTGTCGAACCACGAAATCGCCCCTGAGCGCATCATCTGTTCGCTCAATGAGGCGCTTGAAGAAATGAACGAAGCCAACATGTTTGTCACGCTTTTCGTGGGAGTGCTCGACCTGCACACAGGACGTCTCTGTTACAGCAATGCCGGCCATTGCCCGCCCTTGGTTGTTGGCAAAGAAACCAGCCTGCTGCCTGTTGAGGCCAATTTCCCCATCGGGCTTATGAAGGATTGGCCTTACGTAGCGCAGGAAATAGAGCTAAAGCCGTGGGACACCATCTTCCTTTACACCGACGGGCTCATTGAGGCCGAAGACGCCGAGTACAATCTCTTTGGCGAAAAGCGCATGTGCGAGGTGGTGAGACAGATGCAAACAGGCAAGCAGCTGAACCTCAACCTGCTGGTTGCTAACATGAAGCAGGCGGTTGACACGTTTGTAGATGGAGCCGTTCAGAACGACGACCTCACCATGCTGGCCATTCAGTTTACAAAAGAGTAACGGTAACGTTAACTCCTAACTCCTAACTCTTAACTCCTAACTCTAAAAATGGAAACAACCTTCAAGAAAACAGACGGCAAACTTGTCATTTTTTTCAACGGGCGGCTCGACACCGTGTCAGCCGTAAAACACGAAGAAAGCCTGATGCAGTTAGCCAGCCATATTGATCGCAACATCATTTTCGATTTTACCAATTTGCGCTATGTGGCTTCGGCCGGGTTGAGAATATTTCTGGCTATCCTAAAGAATGCCAAGCAGAAAGGCTTCCATGTGTATATTCGTGGCATGAACGACGATGTGAAGAAAGTGTTTAAGACCACGGGCTTCATCAGTATCTTTGAGTTTTGTTCCTGACACCATCACCCAACACCCATCACCCATCACCCATCACCCAACACCCATCACCCATCACCCATCACCCAACACCCATCACCCATTTTGACCCAGAATAACATAATAATACTAAACAACATGAAACAGACATCCTTGAAACGCTCCGTCAGACAGGCTGCCGTTATAACAATGGCGGTTTTGGCCATGACGGCCGGTCTGAGTGCCTGCAAAACACAGACGGCAGTGACCAACAATGTGGCTGTGGCAGAGGTGCAGAAGCCGCAACCCGTCAACATGATTCTTGATGCCGACTTTGGCAGTTCTACCGACGATTTGTTTGCGCTGATGATGCTCAATCACTATATTGACGAGGGACTGGTGAACCTGAAGGGCATTGTAGTTGATCGAGAAGGCGAGAAAAACGCTGCGCTGGTAGATGTTTTCAATACCTACTATGGCCATCCCGACGTGCCCGTTGGGCTTGAACGCAATGGAGTGAAAAATCCGCGCTGCTTTATTCCTTACAGTGGCATTTGCGACCTGAAGAACGCTCAGGGCGAGCCGCTGTTCAAACGTTCGTTCGATACCAAAGACTGCCCCGACGGATACAAACTCTACCGCAGGCTGCTGAGTCAGGCTGACGACAAGTCGATAGTGATTGTTGCCATTGGCTTTGCCACTACGCTCTCGCAGCTCATGCAGTCGGGTGGCGATGAGCTCTCGCCGCTCAGCGGACTGGAGCTGTTCGAGAAGAAGGTGAAGTCGGTGTATATTCAGTCGGGACGTTTTGAGCTGGGCGACAGCCTGAGCGGCTACAATATGCGTGCTGCCTCGCGACAGTCGGCCATTTTCTACGAAAATCTGCCCAAGTCGGTTGACCTTATCATGTCGCCGAGCAACATTGGCGACAAGATGGACTATCTGCCAGGCGACGTGCTCACCGACCTCTCGGATACCGAATACAATCCTATCAAGGCTGTGTATTCTAACTACACTTGCGACACCGGACAGCGCATGTGGGACACCAACTGCCTGGTGAATGCCGTGCTGGGCGACGAGCAGTATCATCTTTCGCCACGAGGATGGGTGACGTTTGTGGATAGGGGCGAGGAGTCGCTCTTGCTTTTCAAGCCCGACCCGCAGGGCAATGCCCGCTATCAGGTGCCCGGCGACTCTTATTTCTTTGAAGAGAAACTGATGGACATCCGCCGCCATACTCGCATCAACCGCTATCCGTCGGCTTACACCATCGAGTCGCCCCAGCCATTGCTCACCGGTAGGGAGGCCTTGGCATGGGCTAAACCCCGTGTAGGGCAGCTCATGGACAAATATCTCTGCACAGCCCACAACACGCTCGACCCTATCGAGGTGCGCGAGGTGTTCAGGCCCATTGGCTATTATGGCGGCAACGGAGCCGACTATGCTGAAGCCGAGAAATTGGTGGTTGACTCGCTCTATACAGTGATGCTGCGCCGTGCCATTGCGGGCGGCAAACGTTCGCTCGCCATTGTCACAGGGCCTCCCGCCAGCGGCAAGAGCACGGCCGCACGCGAGCTGAAACTGAGTGAAGCCGGACTGATTTACGATGCCGCACTCACCGAGCCTAACGCCTTGCAGGCGGCCATTGCCAAAGCACAGCGCGAGGGAATGGAAAAGGTGACGGTGCTGATGGTGTATAACGACCTGTTGACATGTTTCAAAAACTCTGTAAACCGCGGGTTGCGCAACCGCAACTTTACGGCTGTTGACGAAATGGTGAGCGCTTTCCTTTCGGGCAAAGGCAAACTGGAACAGCTGCGCAAGGATTATCCAGGTGTTGAGATTGTTCCTGTTGACTGTTCTAACAACCAAGGTGTCCACCGCGTGAGTATTGCTGAGGCACAGAAGTGGAATCACGATGTGAGCGAGGCAGACATGAATAGCCTGTTAGCTTATCTGCTCAACGAAATCAACTCGGGCGAGCTGCAAGCCTACATGTTGCCCTCGGTTGCCGGTAACATCATGGCCACCCCGGGCCTGAGCGGAAAGAATGCAGAGCTGGCTAAAGAAATCCAACAAAAAGTGATTGAGCTGACGAAAGAGTACAAAGTCAGATAGAATAAGAAAAAGGCCTTCCCGCTGGCGGGAAGGCCTTTTTCTTATTCTTTTTCCAGTTCGTTGATGATTGCCTCCACATCGACAAAAGCATCCATTAAATCGTTGTCGATGAGAATTTTAGGTTCGGGCTTGTGGATAATCACTCCCTCTTCGTTATCGACAGGCGACTGGTGTACCACACTGCCCACGGTGCGCATATAATCTACTTGGGCCTTCATGTCGGAGTGGCCTCGGCCAGTCAACTGGGCAAAGAATTCTTTTGAACGCTGAATAAAGGAACCTTTGCCTTTTTTCACCAGTTTCTCTATTTTACCCTTGCAGGGGCCTTTCGCCACGGGAAGTCGGTTGTTCGATTCGTCTTTCAGAATCAGCGACGAGCCTTTTGCCAGTTCGAACACAGCCTTGTCGGATATAACCATCCGTTCTTTCACTGTTTCGGTCTTTCCTTTAAGAGTCGATTTCACATCTCCTTTTACATAAAATACCACATAGTTGGTGGCATGGCAGCCTACGGCCATGAAAGCCACTAGCAGTGTGGCGGTGAGCCATCGTTTGGGGTTTGTTACTTGATGTTTCATTTTTCTATTTTGTTAAAATGTTGTCTTTTCGTGAGAAACAAGAGACGGTTCTGCCGTTCGTCCATGCGAATAACTTACTGAATGCTGTAGCGTCCTACTGAATGCTGTAGCTTGAGTAGTTGAGCCATTTCCACGCGTAGCGTTTGTAGAGCACTTGATACACAATGCAATAGGTGACTTTGGCAAATGCAGTCAGTTTGATGATTTCGGGTATTAAGGTGTGAAGCGCCAAGCTGGTTTCAAACACGGTGAACGAAATGTACGACACGTACTCCATCACGATGTTGAGCAAGTAAGTAACACCCATGGTGACGAGTCCCTGCTTGAAAACAAACTCCATCATGCTGGACGGCTTTACTTTGAGCAGATGGTCGGTTGAAACCACCACAAACGAGTGGACAGCCGAAATGGCCAGTGCCAATAGTAGCAGCACTAACACGCTGGCTTGGGCTACGGGGTTTCGTTCGAGAATGGTCTGAATGGTGTAGGCGTGAATCTCCAGTCCTTGCATCCAGCCCAGTGGCGTTGGATGGCTGTCGCCGCGGTTGTGCATGTCGCCCACCAAAACGATGCGGTCGCGAATGAGTTCGGGGTTCAGATTTCCAGGGTTGAGACAAGTGAAAAGAGTCGGTTCAAAACGTATAATGGGCGTATTATCACTCAGGTCGTCTTCGTCCAGATAGTTGATGAGCAGCTGGGCGGGAAACGAATACACCATTACGCCATTGAGCATCTGAAAAAGACTGTACTGCCTGACAGGCTTGTCGTCGCCATTCTGCATCAGGTTGGCGTAGCCCTCGCTATATCCCTTGACAGACTTGAAGAACGAGTGCTCGCTGTGTTTGAACTGATGCTGCTCCATGTCGAAAGAGTCCAGCTCGCACACAAACACGGTCTTGTCGGCGATTCTGGCGGCAGTCTGAGCCAGCAGCGAGTCATAGACTGAATAGACTTTGGGAGCCGGAAAACGCACATCTACACCAATGAGCTTGGGGTTCATGTCGTAGATGCTGTCGAGCAAAGCCGCAATATCGCCTCGGCTGCTGGAACCGTATAGACCACTGATGTCAACCAGTGAGATTTCGTCCGACTGGGTGGCCTCGGTTTGTTGTCTCTGTATGCGATAGGCCAGCTCACTGACCGATGCTTTAGCATTGTCAGGATTGTCGAGCAGCGAAGTGCCGAAAATCCAACTGTGCAAAGGCATCAAGACCAGTGCCAATAGAACGATGACCAATGTGTCGGCCAGTATTTTCCTTGTCTGGAAGTGCTTCTTTTTTTGCATGTATTGCTATGTGTGGCTGCGAAGTTATGCAATTGTTTTAAATAAAACAAAAATTCGGACTGTTTTTCATTGAAATAGGTCAAGAAAACGGCTTTTTGGCTCAGAAAAAATGTTTTTGCGTTTGTAGCAATGAAAAAAACACGTACTTTTGCAACTGATTTTGTTACAGTATGATTGATTTGATTTACCAGTATGAAGAAAATCCAACTTATTTCATGTCTTGCCGTTGTTCTTTCGCTGGCATCGTGCATCAAGGATGAGCCGCTCAATCAGGAGTGCGACATCTTGAGTGCATGGGTAGAGGGCGATGACTATAAATCGTGTTTCTATCAGCCCGAAACCGACATGCGCAAAGACAACGTGCTTATCAGCAGCAGCGAGATAGTGTTCACGGTGAAGTCGATGATTTCGCTGCCGAAGCTGCCCCTATATTTCAACCTCACACCGGGAGCCACCATTACTCCTGCCAACGGTTCGGAACAGGATTTTACCAATGGTCCTGTTGTCTATACGGTCACCTCTGAGGATGGTTCGTGGACTCGGCAGTATAAGGTGGAATTTCGCGAAGCTGATTTGCCCACTTTGAAGTACGATTTCGAGAATTATGAGATTCTCAACGGCGACCTTTTCTTTGGAGCCATTAAGTACAGTTATTATTCGTGGTACGAGTTTGACAAGAATGGCAAAAAAGTTAACTTGTGGGCTTCGGGCAATCAGGGCTTTGGCATGGGCAATAGTAACCTGACCCCCGACCAGTACCCTACTGTGCCCGACCCGAATGGCTACGACGGCAATTGCGTGCGCATGCAGACGTTGAGTGCTGGCCCTTTGGCGGCTGCCGCCCAAAAATATATTGCTGCCGGCAACCTGTTTATCGGAGCTTTCGATGTTGACAAGGCTCTGAGCAACTCGCTCGAGTCAACGTTGATGGGCAATGGCAATGCTTTCCCCGAAGAACCCGTCAAGGTGACAGGCTACTACAAGTATCGCCCAGGAGCTGAGTTCGTCAATGAGCAGAACCAGGTTGTTGCTGGCAAAACCGACGAAGGCGACATCTATGCCGTGCTCTATCGCAACACCGATGCCAATGGCAAACCTGTGGTACTCGATGGTGGTAATGTGCTCACCAGCGAATACGTTGTGAGCAAGGCGCGCGTGGAATCGTTGCCTCCTACCGACGAATGGAAACCCTTCGAAATGTTTTTCGAGGACATAGCTCCCATCGATCAGGAAAAACTCGATGCCTATGGCTACAATCTGGCTTTGGTGTTCTCTTCAAGCAAAGACGGTGCCCGTTTCTGCGGGGCCATTGGCAGCACGCTGTATATCGACAAGGTAACCGTCTCTTTGGAAAAAGAATGAAGAAAACTTCAACGATAGCGAAAACTTCAACGATAACGAAAACGACAATAGATGATGAAAATTCGTATAGCAATAATATCACTCGTGCTGATGGCATTGTTGCCCACTCACACCAAGGCAAACACTCCGGGCGGTGACTGGGGATTGAAAGCCCGTCTGGGATACCAGATAGGCGGAACCGCCCCCATAGGCATTCCTGCCACCATTCGCAGCATCGACAAATACAGGCTCACACCGTCGTTGATGGCGGGTGTCAGTGTCAGCATGCCCATACAGTCGAATTGGGGACTTCAGATAGGACTCCTCTTCGAAAACAAGGCCATGGATGCCGAGGCCACCACTAAGTCCTACCACATGGAAGTGAAAAAAGGTGAGAGCATGCTCGAGGGTGTCTATACTGGCCACATCCGCCAGAAAGTAACCGAGTGGATGTTCACTCTGCCTGTTCAAGCTACTTATGCTTTGGGCAAAAAAGTGACGCTGAAGGCTGGTCCATATCTGTCGATGCTTATCAACAAAGATTTCAGCGGTTACGTTTTCGACGGTTATCTGCGTCAGGGAAATCCCACGGGTCCAAAGGTCAGTATGGGAACCGGTGAAGACGAGCGTGCCACCTACGACTTTAGCGACGACATGCGAAATCTGCAAGTGGGAATAGGTGTGGGTGCCGACTGGCAAGTGTCGCCTCGCATAGGTGTTTCCGCTGACCTGAACTGGGGCCTCAATGGCATTTTCAAGAGCGACTTTAATACCGTAGAGCAGACGCTTTATCCCATTTATGGTACGATTGGTGTGTTCTATCGGATCAAATAGTTAATAGCAGCTTCACCGCTGTTTTTCCATTACGCCCTGAAATGGCAAAAGTTCCATTCACAATGCTTTTGCCATTTCAGGGCGATTTCTTTGTTCCTGCTTCAACAAAAATGCAAAAAAGAAGAAGAGATACTTATTTTTTAAGTTAATTTTTTTGTAGTTACAAAGAAAGGTTGTATTTTTGCGGCAGATAACTTAAAAGTTAAGTGTTTGCATGAAGCAAGAATACAGCATTGAGTTGCTGGAAGAGTATGAGAATGTTAACTTTTACAGCATAAGAATAGCTGGAAAGGAATTGACGGAGTTGGAGGCTTTCTTTGAGAAGTTCCCAGAGGGAAGTGAGCACGATAAAGAGCTAGATGTGATTATCTCATGGATTGATCAAATAGCAGAACGTGGCGCCTTGGAGCGTTACTTCCGTCCTGAAGGGAATTATGGCGACGGTGTTGGGGTGATTCCCATTGACGTGGGAAATAAACTCAGATTGTATTGCTTACGGTTGTCGGACAAGATTCTGGTGTTTGGAAATGGAGGAGTAAAAAGTGGACGCACTTGGCAGGAGTGTGAAACATTGGCTCCCTACGTGAAGCTGTTAGTGGATACAAGCCGTTTTATCTCGTCTAGAATCAAAAATGGTATCATGGCGCTAGTGGATAAAGAAATTGTTGGAAACTTAAATTTTACAAGGTATGAAGAGGAGTAGAGTTTTAGAGGAGAGACGCAGGCGGGTGAGCCCAGAAGCCCGTGACTTTGTTGCACTTTCTTTCCGTATTGTTGACAGAATACATGATATTCTGGAGGAAAAAGGTATGAAACAGAAAGATTTTGCTTTAAAGATGGGCAAAAGTGAAGCGGAAATCAGTAAGTGGATGCGGGGTACGCATAATTTCACGATAGACACATTGGTTTCTATCGAAAAAGCCCTTGACGCTCCCATTATTGGAGTCTGTCATTCTAGCATCTATCCTGCTTGTGAGTTTGAACCTGTGGTAGCTGCTGAGCCATAATGAATCGGATAGCATAACTACAACTGATTCGTATCATTATAATGATGTACCCAGACATAGTGCTTGCCGGTGAGCATTTGCTCATGAGTTTCGCATGATTGTCTGGGTACATGATTATATGCGAGTCATCGATTTGTAGCTGCAGGGCTTTGGAATGGAAAAAGAAAACACGGCATTGTAAATGAGCAATGCCGTGTTGTGATATTATCTTACGACGATACGGTAAAATTTTCTAGAAAAAAATATCATATCTCCCGACGTTATTTTTCCAAACCATGACAATAAAAAAATAATTCACGACGATACGGTCAGATTTTCTAGAAAATTTTGGCGTAAAGCACGATGATGTGTTCTTGTTCTCGAATATCTTTTCTTTTGCTGACGGTGAAAATGGTAACGTCAGCGATAATGTCAACGATAACGCATCCTTAACCATAACGCTATCGTTAACCTTTGCCTTATCCTTAACCTTTGCCTTATCCTTAACCCTAATGCTAGCAAAAAGGGGAACGAAAAGGGTTTAGAGACGGGTGATGATAAGGAAAAAGGGGGAAAATGAGGGTGAAAAGTTCATTTTTTTTGTTTTGGCTGCTTTAGTTGTGCGGAAAATGCGTATTTTTGCACGATAACGATGATGAATAAAGGCGACATACGGCAAAGGCTTTGCGACAAAGGCATCTGTGTGGTGATTCCGACCTACAACAATGGCGGAACCATCGGGCAGGTGGTAAGTGAGACGTTGCAGTATTGTGCCGACGTGATAGTGGTGAACGATGGCAGCACCGATGCCACCACCGATGTGCTGCGCTCTACGGAGGGCATTACGCTGGTGGAGTACAGTCGCAACCGTGGCAAGGGCTATGCGCTGAAACAGGGATTGCGGAAGGCTCGCGAAATGGGGTTTGCCTACGCCATTACGCTCGACGGCGACGGGCAGCACTATCCTGCCAGCATCGCCGACCTGCTGCGGGCCAACGAGAATCATCCTGGCGCGCTCGTTGTGGGTAGCCGTCGCATGGAGGGCGTTGACCGCTCGGGCGGAAGCAGTTTTGCCAACAAATTCTCTAATTTCTGGTTCTGGGTGCAGACGGGTCGCCGGCTGCCCGATACGCAAAGCGGCTACCGGCTGTATCCGCTGAAACGGCTTTACGGGCTAAAGTTGCTCACGTCGCGCTACGAGGCCGAACTGCTGTTGCTGGTGCTGGCCTCATGGCACGGAGTGCAGCTGGTGTCGGTGCCGGTGGATGTTTATTATCCGCCTCGTGAGGAACGTGTGAGCCACTTCCGCCCCTTCAAGGACTTTGCGCGCATCAGTGTGCTCAACACGGTGCTCTGCGTGCTGGCCATTGTCTATGGTTTGCCGCTGAGGCTGCTGCGCTGGCTGGCAAAATGGGTGAGAACCATTTACACGCTGGTGATGTTTCTCATTGTTATGATGGGAATTGTTACGCCTGGCGTGTGGGTGTATCTGAAAATAGCGAAATGGAAAATCAGGAAGTTGGGCAGCAACCAAGAGGCTGTGGCGAAGGCAACCGAGGAGATGCGGAAGAACGTGCATCGTGTGATTTACCGTTTTGCCCGATTTGTGATGTTTGGCGAGGGCATGCCTTTCCTCCGACGGCCGTTGACGTTTATTCCGGGCACACGTTTCAGCTACAAAGTGGCACAGCCTGAGGCTTTCAACAAACCGCACGTGGTGATTTGCAACCACCAGTCGCACTTCGACCTGATGTGCATGCTGATCTTCACGCCCAATATCATTTTTCTTACCAACGACTGGGTGTGGCGAAATCCGTTTTACGGGCTCGTTATCCGTAACGCCGAATATTATCCTGTGGCCAACGGCATGGAAGAAATGATGCCCCAGCTGCGCTCGTTGGCGGAGCGAGGATACAGCATTGCCGTTTTTCCCGAGGGCACTCGCTCGCCCAACTGCAAGATTGGACGTTTTCATCAGGGTGCGTTCTACATTGCGCAGCAGCTCGGGCTCGACGTTTTGCCCATGTGTCTCTATGGCCCTGGAAAAATACTTCCCAAAGGCAAGCACAGTCTCAACCGTGGCCCCATCTACATAGAGGTGGGCGCGCCCGTCAGTCAGCAACAGCTGGCCGCTATCGGGGGCACGCGCTTGCAAGCCTCGTATATGCGTCAGCAACTGACGAAACGCTACACCGAGATAGAAAGACATTTTATGACTTGAAAAAAGTAGTCATCATAGGCAGCGGGCTGGGAGGACTCTCGTGTGGAGTTGTTCTGGCTAAGAACGGTTACGATGTGACCGTTCTGGAGCAGGCTGCGCAGATAGGCGGCTGTCTGCAGTGTTTCTCGCGCCATGGCGGACGCTTTGAAACGGGTATGCACTTCATAGGCAGTGCCGCCAAAGGGCAGACGCTCTACCGGCTGATGAACTACCTGGAAGTGAACAACGACGTGCGGCTGATGCAACTCGACACCGACGGCTACGACGTGGTGAGCCTGCAGGGGCAGCAGTTTCGTTTTGCCAACGGGCGCGAGGCTTTCCTGGAGCAGATGGGGAGCTATTTCCCCCGCGAGCGCGACCATCTGGCCCGTTATTTCGACCTGGTGGAGCGCGTGGCAGGAGCCTCGTCGCTGCACTCGCTGAAATATGCCGAGAGCGACACCGTGGTGAACACCGAGTATCAGTTGCGAACCATCAACGAGGTGATAGAGAGCACCATTTCCGACCCGCTGCTGGCCAAGGTGCTGGTGGGCAACCTGCCCCTCTATGCCGCCGAGCGCGACAAGACACCTTTCTCTACCCATGCTTTCATCATGGACTTCTACAACCAAAGTGCGTTCCGCATAGTGGGCGGCAGCGACCGCATCGCCCTGTCGATGCGCCGCACCATTGAGCGCTATGGCGGCCGGGTGGAAACGAGTCAGCGGGTTACGAGCATTGTCTGCGACGACACCCATGCCACGGGCGTAGAGGTGAACGGTGAGCGTTTTGTTGCTGCCGACATTGTTATCTCTGATGCTCACCCCGTGCGCACGCTTGAACTGCTGCGCTCGTCGCACATCATCAGACCAGCTTTCCGTCAGCGCGTCAATAGCATGTCGCAGAGCATAGGAGGCTTTTCGGTGTATTTGCAGTTCAAAAAAGACCGTGTGCCCTACATCAACCACAATTTCTATGCCTACAAGGGCGACACGCCGTGGGGCTGCGAGCAGTACGACGAGGAGACTTGGCCCAAAGGATTTCTCTACATGCACTTCTGTCCCGACGAAGCTCCACGGTTTGCCAGTACCGGCGTGGTGTTGTCGTACATGCACATGGAAGATGTTGAACGGTGGCAGGGAACCCGCGTGGGGCACCGTGGTGACGACTACGAGGCCTTTAAGCGGCAAAAGGCCGAGCGGCTGCTGGACGAGCTGGAACGCCATTTCCCGGGCATCAGGGCCGATATTGAGCACTATTACACATCGACGCCGCTCACCTATCTCGACTACACGGGTACGGCTCGCGGCTCGATGTATGGCATAGCGAAAGATGTGAGGCTGGGGGCCGCCGGGCGCATTCCTCACCGCACCAAGGTGCCCAATTTGCTGCTCACTGGGCAGAACATCAATTCGCATGGAATGCTGGGCGTAATGGTGGGCACCATTGTTACGTGCAGCGAATTGCTCACCGCGAAAACCATCTACGAGCAAATAGTAAAGGAAAGAGACGAGTAATCATACAGTCAATGCAACAGGTTATCATCATAGGCGCAGGTCTTGGCGGGCTTTTTACGGCGGCACTGCTGGCAAAGGAAGGCTTCCGGGTGACGGTTCTCGAGAAGAACGCCACCATTGGGGGCGGACTGCAGAACTTCAGCCGTTTCGGCGTGTCGTTCGATACGGGCATGCATGTCATTGGCGGCATGCAGCCGGGCGGCAACATTCGCCGTATGTGCGAGTACCTGGGCATTGCCGATAAGATAAGGCTGCGCGACGTGGACGACGACTGCATCGACAGTCTCTTCTTTGCCGAGGACCATGCCACTTATCGCATCGCCAAAGGGCGCGAGGGATTCGTCAGCTCGTTGGCCGGCTATTTTCCCCGTCAGCGCGAAAACCTACAGCGTTATGTCGATGCGCTCTTCGAGCTGGTGGAGCAGGCTGACCTGTTCAATCTGCGGCCTTCCACGGGCGGAATGACACTCTATTTAGGGTCGGCGGACTTCATGCTTTCGGCCGACCAATTCATTGCCAAATACATCGACGACCCCAAGTTGGCCAGCGTTTTGGCTTATTTCAGCCCCCTTTATGGCGGCCGGCACGGCGAAACACCTGCCTTTGTCCATGCCATTATCAATGTGCTCTACATCAACGGGCCCAGTAGGTTTGAGGGTGGCAGTGCCCATGTGGCCGACCTGCTGGCCGATGTGGTTCGGGCTAATGGCGGCAGTGTGCTCACCCGCCACGAAGTGGAATGGATTGAGGTGCAGAACCGCCACGTGGAGTTCGTCCGCACACGCGGCGGACAGCAGTTCACCGCCGATTACTACATTTCCGACATTCACCCGTGCAGCCTCTTCGGCCTGATGGCCGACGGCGCACTGCCACGAGCCTACCGCAACCGGCTCGACAGCATTCCGAATGCCCACTCGGCTCTCTCGCTGTTTATCAAGCTGAAGGACCGCTCGTTTCCGTACATCAACCACACGGAGTACTACATGTCGCGCTACGATGAGATTTGGAGTTTCTTGCCCTCGGCTTCCCGTCCGGGCCCTCCTGATTCTGAGTGGCCGCTCGGTTTCCTGTTTATGACGCCTCCCGAGGTGAAACAAGGCCCTTGGGCCAACAAAGTCATTATCACCGCGCCTATGCCCTTCAGCGAGGTGGAGCGTTGGGCCGATACCCGCGTGGGCCACCGTGGCGACGACTACGAGCAGTGGAAAAAGCAGCGGGCTGCAGCTGTTCTGAGGAAGGTGGAAGAGATGCACCCCGGCTTCTTGCAGTGCGTTGAGGCCGTCAATACGGCATCGCCCCTCACCATTCGCGATTTCTATGCCGCCAAGGAGGGAACCATTTGCGGATTCAGCAAGAATGTCAACAACATTGCCCTTTCGCAGGTGCCTGTGGTGACAAAAATCAAAAACCTGCTGCTTACCGGGCAGAACAACAACTTGCATGGCTTCTGCGGTGTGCCGCTGACGGCTATCAATACCTGCGAGGCCATTTTGGGAGTCAACCATATCGTCAACCGGCTCAATGCCCAGTTCTCAACTTCCAACGCCCAGTCCTCAACGCTTAACCCTCAAAAAACGCAGTAGCATGAAGAAAACCATTTTCCTGTTGTTCTGCATGGTGCTGTCGGTGAGTATGTATGTGTCAGCCCAACACCCGGTCAACATCTGGCAGGGCACGCCGTGCAAGCATCGTGTGCAGCTGACGCCTTGGCTGGCAGAGGGCAAAGGCAATAGGGCTGTGGTGGTGTGTCCCGGTGGCAGCTATTTTTGGCACGACATGAAGCACGAGGGAGAACAGGTGGCGCGGTGGTTGCAGTCGCAGGGCATTTCGGCTTTTGTGCTGCGCTACCGTACGGCCTACGTGCCTGCTTATCTGTTTCGTTTCAGATATGTGGTGCGTGGAAACCGCTATCCCGATGCGCTCGACGACGTGCGGCAGTCGCTTCGTTACATCAGGAGCCATGCCGACGCGCTGGGCATCGACACGGCGCAAATCATGGTGATGGGCTTTTCGGCCGGAGGTCATCTGGCCATGCTGGCTGCCGAGCAACTGCCCGTCAGCGAGCGGCCCAAGGCCGTGGCGGCCATCTATCCTGTGGTGACCATGCAGAAACCCTACGTACACAAACGTTCGCGGAGGGCACTGATGGGCGAAAGTCGTTTGCGCAATGCCGCTCTTCGCGACTCGCTCTCGGTGGAGCGTCATGTACCGTCCGACTGTCCGCCCGTCTTTCTGGTCAACTGCAAGGACGACCCCATAGTGGATTACCATAATTCCGAATTGCTCGACTCGGCCCTCACTGCCAAGGACATACGCCATCAGTATCTGCAGTACTCGTCGGGCGGTCACGGCTTTGGAGCCGACCCAGCAAAGGGTTCTGCAGAAAGCAGAGGATGGATGGAGGCATTTTTGAAATGGATTCATGTAAATGAACAATGAAAAATGAAGAATGAAGGACGAAGAATCAAAAATGAAAAATGAAAAATCTATGATAAAGAATTCCAAATTCGACGACATACGGCCATACTATCAGGACGAGATTCCTGCTGCTATGCAACGCATTGCCGACAGCGAAGTGTTTCCGTTGCTGGCTTCGTTTGTCTATCCCGAATTGCCCATTGAGGAGGTGCGTCAACGAGTGCGCTCATTTCAGAACACATACGACTTTCAGCACGACACCATGAGCCGTGTGAACGAGCAAATCATTCGTCGGAGCATCACCGATTTCTCCTGCTCGGGCATCGAACGGCTGAGTCCCGACCGGCAGTATCTGTTCGTCAGCAATCATCGCGACATAATGCTCGACTCCAGTCTGTTGCAGTACTTCTTTGTGCAGAAAGGGTTCGACACCACCGAAATCACCTTTGGAGCCAACCTGATGACCCATCCCGTAGTGATAGATGTGGGCAAGGCCAACAAAATGTTTCGTGTGGAGCGTCCTGGCGGCAATCTGAAAGATTTCTACCGTGGCTCACTCCATTTGTCGGAGTATATCCGTTACACCATCACCGAGAAGAAACAGTCAGTGTGGATTGCCCAGCGCAACGGGCGTACCAAAAACGGCATTGATTCCACCGACCAAGGCATCATCAAAATGTTCTGCCTGAGCGAGCCGCGCGACAAGATCAAGGCGCTGGCCTCGCTGCACATTGTGCCCGTCTCGGTGTCGTACGAGTGGGAGTCGTGCGACGTGCTGAAGGCACTCGAACTCTACGAGTCGCAATACACGCGCTACACCAAGAAACCCGGCGAGGACCTCAATAGCATTCTCACGGGCATCTTGCAGTTTAAGGGGCGCGTTCACTTCGAGTTGTGCCCGCCTATCTCGGTGGCCGAACTCTCGGCTTTCGAAGGGCAGACCAATAATGAGTACCATAAGTCGGTGGCACGGCTCATTGACAACCGCATCAATACAGCCTACCGCCTTTATCCCAACAACTACATTGCCCACGACCTGCTCTACGGAAACACCAAGTACAGCAGCATGTACACCGAGAAAGAGTACGAGGCGTTTGTCAGGCACATGAGTCGGCTCGACCGTTACGATACCTGCGACCTCGACCGTCTGCGTGAGATTTTCATTGGCATCTACTCTAATCCCATCGATAATAAGATGAAAGATTAAAGATTAAAAATTAAAAATTTAAATTTGAAGGGGAGAAAGGGTTGTAGGAAACAAAAAGAGAGAAGGTAATGTCAGCAGTGCTCATACATATTTACGACTATTTGGCGACGCATCGCAAGGTGCGCCATCTGTCGTTCGTGGCACTCACCTTGGCTTTGTTGGCTTTGCTTTCGGGCCAGACTTACAAGGAGGATATTTCTGACTTCTTGCCCCTGGGCGACAACTATCAGAAAGCCATGAAGGTGTATCAGCAGATTTCGGGAGCCAACCGCCTGTTTGTAACTTTTCAGCAGAAAGATACCACCCGCTCCGATGCTGATGCCATCGTTCGCGCCGTTGAGGATTATGAGCTTCGGCTGCGTGCCAGCGATAAGGACAGCCTTGTCGTTGGCCTCACCACCCAGATAGACATCGAAAAGTTTGACTCGCTGGCCAGTTTTGCCTATGCCAACATTCCCTACTTCCTCACCGATGCCGACTACCAGCGCATCGACAGCGCCCTGAATAGCCCTGACTACGTGGCCCGGCAGATGGCTGCCAACAAGCAGATGCTCATGTTTCCTGTTTCCACGTTGCTTGCCGACAACATGGGCCGCGACCCGCTCAACCTCTTCACACCCGTTGTGGCGAAACTGCAAAAGTCGGCGTCGCCCATCAGCTACGAGTTGTACGACGGCTATATTTTCACGCCCGACATGCAGCGGGCCATCATCATGCTCGACTCACCCTTCGGATCGAGCGAAACCGAAAATAACTCCCGTCTGCTGAAACTGCTGCAGACCGTCGCCGACAGTACAACTGCACACCATGCTCAGCTCGACATCCACCTGGTGGGCGGGCCTGCCATCGCGGTGGGAAATGCTCAGCAAATCAAGCGCGACAGCGTGCTGGCCGTGGTTTTGGCATTGGTGCTCATTGTCGGTCTGCTCTACTATTCGTTTCGCAGCGTGCGCAACCTGTTGCTCGTGGTGCTCTCCGTAGCTTGGGGATGGCTCTTTGCCATGGGATGTTTGTCGGTGGTTCATAACAATGTGTCGATGATTGTCATCGGCATTTCGTCGGTCATCTTGGGCATTGCCGTCAACTATCCGCTCCACCTCATCGACCATTTGCGCCACACGCCCCACATTCGGTCGGCTCTCAAAGAAATTGTCATGCCCCTGCTCGTGGGCAATGTCACCACCGTGGGTGCGTTTTTCGCCCTCGTGCCGCTCAAGTCGGTTGCCCTGCGCGACCTCGGACTGTTTAGCTCGTTCCTGCTGGTTGGCACCATTCTTTTTGTGCTCATCTTTCTTCCTCATTGGGTGAAGAAACAGAAACTCCAAAAAGCCCCCGAAGCCCCCCATTCGACTCCAGAAGCCCCCCATTCAGCCCCCGAGGGGGCTACAAATACTCTGTGCACAGATTTTGCTGAAAAAGCTATTGAAGCCCCCTCGGGGGCAGTAGGGGGGGCTACGGGGGCTTCGGGGGTTCTTGTGGTCTTTTTGCTCACCTGCGTGTTTGGCTACTTCAGCCTTCAAACTTCGTTTGATTCCAACATCAGTCACATCAATTACATGACCGAGCAGCAGCAAGCCGACATGGCTTACTTTTCGTCAGTGTTAGCGTCAACCAACTCGTCGCCTGCGGCTAGCAAAACCCTCTATCTGGTCAGCGATGCTTCCTCTGCCGACGAGGCGCTTGACCAAAGTCTGCAGTTGCAACCCGTTGTCAGCCAACTGCAAGCAGAAACTAAGGTGCTAGGTGTTTCTACGTGTACAGGTTTTCTTTCGTCGCGTGCCGAACAGTCCCGGCGGCTGGCCCGTTGGCAGACTTTTGTCAGTCAGCATGGCACTCGCATCGAGGCTTCGCTTCGTCAGGCAGCCCGTGAACAGGGATTTGCCGACGATTCGTTCGACGACTTTCTGCACGTTCTTCATGCCGATTACACGCCGCAGCCTTTCACCTTTTTTGCTCCGCTGGCACAAACCGCCTTTGCCAGCAATCTCTGCACCGACAGTCAGAACGGCCGTTTTCAGGTCATTGACCAACTAACGGTTGCCCCCGACCAGCTTCAGTACGTCGTGCAGCGACTCGAGCAGCAGTCGGCATCACTCCACTCTCCACTCTCCTCCTCCTATGTGTTCGATATCGAGAACGTGAACTCGGCTGTGGCCAACAGCCTTTCAGACGATTTCAACTACATCGGCTGGGCCTGCGGACTCATAGTGTTCCTGTTCCTCTGGTTCTCTATGGGCAGCATCGAACTGGCATTGCTCTCGTTTCTGCCCATGGCCGTCAGCTGGGTGTGGATACTGGGCATCATGGCTCTGTTGGGCATTCAGTTCAATGTGGTCAACGTCATTCTGGCCACGTTCATCTTCGGTCAGGGCGACGACTACACCATTTTTATGACCGAGGGATGCCAGTATGAATATGCCTATCGCCGCCCCATGCTTTCCTCCTATAAGCATAGCATCATGCTTTCGGCTCTCATTATGTTCATAGGCATCGGAGCCCTCATTTTTGCCCGTCATCCGGCGTTGCGCTCGCTCGCCCAGGTCACCATTGTGGGCATGTTCTCGGTGGTGCTGATGGCCTGGCTCCTTCCGCCTTTCATTTTCCGCTGGCTTGTCAGCAAGAATGGCCACTACCGGCTACGCCCCATCACTCTGCGCAATCTCATCAGACCTTCTGCCGCCCCTGCTGCCATTGTGCTCGACCGCTACCGCTACAAAGGCAGCGAAGTGTTCGTCACAGTCAAACGCCATTTGCGCCGCCACCATTATTTCAGCCATCTTGTAAGCCAGCCCGTCAGCACGCCCCTCATCGTCGTGCTGGGCAGTGGCTACGGTGAGTTTGCACTGCTCATGGCCATCACCCATCCCGACAAACAGGTGATTGCCTACGAGCACGACCCCGACAAAGTGCTTCTGGCCACCTACAGTGCCGAGGGCATTGCCCCCAATCTGCAAGTGAAAGCCCCGCCCGAAATGCTGCCCGCCAATGCCACCGTCTTCGACTACGAAGTGGAGTTAGGAAAGAAATGATAAATGATAAATGTGAAATCGTAAAATTGTGAAATTGTGAAATCGTGAAATTGTATAATTGTAAAATTGTGAAATCGCAAAATCTGTGTGACAAAGATAAAAGATAAAAAAGTATATGAAAGAAGAAATCAGAACCCTATTAGAAGAAGTCGTGCCACTTGTTGATTTCGATTCCGAATTCCTGTTTGCCGACCTCGATTCGTTGGGTGTCACCGCCATTCTGATGACGCTCTCCGAGAGATATGGCATCGAACTGGAAGCTGCCGACGCCACTCCCAAAAACCTGAAGAATCTCGACAGCATCGTGGCCATGGTGGAAAGGAAAATGCAGAAATGAACACCCTGGAATCCTATCTTCGCCACCATGCGGCCACACAGCCCGACGCGGTGGCAATCATCCTGCCGGTAGCCTCTCCGTCAGCTCCCGAAGAGGCTTTCTCCGCGCTCACCTACTCAGCCCTGTGGCAGCGGGTGGAAGAGCGAGCCAGCGAGTTGCACCAGCAGGGGGTGAAGGCTCGTCAGGTGGTGTGCGTGCGCACCGAGCAGAACGCCGACTTCCTCGTCACCTACTTCGCACTCCATACGCTGGGAGCCGTGGCCATGCCCTTGGAGCACGATTTACCCGACGACCGCTTTAGCGACATTGTCCGGCGTTACGAAGCGTTTACTCCTCCGCCACAGGTAGCCGACATTCTCTTTACCACTGGCACCACCGGGCAGCCCAAGGGAGTCATGCTCAGCCACGATGCCATCATGGCCGATGCAGAAAATCTGATTGGTGCCATGGGCTTCGAGCCGCCGTTGGTGTTCATCATCTGCGGTCCGCTCAACCATATCGGCAGCCTCTCCAAGGTGTGGCCCGTCATCCGCCAGGGAGCCTCCCTCTGCATTCTCCCCGGACTCAAAGATCTCAACTTGTTTTTCAAGGCGATGGATGATGAAAGTTCAAAAAATCTGCGTAATCTGTGTAATCCGTGTGACCAAGTTCCAAGTACAAGTTCTAAAGTTCAAAGTTCAAAGTTCAAAGTTCAAAGCACAAGCTACGCCACATTCCTTGTGCCGGCCAGCGTGCGCATGCTCTTGCAGCTTGCTCCGCGCCAGCTCGCCGAGTGCGCCGACCGTCTGTCGTTCATCGAGAGTGGGGCTGCCGCGTTGCCTCATGCCGATATGCAGAAACTCTGTCAGTTGCTGCCCCACACGCGCCTCTACAACACCTACGCCAGCACCGAGACGGGCATCATCTGCACCTACAACTACAACGACGGCCGCTGTCTGCCGCAGTGCCTGGGGCGTCCCATGCTTCACGCCCGCGTGGCCATCAACGACGAAGGCCACATCGTCTGTTCAGGGCGCACCCTCATGACGGGCTATGCCGAAGCAGCGATTGAGTTGAGTGAGGAAGCAGCGAAGGAGCCCGAGCGCATTGTTACCGCCGACCTGGGTTTCATCGATGCCGAGGGCATGCTTCACCTCACGGGCCGCACGGGCGACGTTATCAACGTGGGGGGATTCAAGGTGGCTCCCACCGAGGTAGAGAGTGCCGCCATGGCCCATCCCGACGTGGCCGACTGCGTGTGTACAGCCGTTGCCTCACCCGTCACAGGACAAGCGTTGCGCCTGCTCGTGGTTCTTCGCGAGGGCTGCACCCTCAACCGCCGCGCCCTGGCCCTGTTCCTCAGCCAGAGGCTCGAACGCCACAAAGTGCCGCTGCTCTATCAGCAAGTAGAACACATCGAGCGCACTTTCAACGGAAAAATCAACCGGAAGTATTATTATAGGGGTTAGGAGTTCAAGGAGTTGCAAGAAGTTCAAGGAGTTGCAAGACAATAGCTTGTAATCTCCCCCCACGTGCTACGTCCTAATAAATTGCCTGCCGCCCCGCCTTTCAATAAAATGCCTGTCGCCCCGCCTTTCAATGAATTGTCTGTCGCCCTGCCTTCCTGCGCATTGTAGGGAATTTAGCTCGTCTAATTCCCATGGCACGCCAGTGCCAATCTCATCGCGGCATGCATTCGGTGCTTCGCACCGACGGAATTAGACGAGCTAAATTCCCTACAATGCGCAGGATTTGGCAAGCTGCGCATCGTATTACCATCATTTTCATCAAGTGAATACTTTTTTTGAGCGAACCCAATAAAGAAGAATGAAGAATTTTGCTTTCACTGAAATGCAAAATTCTTCATTCTTCTTTTATTTTATTCGTCCCAAAGATTCCTTTGGTGAATCAAGTCATCATCTTTCGACTCTTCCATCCATTGGGTTTCCTTGCCAAGAATCGGGTCTTCTTCGTACGTTTTACTGTCCTTGGGCATGGTGTCAAGAAGTTTCACATTCGTGGCAACAATCTCGAGCTCAGGCTTTACATATATATACTTTTTCATTTTTCTGTTCTCCTTTCCTTTTGATTATTTAACCACAAATTTCTTTCCTTTCACCACATAGATTCCCTTGGGAAGATGGCCATTCGACGCGTTCACCTTACGGCCCATCAGATCGTAAATGCCATCATTGTAAATAACAGAAGAAGCATGCACATCCAACTGCTGAATGCTTAATGGCAACACATCCTCTTCCTCGCCGAACAAGAACACGCCCTTTGCAGAATTAGTCTGTGTAGTCAGTGTCTCCACTTCGTCAACTCCGTTCAGATAAGCCTTGCGGCCTATCAGTTCACGGTCAGTTTTCAGCTTGTGGAAACCATACGCACCTACCGACTGAGGATATTGCAGCACAAATATAGCATCATCTGCAGTAGGAGTAACTCCCTCGACGGCGCTGCGCAGCAGGTTGCCGCGGAGCTTGGGAATCACCTCTTGGCTGTTAACCAGCACCAACTCGCGCTCGCCGAATTCACCCTTCACCAAGATTGGTGTTTCGGCGGGAACCACAGTTTCCGAGTAAGTGCTCTGACCTACCGTTCCTGCACCCAAACCGAGTTGCACCAATACTACATTACGCTTGTCGAACTCCACAACCTTGTATAGCTTGACACCCTTTTCTGTGCGTGTTGCAGCTGCGTTAATGTCATTCTTCGTCACGTAAGTGGTGTAGCCTTCGCCCGTGGCACCCAAAGGCTGAGCAATGTTTACAATTTCAACATCCACCTCACCACGGATAGAAATCTGGTCAACGTTCCATCTACCATAGTTACTATCATCTGTAGCATCATACAAGAAACAGATACGCACTTTCTTATCTTTATATGCACTCAAATCTATGTCACCAGAATTCGTACGCGGGAAAGTAGTATTCGTTTCAAACCAAGTAGGAATGGCCAAACTCTTCCAGTTAGCATCTGCATTAAGCACAGACTCATCAGATAAAATCCTTCCTCCCTCATCGGTAATAATCTGCACCTTGCAAGTATTGGCTTTATTCGCTTCGGTGAAGTAAGCACCAGCATGAATAAAACTGAATTTCGCATTAGAGATGTTTTTCAAATCGATTATAGGAGAAACCAAGCGAGCCATTCCCGTTTTAGAATCCACTTCATCACTTTTTCTACTCGCGTATGCATATTTACGCTCCTCGCCATATTTTGCAATGAATTCAGGTGTTGCGTCATGTGATTTGAAATCCCATTTCACTTCACCTTTCCATACAGAAAGGAAGTTGCCCAGTCCTGCATCGAAACGCTCGTAGTATGGCAAACTTACCGTTCCATTATAATTATAGGTAGCCGAAGCGATGATGCTAAAGTTGCCCTCTGCATCCCTGGCCACCGCTTTCACAGTGCCAGCCTTGGAAAGAGTGAAAGCGCCCGTGTATGCCTTGGCTGTACCGGTGAGTGCGCCGTCCTTCACGGGATCACTGCCATCGGTGGTGTAATAGATGGTGGTTCCCTCTTCGCTTGTTATTTTAATCTGTGTTTTTTCATCAATCTGTGTACCACTTAATGGAGAAATACTCGGACGCTGCACTGCTGTTCCCGATTCCGATAATGTTATAGCAACCGTTGACAACTGCAAGTTGCTAGAACCTCCACTTGTAATAGTTACAGAATTGACATTCTCCCCGTCACCAGGCAACCATGTATTTCCACTAATAGTTCCCTTGTCAGAACTACAATCAGCAAGTTCTCTATTAAATGTCAATGAAAGAATATACACTCCTTCAGGTGCAGTGAATGACAATTTACTGCCATTATACATTCTGATTTGACTATCGTTAATATAAGCATATTGTGCATCTGCTCTTGCATAGGTTACAGTTACAGTACCTATATTTCCTGAAGCAGAAACAAAATCTGTTATCGAACCAGTATAATTAGTACCGAAAGTCTCATTATTCAAATTTCCCTCGATGGCATTGGGATTGACCACTGTCAGTACATACGATACTGTTCCTGCACTAAAGTTGTCGGTTTCTGATGCTGTAGCGGTGATGGTTGTTGTTTTACCTGCTGCCGAGGCATCAAACGAAACTTCGCCTGTAGAAGTATTGACCGTTATGGCTGAGTTAGAGCTCGAATAGGTGATAGTGCCGTGATAGCCCTCAGCGTAAGACAATGTCGGGGGAGTAAAACTTTCTCCAATGTTGGCTGTGACACTTGTCTCAGAGAAAGCGAGTTTGGGATCTGCTTTATGCTTAGAAAACGTTGCAGAAGCTACACTACTGCTTTTCCCATCTTTAATAGCAATTGCTTTAACGGTAGTAGTAGTGTTAATAATAAATGGAGCTGTATAAACAGTACTTTCTGTACTTGGATCAGTGCCGTCTAAAGAATAATAAATAGTACAACCTTCACCAGCCGTAATAGTTACCTCTTGAGTATCAGAAAATGAGCCACCAGCAGGACTTATGGCGGGGGCTGAAATAAAATCCTCACCAACAGACGGCACACATATATCATCTATGAAGAAGCAACGTCCAGAAAACTCGATAGTTGCATTACCTTGTATTTTAGGAGTATAATCAGCCAAATTCCATGTGAACGTTTTCCACTCG
Organism: uncultured Prevotellaceae bacterium; assembly: GCA_900315565.1. Taxonomy (GTDB): domain Bacteria; phylum Bacteroidota; class Bacteroidia; order Bacteroidales; family Bacteroidaceae; genus Prevotella. The sequence goes on along the minus strand of OMZS01000020.1, from coordinate 34,192 downwards.
CCATTTGTAGCAGTAAAAGTCTTTTGAGATTTTTTATTATCACCGTAAGTAATTATTACCACTAATTTATGAACACCACTATTATTCCAGCCTGCCATTCTGAACGTCATCACTTCGTCTCCTGTCAAAGAAACTACAGGCGAAGTAATCGACCCATCCTCTGCTGTTGAACCAATTCTAGCACATTTATTTGCAGCATATACTTTCCCTGCTTTTGTCCAATTAACATCTGTATTTGAAGTCGAAAAAGTAGCTGATGCAACATTTCCAGAAAACTGTCCATCATTACCACCAGTTGAACTAAATTTATCAAAAGTTTCTTTTAAAAGAGCTGTAGGTACCGTACTTCCCCCGATGTTAGTTACAGTTAAAACATAAGAAGCATCGTTAGGCTTATTATATTTCGTAGTGGCAGTTCCCGAGGCCGTTACTTTTACAGAGCCAGCTTGAGAAACTTTTACTGTAGAGCCAGAAATTGTAGCTCCTGCTGTGTTGTTTGAGAGCGCATAGGTGTTTTTTCCATCATAGTCTGATGGTGCAACAGTAACATCCTGACTATATGTAGTTTCATTCAGCAAGTTTATAGTCGGGGAGGCATCGGCAAACTTAAAGGTGGTAAGGTCTGTAAGAGTGCTCGGCGAATCGTCTATCGTAAAAACAACTTCTATTTTCGATGTATAACCTGTAGCACTACCAACTTTTGTCAAAAAGAAGCCACCCCCTACAGTTGTATTCGATGAGGGTTTTAGCTCTGAGCCATAATAAGTAGTAAAGGTTCCTGCAGAACTTGTAACATTCACACTAATTATTGTGCCTAAGTCTGTATTATTATAAATTGAGCCTGCACTTTTCTGCCATTGCATCAATCCCGCTTGGAGCATTACTTGATAAGAAGTCCATTCCACTTCATAAGTTTTACTATCGTCAGAAGTGGACACTGCCTGTGAGGTTTTTTTGATATTATTGGCAGCATAACTGGCGCCATTAAAATCATCAGTCTTAATGGTCAATTTGTAGGTTTCTCCCCACGCTGCCACGTTGCTGACTATCGCCAACAGTAGCAAAAGAAATAGTTGTTTGGTGTGTTTCATTTTATTTTTGTTTCTTGTTTTTCGAAACAAAAAGACATATGCAAGTTGCAAAAGTACAAAGAAATGGGGATACGGCAAAGAAAAACTCGATGATTTTTTCGGAGTTTGGAAAAATAATTGTTGCATTACAGAAAAGACAGAAAACACAGACATTTCAGAAAAAGAAAGATTGCATTGCGGAAAAGACAGAAATACAGAAATTGCTCTGAATCCATGGAAAGTATCTATTTAGAAACGAATTAGAATAATGAGAATAATTATTTCTGAAATTTCTGTCTTTTCCGATAGTTCTGTAATAAAGATTTCAAAAGGCTGTGGTTGTGAACAAATGTGAAATTCTGAAATTTTCTGACACGGCTGATGGCTGTGTAAAAATGAATTCTAGCGGCAAAAGTTGCACAAACGGGCGTTTTTGAGCAGAGTTTTGGAGTCTCAATGAGCAGAAAAAAGCAGCCGGAAGTCAAAAATGGGTGAAATATTGGCTATTTGGGGCTGATTTTTGGCAAAAAGTACGTGCTTTTTTCGCGCCACAAAAAAAGTCCCACCGTGTGGGAATTTTTTATCGTCGTGAAATAATTTTCCAAAGCAAGGTGTTGTTTGTGTAAGTGACTGAAATAACGCATTTTAAAGAAAACACCATTTTTCGCATATTTGGTGGCGATTTTTTCTTTGCTTGCAAAAACGGCCTCTATAGTGTTAATTTTGCGTTAAATCCGACAAATTTTGCGGACAAATTGATTACGCTCTGCGCCTTTCAAAAACAAAGAAAAACAAAAGCAAACAAGGAAAAACAGGTTTTTATTAGTAAAGTCTCGGTTTTTATTCGTTTTTCCTGGTTTTTCTTGGTTTTTTTAAAGGCGCGGAGCGTAAATAATATACTTATGAATAAAAAAGGCAAATTCCTTGAGTTCCTTGTTTACTTTGCCTGCGACGGTTGAATTGAAAAAATAGCACCAAGGCCTTGGCGGTTGAGGAAAAAGTGATTAACTTTGCACAGAAAAAGTTACTAACCATTATAAAAAAGCGACATGAAAAGCAGAATCATTACATTGTGGGCAGCAGTCTGTCTGGCTGTCACCGTGGCCTGGGCGCAGAGCGTGCGCGAGCAGGTGCTTCTCAACGAGGGTTGGCGGTTTGCCTTTGGCAATGCCTCCGACCCGGCCAAGGACTTCGGCTGCGGCACGGAGTATTTCAACTATCTTACCAAGGCCAACTCCATTCACAACGAGGGGCCTTATTCGGCGAAGTTCGACGACAAAGGGTGGCAGACGGTGAGCGTGCCTCACGACTGGGTCTGCACGCTGCCCTATGCCGCGGAGGCCAGCCACTCGCACGGCTACAAAACCGTGGGCTACAAATATCCCGAGACGAGCGTGGGATGGTACCGCCGCACGCTGACGATTCCCGAGGGCGACCTGGGCAAACGGCTGCTGCTGCGCTTCGACGGCATCTTCCGCAACGCCCGCGTGTGGTTCAACGGCTTCTACATGGGTACCGAGCCCAGCGGCTATGCTACGCAGGTCTATGACGTGACCGAGTATGTGAACTACGGTGGCGACAACCTTATCTGTGTGCGCGCCGATGCTACGCTCGAGGAAGGCTGGTTTTACGAGGGGGCGGGCATTTACCGCGACGTGTGGCTGGAGAAACGGCCAGCCGTGGGCGTGGCCACCTTCGGCACCTTTGTTTATGCAGACCTGAAGGCTCCCTACAATGCGGCCACGCTACATGTGGAAACCGACGTGACCAACAGCTCGCTCAGCACGGCGCAGTGTGAGGTGGAGCAACGGCTCATAGACGGCGACGGGCGCGAGACGGCCCGTGCAGAGACCATACGCATCACTTTGAAACCAAAAGAGACGCGCGGCTGCCAGCAGCTGATGAGCGTGGAGCGTCCGCACCTGTGGAGCACCACCGACCCCTATCTCTACCGCGTGGAAACCACGGTGAAGGTTGACGGCAAGGTGACCGACGTGTATGTCACCACCACGGGACTTCGCGAGGTGGAGTTCGACGCCGACCGCGGTTTTCTGCTCAACGGCCAGCCCGTGAAGCTGAAGGGCGTCAACCTGCACCAGGACCATGCCGGTGTGGGCGCGGCCATTCCCGATGCGCTGCAGGCGTGGCGCATACGCGAGCTAAAGAAGATGGGCTGCAATGCCTACCGCGCCTCCCACAACCCCATGACACCCGCCCTGCTCGACATCTGCGACCGCGAGGGCATTCTGGTGATTGACGAGAACCGCCTTACCGGCATCAACGAGCATCACCTGCGGCTGCTGGAGAACATGGTGCGCCGCGACCGCAACCATCCCTCGGTGGTGCTCTGGAGCGACGGCAACGAGGAGTGGGGCATGGAGAACACCGTGCAGGGCACCCGCATTGCTGCGGCCATGCGCGAATACACGCGGCTGCTTGACCCCACACGCCACTCGACCATCGCCAATGCCGGCGGCGGCGAAATGATCAAGGGGCTTGACGTGGTGGGATTCAACTACATTGTGCAGAACGATGTGGACAACCGCAAAAAACAGAACCCCACATGGAAGATTGTGGGTACCGAGGAAACCACCGGCTGCGGCACGCGTGGCGTTTATTTCAACTCGCCCGACCAACCCGGACACATGGTGTCGATGAACCGCGACACCACCCATCACCACGTGGAGAACGTGATTGAGCGCGGGTGGAAGTTCTACGCCGAGCGCCCCTGGGCCGCCGGACTGTTCTACTGGACGGGCTTCGACTATCGCGGCGAGCCCAACCCGCTGAAGTATCCTGCCCATGAGTCGGAGTTTGGCATACTGGACTACTGCGGTTTCTGGAAAGACGAGGCGTGGTATCTGAAGGCCTGGTGGACCGACGAGCCCGTGCTTCACATCTTCCCCCACTGGAACCTGCAAGGACACGAGGGCGAGGAGGTGGAAATCTGGGCCTACAGCAACTGCGACGAGGTGGAACTCACCGTCAATGGGAAAAATCTGGGCCGCCAGTCAATGCCCAAGAACGGGCACCTGAAATGGAAGGCTACTTACCAGCCCGGCAAGGTTGTGGCTACGGGCTATAAGAACGGACGCCGACAGCTGACGCAAACCATTGAGACCACCAAGCCGGCTGCCAAGCTAGTGTTGAAGACCGACCGCAGCAGCATTCTTGCCGACGGGCGCGACGTGGCCGTGGTGACGGTTGAGGTGCTCGACAGCAAGGGTCGCGTGGTGCCCGACGCATGTCCGGAGCTCCGCTTCAGGCTTGAGGGCGACGGCCGCATTCTGGGTGTGGGCAATGGCGACCCCTCGTATCTGGGTGCCGACCATCCCAATACGCAAGACTGCCATGAGTTCAGCATTCCGGCCTTCAACGGACTGGCTCAGGTGCTCGTACAGAGCGGCCGCACGGCAGCCTCGAAGCTGGTGATCACATGCAACAGCCAAGGGCTGAAAGAAGGAAAAATGGAGATTCAGGAAAAGTAAAGAGGATAATAAGTAAGCTCTTTGATAGAAAGAAGTAACCGTAAACGGCCTTTCAAAAACAAAGAAATACAAGGTAAAACAAAGAAAAACATGATGGTTTTTCAACTGTTTTCTTGGGTATTAATTGGTTTTTGAAAGGCCGTTTACGGTTACTTCTTTTTTGCGCTGCTATTATTTAGCCAGATACTTCTTACCGTTCTTAATCACGATGCCTTTGTAGTTGGCTCCCACGCGCTGGCCTGCCACGTTGTAGGCGGGGGCGTTGGTTTCCTGGGCATCCATGAGCACGGTGCTGACACCGCTCTTGGTACACTTCAGGGTAATTTTGTCGATGTTGCAGTAGGGACCGGTGATAGTGATACGGAATACCTGCTGACCCATTTTGAGCTCCCTGCTCAGCTTGCCGGTGAAGGTCTTGTAGGTGTCCCAGCTGCCGGTGCTGCCCACGTTGACGTCGCACAGCTTGGTAAGGCTGCCGTTCTCACTCAGACTGAGGCTGAAGGCGGTGTTGTTTGAGCCCGACGAGGCGTAGGCCTCGTAAGAGTATTCGCCGCTCTCGGTGACGTTGACGGTATATTCGAGCCATTCGTTGTTGGCGGTGTACCCCAGGGCATAGCCGCTGCCGCCGCGCACGATGTCAACACCCTCGCTGTCGGAACGGTAGCCCTCGTTGCCCTCGTCCTGGCTGTCGGAGTCGTGGTAGGTGAAGCCCTCACCGCCCTTGTCGAAGTTCTCGGCCTCGATGGTGCCTGGAATGGCAATCACTCCATTGTAGGCTGTGCGCTTGTTGTTCACCGTGAGGGTCATCTTGGCAATGTCCGACTCTTTGTTGTTGGCATCCACGGCGATGGCGCTGATTTCAACGGTGCCCTTCGTGGCGGGCTTGTAGTCGTATTCGAACGGCGACGAGACTGTTGCCAGCAGCACTCGGTTGGCATAGAGTCTGACGCTCTTGGCGGTGCTGCCCGTGTTGGTGGCCTTGATTTTGGTGGTCTCGCCAACGGTGGCGGGCGACGGATTGGCCGAAAGGCTCACCTTGATGTTCTTGTCGATGTTGATGCGCTTGAACACAATCTTGTCGATGTTGCAGCTGCTGCCAGTGATGTTGAGGCGGATGATCTGCTTGCCGGCCTCCAGGGGCAGCGACAGGCGTCCGTGAACGGTGCGGTAGGTGTCCCAGCTGTTCTCCTTGACGCAGGGCACGGCGATAGACTCGGTGAGCGGTTTCACACCGTCGTTGGTGTTGAGCGAGAGGCTGAAGGCAGAGGTAGTGAAGCCCGACGACACATCGGCGTCGAACGAGTAGTTGCCGGCCTCCTTCACGTTGACGGTGTATTCGAGCCACTCTCCCTCGGCGGTGTAACCGATGGCTCGGCCGCTGCCGTTGGCACCCACGATGTCAACGCCACCATTGTCGGAGCGGTAGTTCACGTTGCCTTCGTCTTTCGTGTCGGAGTCGTGGTAGGCAATGCCCTCGGGGCCTTCGTCAAAGTTTTCTGTCTCGATGGTTCCGGGCAGACTGACGGGGTTGTTATTGTAAGCCTGGCGCGGGTTGAAAGCCTCGAAGCCCGACCAGCGCTCGTAGGTGGTGCCGTCGGTGGCGGTGACTACGACCTTGATGTCGTACTCGCCTGTTGACTGCGGTGTGTAGTCGTAGGTGCTTTTGCTGGCATTGCCAAACGACTTCACGAGCGAGCCGTTCACGTAGAGGTTGATGCTCTGTATGGTCTTGGTGCGCAGCTTTGAGTTGATGGTGATGGTGGTCTTTTCGCCTTTTGTGGCTTTCAGGTCGCTGACACCCACATATACCGATGCCTCTTTCTTCATGCCGGGGAAGGGGCTCTTGGCTTTCTTGGCCTTGTCGCTGGCCATGTATTGGCGCAGCCAAGTCATGGCCGGGCGGTCTTTAAGCACCTTCTTGCCATTCTCTGTAGTCTCTCTTATGAGTCCCGAGTTGCCGCCATCGGTCCATGTATGGCCGTAGATGTAGCCCCACAGGGTAATGCCGGCGCAGTAGTCCTTCTCCCACATGTAGGGAATCTGGTCTTTGTACTGCTTCTCCTGCTGCGTGTCGTTGGTGGTGCCGATGTCGTACTCTGTGCTGTACATGGGCATCTTCAGTTGGTCGTTCAGGTTGTCGATGGCTGTTTTGAACTCGTTGATGTCGATGTCGGTCAGCTCATGCGACTGCAGTCCGTAGGCATCGATGGGCGCACCGGCGTTGCGAAGGGTTTTCACAAGCTCGATGAACTCGTTGTGCTGCCAGCGTATGGAGTTGTAGTCGTTGTAGATGAGAATGGCGTTGGGCCAGCGCTCGTGAGCCATCTGGAAGGCTTTGATAATCCAGTCGTAGCCCGTCTTGCCGTCGCCGCCGAGGGCTGCCTTATAAGGTGCTGGGTTGTGGCCTGCCACGGCCTCGTTCACCACGTCAATCATGGGCAGGTCGGGGTAACGCTTCTTGGCCGCGTCAAACCACTCCACGATGGCCTTGTACTGCTCGTCGGTGGAGAGGTTGTTCATCCAGCCAGGATACTGGCCGCCCCAGATGAACGTGTGGAACTTGTAGGTGAAATTGTGCTGTTTGGCATAGTTGAAGGCAGCGTCGGCTCCACCCCACGTGAAATTGCCGCGCTGGGGCTCACAGGAGCTCCACTTCGACTCGTTCTCTGGAGTAATCTGGTTCCATAAGTCGGCGTACTCCAAACTGCCGTAGTTAACGGCACCGCTGGTTGTGATGTTGCCAAGAAACTTGTCGGGATTCTTCGACAATTGGGCATTGGCATTCGCCGACAGCAGGCAGACGAAAGCCAAAAGAATGCTTTTTCCGGATAAGTGGTTCATTTTTTAAAGGATTTTTGTGCGAAATGCTGAGGCATCAAGCAACGTAATGAATGGTTTTCTGATTTTGCATGCAAAGGTACTGCAATTTGCGCACAAAAACTTTTCGTAAAATGCTTTTTTTATTATCATTCGTTTCATTTTGTGCCGAAAAGTTGCCAATTGCAGTGTGTTTTGTGTAAATAGCCTGATGAACAGTTTTTTTGCGCTAAAATAGACGGTTCGCTTGATTTATGTTTAGTTTTTAGGCAATTACGAAAGATTTAATTCAGAAAAATGTGTTCATATCAGAGGAATACTGTATCTTTGCACCATCCTAATAGGAGTTCACGTGGCTCACGTGACAACAGCGTCGCCTCGATGTGAGGCAGTTCCCAACGACGTAACAGCCGCGTCCCTGCGATGTGAGCCACGTCGGCTCCTACGGCTAAGCAAAAAATATGATTGTAGTAAAATAGAAGCTAATAACTAGACTATATTATATAATAGGTATTAAAACAAATAGATTATGAAAAAGATTTTGATGATTGCTGTCATGATGACAGCTGCGCTGACTGCTAGCGCACAGATGGAAGAAGGCACATTTTCGTTTATGCCTAAGGTAGGTTATAACCATGCCGACATTTCGGGTGGCAAAGACTTCGTAGATAACAAAGGCGGCGTTGCTGCTGGTTTTGAACTCGAATACAAGGTTGCTTCTTGGTTTGGTATCAGCGCAGGTGCGATGTATGAGCAGGAAGGCTGGAAATACAAAGAGGGTAGCGAGAAACAGGAAAACGAATACATCAACGTTCCTGTTATGGCAAAGTTCTACGTGTGGAAAGGTCTCTCGTTCAACACTGGTCTCCAGGCCGGATTCCTTACCAAGGCTAAGGGTGCTTTCGAAAAAGAGGACCTCAACAAATTCGACTTTTCGATTCCCTTCAGCATTTCTTATGAGTTCCCCTTCGGCTTGAACCTCGACCTGCGCTTCATAGAGGGTGTCTCTGACGTAGTGAAGAATCAGCCCCGCTGGATGAAGAACGAATCTCCCGCATGGCTCACCAAGTGGCAGGGCTACGAGGACAAGAACAAGAACCGTATTCTGCAGTTCACCATCGGTTACAAGTTCGCCCTCTAAATTGCAGAAGGTTTCATAGAGTGGCGATTTTCTGGAAACAAAGACTTTCTTTACGGAAACACAAACCGTCTTTCTGGAACTACAGAAACGAAACAAACAAAGCAGAAGGCTGCAAGACACCAACGTCTTGCAGCCTTCTGCTTCTCTACTCTGTTTCCTCTGTTCCTCTGTGTGATATATTAATCTCCGCGCTCTGTTTGAGAAAACAGCTCTGCAGAAGAATCATTCTGTGTGAGATCATCAGCTGTTCTTTTTCTTTCCGAACTTCGGGTCAATCTTGAGGAAGGCCGTAATAAGGAAGGTGACAGAGCAGCAAATCATCACGATGATGAAGAATGTCTTGTAGCCAACGGCCTCCTGCAGCTGTCCGGCGAAGAGTCCTGGAATCATCATCGAAAGAGCCATGAAGGCGGTGCAGAGGGCGTAATGGCTGGTTTTGTAGGCTCCCTGACTGTAGTAAATCAGGTAGAGCATGTAGGCGGTGAAGCCGAAACCGTAGCCAAACTGCTCGAAGAACACACACACGTTGATGATGAACAGACTGGAAGGCATGGCATAGCTCATATATACATAAACGATGTCGGGCAAAGTGATGGCGCACACCATGGGCCACAGCCAACGGCGAAGACCGTCCTTGCCCACAGCCATGCCACCGAGAATGCCACCAAGGGTGAGTCCGATAACGCCCACGGTGCCCTGAACCAGGCCGTATTCCTGGGGCGAGAGTCCCAGACCGCCATTGTGGACTGAGTCAATCAGAAACAGGGCCGACACCTTCACCAACAGTCCTTCGGGCATGCGGTAGAGTAGCATGAAAAGAATGCCGATGACCGCCATGCGAACAGGATATTTGGTGAAGAAGGTGTCGATGGTCTCGCGGAAGCCGGGAGAGATGGTGTAGAAAAAGGCAATCACCAAATAAAGATAGAACAGCGAGGTGAAAAACGAACCTGCGCTGGGCAGCAGGGCAGCCAAGCCGAAGGCAACGGCAGCAAACAGTGCTGTATAGAGAGCCAGTTTCAGGTAGTAGCGCGACTTGTTTTCTTCTACCAGTCCCAACATGCGCGGCTGGGCCTGCTCCGTGGCGGCAGTTTCTTCGTTCTTCTCATATTCTGTGCGCGGCAGAATGTAACTGTGCCACAGCCACAGGGCTATGAAGAGTCCGGCCACGCCGTAGAACATAAGGCTCCACGACAGGCTGATGCTGTTGCGCCAGATGACTTGCAGGTTGCCGGCAATCATTACCAACACTCCCTGACCGAAAATGGTGGCCAGACGGTAGAACGTGCTGCGAATGCCCACAAACCACGCTTGGTTGTGCTGGTCGAGGCCGAGCATGTAGAACCCGTCGGCAGCAATGTCGTGGGTGGCGCTGCTAAAGGCCATCACCCAGAAAAAGAACAGAGTGCCCTGCAGCCAGAACGAGGTGGGAATGGTGAAGGCCACGCCTCCGAAGGCTGCGCCGATGAGCAGTTGCATGGCCACTATCCACCAGCGCTTGGTCTTCATCAGGTCGATGAAAGGACTCCAAAGCGGCTTGATGACCCACGGCAGATAGAGCCACGAGGTGTAAAACGTGATTTCGGCATTGCTCAGGCCCAGCTGCTTGTAGAGCACCAGCGAAATGGTCATAACGGCCACGTAGGGCAGTCCTTCGGCAAAGTAGAGTGAGGGCACCCAGCTCCAAGGTGAGCGCTGGGAGGCGGGTTGTTGTGTGTTGGATAGTTTTTCCATGTTTATTTGTATATTTTTCTGATTTCAGAATGACGGTAATAGTGTGAGAGTATCTCGGTATATTTGAATCCCTGCTCGCCCATCACGGCAGCACCTATCTGGCACAGACCCACGCCGTGGCCCCAGCCGCGCCCGTGAAGAATGAAATTCGGTCCGGGGGTCTTCTCCACCGTGAAACAGCTGCTCAGCAGGTGGGTGTCGCTCAGTGTGCGGCGTATTTCCAGTTCTTTTCCGATGGTGAAAGCACCCTTGGTGCCCACGATGCGCAGTTTCCAGATGCGTCCGCTCTTGCCCCGCTCCAGCGGAACAAGGTCGATAATGTCGCCAAGGTCGGTTTTCAGCCGCTGGCTCACCAGCCTTGTCAGCTCCTTCTGCGTGTATTCCACGGTCCAGTTGTAGAAATGAATGGTTTCCTGGTCGTAGTCGTTCAGCACTTGCGATATAATCTTCTGGTCGGAAGTGTTGCAGTAAGGGTCTTCTACAGAAACGAGGTAAGGTTTGGGGGTGTCTTCCCAACAATACTGAAACTCCTCGGTGCGTCCGCCACAGCATTTCGAGAAACGGGCGTCGCAAATCTCGTCGCCGCTCATCAGAATCTGTCCGCGGGTGGCACGAATGGCCTCGGCAACATGCACATTCTGCGCACGTGTGATGCCCTGGTAACGCTGGCAATGGTCATCGGCACAGACATCGAAAATCTGGTGGTCTTCGCGGTCGTACCAGCGAATCAGTTCGTCGTCTTTCTTGATAAACGAGAAGAAATTGTCGGTGCCTTCGGTCTGTTGCTTGCGTTTTTCCATTTGTGCCAGCAGCCATGAGCGCGAGATGACGGCATGCGCCTTGAGCAGTTCGAGGCTCGATGTGGCTTTCATCTCGCTCGAAATGACGCTGGTGAGATATTGCTCTACGGGCAACTGATTGATGGCGCATATTTTATCGACTTCGACCACCAGTTTGAGCGTTCCCTGAAACACCTGCGTCTCTTTGCGCTCCCAGTGGAAGTTGACACCGATGGTGACATCTTCGAGCGAGAATGAGGCATCGGCGGCAAGTGGTGTGAACGTGAGCTCGCGATATTGGTTGCCGTTCCAGAGGATGCTGCCCTCGGCGATGCTCACGGTCTGCTGGCCAGTGAGTGTCTCGCCTTTGGCAGTATAAGGCTTGTTGAGGGTGAAATGAATTTCCTGGCCGCTCACAATGCCCACCGACACTTCGGGCTCGCGCTTCAGAGGATTGGCAAAGGGACGCAGTTTCTGCGCCAGAGTGCGGCGTTTCTTACTTTCTTCATACGCTTCTTTCACCCGCTGGGCCACCGCGCTGGCTTCGTCGGCTGTGAGGGCCACTTCGCGCAGTATTTGCTCGGCTGTTTCGGCCGTGAGACCGTCGAAGTCTTGTCGGCGCGGCGTGATGATGAGGCCTGCCATGTCGAGTGCGCCGGGCGAAACCAACCGTTGCTCGTCGCCCGTTGCCCCGTAGCAGTCGGGACGGTGCTTACGGCGCGGGAACACCACGCTTAGGAAGTCGTCGCCATCGCGCCAGCTCACAATGTTGAGCATCGGCTCAGTGTCGTCGGCCTGCAGGGGCAGCGCATGATAGAGCAGACCAAAAAGGCGCTCGTCGCTGTCGCTGTTGCGCGTCTTGATGAGGAAAGCGGGGCAAACGTAGTCGTTCACAGTCAGCAGACTGTCGGTGTCGTTGAGCTGCACCAGGGTGGTCAGGTTGCGACTGAGCCGCTGCCAGCTGGTCTGCAGTGGCACAATGCCGCTGCTGCCGGCCTGGAAGTGGGCATGGTCGGGAGCGCTGGCACCGCATTTCGGCCCATTGTAAAACACCATCAGCTCGGGATAGGCTGTCAGCAGGCGCTGTATTTCGCCATAGCTTTGCAAGATGGTCTGCGGCTGGTGGCGACGGGCTGGAATGGTGAAGTGGGCAGGCAGAATGGGGTAGGGATTCACCAGCAGCTCGTATTTTGGATCGAGGGTCTTGGTGATTTGTTCTGGCGGGCGGTTTTCGGCGCACAAAAAACAGGGACGCTTGGCAATGGCTGTCTTGTCGATGCTGGCACCTGTTGAGACAATACGGGTGGGATTGAACTGCGCTTTCAGAGTGTCGCCCAGTTCGCGCGTCTGCACGTCGTTCAGGTTGCGGAAGTTCTGCCGTGCCAGCGGCCATTGTTCCAACTGCCGGTCGAAAAAGCGTCGCAGAGCTTGCGTGTTGGCCGAGAGACGCAGAAAACGGGGTGTGGGGTGCTGGGTGGCTGCCGGTTGTTGTCCGTTGCTGTTGGCTTGCAGTTCGTTCAGATGCTGCCGGGCGCAGATTTCCAGTGTGCGCAGTCGGTCTTTGTAAAGGTTGTTGGCGTTGATTTTTTCTGTCGATAGGGCGGCATCGCTGTTGCCTCCCCAGCGGCGGCAAAGATACAGCTCGCTGAAAATGCGTCCTATGCGGTGGCGGCGGCTGAACACCAGTCCCAGGGCATAGTCCTCGCCGTAGCTGGTGTTGGGAAACTGAATGTGGCGCACCAGTGGGGTGAAAAAGGCGCGGGGAGCGCCCAGCCCGTTGATGCGCAGGGCATTGTTGGGGCCGTTCTGGTCGGTCCATTCGGCATGGTCGATGAGGCCTGGCGGCAGTGTGTTCAGGTCGAAGTCGCACATGCGGTAGGAACCTATGATCATGGCGGCACGTTGCTTGTAGAAGGCGTTGACCACCTGCTGCAGCGTGTTGGCCGACGAATAGAGGTCGTCGGAGTCGAGTTGCACGGCAAAGCGTCCGCAGCGCTCGTCGTTGATGGCCATGTTCCAGCAGCCGCCAATGCCCAAGTCGCGGCGCTCGGGAATGATGTGAATGAGCTGGGCGTTCTCGTTGGCCATTTGGCGCAGAATGGCAGTGGTGCCATCGGTGGAGTGGTTGTCCACCACAATGACGTTGAACCTGAAGTTGGTTTTCTGCATCAGGGCACTTCTCACCGCGTCGGCCACGGTGCGCTCGCGGTTGAAGACAGGAATCACCACCGATGCCTCGCAGTCGAAAGGCTGCTCGTCGAAGTCGGGGTCGTCGTAGTTGTTCACATCTACCAGCGCGTCGATGGCACGCAGATGGGCTGTGGCTGCCTGTTCCATTTCTATCTGCACCTCGCGGTTGCGCGGGTTCACGTAGTCGAACTGTTTCACACCGCTGGCTCGCGTGTCGTCTTCCTGCTCGGTGTAGAGCAGCTCGTTCAGATGAAATAACTCTCCTCGACGGCTCAGGTGCAGCCGCAGGTCGTACCATCCGGCGTAGCTAAAGTCGGCAGTGGGCTGATAGTCTTTCATCCACTGACTGCGCAGCAGCACCACGCTGCCAAAGTCGAAATCGTCGCGGATGCTGCCCTTTTGGTAGTCGATAACGGGATGACGGGTGGTCACGGTGGTGCTGGCGGCAGGTTCCTGTCCTTCAGGGCTTGGCGCGGCGGCGATTGTCTCTTCCCAACGGTCGGCATAAACCATGGCGGCGGCACTCTCGTAGGCCGTGCGCACCAGTCGCTCTACGGCTCCCATGCCCAGCCTTAAAGGTGTAGATTTCAGGCAGAGCAGCGTATATTCGCCCGTAGTGGTTTGGGCTATTTGCTGCATGGTGTTGGCCGACAGCAGTTTGTCGATCACCATCAGCGAGCAGTTGGCAGGGGCTTCCATGGTGTCGGCCGTTTCCTGGCTCACCAGCAGCCAAATATGTTGTACGGTTTTTTCGGCCTTCAGTTGCTCAATAGTTGGAAGCAGTGTTTCCAGTCGCGCACAAGGCAGAAAACAGTCGGTTCTTTCTCTCATGACAAGTTTTTTTGTTTGATAGTTTTTTCAAAGCAGGTGAGTGTGACCAGCCGTGGCTTTGCCACGCTCAATGTATGCAAAGGTAACGATAATTATTGAGATAAGAGCACAGAGTAGGACGTTTTTTTCGTTCGGTTGTTTTTTTGTGGTGATTTGCCTGGGTTGTTTCTGCTGCCGGTTGGGAAACTTTTTTGCATGGATGTGTTGGTATGGGCGATAGTTTTTGTATCTTTGCAGCATCCAAGTAGGAGGTCGCGTGGCTCACGTGATAACAGCGCGGTTGCGACGTGCGACACGTCGCCTACTGCTGAAAAGAGAAAAAGAGCGACAGTTAGACAGAAACTTGTTATGGATAAACTCTCACCGGTGCAACGGCATAAGAACATGGCTGCCATACGGTCGCGCGACACGCGGCCCGAGCTGATTGTGCGGCGGTGGCTGTGGAGCCGGGGCTTTCGTTACCGGCTCAATTCGCCACGGTTGCCTGGCCATCCCGACTTGGTGCTCAGAAAATACCGCACGTGTATTTTTGTGAACGGCTGTTTCTGGCATGGGCACGGCAATCAGAATCTTGGAGTAGGGGACAACGAGCTGGATGTGAGGATGAAGGATTTGGAAGTAGGGGACGGAGACATAGCGTTGCTGCACGACTCCGATTGTTTCCGCTTGCCGAAAACCAATCGGGCGTTCTGGACGCGCAAAATTGTGCGCAACATTCGCCGCGATGCTGTTGAGCAGCGGCTGTTGGCAGGTATGGGCTGGCATTGCATCACGGTGTGGGAGTGCGAACTGAAGCCTGCGGTGCGCCAACGCACGCTGACGGCTTTGGAATATACGCTCAACCGCATTTTCTTGCACGACCATGCGGCTGTTTATCCTCAGCACGAAGAGGAGCCTGGCCTCGGCATGGCAGCGGAGCCGGTTCCTGAGCGACGGTCTTAGATACGGAATGTTTTTTAAACCTGAGTTATTCACAAAGAATGAAGATTTACGCTACGCGCCTTTCAAAAACAAAGAAAAACCCAGAAAAACTAATAAAAACCAGGTGGGTACAAATAAAAACCTGTTTTTCCTTGTTAGCTTTTGTTTTTCTTTGTTTTTGAAAGGCGCGTAGCGTAAAAATACGAAACTTATGAATAATCCAAGTTAACCACTGAAAAGAATACTCCGTGGCTTAATCCTCGGCAGCGTCCTCTTCTTTCTTTTTGCGAATGGCGCGCTTGCGCTTGGGCTTCTCCTCAACGGGTGCTTCGGGCTTGATGCCAGCCAGTTCGGGGTCGATCATGATGCGTCCGCAGTATTCGCAGACGATGATTTTCTTGTGCATCTTGATGTCGAGCTGACGCTGGGGCGGAATCTTGTTGAAGCAGCCGCCGCAGGCGTCGCGCTGCACATAGACGATGCCCAGTCCGTTGCGGGCATTCTTGCGGATGTTCTTGAAACTCAACAGCAGACGAGGCTCAATTTTCACTTCCAGCTCCTTGGCCTTCTCTTTCAGCCGGTCTTCTTCGGCGCGTGTCTCGCTCATGATTTCGTCCAGCTCGCTTTTCTTTTCGGCCAGAGCGGTGCGACGGTCGGCAATGAGCGCATTGTTCATTTCCAGGTCGAGCGCGCGCTCGTCCATGCGCACCTGTGCTTCGCGTATTTTTTTGTTGCAAAGCTCTATTTCCAGTTCCTGAAACTCTATTTCCTTGGTCAGCGTGTCGTACTCGCGGTTGTTCTTCACTTCTTCGAGCTGGCTCTTGTAGCGTTCAACGCTGGCCTTGGCCTGCTCAATCTCGCCTTTCTTTTGTACGACGGCGGTCTGGAAATCCTTGATTTCGTTCTCGATTTTCTCGATGCGAATGGTGAGACCTTCGATTTCGTCTTCCAAGTCTTGCACTTCCAAGGGCAGCTCTCCGCGCAGGGCGCGCTTTTCGTCGATGCCCGAAAGTGTGGTTTGCAGCTGATAGAGAGTCTTCAGTTTCTCCTCAACTGTGAGGTCGGTTGGGTCTTTCTTTGCCATAATGCGGCCCCTCTCTTATCCCCTTGCGGGGAGGCCAAACAGGGGCATGGGCCTTGTGTTAGAAATATAATATCGGGTTGGTACAGGTTTCGGTCATGCAGCAACGCACACCGGGACACTCGCGCTCAATGATGTCGCGGAAAATCTCGTTGGTGAACTGCTCGCTCTGGTAGTGGCCGATGACACAAATCTGAATTTTCTGCTCGTGGTCGAAGTAGTCGTGGTAGTGCATCTCGCCCGTGACGAAAGCGTCGGCGCCCGCTTTCTCGGCATCGCCAAGCAGAAAACCGCCCGCGCCGCCGCAAATGGCCACACGGCTCACGGGCCGCTGGAGCAGCTCGTTGGTCATGACGCAGGCCACGCCGAAACGCTCTTTCAGCAGGCGGATGAACTCAGCGGCGGCCATCGGCTGTGGCAGCGTGCCTATGACGCCGCTGCCCGCGTCGGCACCTTCTTTGCGTACGAAGAAGTCAACGTCGTGCAGTCCCAACTTCTCGGCTATCTTGAAGTTCACACCGCCACGGGCGTTGTCCATGTTGGTGTGCATGGAGACGATGGCTACATGGTTTTCGATGGCCCTCATCACGATGCGTTCCACAAAGTTGCTGCCGCTGATGCTGGCAAGCTTGTGGAAAATGAGCGGATGGTGGCTCACAATGAGGTTGCACCCTTTGCGGATGGCCTCGTCAAGCACGTTTTCGGTAACGTCAAGACACAATAAAGCCCCTGACACCTCCCACGCTTCTGTCAGTCCCAGTTGCAGGCCGGCATTGTCGAATCCTTCCTGCAAGGGCAGAGGCGCGAATCGTTCAAGGGCAGCAATTACCTCTTTTATTTTCACGCTAAAAATGTTTCAGGCTGCAAAGTTACGCATTATTGTTCGGAAAATCAAGATTTTAACCTTTTTTTTGTCGGGCCATGCTGTTTGCCAAGAGTAGCTTACCACCGGCTCAGCGTGGCCTCGGCCTCAACACGCTCCTCAACATCGTCTTTGAGCGAGGGGAAGAAGTCGATGCCAGTGATGCGTTCCACCTCGTCCACCGTACATACTGCGTTTTCCATGAGCTGTTTGCGGCCTTCGTTCCTGTAGATGAAGCCAATGGCCTTGGAAGCGCCTTTGCGGCAGAGCACCACTTTGAAGAAAGCGTCGGGGACCCACACTTTGTTGCGCCCGATGGTCTTCTGCATGCCCTGACCGTAGTAGATGGGGCCGCAGACAATATCCACGGAACCGTATTCGCGCGCCCAGTCGCGGCAGAGCATTTCCAGGTCGTTCCATTCGTATTTGTTCAGTCCGTGGTTTTGCGGACAGACATTGGTAAAGAGGAAACTCTCGGTCATGGCCGTGTTGCTCCATTTGTTGTCGCCGGCGGGGCACATGTGACCTCGGTCGTAGCGCGAGGTGTAGTAGTCGTCGTCGGTGGCGCGTGGTGTTCCCACCGACGTGTCCTCGGTGAAAATTTCCTTTTCGCGGTTGTAACGTCCGTAGGTGTGGCTTTTGGTCAGGTGCCATGCCACCCAGTTGGGATTGCGGGTGGTTTTGTTGTACGAAACGGTGTAAGCCTCGCGCCGAAGAATTAGCTCGGGCTTGTTCTTCAGCGGTGCGGGCAGTTCGTATTGCGTGATGGCCGGTTGGCCGTTGCGTTGCTTGCCCGTGTTGGCGTTGTCTGTTCGCGAGTAGGCATCGTTGGTGTTGCCTTGTGCCTCACTGGCCGATTCGGCGTCGAAGAACTCGGTAGCTTCGTCGGTGTTGTTGGCGGATTGTGGTGAGCTGTTTCTGCAGGCCCCCAGGGTGAGGAGGGTGGCAGTCAGCAAGACAAATAGATTTCTTTTGTTCATAAAATGATAATCGTGAGTGACGTTCGTATTACCGTGAGTGACGTACAAATTCTCTAGATAATTTTATCGTATTACCGTGAGTTATTTTCGTAACGTCGTGAGTGATGAAATTATTGTCGTGAGTTACGTGCAAATTCTCTAGATAATTTTGGAGTATCGCCGGGCGTTATGATTGCGTGATGCAGCAACAGGGGGCTAAAGCCCGATGGAAGATTCAGAAAGCGGGGTAGTGGGTGCGCTGTCAGCAGGGTTGGACTTGCCGTCATCAGACTTACTCCTTCCATCATCAGACTTACCTTTACCACCGGCAGGACTGGTAACGTCGTTCATGCGGCCGTGCTTGTCTAGCAGGAAATGGTTGGAAACAAAAATGGTGATGAGCAGCGCCAGCGACGAGGCGGCCAGCGTAGCACAGGTGATGACAATAACCAGCTTCACGGCTTGCAGGGGAGTGCAACCGCCCAGAAGCAGGGCTGTGAGCAGCAGGGGCAGGGTGACAACGCCCATCATCGACAGCGTGGCGAGCTGTGGTTTCATGGCCTGGCTGAAGGCCTCGCGTATGAAGGGGGTGATGGCCTCGGTGCGGGTGGCACCGTTGCCCAGCATGAAGTAGTACTGCTGTTGCTGTTGGCGGGCAGTTTGATAGTAGGTGCGCAGACCGGCAACGTTGACGCTGAGCATGTTGGCCAGCAGCATGGCCATGACGGGCAGGAAGAACCGCGTGGCGAAAGGATTGTCGAGCTGCATGATGGGCCACAGCACCGTGAGTCCCACCAGCAATACCGACACCAGTACGCCCGTTCCGACGGGAATCAGCATGGGCATGGGTTTCAGTCCGCTGCGCGTGGTGAGACTATAGGTGGTGATGGCGGCCATGATGAGCAGCCACACGAGGTTGACCCACGGCGAGTTCCACTCGTAGAGGTAGAAAATGTAGGCGGCGATGAGCGTCAGTTGGATGGCCACACGCACCACGGCCATGATGGCCGGCTCGGCGATGGGAACCTTGAAGCGGTAAATGATGAAGATGGGCACCAGCAGCAGGGCCACTGCGATGATTATGCCCGAAACAGAAATATCCATGAGCAAGACGGGGGGGGAGAATGGGTTACGACGAAGGGGTGAGCACAACGGTGCGGTTGCACGACTGGGCGAAGAGTTGGTCGTGCGAGACGGCCACCACGGCTGTACCCACCGAAGCCAACTGGTGGATGAAGTTATCTACCATCTGCGCGGCGGCGGGGTCGAGCACAGAGGCGGGCTCGTCGATAAGTAGAATCTGCTTGTTGAGCATGGCGGCCACGGCCAGTGTGATGCGGTAGTTTTGCGCGGGGGTGAGACTGCTGAGAGGCTTCTCGGCCAGTGCGTCGGGCAGTCCGAGCAGCTGCATGAGTGTGGATTGGCGCTGCGGGTTGGGGGCGTCGGTGCCTAGCGAGCGGTTGGCCTTGAGGGCATAGAGCTCGGTCAGCATGTGGTTCATCGAGAGGAAGGGCAGCGAGGCCTGCTGGGGCACGTAGCCCATGAGGCGGCGAAACGTTTCGGCCGACTGCACGTTGAGCAGTTCGCCGTCGATGCTGATGAATCCTTCGCTGAGCGGCTCAAACCCCATGATGGCACGCAGCAGCATGGTCTTGCCGCTGGAGTGGGCACCTTGGATGCACACTATCTCGCCACTGCTCGCCCTGAAATTCAGACCGCCGAACAGCGGCCCTTGGGCCGTGCGCATGCTTCCGTTCTTGATTTCGAGTGTCATGTGGTGATGTTTCGTCTCAATTTTTTTGCAAAAATAAAGAAAAATAAGGTAAACACGTCGCAGAAATGAAAAAATTGTGGCCTTGGTGCAGATATTTTTTTGTTCTTCATTTTCATTTCTTATTTTTTTCATTATCTTTGCAACTGATATGCAGTATATCCTTCCGCCCGAATGGGCTCCGCAAAGTGGCATACAGCTCACGTGGCCTCACGCGGCTACCGACTGGGCCGACTGTCT
The DNA here is from genome assembly GCA_900315565.1 of uncultured Prevotellaceae bacterium. Taxonomy (GTDB): domain Bacteria; phylum Bacteroidota; class Bacteroidia; order Bacteroidales; family Bacteroidaceae; genus Prevotella. The sequence continues at coordinate 14,308 of OMZS01000020.1, read as the reverse complement.
CGACGACGTTTGCGCCACTTACGTCAGTATGGCGGCTGCCATTGCCGACCACGAGCGGCTGCTCGTGGTGACGCCCGAGCCCCAGGCCGTGGCTGAAACGCTGCGGCGCCAGCTGCCTGCCGCGAGCATGGAACGGGTAGTGCTGCACAAGTGCGACACCAACGATACCTGGGCGCGCGACCACGCCTTCATCTCGCTGGTGCCTCGCATGCAGGAAACCGCCTGGGAGGGCGGCGAAGTGGTGCTGCTCGACTTCTGTTTCAACGGCTGGGGCAAGAAGTTCGAGGCCGCCAAGGACAACGCCATCAACCGCAGCCTCTATCAGGGCCACGTGCTCAGCGGACGCTATGCCGACCATCTGGACTTCGTGCTTGAAGGAGGGTCGATTGAGAGCGACGGCAAAGGCACCGTGTTCACCACAAGCCAATGTCTGCTGGCCCCGCACCGCAACCAGCCGATGGACCGTCAGACCATCGAAGAGCGGCTCCGCCATTTGCTCTGCGCGGAGCGCATCGTGTGGCTCGACCACGGAAACCTCATTGGTGACGACACCGACGGGCATATCGACACCATTGTGCGGGTGGCACCCGACGACACCTTATTATATATAGGCTGCGACGACCCTGCCGACCCGCAATACGCCGACCTGAAGGCGCTGCAACAGCAGTTGCAACAGCTGCTGACAATCGGAGGCCAGCCCTACAGACTGTTGAGGCTGCCCATGCCAAAGCCCGTCTGCGACGAGCAGGGCCAACGGCTGCCCGCCACCTATGCCAACTTCCTCGTGACCAACGAGGCCATACTGATGCCCACCTACGGACAGCCCGACACCGACCAAGAGGCCATCAACACGGTGGCGGCGGCTTTCAAGGGGCGGCGCGTGGTAAGCATCGACAGCGTGACACTGGTGCGCCAGCACGGAAGCATTCACTGCTGCACCATGCAATATCCCCTGGGCGCCTTGCGCTAAAGGTGAAATCTAAGGCCATGAGTCCCAACACCAAACACCCAACACCCATCACCCCAAAAAGAAAACAACCAAAATGAAGATAGGAATTGTTCAACAGCACAACACCGCCGACATGAAGGACAACTGTCAGCGGCTGGCCGAATCCATCGGCAAGCTGGCGCGGCAGGGCGCCGAGCTCGTGGTGCTCCAGGAGTTGCACAACTCGTTGTATTTCTGCCAGGTGGAGAGTGTTGACAACTTCGACCTGGCCGAGCCTATCCCAGGCCCATCGACAGGGTTTTTCGGCACACTGGCGCGGCAGCATGGCGTGGTCATCGTCACGTCGTTGTTCGAGCGGCGTGCGCCGGGACTCTATCACAACACGGCCGTGGTGATGGAGCGCGACGGCTCGATTGCCGGCAAATACCGCAAGATGCACATCCCCGACGACCCGGCTTACTACGAGAAGTTCTACTTCACTCCGGGCGACCTGGGATTCCGCCCCATCGACACGTCGGTGGGCCGACTGGGTGTCATGGTGTGCTGGGATCAGTGGTATCCCGAGGCTGCGAGGCTGATGGCCCTTCGTGGGGCCGACCTGCTCATCTATCCCACCGCCATCGGCTATGAGAGCAGCGACACGCCCGACGAGCAGCAGCGGCAGCGCGAGGCCTGGACTACAGTGCAGCGGGGCCACGCCGTGGCCAATGGACTGCCCGTGGTGACAGTCAATCGCGTGGGGCATGAGCCCGACCCCAGTCAGCAAACCAACGGCATTCAGTTCTGGGGAAGCTCGTTTGTGGCCGGGCCGCAAGGCGAACTGCTCTTCAGAGCCTCAGAAACCGACGAGGTGGCTCAGGTGGTGGAGGTAGATGTGGCCCACAGCGAGCAGGTGCGCCGCTGGTGGCCGTTCTTGCGCGACCGCCGTATAGACGAGTACGGCGGCATCACAAGCCGGTTTATCGACTAATTCCCTTTATACGATTAGTCCCTTTATGTTCCATTACCCCTTAAGTCTTATAAGCCTATTAGCCAACAAAAGCAACAAAAACAATATTATTAATAACTTAAAACGAATACAATTATGAGATTAGACGGAAGACGCGAAAGCAGCAACGTAGAAGACCGCCGCGGTATGAGTACTGGTGCGAAAGCCGGTATTGGTGGCCTGGGTGGTATCATCATGATTGCCTTGTTTACCCTCCTTTCGGGCGGAAATCTGGGCGATGTTATCGGAAATGTAGTGCAGCAGGGCGCGCTCGGCAGCGTGCAGGAAGAGCAGGCCCAAGGGCAGCGTGAGTTTACGGCCGAGGAAGAAGAACTGGCCAAATTCTCGCGCCAGGTGCTGGGTGCCACTGAGGACGTTTGGACAGAGGTGTTCCAGAAAATGGGGCGCAAATACACGCCTCCCACACTGGTACTCTTCACCAACCGTGTGAACAGCGCTTGCGGACAGGCTTCGGCTGCCGTGGGACCGTTCTACTGCTCGGGCGACCAGAAACTTTACATCGACCTCTCGTTCTTCACCACCATGAAGCAGCAGCTGGGTGCCGACGGCGACTTCTCGTATGCCTACGTCATTGCGCACGAAGTGGGCCACCACGTGGAGAATCTGCTTGGCTCGCTGGGCAAGGCTCATCAGCAGATGCAGGCCACCAACAAGGTGAATGCCAACAAAATCAGCGTACGCCTGGAGCTGCTCGCCGACTATTATGCCGGTGTGTGGGCTCACTACGACAACGAGCGCTACAGCTCGCTGGAAGAGGGCGACGTGGAGGAGGCCATCGACTGCGCCCAGAAGATTGGCGACAACTACCTGCAGAAGAAGGCTCAGGGCTATGTGCAGCCCGAATCGTTCACCCACGGCACCAGCCAGCAGCGCATGCGTTGGCTCAGCCTCGGCATCGAAAAGGGCGACATGAACATCTCTACCTTCAACGTCAGCGAGAGCCAGCTGTAACCCATCGCCCTATTTCGGGTAATTCATACGAATTATCCGTGTAAATAGAATCCGAATTCAAGAAAAAACCCCGCCGCACAACGTGTTTGCATGTGCGGCGGGGCTGTCGTTGTAATAAAGCTACAGTTGCTCAAAAGATGAATTCCGAATCGTCGGTTTGGAGTGAGTTCGCTCCCATGAACATCACCAAATAGACAGGTAGATAAGTGATTTTTCCATCTTGACGAATTTCCCGTTCGTTTGAAAAAACCGTAGCAGAAAGGACATTGTAATCCGGATTTTTTAGGAGGTTGTTGAGTGCACTATGTTCGGTGTAGTTTTTACCCGACTTTACCTCTATCGGATGAACGCTCATAGCAGTATGGTCATCAACTAAGAAGTCAACCTCCCCCTGTTTACGGTTGTCATAGTAAAAAAGGTTATGGCCATGGGTTCGTAGTTCCTGCGCAACAACACTCTCATAGACAGAACCAAGATTAATGCTGCGGATGTCATCGAGAACGGGGCGTATATTGTTGTGAAAAAGTAAGCCAGTAAGCAAGCCAACATCGTTGAGATACAGTTTAAGCAGGTTTTTCTGAAGTGACTCACTCAGAGGGAAACGTGGATTGGATATGGCAAGAACAGCCAGTGATATGCCAGACGAGATGAGATATTCAAACTCTTCCTGATATTGAGAGAAACGGTCTCCTTTTTTTCCACGAATGTCCTGAGCTACCACGCGTTTCTTCTTGTTCTCCATCTGTGAGGGTATCATTTCATATATACGGCGTATGAGCAATTTCTTTTTGTGCTCTTTTTCATATTTAGAAGCATCATCAGCATATAGGTTGCGAATGGCATCCTGAACCTCACGCACCCGTATGATGTTGTGAGTCTCAAGGTAGGTGTTAATCGCGTCAGGCAGCCCACCAACCAACAGATAGCGGAGGAACAGGTTTAGCACATGGTTGTGGTATTCTTCCGAAAGACTCTGGTGGTTCTCATAGGAATGGCGGAGCATGGCTAAAGCGTCTGAGCCAAAACCATTGGCAATAAGAAATTCTTCAAAATCAAGCTGAAACATCTCCTTACGGATGATACTGCCAATGGGAATAGAGGTTGTGTCCTGAAGGGTGATACCCACCAGACTGCCGCTAGCAATATATCGGTATCGGCCGTCCTCGCGCAGAAATTTCAGCATGGTGAGATACTGTGGGTAGTGTTGTATCTCATCAAGGAATATCAGTGTATTTTTGCGACCAGAAAGTTTGTCGCCGGCAACCATACTGAGGGTCAGGTAGAAGTCTTCTTTCTTGTGGATGTTCTTGAACAGTTGCTCACCCTCATCGTCCTCCACAAAATTTATCTCCACAAAATACTGGAACAGCCGCGTACCCACTTCACGGATACTGAACGACTTTCCTACCTGACGGGCTCCTTCCAATATTAGAATCTTGTCAGTGTCAGACTTAACATAGTCTTCAAGATAGGATGTGATCTTTCGGTAAAGCATCAATTATACACTTTTCAATAAGGTTAATAACAACAAAATTACACTTTTCAATAAAGATTTTCGTTGCAAAAATACACTTTTCAAAAAATATGACCAAATTATTTCCCTAAAAAATGTCTTTTCCCATGTAATCTTTGCTTCTGTTTGAATGGTAAATTGTGTAATAAGCTAAGATGTTAAGAAAAAGCCCCGCCGCACCATGTGTTTGCATGTGCGGCGGGGCTGTTATTTCATAGTAATACTACAAATCATCGAAACACCCTCTTCAAATCTTGGAAAAATGTCTTTTTGCATCAATAATATATTGGAAAAGTGTAAGAAAGATTAATTATTTGTATTGGAAAAGTGTGTTATTTTTGTTTTTTGAGCTTGTATTTAAGTAAAATATTGTATCTTTGCACCCATATAGACAAGTTGACATGGTAAAACGCAAAGCTGACGAGCTAATACGTAACTTTCTACTTAACGACAAGCGTTCTCTGTTGGTAACAGGAGCCAGACAAGTCGGCAAGACCTTTTCCATCAGGAAGGTTGGTAAGGAGTGTTTTGACAATGTTGTTGAAATCAATTTCGTAGAACAGCCCGATGCTATCGAACTGTTCAGCGGGCAAAAGGGCGCAAAAGATTTGCTGTTGCGACTGTCTGTGTTCACTAAAAAGCCATTGGTTCCAGGAAAAACATTAATATTCTTCGATGAAGTGCAGGAGTGCAAGGAGATAGTGACAGCAATCAAGTTCCTTGTGGATGAGGGCAGTTACAAGTATGTGATGAGTGGCTCTTTGCTTGGTGTTGAATTGGACGACCTGCGTAGTGTCCCCGTGGGGTACATGGATGAGATAGAAATGTATCCTCTTGACCTTCTGGAGTTCTTTGAGGCTATTGGTGTTGGCGCAGATGTCATTAGCCATTTGCGAACATGTTTTGAGGAGAAGAAACCTGTTGATGATTTTATTCACAAGAGAATGTTGGAGGCCATTCGTCTATATCTTATCGTCGGTGGAATGCCTGCGGCTGTTCAAAAGTACCTTGACACTAACAACTTGCGCAGAGTGTATGAGGAACAGCGTGGAATCATTCGCACCTATAAGAGAGACATCACCAAATACGACCATGACCATAAGTTGCAGATAGAAGAAATCTATGACCTTATACCATCCGAGCTAAATGCAAAAAACAAACGCTTTATTCTCAAAGAGTTGAACGAAAAAGCACGGTTCAGCAAATACGAGAACAGTTTTTTATGGCTCAGGGACGCAGGTGTGGCTATCCCTGCATATAATGTCGAGGAGCCACGAGTACCTCTGCTTTTGAACAAGCAGCGGAACCTGTTCAAACTTTTCATCAACGACGTGGGGCTGCTCAGTCCGAATCCAAACATCAACTTTGGCTCTGTTTTTGAAAACCTTGTTGCCCAAGAACTGTATGCTCATGGTTTCTCTGAAGCACAGCAACATTCACTATACTATTTCAACAGCAAAAAGCAAGGAGAGTTGGACTTTGTGGTAGAGTATGCTGGTAACATGCTGCCGATAGAAGTTAAGTCAGGTAAGGACTATGAACGGCATAATGCACTTTCCAATGTGATGGAGAATGAAGAATATGCCGTGCCAATGGCTTATGTGTTCAGTCAAGAGAATGTCCAGATTAAGGGAAGAGTCATTTACTATCCTATATACATGATAACCTTTTTCGAACAGGTTCAAGTTGAAGAAAAAGTATATAAGTTCGATTTAACAGGACTGTAAGATATGCCTATTCCTCTCTCCAATAAACTCTAAAGCCCCGCCGCACATTGTGTTTGCATGTGCGGCGGGGCTGTTATTTCTCACCCTGTTCCTCTCACACAGATGTCGCAGATTACACAGAAGGAACTATTACTTTATCCTCACACAGAGGAACAGAGTCAAAAGAGTTTTTCGCATCATCTGCGGCATCTGCATGATCTGTATCATCTGCATCGTCCGCGCTATCTGTGTAATCTGCGTCATCTGTATTGTCTGCATTATCCGCATCATCTGCAATATCTGCATCATCTGCAATATCTGCATCATCTGCGTGATCCGTGTAATCTGCGTAATCTGTGGTATGGTTTTACTTAACCAGTACCTTCTTGCCATCCTTAATGTAAACACCTTTTTTCGTCGGCATTCCATCAACTTTCTGGCCGTTCAGATTATACACCGGCGAATTATCAATTGTCAATTGTCCATTATCAATTGCCTCCACGCCGTCCGTGCTGTTGCTCCACTCTATGCCATAAATCTTCAACTCGCCGTTGTTTGAGGCAGCCTTGCCCATTGCCTTGGCACCTGCGGAGCCGCCGCCGGCATAGATATACACATAGCTCGCTTTATCAACCGAGTAGGGAAATCTGGCTTTTATCTTATCCTTCAACTCTATCTCCGTCGGTGGATTGTCGCCCACTTTTACCTTCAGCGTCATGCCGCCCGTTGTCTCGGCATTCACCGTGATCACTCCGCTACCCGGCTGCACCATGAAGATGATGCCCGTGTAAGCATCTTTCAGCGCCTCCCCAAAGAGGTCTTCCTCGCTGATGCCGCTCACTACGTCGTCACCCGTCGGCTTCCTCACCACGATGCACCCTTCTGTAGAGCTATATTCACCGTTCGCATCTGCAATGCTGTAATAGATGTTGCCCACCACGTTGCCGCCTAAGTTGGTACCACTATTCACATCGCCACCTTCGCCATAGTCAACATCGTCGTTTTCATCTACGGGTTCAAGTGTTCCGTCCCAAATAGTTGTGAACTCACTCCAACTGTACGTTTCTCTATATTTGCTCCTCGTTCCGCTGGGCACATTCAGCGTGGCGTTGTTATATACATTGTAGTCAAAGCAGTAGTCGATTTCAAACGGTTCCTCTATCGGTGAGTTTACTTCCGTTATGTTCTGACAGCCAGAGAATGCTGAATATCCAATTGAAGTCAGAAAATTAGCGAGAGTTACTTTTGTCAATTCCTGGCAGCCCTCGAACGCATAGCTGCCAATAGCTGTGACACCTTCAGGAACAACCAACTCTTTCACTTCCTCGCCATTCAAATAAAGATGGTGTGCGTAGTAGAGCGGATTGGCGGAAATGCTACCGAATTCTATTCCGCACCAGCATGCTAGATTCGAGATGTTCACAGCCGTTAGCTCCGTGCATTTGTCGAACGCCTCTTCAGCCACACGAGTAACTGAACTGGGGAAAGTGACACTCTTCAATGCTCTGCCGCCACAGAAGGCATAGCTTTCAATAGTGTTTACGTTGTTGGGTATTGTCAATGCCGTGATTTCCTCGCCATTCAAATAAAGATGATTTGCGTAGTAGAGTGGATTTGCAAAATAGCTATCGAATTTTATTCCACACCATCCTGCTAAATCCGAAATACTTACCTTTGTAAGACCAGAACAATACCAGAAAGCATTACGACCTACAAATGTTACTGAACTTGGAATGGAAATGCTTGTCAATCCACTACAATTTTGGAAAGCATAGTCCCCAATAGTCGTGACTGAGCTTGGAATGGTGATGCTCGCCAATCCTTTACATCCTATGAATGCATTTGTTCCAATTGTTTCCACTTCATCGCCCAGTTCTATGTTCTTTATGGAAGTCATGCCACTGAACCAACTGCCGATTTCCTTGCAATGAAAAGCTAACGAAGATAGATTTGTGCATCCTTGGAAAACGTTTGTTCCAATATTCGTAATAGAACTTTGAATGGTGATGCTCGTCAATCCGCTACAATTTTGGAAAGCATAGTTTCCGATGGTTGTAACAGAGTTGGGAATTGTAAAGAATGTCAAGCCTGTACATCCTTTAAATGCATTTGCTCCAATCGTTTCCACTTCATCGCCCAGTTCAATGTTCTTAATGGAAGTTAATCCGCTGAAGCAATTGCCAATTTCCTTGCAATAAACGGCAACGGAAGATAGATTTGTGCACCCTTGGAAAACATTTGTTCCAATGCTTGTAACAGAATTGGGAATGGATATGCTTGTCAACCCGCTACACCCCTTGAATGCACTATACCCGATAGTTGTAAGTGAGTTCGGAATGGTGATGCTCGTCAATCCGCTAAAGCCGGCAAATGCATATTCTCCAATTATTTCCACTTCATCGCCCAGTTCAATGTTTTTTATGGTCAAACCGCTGAACCAACTGCTGATTTCCTTACAATGTAGAGCTACTGAAGATAGATTTGTGCAACCTTCAAATGCATAATCTCCTATGCTTGTAACTGAATTTGGGATTGTGATACTCGTCAATCCGCTACAATCATAGAAAGCACCGTCACCGATGCTTGTCACGGAGTTGGGGATAATAACACTACTGTTGCCCTCACATTTATAAAAAGCATTTTCATTAATGTTTTTAGTACCATCTTTTATCTCTATCACATTATTATCGCCCATGTATCCTTTCCACTTATATAATATACTTCCGAAATATATAGGACCGTCAGGCTGTAAGTTAAACCACTTCGTGTTATAAAATGCATTTCCTGCAATGTATTCTATATTTTCACTCATGGTAACGTCACTTAAGGAATAACAATTAATAAAAGCACGCTCGCCGATTTTTGTCACAGAGTTTGGAATGTTCACCGAGGTTAGGCCACAGTCTTCGAAAGCTAATTCTCCAATACTTTTCACAGAGTTTCCAATGGTTACATTAGCCAAACTATAACAACAAGAGTATTTGTAAATTATTTATAATCAACGATTTGTAATTATAACGGTAGAAAAGTGATGACATGGTTTAAGGAGTATCAGCAAGATAATGCAGATTTAACGTTTTTAACCTAATTTACGGCATAATGTAAATATAGCAATGCAAAAACTGCTGTTTGTGGGGCATTTTTACAGGTGGCAGTTCATACATAATCCAAGAAATGTGCCTTTTCTTGAATAGGTTTATTAATTGTATTGAAATTTTGCTATAACACCAATTAACAATGAGTTTATGTGGTATATGTATTAAACACCGTCTTCATCGTCCATCCAACTCCGTAGTAAATCAATAGTATCGCTCTTCGGACTATTAACAGAAGACAATTTGTCAACTTGAACAATTACTGGCAAATCAGCAATCAAACCTGACAAAACACATGCACCAACAGGTAGAACTGGCAATGATTCTACAGAAACCTTATCTAAGTAGGATATTGCTTTCTCTACCATTTCCAAGTCTCGATTATTTATAAGCCTATGGATGAGATAATTGTGCAACTGTGAGATTATGGTTGAGGAGATGTCGGAAGGTCGCTGACTTGCAATAGTCATAAACACGCCAAATTTTCTTCCTTCCTTTATTATCTCCTCAAAAGTCTCTAAACGGAAATCCTTCCAAGACTCACTCTCACGTTGTGATTCGTATGATAGTATATTATGAGCCTCATCTACAATTATATTAAGGTATTCATGCAGTTCACCATTCCTGAGTTCTTTGTGCTCACGATATAGTTTGAACGACAAGAGCAAGGGAATGAGTTTCTTTGTCATTATATTTACGTTGTTCAAGTTTACAACGACGAAATTGCTATTATCCCAAAAGTCTAATGCATCATCAACAATAAACACCTTGTTAAAATCTTTCTGAAAAGCCTTCAACTTGTTAATTGCCGGAGCTATGTGTTCATTCTGAGCCCTGTTGCTTAATACATCATTTATCAACTGTATATACATATACATTATCAAGATACTGACAAAATCCATTGGCTCTGATATTCTTGCAGCGTCACGATAAATTAGCAGGTTTGGAATATGCGCAACACCTGCGGCATTAAAATAATCATTACCAGAAAAGAAGCAACTACGAACGCCGTGCCACTCAAAATCACACTGATGGCCTAGATTTATGCCTGCAGGATCCATATTCGGAGGAAGTATCTCCTCCAGATAATCCAACAGTTGTTTTGCCCTAAGATAATCAGTCATACGAAGCACCCTTTCTACTTCGTTTTTTACAATACCTTGTAGATATGCTATTGGCGCATTTTGATTATGTACATGGTCATATAGTTGTAAAGTACGCTTAATGAAAGGCTGTTGTGTTTTCTCTGTGGCACTTGCGAGAATGTTCACCAATTCAGGATTAAGTAAATCAACCCTCTTAAGAGGAATACGATCACCGTTATTATTCCGAGTATTGAGATTATATATCTTCTTTCCTTCGATAATTACATGTTCATCAGAATACTCCCCATTGAAATCAAATAGTAGGAATTTAGCATTCTTACGAAATGCATCATGAGCATTAAACGTCAAGAAAAGGTTCCTATAAATATTTGCAAGTGTATAACTCTTTCCACTACCAGTGTTTCCAAAGATTCCAATATGACTGGAGAAGAACTTGTTGATGCCTATATTTATGGGAATTCGATCATCAGACATGAGTGCACCAATTCTTATTACGGGTTCTCCTGGCTTTGCGAACCGGTGTATCAATTCGAACTCTGCATTATCCATCAGCATACAATCGTTGCCAATCAACGGCAATTCCTTGACTCCTTTATAATAATTGCCATTTTCAATGTAGCCAATGAGCTGAACAATAAGAAACCTATCAATAATCTCATTTGTATTATGGTATTCAGGATCAACCTTTTTATTCTCTTGGATATACTCACCATCGACCTTTGCAACCAATTGTACGAATCCTTTAAGAATTTTGATGTATCCACCAACTACCACATTCTTAATAAGTTCACCACAATACATCATGTGAGTAAGATTTTTTTTCTTGTCAACTTTCACCTTCACCTCACGACCATTCACAGAGAAAACTTCACCAACCTTAAAAATGGAGTCTTTCTGCATTATTCTCGCAATTGGATTATCCATAATTCTATATAAGACTTGCAATTGGATTGAATATATACTTATTGATAGTGGCAAAATCGAAACCTGTGGGGGCAGTATTTCCTAACTTTGACTTATAATCCTCATCTTGAGCCTCCCAAAATGCATCAGGTGACAATATGCTGATATTGTTATTAAGTATATTTCCGCATCTATACAAATTGGCCTCAATTTCAGTTTTTGCTCCTGCATTATATGCAAAGACTATCACTGTCAAAGTGGGATTGGCATTAGCCGCACGTAATGTTATTTTTGCAATATGCTCATCTGCAAATGAGAAGCCTGCACAAAATAGTACTGTAGAAGCGCTCTCCAACGCATTAGAGTAAAGGCGCATTAACTCATAGAAATGCAAGTCAATTACAGATTCCCTGAACTTAGCTTTTCGAGGATTAACCATTACCATTTTCATATACTCAGACATAAAGGGGGCACATTTGTCAGGAGAGTCTGGGGCTGTTGCAATTTGTGCTTTCGCTTTCTCTACTATAAGATCAAAACTATCGCCAAAATCAATTGAAATAAAACTATCCGGAACTTTATCAAATTCTTCACCAATTTTCTTAACAGTACTTAGAGCACTATCAAGACAAATAATTAACTTGTCAGATGCTTGTATCCAATTTATGGAACCATGTATTTTCAAGTAGTTAAAGACAGGTATCTGAGCAGTATTCTGATACAATGGGCTTATACGTGACACAACGTTTGAGAAACTATCCTCTTTAAACATCGGATTAAAATGTCCTTTGAAACCATCATTAAACTCGATTCCAGTTATTTCTGAGGCAGTTTCGACAAAATCATCAATATTTGTAGAGAAGATATTCACCGATTTTTCGAGCAAGCTACTTTTTCTTGCAGCCAACAGTTCATTCCATATAGTCAAGAACTCTTTGTAGTTACCTAAAACAGTATCGTAATCTGCGTTACCAACATAATGCGAAGGCAGGCAAGGTCTCATAACACTATTAAAATACAAGGCATACAATGATGCAATTATAAGTTTACGTTCATCCTTATCGGTATGCTTACCAGATAAAGCCATAAATGTCTCGATCTGCCCGAGAGTAGAAAGATATGGTCTTGATAATCCAGACCCAAATAGGAAATTTATATGAGCAGACTGGATACAGTCTTTTAGTTTTTTGATAGTCATGCTTCTATGCATATTATATAGTTATAACACTACGGTTCATAAGTAAGGTTGCGAACTGCCAAGTTACATCATTAATCCGTCAACTTAAATTGTTTCCTATAATTAACGGTCATTCAGTTATTTAAATAGGAACTAACGATTTTTGGTAGAGAATAATGACCCAAAAACCATCATTGTCCTTGCCTTCATGCTTCAGAATTCCAATCTTCTGTAAAGCTGAAAGGTCGCGTTCGATGGTGCGCTGGCTCACCGACAGCATCTCCGACATTTGTTTGCCGGTGATTGTCGGAGATTCTTTTATGAGATTGAGTATTTTCTGCTGACGCTCAGTGAGTTTCGTCTCCGACATGTCTCCGTCATGGTCTCCGACATTCGGGGTGTCGGAAGAGGCAAAGATGATGGTCTGGAATTGGGTCGGAGTAGATTTGAACTTGGGTTTTAGTTCGTCCTTATAACCTTCCAAGGCTTTGGTCTCATTACAGATGCGTGTGAGACCACTGCCTCGTTTCTCCATATAGTCAAGCTGAGCCATTACGTTTGCAAGAATGGGATTGCGTCTTTCAGAAGAAACGTCAGCGATGTCTAAGTCTTGAATCAGCATACCATTGTACATTCCCCCAGGTGATGTAACGGTGAGTCGGTCATCGTAAATGTCAAGATGAACTTCACTTCCCATTACTGTATAGTCACGATGGATGAAATGGTTTACCATTGCCTCCAGAACGGCACGTTCTGCATACTCTGGTTTGTTCTTTCGTCCATCAGGCAGTTTCTCCCAGCCTCTCTTGGTGTTTGACTTCACAAAGTTCATGGCTTCACGGAGCAGCATGAGGACATTGCCTGTAAACTCTGCATCGTTGATGGCATCACCCTTTTCCTTTCCATCCCAACGTGTACAATAAAGGCGAGATTGCCATAAAGGACAATCATCGGCGAACAGTGCACCAGCATTCGTTAGGTTTCCTGCTCCAGTTACCAGTCCAAACGACAAGAGGTATTTCTTATCCCATTCTTGCTTGGTGCGGTCTTTAAAGGTGTTCGCCAATATCGTAAAGGAATTGTCCTCTGCTTTATAGTCTGTGTGAAGCGAATCAAAAGTTTTGTTGGAACCTTTCAGCACCAAGCGAACCATCTGCTCTGCCGTTGCAGGCAAGCTTTCATCACCGATGCGGACAAATGCAATACGCTGACCATCTCCAACGTAGTAATATGGGGTATAATGTCCTGCTTTGACTTTGAGTTGCAAGATGTGTAGTCCATCTATATCATGGGGAATCATCTCCACCTCCGGCAGGGCATCCATATAGTCACGAATCCTGCTACTGATGGCCTCGCATACATGCTGCACGTCATCAAGTCCTTTGACAATGCCATCATTATCAATGCCGAAGAAAAGGGAACCACCCAAGCCATTGGCAAAAGCGCTAACGCTCTTCAACCAACTCTTAGGTTTCTTCTCTTCAAGCATTACCTTGAAGTCGTATGCTGTACATTCAGCTATCAAAGTCTTTAATTCCATTTTATATGAATTCTCTTGTTACCTTGCAAAGGTACTCATTTTTATCGAAAGTAAGGCATTTGTTTACCGTTTCGCGCGTAATTTAAGCAAATTTTGTCTAAAAGTGGCCTGTTGCATAATAAAAAACACGCCATTCGCATAAAAATGATTACCTTTGTACCGCAAATAAGGATTATATGGCACAGATAGACGATTTCTTTATGTACGAGAACCGCGTGGAGGGCATCACCGATGCTGACTACCAGCGGGCGCAGCCTTATGTGGAGGCGGCACAGGCTTTCGCACAGACCACCTACCAGAGCATCTACATCATCGACTACTACCGCAAGAACTTCCTCTACGTGTCGGACAATCCGCTC
>OMZS01000019.1 GCA_900315565.1 uncultured Prevotellaceae bacterium | reverse complement strand
CAGTTAAGCCCGCCCGCGCCGATGGTACTGCAATGCAATGCGGGAGAGTAGGTCGCCGCCTTTTTTCATACAGTGAAGCCCTGAGCCAGCAGTTGGCTCGGGGCTTCTTTGTGTTTGTAATAGCCCTGTCGTTACGGAAGTGCGGCCAGGCTATTTTGATTCTTTTGAGATTTAAGCCCTGATTTGACGAACTTGTTGAGAATGCAATAAAAGCAAAAAAAACGCGTTTAAAAAGATGTGTGCGTTTCTTTTAGTATCAATGCAATTGCATTTATGTTGAGATATGCAGTGGACAGATAAAATTCGGCAGGTAAAGATCTTTCTGGTATTGGCGGCTATTATTATAGCTGTTCTGTCGCTTGTTGTGTCCCATTTTCTTGTGAAAGACCTGTCGGATGAAGAGCACAACCGAATGAAAATTTGGGCTGGCGCATTGCATGCTTTTAATCAGGCAGACGAGAATACCGACCTTTCGTTGGTGTTGAGCGTGATAGAAGGCAATAATACGATTCCTGTAATTGTAACCGACGCACAGGGAGGTGTTCTTGACTTTCGTAATGTGAAAATCCGTGCCAAAAACACCATCGACTCGATGTCTTATGTTAAAGAATATGCGAGCCAGATGTATTCGTCTGGACATTTTATAAAGATCTTTTTGGACGAGTCGGGACGTGGAGATAATTATCAGTTGGTTTGTTATGATGAATCGGTCATGCTGAAGCGTCTGTCGGCATGGCCCTACGTACAGTTGGGCATTGTGCTGATTTTTGTGGTGATAGCCATTTTCGCTTTGCTTACGTCGAAAAAGGCTGAGCAAAACAAAGTATGGGTGGGACTTTCGAAGGAAACAGCCCATCAGTTGGGTACTCCCATTTCGAGTCTGATGGCCTGGACTGAAATTTTGAAAGAAACCTATCCCGACGACAGTCTTATTCCGGAAATGGACAAAGACGTGAAACGCTTGCAGCTGATAGCCGACCGTTTCTCGAAGATTGGCTCTTTGCCAGAACCAGTGCCATCGAGCCTGATAGAAGTAATGAACCATGTGGTGGATTACATGAACCGACGTACATCGCAGAAAGTTCAGATGGTGAAACTATTCCCGCCGCAAGATATAATTGTTCCGCTGAATGCATCGCTCTTTGAGTGGGTAATAGAGAACCTGTGCAAAAACGCTGTAGATGCCATGGAAGGTGCTGGCCGTATCACGCTGTTTATGCAGGACGAGGGTAACTGTGTGGCCATTGAGGTGGGAGATACGGGCAAGGGCATTCGCAAGAAAGACATTGCCAACGTATTTCGGCCAGGCTTTACTACCAAGAAGCGTGGCTGGGGACTGGGACTTTCGTTGGCTAAGCGTATTGTGGAGGAGTATCATCATGGCAAGATATGGGTGAAGAACTCAGAAGTGGGAAAAGGCACCACATTCCGGATAGAGTTGCACAAGTAAAAGGGCTAGTGTGCATTGAAGTGTTTGTTTGCAAAATGTTTTGGGCGAAATTCATTAAAAATTTGAAATTTAATGAGTTATTATCAGAAAATATTCGTAACTTTGCACCCCGATGTGCAGTTTGGAGTCATTAAAGATAGATTTAAGAGGACTCTCGGATGGGGAGACTGTCAGAGAGTATGACTTGGACGATGCTTACTTTGAGGCCATTGAGGCTCCAGAGGTGAAGCGAGGAAACCTTCATGTAAGGCTTGTTGTCCGTAAGAATCCAAGTTTTTTTGAACTTGACTTCCATACTGAGGGCACGGTGATTGTAGCCTGTGACAAATGTCTCGACGACATGCGTCAGCCCATCTGCACCGATAACCGTCTGATGGTGAAATACGGTGCAGAGCACTCGGAAGAAGATGACCTGGTTACGCTGGCAGAAACCGAAGATACGCTAGACGTGGCTTGGTATGTTTATGAATTTGTCGTTCTCGACATCCCCATTAAGCATGTGCATCAACCTGGCGAATGCAATCCTGCGATGATTCATGCTCTTGAAGAGCATTCAGCTACCCGAAGTAGTGATGAGGATGAAGGTAAACCCATAGACCCTCGTTGGGAAGCGTTGGGCAAAATACGATTGGAAGATTAAATACATTAAGAATTAATAAATTTAAAAAGAATTATGGCACATCCTAAAAGAAGACAGTCGAAGACTCGTACACTGAAAAGAAGAACTCACGACAAAGCAGTTGCTCCCACACTTGCTGTATGCCCCAATTGCGGTGCATATCATGTTTATCATGCTGTTTGCCCCACTTGTGGATATTACAGAGGCAAGCTTGCAGTGGTAATGGACGAAGTAGCTGAGTAAAGAATGGGTAAGATAAACGCGATTATCACTGGCGTTGGTGGCTATGTCCCCGATTACATTCTCAACAACGAGGAGCTGTCGAGGATGGTAGAAACCAACGATGAGTGGATAATGGCGCGTGTGGGAATCAAAGAGCGTCGCATTCTTGTTGAAGAAGGCCTCGGCACCAGCTACATGGCGCGTAAAGCTGCCAAGCAGCTGATTCAAAAAACGGGCGTTTCTCCCGACAGCATCGATGCACTGATTCTGGCCACCTCTACAGCCGACTACAAGTATCCCTCTACTGCCAGCATCGTGCTGGGCAAACTAGGGCTGAAGAACGCCTACGCGTTCGACTTGTGGGCTGCTTGTTGTGGATTCCTTTATGCACTTGACCAGGCTGCCATGATGATTCAAAGCGGTCGTCACAAAAGAATCATCGTTATCGGTGCCGACAAAATGTCGTCGGTGACCGATTACAAAGACCGCCAGACCTGTCCGCTTTTTGGCGACGGTGCAGCCGCTGTCATGTTAGAGGCTACCGAGGAGGAGAACATCGGGTGTATGGACTCTTATTTCCGCACCGATGGCAAAGGTCTTCCTTTCCTTCACATGAAAGCAGGTGGCTCAGTTTGTCCTCCCAGTCATTTTACGGTTGACCACCGCTTGCACTACACCTATCAGGAAGGTCGCACAGTGTTCCGCTATGCGGTAACCAATATGAGTGACGACTGTGCACTGATAGCCGAGCGCAACCATCTGGATAAGACCAACATCCAGTGGATTGTTCCTCATCAGGCAAACCTTCGTATTATCGAAGCAGTAGCCAAGCGACTCGAATTGCCGATGGAACAAGTCATGGTAAACATCGACCATTTTGGCAATACCAGTGCTGCCACCATTCCGTTGGCACTATGGGAGTATGAGTCGCGGCTGAAGAAAGGTGACAACCTGATTCTCACAGCTTTTGGCGCAGGCTTCGTTCATGGAGCATCCTATTTGAAATGGGCTTATGACGGAGACAAGAAATGAGACAAAGCCCCCGTTGAAATCAAGAAAAGAAAGAGTAATTACAGTTGTCCTGAAGGCCTGACGGCCATGTAGTGGGGCAGTTGTAATTACTCTTTTTCGTTTATTATCTAAACACTTTTAACCGAATGAATCACAAGGCAGGATTTGTAAATATCGTAGGAAATCCAAATGTTGGTAAGAGCACGCTCATGAATCAGCTGGTGGGTGAGCGCATTTCCATAGCCACCTTCAAGGCACAGACCACCCGCCATCGTATCATGGGTATCGTAAATACGCCCGACATGCAGATAGTTTTTTCCGACACGCCGGGAGTGCTCAAGCCCAACTATAAGCTTCAGGAGTCGATGCTGGCCTTCTCTGAGTCGGCATTGCAGGATGCCGATGTATTGCTCTATGTCACCGACGTGGTGGAAAATCCTGAGAAGAACAAGGACTTTTTAGAGAAGGTGCAGAAAATGACAATTCCTGTGCTGCTCTTGATCAACAAAATAGACAGTCTGGCTACCGATGCTGCTTCCAAACAAGGAGGCAATGCTCAGCAGAAGCTGAACGAGATAGTGGAGCGCTGGCATGTGCTGCTTCCAAACGCTGAGATATTGCCTATCTCGGCCAAGAACAAGTTCGGCACCGACATGTTGCTTCGCCGCATACAGGAACTCCTGCCCGAAAGTCCTGCGTATTTTGACAAAGACCAGCTGACCGACAAACCTGCACGCTTTTTCGTTTCTGAGATTATCCGCGAAAAAATTCTGCTCTATTACGACAAGGAAATACCCTACTCGGTAGAGGTGAGTGTTGAGAGTTTCAAGGAAACTGAGCGCAGCATTCACATTCGCGCCATCATCTACGTGGAGCGCGACTCTCAGAAAGGCATCATTATTGGCCATCAGGGTGTTGCGCTGAAAAAGGTGGGAGCCGAGGCGCGCAAGGCTTTGGAGCGTTTCTTCGACAAGCACATTTATTTGGAAACTTATGTCAAGGTGGACAAAGACTGGCGCTCGTCGCAGAGAGAACTCGATTCTTTTGGATATAATCCAGAGTAAGTTTTTTGAAACTAAAAGGATTAAGATGCTATGTTTAGGAATCAGGTAACAAGAACTTTCGTCTGCTGTTTAATGTTGTTGCTAGGCTCTTTTTCGGTCATGGCGCAGACGGAGTACGAAGTGAAATACGAGAAGTTTACGGGTAAGATAGGCCCGTATGCCATTACGCTTTTTATGTTTCCTAACGATGCTGATGAGGATGCCGAGGTGGGCTACTATTATTATAATGACCGTCCGAAAACCCATTTCAAGCTTCAACTGGTGGAGTACGCAGCCATCAATGCCAAAGGCTCCATGCACCTTGTGCTCAAGGAGTTTTCACCCAGAGGCAATCATACCGGTACGTTCGACGGTCAGCGTGAACTGCGCGGCGATGGCTATGTTGGCACCTTCACCAATAGCAAAGGTAAGAAATATCATTTTGAATTGATGCAGCAGTATGAGTGAGCATCTTCATTTGAAAAACAGGGAAAAACAAGAAAAACCGAATAAAAAACACAACTTGTTTTTCCCTGTTTTTCTTGTTTTTCCCTGTTTTATTGATGAAGCCCAATAGTTAGCTGGCACTTCTCAGGCTAATGCAAGTTAGGCAAGCGTATTATCTCCAAAGGTCACAGACTATTCTTTCTCGATTTTAATAGCCACGGCTTTGATCTGTTGGAATCCGGCGCGGTCGGTAAGGCGTATCATGAAGTGATAGTCGCCTGTAGCGATGTCGTCGGGTATTTTTATATCTACTCTTGCCGTATATGAACGCTGGCCGCTGGGTATGTCATAGCTTTGGTTGAACACCCAGAAACTTTTTCCTGCATTGTCGGCATCGTGCTCGTGCTCATGGTCGTGGTCGCCGTCCTCGCAGTCAGCGTCGTGGTCGTGGTCGTCGGCTTCTGTGCTGTGGCTGTGATGGTCGCTGTTGTCGTGAATCTCAATGTTGTACTTTCCCAGCTCCATGTTGTCTCTGAAAGCATAGCAGAAAGCAATGGTCTCGCCGGGGTGATACACCTGACAGTTGATGGGATTGGCAGTGATGCCCTGCGTGGTGATTTCAGGATACTCCATGTCCTTGGTGTCATCGTCGCTGCTGCTACTGCAGGCTGTGAACCCCATGGTGATGATAAATATTATAGCTGCCAACAGGCAAGCCGAGAACTGTTTTTTTGTTGTTATCTTTTCCATATTCTTGTTTTTTCTTTGTTAGTTGATGTAAATGTTTGGTTGATTCTCAAAACTCCAGTCCCGCCATCAGTGAGAAGTTTCTGCCCGGTTCGGGCACATCGATGAGACGGTAATAACTGGTGTGGTCGTAATAGCGGCGGTTCAGCAGGTTGTCGGCATGAATCACCACTTTCAGTACGGTTTTCCCCATCTGAAAGTTCTTCCCCGCCGACGCGTTGAGCGTCCAGTAGCCTTTGGTGGGCTTTTCTGGTGGCACAATCTCATTTTGTGCTCCCACGATGTGGGCATTGAGCGAAGCGAAGAAAGTCTTGCTGTCCTGCTCTGAGCCTTGTGCGTTGGCAGAATATTTCAGCCCGAAGTCGGCCGACCAGGGCGTGGAGAAAGGAAGTGTGTAGCCTTTCTTCTCGCCCGATTTTTGTTCAGCATACAGATATTCGCCCTTGGCCTCAGCCTCCCAGTGTTCGGCAAAAGCGTAGTTCAGTTGCGCCTCCAGCCCGTAGCGCAGCACCTTGGCCTGGGTATAGTGGTACATTTGCAGTCCCTCCACGTAGTTGGACGTTGGGTTCAGGTAAATGTAGTTGGGGAAATAGTTCACGTAAGGGTCCACCTGCACCGTCAGCACATCGTTGACCCAGCTGATGCCCGCGTCGATTTGGTACGACTGTTCGGGATCCAGCTCGGCGTTGCCCCGTTCGTAGCGGAAGATGTGGTAGTTCACACCGTCGGCCCCCAGCTCTTTAGGAATGGGCACACGGAAGCTTTTCCCGATGTTGGCTTTCAGCAGCCAGAGTCCGTTGGTGTAGTTTACACCTGCCGACCATGTAAAACTGTCGAAGTTGCGGCTGATGTCGGCCGACCGCTGCACGAATGTCGGTTTCCCGTCAACGGGCGTCTGATACCAGTCGTTGTAGCTGTGAATATGCGTATGAGCATGGTCGTAGCGCAGCCCTGCATTCAGAATGAGGTTTTCGCTCACCGTGTAGCGGTCCATGCAGTAGGCGCCCATACTTGTGGTCTCGAAGTCGGGAATGATGAACCCCCATCCGTCGCGCCTGTTGTGCTGATGCTCGGTGTTGATGCCCGCACTGAGGGCATGGTGCTCGCCTGGCGAGTAGTGCAGTGCGGCGTTGGCCGTGTAGGTGCTTTTGTTGAATTTTCTTTCCAGCGAATTGTCGGGCTTGGGCATGTATCCGTGCGAGATAGGTTCCGACTGCTCTTTGCGCAGGTTGCTCTGGTAAGCCAGGTTCACCTCTGCCGAGAACAGCTCGTTGCGCCATGTGGTGTGGCTGAGCACTTTCAGGTGGTTCACCGACTGCAACGGCAGGTCGATGTCGCGCCGCGAGTGGTCGTAATCGATGCTGCTCAGGCGCACTTCCAACCCGTGGGCATTGGCAAAGAACCCGCTTTTCGAGTACGAGTCCGACACGCGCACGTCGGTGTGGAAGTTGTAGCCTGCGTAGCCCAGCATCACACTGCCGTCGCGCTCCAGACCGGCGGTGTTGCGCAGCCGTCCGTTTTTCAGGCGTATCCAGTATGAATAGTACTGAATGCTGTCGGTGGGCACCTGATAGTCGGCATAGTCGATAAGCGTCACATTGGCGCGGTAGAAAAAGTGGCCGTTGCGCCCGCCGATTTTAGCCGAGAGTCCCATTTGCTCGTTGTTGGTGCGCCCAAAGAGCTGCACAGCTCCTTCGATGGGTTCCGTTGGCACGTGGTTGGTGTAGAGGCTCAGCACGCCGCCTATGGCATCGCTTCCGTAGAGTAGTGCCGCCGGGCCTTTGATGACTTCGGCGCGGTCGATGGCAAACTGGTCAATCTCCAGCCCGTGGTCGTCGCCCCACTGCTGGCCTTCGTGTTTGATGCCGTCCTCGGCCACGGCCAGCCTGTTGAAGCCCAGACCGCGGATGGTAGGTTTCGACTGTCCCGAGCCAATACTCATGGCTTTTACGCCTGGAATGCCTTCGAGCGTCTGCATCAGGCTGCCCGCAAAGTTGGTCTGCAGGTAGTCGTGGCTTACTTGCACGCCCGATTGCGACGACTTCATCTGGAAGTCGTTTCTGCGGTTGCCCGTCACCGTTACGCCGCTCAGCGTGACGGTACTGTCGGGCACTGCGCACATCAGCAGTGCCGCAGCTATAAGATTGGATATCATGTAAGTTGCTTTTGTTCTGAAAACTCAAAAAAAGAATTTACACCTATTCGTGCAGGTGCAACGGAGTTTCAGGCAAAAGGCGGCGCACGCAGCAACACACAGCCCCTCGTGCCGATGCCAATAAAACTGCGGCTGGAAGAGCTGACGACTGTTTTTACAGGTTTGAAAAGTACTACCGCAACACTCGTTACGGCCAGAAAGGGCAACGAAAGAAACTGGCAGAGCACGCACGAGTGCATGGCTCCGTCCTGAGCCATGAGGTGGCCGGCGTGGGGCAAGTGGTTCACGCACTGCGCACACTCCGCCTCGGCTTGGGTGCCGTAGTCGTGAATGTGGAGCGACGAGAAGAGCAGCATTGGCAGAAACACTGCCAGCAGCACCCGCGATGCCCAAAGTCGTTTCTTGTCTTGTCCTGTCATATCGGTTGAAAATGCGTTTGCAGGCTTTCAGCGCTGCACGCATCATGAATAATCGCTGCAAAGGTAGCAAATTCTCCTGAAATACACAGAAAAACAGCTTTGTTTTTATTCTGCTTTTCTTGTTTTTCCTGATTTTTAATAAAACTCTTATGAATGACAGATGCCCATTTCTCCCAATGCTGCTAACTCAAGCGTGGGGAACGAAATATATGGCGCTATTTTTCTGTATCTCGATTATTTTGATTAACTTTGCAGCCGAAAAAAAAGAAGATTATGGCAAGTTTAGTAGCTATAGTGGGGCGCCCCAATGTGGGCAAATCCACACTTTTCAACCGCCTGACGAAAAGCCGTCAGGCCATAGTGAGCAGCGAGGCCGGTACTACTCGCGACCGCCAGTACGGCAAGTGCGAGTGGAACGGCAAAGAGTTCTCTGTGGTCGATACTGGTGGATGGGTGGTCAAATCCGACGACATTTTCGAGGAGGAAATCCGCAAGCAGGTGTTGGTGGCCACCGAGGAGGCCGACCTGGTTCTTTTCTTGGTGGACGTCACCACGGGGCTGACCGACCTCGATATGGACGTGGCACAGATTCTGCGCCGCTCTAAGCTGCCCGTGATACTGGTAGCCAACAAGGCCGACAACAACCAGCAGATTTATGACTCCTACGAGTTCTACAAACTGGGTCTGGGCGACCCGCAGTGCATCAGCTCGGCAACGGGCAGCGGCACCGGCGACCTGCTCGACCTGGTGTTAGAGAGACTGCCGTCGGTGAAGGCCGAGGAAGTGGAGGACGGCATTCCTCGCTTTGCTGTGGTGGGCCGGCCCAACGCTGGCAAGTCGAGCCTTATCAATGCTTTCATTGGCGAGGACCGCAACATTGTGACCGAAATTGCGGGCACCACGCGCGACAGCATCTACACCCGTTACGACAAGTTCGGCTTCGACTTCTATCTGGTCGATACCGCCGGCATCCGCCGCAAGAACAAGGTGACCGAAGACCTGGAGTTCTACAGTGTGATGCGCAGCATCCGTGCCATAGAGAACAGCGACGTGTGCATACTGATGATTGATGCCACGCGCGGCATCGAGGCGCAGGACATGAACATTTTCCAGCTCATTCAGAAGAACAACAAGAGTTTGGTGGTGGTGGTCAACAAGTGGGACCTGGTGGAGGACAAGACGCAGAAGGTTATCGACACGTTCGAGTATGCCATTCGCGACCGCATGGCTCCGTTCACCGATTTCCCCATTATTTTCGCCTCGGCGCTCACCAAGCAGCGCATTTTCCGCGTACTCGAAACCGCCAAACAGGTGTATCTCAACCGGAAGGTAAAGATTGGCACCTCGAAGCTCAACGAGGTGATGCTTCCGCTCATCGAGGCCTATCCGCCACCCTCTATCAAGGGCAAGTACATCAAAATTAAGTACGTGTCGCAGGTGCCCGACACGCAGATTCCCACCTTCGTGTTCTACGCCAATTTGCCTCAGTACGTCAAGGAGCCTTACAAGCGTTTCCTTGAAAACAAAATACGCGAGAACTGGACGCTCACGGGTTCGCCCATCAATGTGTTCGTACGCCAGAAGTAGCGCTGGGGAGTTAGGAGTTAAGAGTTAGGAGTTTGGAATTAGGAGTTAGGAGTTGGGAGTTGTGATAAAATGAAACAGATACTCTATTTTATCATTCTGGCCGCTGCTTTTTCCGCTTGCTCGTCGCGACATCCCGAAGAGCAGGCGGCAAAGGCAGCCAAACAGTATTACGACTTGCTGCTGCGCGGCAAGTACGAGGCGTTTGTCGATGCCCGGCAGGACAGCCAGGGTGCCAGTGCCGAGTATCGCAGCCAGTTGGTTGACAACATGCGCATGTTTGCCGCCCAGATGGAAAAAGAGCACCAGGGCATGCGCGATGTGCGCATCGTCAATTGCATTGCCGACGAGGAAGGACGTGCAGCCAACGCCTTTCTGGCCGTCTGTTTTGGCGACAGCACCATCGAGGAGGTGGTGGTTCCCATGGTGGAGCACGATGGGCAGTGGCGCATGAGATGACGGACTTCCATACAGAAGAAAACTTTTTACATTTATCTTACTAATAAATACCATTGAACGATGAAAAAACATTTACTTAGCATGTTAGTGCTGCTTTCGCTGGTTGTGGCCGCATCGGCACAATTGCCGCAAAAGAAAGCAGCGATTCAGAAAAAAGTTCAGTTCAGGAGTAGCAAGGTGCTCTCTAAAGTTCGCCGCACGCCAAGCATTACGCCGAGCGACAATCAGATGTGGTGGAACAACCACGACGTTGAGGCCGGTTGGTATCTCGACGGTTATGGGAGTGCTGGCCATTACGATTTGGCCATCTATCTGCCTGGCGATTATTTCGCTGGCAGCGATGTTGCGGTTGATGCCATCAGCATTTTCCCCATTG
Source organism: uncultured Prevotellaceae bacterium (assembly GCA_900315565.1). Taxonomy (GTDB): domain Bacteria; phylum Bacteroidota; class Bacteroidia; order Bacteroidales; family Bacteroidaceae; genus Prevotella. Next base: position 53,166 of record OMZS01000019.1, on the reverse strand, counting down.
TGAAGGACATGAGCAACGTGAAAGTTTGGATTTCAAAAGAGTTGCCTGCCGACGGTTCGTCAGCCGATTTGGAAGTGGTGGCAGTTTCCTCGAGCCAGCTCGAAGTGGAGAGTTTCAACGACGTGGCCTTCAAAAAATCGCACAAGATACCTGACGACGGACTGTTTGTGGGACTTTCGTTCGACGAGAAGGACCTCAAAAATGGCGGTGATTATGCCGGATCTCCTATTCTCTTTACCGACAGCGAGAAAAATCGTATGGGCGGGTTCCTCTTCTTTGACAGCTTTGAAAAAGAATGGGTGCAGTACGATGGAAACTTAGTCTGGTCTGTCCTGGTGAGCGGAAAGCTGCCCGATAATGGCGTATCGATAGCAGATTTCGGCATCGCGTATTCGCTGAACGGTGCGAAAACAAACTCTTTCAGCATTCCCATTGTCAACGAAGGTCAGAATCCAGTCACCAGCGTAGCCTATACCGTCAAGGGCGACGGCGTGACCCAAGGCGAGAAAACGGTTAATGTAAGCATCGATGATTTTAAGGGCACGGGCGTGCTGGAAGTCAGCATGAACGGCGAAGGCAGTGTAGGTGCTTTCGGGAAGACCATCACCATTACCAAAGTCAACGGCAAAGCCAACGATCTGAATAGCGGCAACGAGAGTGAAGGCAAGGTGGTGTCGGTGTCGAAGTCGGCCAGTCCTATGCCTGTGGCCGAGGAGTTCACTGGCACTTGGTGCCAATATTGTCCTGTGGGCATCACTTACATGGAGTTGATGGAAAAGAAGTATGGCGACAAGGTGATTCCCATCGCCGTTCACGCAGGTGACGAGATGGCGGTTGAGGACTTTGATGATGTCATCGACAGCTACGTTTCCTCTTTCCCAACCGTACTTGTTAATCGCGAGCTTGACATCTATCCAACCGAATTGAACGATGGTATTGACCTTGTCAGCAAGGGACTGTCGCCTGGCACCGTGGCTCTGAACGCTACATGGGCCGATAATAGCAAAAAAGAAGTGAGCTTCAAGACGAAGACCGTGTTCAATTTCAGTGACACTGGCGCCAACTATTCGCTGGCCTATTTGCTGACCGAAGATGGCATGAAAGATGACTCTTGGAAGCAGAGAAACTATTTTTCGGGCCAGTCGGGCGACAAGAACATGGCATTTTGGTATTCGGCCCCCTACGAGGTGAGCGGTCTTGAATTCAATCATGTGGCTGTGGCCGGATGGTCGGTGCTCGACGGTGTGGACGGCTCGCTGCCCGCTACCGTGAGCGACGGTAAAGCCATCGATAGTTTCTTCAATGGTGATATTTCTGGCAATACACTCATACAGGACAAATCGCGACTCACGGCCATTGTGCTGCTTCTCGACGGCGTGTCGGGCAAGATTATCAGTGCTGCCAAGTCTGCCATTGGCGAGCCTACCGGCATCAGCCTTACCGAAGTTTCGGCCGACAAGCAGTCCGCTCGCTACAACCTCAGCGGACAGCGTGTGGGTAGCAACTATCGCGGTATCGTTGTTGAAAATGGCCGCAAGCGGCTGATGAAGTAAAGCTGTTAGTTTCTTCCCTCAAGAATACTGTTAACAAAAAAATGGCCTCCGGAGCATTAAATCTGGAGGCCATTTTCTATGATTGCTTCGCGCATTTTCTTTTGCAGGTTGCTGGCGAAGATAAAGTCGGTGAGCCGTCGGTTTTCCGACTGCATGATGTCGTGGCTCACGCCCTGCCATTCCTTGCAGCCTTCGTAGATGAAGACAATGTTTTCGCCGATGCCCATCACCGAGTTCATGTCGTGGGTATTGATGATGGTGGTGATGTCGAGGTCGTGGGTGATGCTGTGCAGCAGGTCGTCGATGACGAGGCTGGTTTTCGGGTCGAGACCCGAGTTGGGCTCGTCGCAGAACAGGTATTTGGGGTTGAGCACAATGGCGCGTGCGATGGCCACGCGCTTCTGCATGCCGCCAGAGATTTCGGCGGGAAATTTGTGCTCGGCTCCTTTCAGGTTGACGCGCTCCAGGCATTCCATGGCGCGTTTGCGCCGTCGTCCGTAGCTGTCGGTAGAGAACATGTCGAGGGGGAACATGACGTTTTCCAGCACCGTGAGCGAGTCGAAGAGGGCTGCGCTCTGGAATATCATGCCCATTTCGCGCCGCATCATCACTTTCTCGCGTTTGCTCATCTTCACAAAGTCGCGCCCGTCGTAGAGCACTTGTCCGCTGGTGGGGTCGAGCAGTCCCACCAGGTTTTTCATCAGCACGGTCTTTCCCGACCCCGACTGTCCGATAATCAGGTTCGTCTTGCCGTCTTCAAACACGGTATTGATGTCGTGTAAGACCTCTTTATCTTCAAAACTTTTATAAAGACTCTTTACTTCGATCATGATAACAATTGTGTTAGGAATACATCTGAGAAAAGAATCAGAACGCTGGAGTTGACAACTGCGGTGGTGCTGGCCTTGCCCACTTCAACGGAGCCGCCCTCTACGGTGTAGCCGAAAAACGAGCTGACACTGCTGATGATGAAGGCAAAGAACAGGCTCTTGATGATGCTCATCCACATGAACCAGGGTTTGAAGTCGTGCTGCAGGCCCAGTGTCAGGTCGTCGGGCGATAGGATATGGCCTACGTAAGCCGTACCATAGGCACCCAAGATGCCTGCTGCCGAGGAGAAAATCACCAGCACGGGCATGATGGTGATAAGCCCGGCTATCTTGGGCAGTATGAGATAGGACGCCGAATTGACGCCCATGATTTCGAGTGCGTCAATCTGCTGAGTCACACGCATGGTGCCCAGCTCTGAGGCAATGTTCGAGCCCACCTTTCCCGAGAGAATCAGACACATGATGCTCGACGAGAACTCCAGCAGCATGATTTCGCGCGTGGTGTAGCCGGCCACCCAGCGCGGCATCCACGGGCTCTCGATGTTCACCTTCATCTGGATGCAGATGACGGCACCTATGAAAAACGATATGAGCAGCACAATGCCGATACTGTCGACACCCAGCTGCGACATTTCCTTGACATACTGCTTGAGAAACATGCGCATGCGTTCAGGACGCGCGAAGGTGCGCCCCATGAGCTGCATGTAGTGGCCCAGCGATACCAGATATTTTGTGATAAACATGGCTCTTGTAGGATTTTGACTACAAAGGTACGACGAAACGGGCAAAAAGCAAAAGAATTTAAGATTTTTCTTTTGAAATTCGCCCGTTTCGTCGTACCTTTGCACCCAATAATCGCAGCGATATGGATACGACAAACGAAATGCAAGAGCAGCAGCACCTGGTGCTACGCACCGAGGGACTGGTGAAGCGCTATGGCAAGCGCACGGTGGTGAACGATGTGGCGTTCGACGTGAAGCAGGGCGAAATAGTGGGTCTGCTGGGGCCCAACGGTGCCGGCAAAACCACCTCGTTTTACATGACCACGGGCTTGGTGCTTCCCAACGGCGGCCACGTGTATCTGGGCGACCAGGAAATCACCGACTATCCCGTGTACAAGCGCGCCCGCGCCGGCATCGGCTACTTGCCGCAGGAGGCCAGCGTGTTTCGCAAGCTCAGCGTGGAGGACAATATCATGGCCGTGCTCGAAATGACGGGCAAGCCCCGCGCCTACCAGCTGGAAAAGCTCGAAAGTCTCATAGCCGAGTTTCGTCTGGGCAAGGTGCGCAAGAACAAGGGCGACCAGCTCTCTGGTGGTGAGCGCCGCCGCACCGAGATTGCGCGCTGTCTGGCCATCGAGCCCAAGTTCATCATGCTCGACGAGCCCTTTGCCGGTGTCGACCCTATTGCCGTGGAGGACATTCAGCACATTGTTTGGCGGCTGAAATATCGCAACATCGGCATTCTCATCACCGACCACAACGTGCAGGAGACGCTCACCATTACGGACCGCGCCTATCTGCTGTTCGAAGGAAAGATTCTCTTCCAGGGCAAGCCCGAGGAGCTGGCTGAGAACAAGATTGTGCGCGAGAAATATCTTTCCAACTCGTTTGTGCTGCGCAAAAAAGACTTCCAGCTGCTCGACGAGGAGAAACGTGCCCGTGAGGAGGCTGAGGAGGAAAATTAACCCCGATTTTTTCAAAGCTTATTGCGCTGTAAAGCGCCTGCCTTCCGTGGCGACTCTCGGCCAGCACATGCAGCCGGACGCCACGGATGTGTTTTTCTGTCTCAAACTCCTCGACGCTGTCCACCTTGTCGCCCTCAATTTCTAGTTTCAGCAGTCCGAAATCGTCAATCCGCACGCGGTCGCCACGGCGCAAATGCTCGCACACCACTGCCGACAGCTCGGCCAGCACCGCCACCACCGACCCGCGCGAGGCCCCCGTGCGGCGGCACACCTCTTTTACGATTTGCTGCGTCTCCACCGTCTGCTCGTGTACTGCCACGGCTCGCCACCGTCCGAAGTTCTTCAGAGACTGCCGTTTTTCTTTCGTCATTCTGTACTTCATTTTTCGTTCTCCTTGTCTTTTTATAGTTCAACTTCACGATATTTCTTTTCTAACAGAGCTTATTCACACAGAGTAGATAATCTCACACAGAGTAGATAATCTCACACAGAGTAGATAATCTCTCACAGAGGAAACAGAGGGTACAGAGATTTGACTCCTTTTACTCTGTTTCCTCTGTGTGAGATTATTTCTTTTGTTTGTCCACCCATCACCCACCACCCATCACCTATCACCTATCACCCACCCCCCATCACCTATCACCGCACGCTATTTTTCCCATCTTCAGTACTGCGGAAATAACGCTCGGCGCGGCGTTCAGATTCTCTAGTAAATCTGAGTGCAAAATAAGGTTTTATTTTCGTCACTGCCAAAAAAGTTGGCGTCATGCACGAGTTAACAGCCGTTAAACTGTGCCGGAGGGTCCAAAAGTCTTCATTTTCTGTATTATTTCTCATTCCTATTGTTGTTCTCGCAGTTTTTTGTTATCTTTGCATCGATAAACCATGCGGCATGAACAGAAATTATCCATGCGGTTACAACGTGAGTGATTATGTTTATTAAAAACTGATGATGATATGAAGAAGGTGCTTTTAACAATGCTGACGCTCTTCGTGGCAGTGCTCGCTCAGGCACAGACCATCAACGAGGGCGACAAGTTCTGGGACGGTTATCAGCTTTGGACCGTGCAGGAGGTGCGCATGAACAAGTATGTCTATATGACAACGTCGGACTGGAGCGAAAAGACGCTCGAAAAGGTTGACGGAAAGCCGGGCTGGTTTACGTTCCAGCCCAGTCGCCAGGCCGAAGAGTCGCCCCTGTTTGGCTGCAAGGTGCAGTATATGCGTGATGATTCGGGGGTGAAATTCCTTGTTTTCCGCAATTCGAAAGGCGATGCCGCCGAGGTGCTTTTGTTCACAGAGGATGACGAGGAGCAATGCAAGAAAAACCAGGAGCCAATTGAGGATGGGAATCTTGCGGACTATGTCAACAACACGCTGCTCAATGAGGCGCTGGTGGGCGGTGTCGGTTCCAAGGCCGAACTGCGGCTGTTGCGCAATAAGATTCTCGCATTCCATGGCTATCGCTTTCAGTCGAAGGATTTGCAGCAGTACTTTGGCCGCCAGCCGTGGTATAAGCCGGGCAACAACAATGCCGCCATTAAGCTCAGTCCCATCGAACAGACTAACCTGGAGCTCATTAAGAGCGAGGAAGCCAAGTAACCGATAACTAAAACCATCAATGATATGAACAAAAAACTGATTGCACTTGTTGTGCTGCTGTTGTTGCTGGCCGGTGGCTGGTGGTGGCTGTCGAAAGGCGGCCAACGTGAGGCTGGCGGGCAGGAACAGGCGTGGTATGAAAACGATTCGGCATTGCAGGCCGACCTTTCGGCAGCCATTGCCGACGCCCAGAAACTCGACTCGTCGAAAATATCTCATCAGCTGATGCCCGTGAAGAAAGGCACCCCCGGCCAGGAGTGGAAAACCATTGACGGGCGCGACATGGTGCTCGTGGTGACGCTGGTAGATTCGAGCCGCATGAAGAAATTTTTCGGGCGCGACGATGTGTATCGCATTGACCGCGAGATGGGAACGTGGGTGTCGTTGCCCGCCGACTGGGCCAACCGCAGTGCTGCCTTCGAGGGGCTCGACAGCATTGGGGCGCACATGCGACTGCTGCAGATGTACGGCCTGAGTCCCGACTGCGACTACGACATCATGGTGAGCTTCTATGCCGATCCGGCTGGAATGTTCCGCCCTGCTCACGACCCCGACATCACCACTACGTCGGTGGGACTGGAGTTTCCCGACTATGCCGACGAGAACTATAAGATAGGCGAGACCAACTTCCGCGAGTGGTACCGCTACAGCGTGGCGGCCGCCTACGAGGACGACAGTCCGCTGCCCTGGACGCAGATGGGGTACACCTACGACTGGCACCACGGCGCACCGCGTCAGGGTGTGTCGGAATACATCGTAGGCGACGAGACGCTCATCAAGGTGAAGTCGTGCGAAAGTGCATGGTCGTTTGTCAAAAACCTGAAGTAGGCCACACCATGTTCTCTTTTTCAGGCTTAAGTCATGTGCAATGTGCGCTATAAACGCATCAAAATAGCCTTAGCGGAGAAAGAAAAGACAAGCAAATGGTCTATTACCGTTACATTAGTGAAATGAAAGACTTTAGAATATCAAAACATTAAATAGTAGAAAATATGAAGCATTTCATTATAACTACAATACTATTTTTTTTGAGTACTAATACAACATTTGCATCTAATTCAGTTATCTCGTTATTGGACTTTGAGAAAAATCCAAGTATAGATTATTATGACAAATTTTTTAAGAACAATGGCTATGATGTCTCTAAAGATACTATGAGTGATGGAGGAGAACCATATTACTCACGAGAATATTCAATCCATAAAACTGGGCATTCAAAATTCATATTAAAAATTTCTTATACTCCAAAGTCCAGACATATTGAGCATGTGAATATCTTATGTAATCCGTTGTTTGACGACCCTGTTAATAAGAAGGCATTCATGCCTGATTTGATGAGTTTCTATACTGACATCATTACTAAATATGGATTACCTGACCACACAGATAACGAAGCATCTAAAGTTCTAATTGGAGAGAATGACACGGCAAAGATAAGACAAGTTTTTGAACAACCTACAACTTTTGAAGTTAGCTGGTTGAAGAAAGACTATTATTTATCTTTTATTCTTTCTCGAGCTTCTTGGCAATTTGAATGCTACATAGATTATGAGAAAATTCATGAGCTTTCTGAAAGAGAGCATAAAATAATAAAGGCAGAGAAACAAATCATAAAGCAAGAACAGGAAACAAGAGAAAAGATATTAATGATTGTATTGGTTATCCTTGGATTTATCTTCTTTTTCTTCATTGGTAGGGATATATATAGAGAATTTAAAAAATCTCAAGAAAGGGAAAAAGCTAAACAAAAAGTTGATGCAGAGCATCGTGATAAGAAACAAAAAGAAATTGATATTAGGCACGAAGAATTCAAAAACTATCTTATTGGTAAGTATGGGGCAATAACTCGTACTATTTCAAATAATCTTTATGATAATGACTTCATAATGAATTATGATGAAATATTTGTTTTTGAAAAACCTAAGATAATAATACTTGGCAAAAAAGAATACGACTTTGCAGACATACTGAGTTGTTCAATGTTTGATGAAACTCACAAGGACATTCCTCCTACACAAATAACAAGAACAAATACAGGCAGCATGTTAGGAAGAGCTGCTGTCGGTGGTTTGACTTTTGGTGTTGCGGGTGCTGTTGTTGGTGCAATGACAGCAAAGACAGAATCAACAAGTTCCACTACCTTTTCTAATTATATTGCTTCGTATGTAGTCAAGATAGGTGTTAGATCAATAGAAAAGCCTACTATGACCTTAAAATTTGGCAGTGATAAGTCTAAAGCTGAGGAAGTGTATGCTTTAATGCAAGCAATAATATCGATGAAATAACTATAGTAACGATGGAATTGACTGATAACGAAATCAACGAAAAAGTCCTAAGAATAAAGGAATTACATTTTTGTAAAAGAGATGAAGATGCCTTTGCTGTCTTAGATGATCTCGTGCAAGAATATGACCTTCTTAATATAAATAGTCCTTTTAATCCCATTATGACAATTTTGTTTTCAAATATTTGCCCTCACAAATTCTATTTGTTAGTAGGCGATGTTTATACAAACGTTGAAGAATATGCAAAATCTTTAGAAGCGTACAAATTATATCATTTTTGGGCTCAGCAAGTAAGTCCTCACAAGAGTTTAATAAATAAAAGTAGTGTTATCTTATATTCATATCGTTCATACAATGTGTTTTTTTTAGAGGATCTAATTAACAGGACTATCACTTGCTCGCCACCATCTGAGATGAATGATCCCTTTGACAGTATCGCGACTTTCTGGAGTAAAAGAGACAACTTGGAATATTTAAGTAATCATAGGAAAAGAAGTGACTTTTTTTCTATGTCCTTTAATTATTATCGTATTCGAAGTTTTGTTGCGAACCAAGCCACTTACGAGACAGATGATAGGCTCTTAGAGAATGTGAAGATGTGGTCTCATTATGCAGATAGTCACAAGGGACTTTGTGTTAAGTACAAGTTAGGGCAGCATTTTATAAAAACAGAAAAGCCTTATGAGAATCTTGAAAACGAGGAAAATAAATATAATGTTTTGCGGTTATATCCCATGATTTATAAAACAGACTTTTTTGTAAAAGATGTCAAAGCCGTTGATGCCACTGAACTTGTCTGCAGGAAACAATCACTTTGGTCAGATGAGAATGAAGTTCGTTTAATAAGCTATAACCCTTACAGTGAAGATAAATGGATAGCTGAACCTCTGAAGGATTCTACTATAGAAGAAATCATATTTGGTTATAGATGCACAAATAGTCATAAGATGACAATATACAATATTGCAAAAGATTTATATCCGGGTGTGAAATTCTCTGAAATCTATATAGATGAGACCAAAAGTCTATATAAAATGATGAAAAAAGAATATCTTCCACTTGCAAAACGACTTGGCTCTCAATAAACCTTGTAGTACAGTACAGCAAAGAAACGATAATCAAATGCGTTTAATTCGGGTTTTGATAAAATTCAGAATTAACGATTAACGTTGCAACCGAATATGACAAAAAACGAGATAAGAGCTTTGCTCAATGATTTAGAGAGTGACAGGGTTGAGAGGACAATCTCAACCACGAACACGGATAAGTTTGGACAGGCGATTTGTGCATTTGCCAATGATTTGCCTGACCATCGCAAGCCTGGATATTTGTTCTTGGGTGTAGCAGATGATGGTGAGTTAAAATGCTTGAATGTGACTGATGAACTGCTGAAGAATGTGGCAGCCATCAGAACCGATGGGAATATCCAGCCACAGCCTTCAATGACGGTTGAAAAGATGCAGTTGGAAGAGGGATGTATCGTAATGGTAAGAGTGGAACCGTCTGTCTTTCCTCCTGTCAGATATAAAGGGCGTATCTGGATTCGCATTGGACCTCGCAAAGGTGTGGCCAATGAAAATGATGAGCATATTCTGATGGAGAAACGTAGAGCTAATGTTACTTCGTTTGATTCGTCACCTTGTCTGGAAGCGACAATAAATGATCTGAACTTGGATCAGTTCAATCATTACTATCTGCCCAAAGCTATGACGGATGATGAGATTGAAGAAGATCGCAGGCAAGGGCGAGACGTGAAAGTTCAGTTGGCTTCGTTTGGATTCTTTGATATTCGTTATGATTGTCCGACAAATGCTGGTATGCTGTTCTTCGCTAAGAACCTTCGAAGGTTTATCCCTGGAGCATACATCCAGTATGTACGGTTTGCTGGGAAAGACCGCGCGGGGGATATCATGACGGAGCACGAGTTCAAAGAAAATCTGTGTACCGTTTTGCCTGAACTTGACACGTTTATTAAGACCACAATAGCAAACCGCAGACCTATACCAGTAAGTGCGCTGCGTGAAGATCTTTATGTGGATTATCCAGATTGGGCCACTCGAGAGCTTCTGATGAACGCTGTCTGCCATCGTGACTATACGAGCAACGGGCCGATACAGTTCTACCAGTATGATGACCGTATTGAGATTATGAATCATGGTGGCTTGTATGGTCGTGCTAATGAAGAGAATTTTCCCAATGTTAATGACTATCGAAATATTGTGGTGGCCGAGGCCATGAAAGTGCTTGGCTTTGTGAATCGTCATAGCCGTGGTGTGCTGAGGGTGCAGAAAGATTTGAAGACCAATGAGAATGGCGAGGCAACGTACGATTTCAGCTACCAGACGGCAGTGATGGTAACGGAGATGAAATCGTCTCGAGGGGAAAGAGCAATGAGGGATGCTATCACCAACGGCTTTGTGATTGAAAGAGAAGGAATAGGGTCACAAAAAAGGTTAGATTTTACCAATTCTAAGCAAAAACCGTCAAATATGACGGAAAATGATGAAGGAAAAGTTCAAAAACCATCATTTTTGACGGAAAATGATTTTCCTTCAATAATAGTGAAGAACGTTTATGAAGCACTTAAACAGAATCGTAAAGCAAAATATTCATGGCTTCAGGATAACTTAGGCGTAAGTGAAAGCACTATTCTTAGGGCCATAAACGATCTGAAAAAACTTGGATATATTAATCCTGAACATTCAAAGATAAAAGGCGAATGGCAGTTGCTGAAGTAACTGTTGACTCGTTGACATCGATATGACATTATCAACTAGTCAACACTCTGAAGAATTCTTTTTCCTTAACCCTCTAAGGAAATGGCCGTAGAACTTGTTTACCCATCCTGTAGGGTCCCAAAGATACCTCCCGAAAAGTCTGTTACTGAAAATCAGTCAGTTGTATATAATACACCTGAAATGTGGGTTAAAGGAGCGTAAATCGCGTTAAATTTAGGATATTGCAAGGTTTTTCGGAAAATTATTTGTAATTTTGCACCCTCATTTGCAGAAATGGGGCTTTAGTGCCGTGCCCGTATAGGGTGGAAAGCCGGGCCGTCAGGCTGCAAACAGACAGAAACAACAAAAACAACGTATAAAAAAGAAGATTCAGTAAGAAGATGAAAATCGTATTTGAGAACCCCGACAAGGTGAACGGCCTGATAACGCTCACCGTAGAAGAGGAAGACTACAAGAATGAAGTAGAGAAGACCCTGAAAGACTATCGCCGCAAGGCCAACGTGCCCGGATTCCGCCCCGGCCAGGTGCCCATGGGCCTCATTAAGCGACAGTTTGGGACCAGCGTGAAAGTAGATGTCATCAACAAGAAACTTGGTGAGCAGATTTACAACTATGTCAACGAGAACAAGATAAAAATGCTGGGTGAGCCGCTGCCGTCCGATCAGCAGGCTGCTGTGGATATAGAGAAAGAGGCTCCCTATGTGTTCAAGTTCGATGTTGCCGTGGCTCCGGAGTTCACTGCCGAGCTGACCGCCAAGGACAAGATAGATTATTTCAACATTGAGGCCGACAACAAGCTGATTGACAACCAGATTGACATGTTCGCTTCGCGCGGCGGCCACTACGACAAGGTGGACAGCTATGATGCCGCTCAGCGCGACATGATTTATGGTGACCTGCGCGAGCTGGATGCCGACGGCAACGCCAAGGAAGGCGGCATCGTGGTGGAGCACGCCATGATGATGCCCGACTATATCAAGGTGGATGAGCAGAAACAGCTGTTCGCTGCCGCCAAGGTGGGCGATACCATCACGTTTAACCCGCGCAAGGCTTACCCCGACAACGATGCTGAGGTGAGCTCGATGCTGAAAATCAAGCGCGAGGAAGTGGGCGAGCACGAGGGCGACTTCAGCTACTACGTCACCGAGATTTCGCGCTTCGTGAAGGCCGAGGTGAACAAGCAACTGTTCGACCAGGTGTTTGCCGACGGCTCGGTGAATACTGAGGAAGAGTTCCGCCAGAAGATAGCCGAGGGACTGAAACGCCAGCTGGCCATCGACTCAGACTACAAATTCCTGCAGAATGTGCGCAAGTACATGGAAGAGAAGGTGGGCAAGCTCACCTATCCCGAGGAGCTGCTCAAGCGGTTCATGAAGAATCAGAACAAGGACAAGGGCGACAAGTTTGTGGAGGACAACTTTGAGCAGAGCATCAAGGAGCTGAACTGGCACCTCATCAAGGAGCAGCTCGTGGAGGCCAACGGCATCAAGGTGGAGCAGGCCGACATCATGGAGGCCGCCAAGGGTGCCGCCCGCGCACAGTTTGCCCAGTATGGCATGAACGACGTGCCCGAGGAGTATATTGAGAACTACGCCAAGGAAATGATGAAGAAAGAAGACTCGGTGCAGGGATTCATCGACCGCAGCATCGACTTGAAACTCATCACCGCACTCAAAAATGTGGTGAAATTGAACGAAAAAACCGTTTCTTTGGACGAGTTTAACAAGCTTATGGGTGCATAATCGCATTTTTTACGAAAAAAAAACTTCTTTTATAAGAGGTTATCGACTTTTTTGTATTATCTTTGTATATGGATAACCAACAAGAAGGCCGATAGCCTCTCTTTTTATGTAAATAATAAGAATAAACCAGCAAAAATGAAGAACGATTTCAGAAAATATGCTACCCGGCATCTGGGTATGGACGGTCTGGCACTCGACGACGTGATGAGAGCACAGGCTCAGTATTTGAATCCCTACATTCTGGAGGAACGCCAGCTCAACGTGACGCAAATGGACGTGTTCTCCAGGCTGATGATGGACCGAATCATTTTCCTCGGAACAGAGATTGACGACTACACCGCCAACACACTGCAGGCGCAGCTGCTGTATCTCGACTCTGCCGACCCGGGGAAAGACATCTCCATCTATATCAACTCGCCTGGCGGCAGTGTTACCGCCGGCCTTGGCATCTACGACACCATGCAGTTCATCTCGAGCGATGTTGCCACTATCTGCACCGGCATGGCGGCTTCGATGGCCGCAGTGCTGCTGGTGAGCGGACAGGAAGGCAAACGCTCGGCACTCACTCACAGCCGCGTAATGATTCACCAGCCTCTGGGCGGCGTGCAGGGACAGGCCAGCGACATTGAGATTGAGGCGCGCGAAATACAGAAATTCAAGAAAGAACTTTACACCATCATCTCCAACCACTCGCATACGCCCTTCGAAAAGGTGTGGGCCGACAGCGACCGCAACTACTGGATGAATGCCGAAGAGGCTAAGGAGTACGGAATGATTGACGAGGTATTGAAACGGAAGAAATGAAGAAAGTTTGCAGCTTCTGCGGAAGAAGCGACAAGGAAGTGAAGTTGCTCATCACGGGCATTAACGGATACATTTGCGAGGACTGTGCCATGCAGGCCTACCAGATTGTGCAATCTACGGGTCTGATGAATGCCGAGGGCACCAACCGCGGCAAAGGAAAGTTCAAACTGAAGAAGGTGCCAAAGCCCCGCGAAATTAAGGACTACCTCGACCAGTACGTCATCGGACAGGACGAGGCCAAACGCTATCTGGCCGTGTCGGTGTATAACCACTACAAGCGGCTGCAGCAGCCGTCGGACGACAACGGCGTGGAGATAGAGAAGAGCAACATCATCATGGTGGGCAGTACGGGCACGGGCAAAACGCTGCTGGCCCGCACCATCGCCCGATTGCTCGATGTGCCCTTTACCATTGTTGATGCCACCGTGTTTACGGAGGCCGGATACGTGGGCGAAGACGTGGAAAGCATTCTCAGCCGGCTGTTGCAGGTGGCCAATTTCGACCAGGCTGCCGCCGAAAGAGGCATTGTGTTTATTGACGAAATAGACAAAATTGCCCGCAAGAGCGACAATCCCAGCATCACGCGCGACGTGAGCGGCGAGGGTGTGCAGCAGGGACTGCTCAAACTGCTCGAGGGCTCGGTGGTGAATGTGCCGCCGCAGGGCGGGCGCAAGCATCCCGATCAGGAATACATCCATCTGGACACCAAAAACATACTCTTTATATGTGGTGGCGCGTTCGACGGCATTGAACGCAAAATAGCGCAGCGGCTCAACACCCACGTGGTGGGCTACAACTCGGTGCAGAACGTGCGCAGCATAGACAAGAGCGACCTGATGAAGTACATTCTGCCGCAAGACCTTAAGTCGTTTGGGCTGATTCCCGAAATCATAGGCCGTTTGCCCGTGCTCACCCATCTGAACCCGCTCGACCGGACAGCCCTGCGCAACATCCTCACAGAGCCGAAAAACTCTATCATCAAACAGTATGTGAAACTCTTCGCCATGGATGGCATCGAACTGACCTTCGACACGGAGGTGCTCGACTTCATCGTTGACAAGGCGGTGGAATACAAGCTGGGCGCGCGTGGGTTGCGCTCCATTGTGGAGACGGTGATGATGGATGCCATGTTCGAGATTCCCTCGAAAAAGGTGAAACATTTTGAAGTGACGCTCGACTATGCCCGCAGCCAAATAGACAAGGCTGGCATGAGCCGACTTGAAAGCGCCTGACGCACAACGCATGCGGAAGGGACGGCTATCCACTAATTAAATACTTACAGACACACGTAACAGACCAACAGACAGACGTTGCACAAGAATCTACCATGGGAAAGGAAGTTAATCTTACTAAACTACTGAAACAGTATTTTGGTTTCGACACGTTCAAGGGCGACCAGGAAGCCATCATCCGGAATGTCCTCGACGGGAAAGACACATTTGTGCTGATGCCTACGGGCGGCGGAAAATCGCTCTGCTATCAGCTGCCATCGCTCATTATGGAAGGCACAGCCATCGTTATATCGCCGCTCATAGCGCTGATGAAAAACCAGGTGGACGTCATCAACGGCATGAGCGAGGAAAACGGCGTGGCCCACTACCTCAACTCGTCGCTCAACAAAGCGGCCATCGACCAGGTGCGCAGCGACATTGTGGCCGGTAAGACGAAGTTGCTCTACGTGGCACCCGAATCGCTCAACAAGGAGGAGAACGTGGATTTCCTCAAGACGGTGAAGATATCGTTTTACGCTGTTGACGAGGCGCACTGCATTTCGGAGTGGGGACACGATTTCCGCCCTGAATACCGCCGCATACGTCCCATTATCAACGAGATAGGCAAAGCGCCGGTCATTGCCCTCACCGCAACTGCCACCGACAAGGTGCGCACCGACATTATGAAGAATCTGGCCATTGTGGGCGCATCGGAGTTCAAGAGCTCGTTCAACCGTCCCAACCTCTACTATGAGGTGCGCCAGAAAACCAAGGACATCGACAAGCAAATCATCAAGTTCATCATGCAGAATGCGGGGAAGAGCGGCATCATTTACTGCCTTTCGCGCAAGAAGGTGGAAGAACTGGCTGCCGTGCTGCGGGCCAACGACATCAAGGCTGCGCCCTATCATGCCGGACTCGACTCGGTGACACGCTCGCAGACACAGGATGACTTCCTCATGGAACGCATCGACGTCATTGTGGCAACCATTGCCTTCGGCATGGGCATCGACAAGCCCGACGTGCGATTTGTCATCCACTACGACATACCCAAGAGCCTTGAGGGCTACTATCAGGAAACGGGCCGCGCCGGCCGCGACGGTGGCGAGGGAAAGTGCATCACCTTCTATTCGTACAAAGACTTGCAGAAACTGGAGAAATTTATGGAAGGCAAGCCCGTGGCCGAGCAGGACATCGGGCGGCAGTTGCTGCAAGAAACGGCTGCCTACGCCGAGTCGTCGGTGTGCCGCCGCAAAATGCTGCTCCACTACTTTGGCGAGGAGTACGACCGCGACAACTGCGGCAACTGCGACAACTGTAAGCACCCCAAGCGCAAGATAGAGGCGCAAAACGCACTCGAAATAGTGCTCCGCTCTGTGATGGCCATCAAGGAGAATTTCCGTTCGGACTATGTCATCGATTTTGTAACCGGGCGCGAAACCAACGAGATACTGGCCCACAAGCACAACCTGCTGGAGGAGTTCGGCTCGGGCGAGGACGAGGACAACAAACTCTGGAATCCCGTCATCCGACAGGCCATTATTGCTGGTTATCTGAAGAAAGACGTTGAGAACTACGGTCTTCTGAAACTTACTGCCGCTGGTAAAAAGTTTATCAAGAAGCCCGAGAGCTTTATGATTGTTGAAGACACGGAGTTTAACGAGGAAGACTACGACATTGGCAACGATGCCATGGGCAGCGCGCTCGACCTGCCGTTGCACTCGATGCTGAAAGATTTGCGCAAAAAGGTGGCGCGCAAACAGCAGGTGCCGCCTTACGTGGTGTTTCAGGACGCCTCGCTCGAACAGATGGCCACGGTTTATCCCGTTACGCTCGAAGAACTGCAAAACATTCAGGGCGTGGGCGCGGGCAAGGCCAAACGCTACGGCAAGGAGTTTGTGGAACTCATCAAGCGCCACTGCGAAGAGAACGAGATTGAGCGTCCAGAGGACCTGCGTGTGCGTACCGTGGCCAAAAAGTCGATGCTGAAGGTGAAAATCATTCAGAACATCGACCGTCAGATAGCTCTCGATGACATTGCCAATGCCGAGGGCAAGGAGTTCGAGGAACTGCTCGACGAGGTGGAGGCCATTGTCTATAGTGGCACGAAACTCAATATCGACTACTTCCTCGACGAGGTGATGGACGAGGAACACATTGACGACATCTACTCGTACTTCATGGAGAGTGACACCGACGATCTGGAAACCGCCATGGAGGAACTGGGCGACGACTACACCGAGGACGAGGTGCGGCTCGTGCGCATCAAGTTCCTCTCAGAGATGGCCAACTGACGCCTGGCGACGCAGAAACTCAGGATAGAGAGGAGACTGGCATGTAAACGCATACCGCTCCGCACCATCGGGTGCGGAGCGGCGTGCGTTTGGTGGTTTTCTTATTTGGTGCGATTCAGCTCGAAGTTATCTTTCTTTCTGTATTCGCCGTAAAGCTTTTTGCCGTCGTCGCTCAGCTTGAGCGTGTCAAGGTCTTTCCCCTCGCCATAGATAATCAGGTTGCCCTTCACGGTGTAGGGAGATTTCTCGGTTTTGGGAGCCACGGCCAGGGCTGCCCTCATTGCCTTGCGCTTGAGCCAGCTGACGCCCGCAACCTTCAAGGCTTCGTCGCTGATTTTGGTGTTGTTTTTCATTTCCAGCTCGTTGGCACTCTTAAAGGTGACGGTGATGCCAATGACCATGCCTTTGCGCATGGTTTCTAATTTGGGAATGACTTCCTTTTGTATTTTCTCGTCTAACTCTTTCTTTTCTGCCTCTGTAAGTTTGCGGCCTTTTTTCTTCTCGGCCTTGGCAATGGCTTTGCTTTTCTCTTTGGTAACCTTTTTCTCAAAATCGTTAAACATACCCGTCATGATGTTCGGATTGCTATAGACACGGCCAGTCAGGTTGACCTGCGCGCTGGCTCCAAAGGTGAGCAGCAGAGTGAGCAGACACACGGTGATTCGCTTTTTCATACGCTAAGATTCTTTTTTAGTTCACGATAATGTGGAAATAGATGATGCAAAGGTAAAAATAATCTACGACAGTGCAAAAAAATTATCTAGAAAATTTACTGCCAATACCGTGGGTTATTTTCCTCTAGGCGGTTTTGGCAGACTGAAAGACCGCGTTGTTTTGCCGGCGGCGGTGTTTGCCGCATGGTTAAATCGTATTAATAAGGTGCGAAAAAAGAGCGGTGATGACCGTTATGTCGGAAAAAATATGTATTTTTGCACGCAATAAATTTTCAAGAAGTAATATGGCATCATTTGTTGCAGACAAAATTGTGATGGACGGCCTGACATTCGACGACGTCCTGTTGATTCCCGCTTATTCAGAGGTACTGCCCAAAACGGTAGAGTTGAAAACCCGCTTTTCGCGGAACATTGAGCTGAACATACCGTTCGTGACCGCTGCTATGGACACGGTGACGGAGTCGGCTATGGCCATTGCCATTGCCCGCGAAGGTGGCATTGGCGTGATTCACAAGAATATGCCCATTGAGGCACAGGCCCGCGAGGTGGCCATTGTGAAGCGTGCAGAGAACGGCATGATTTACGACCCCGTGACCATTCGCCGTGGCAAGACCGTGGCCGACGCGCTGGCCATGATGGCTGAGTATCACATCGGCGGTATTCCGGTGGTAGATGACGAGAACCACCTGGTGGGCATCGTCACGAACCGCGACCTGCGCTTTGAGCGCCGGCTGGAGTGCAAAATTGACGATGTGATGACGAGCCAGAATCTGGTGACT
The DNA here is from genome assembly GCA_900315565.1 of uncultured Prevotellaceae bacterium. Taxonomy (GTDB): domain Bacteria; phylum Bacteroidota; class Bacteroidia; order Bacteroidales; family Bacteroidaceae; genus Prevotella. Next base: position 34,967 of record OMZS01000019.1, on the reverse strand, counting down.
ACTCATCAGCAGACCGACCTTGCCGCCGCCGCCAAAATACTGCAGGAGCACAAAATTGAGAAACTGCCGGTGGTGGATAAGGATTACCGCCTTGTGGGATTGATTACCTATAAGGACATCACCAAGGCCAAGGACAAGCCTATGGCCTGCAAAGACGAGAAAGGCCGTCTGCGCGTGGCTGCTGGCGTGGGCGTCACTGCCGACACGCTCGACCGCATGCAAGCGCTGGTTGATGCGGGCGTGGATGCTATTGTCATCGACACAGCCCATGGCCACTCGAAAGGCGTGATTGAAAAACTGCGCGAGGCCAAACATTCCTTCTCGGGCATCGACATCGTGGTGGGCAACGTGGCCACTGGCGATGCTGCCCGCATGCTGATGGAGAATGGTGCCGACGCCGTGAAAGTGGGCATTGGCCCTGGCTCTATCTGCACCACACGTGTGGTGGCCGGCGTGGGTGTGCCCCAGCTGAGTGCTGTTTATGACGTGTTTAGTGCGCTTCGTGGTACCGGTGTGCCGCTGATTGCCGATGGCGGATTGCGCTATTCGGGCGACATTGTGAAGGCTCTGGCTGCTGGCGGCAGCAGCGTGATGGTGGGCTCGATGGTTGCCGGTACGGAGGAGAGTCCGGGCGACACCATTATTTTCAATGGGCGCAAATTCAAGAGCTATCGTGGCATGGGCTCGCTCGAAGCCATGGAGAACGGTTCGAAAGACCGCTATTTCCAGGGCGACACCAAGGAGGTGAAGAAGCTGGTGCCCGAAGGCATTGCCGGTCGTGTGCCCTACAAAGGCACTGTGCAGGAGGTTATCTACCAGATGGTGGGCGGTCTGCGCTCGGGCATGGGTTATTGCGGCGCATCGAGCATTGAGACGCTGCACGATGCCAAATTCACACGCATCACCAACGCTGGCGTCATGGAGAGCCATCCGCACGATATCGCCATCACCAGCGAGGCTCCCAACTACTCACGCCCCGAGTAAGCTCGAAGGCAAGGAAACAGTAAAACGTGCGAGTTGTTTCGCGCGTACCTAAATAATATATATTATAGATAGACAAAAATTGTCCTGAAAGATGAAATTGAAAACAATATTGGCAGCTCTGCTGCTGGTCGGCACATCGGCCTACGCACAGAGCGACGACCCCGTGATTATGACGGTAAACGGGCAGCCCGTGAACCGCTCGGAGTTTGAGTATTCGTACAACAAGAACAACTCGGAGGGCGTGATTGACAAGAAAACGGTCGATGAATATGTGGAATTGTTTGTCAACTATAAGCTGAAAGTGGCTGCCGCACTCGACGCACGGCTCGATACGCTCACTTCGTTTAAGAACGAGTTTGCCACCTATCGCGACCAGCAGGTGCGCCCGTCGTTTGTAGAAGATGCCGACCTGACGGCTGAGGCTATGCGTATTTATAACGAGACAAAAGAGCACATCGGTCCGCAGGGACTCATCATGCCTGCACACATTCTGCTGCGACTGGCGCAGAAAGCCCCAGCTGCCGAGCAGGAAAAAGCGCGCGTGCGCATCGATTCCATCTACAACGCCTTGCGTGGCGGTGCTGACTTTGCCGAGATGGCTAAGAAAGTGTCGCAGGACCCTGGCTCAGCTGCCAAGGGCGGCGTGTTGCCTTGGATAGGACCTGGGCAGACGCTCGAGGAATTTGAGAAAGAAGCCTACGCCCTGCAGCCGGGACAAATGAGCAAGCCTTTCCTGTCGCCAGCAGGTTATCACATCATTCTGATGAAAGATCGCAAGCAGCTGGAACCGTTCGACTCGCTGAAAGCCGACATCATGCAGTTTATTGAGCAGCGCGGACTGCGCGACCAAATTGCACAGAACAAAGTGCAACAGATAGTAAAAGAGAGCAATGGCAAACTCACCGAGCGGCAGCTGATGGAGCAGCGCGCCGACGAACTGTCGGCTAAAGACCCCGAACTGAAAAATCTTATTCGTGAATACCACGATGGGTTGCTGCTCTACGAAATCAGCAACCAGCGAGTGTGGGACAAGGCTGCCAAGGACAAGGCGGGACTGGCCAACTACTTCAACCGGAACAAGAAGAAGTATAACTGGGACGAGCCGCGGTTCAAGGGCATGGCCTACCACGTAAAGCAGAAATCCGACGTGAAGGCGGTGAAAAACTGCGTGAAGGGTGTGCCCTTCGACCAATGGGCTGAGAAACTGCGCAAAACGTTCAACAACGACTCCATTATCCGCATCCGTGTGGAGAAAGGTATTTTCAAGAAAGGCGACAACGCGCTCATCGACCGCGAAGTGTTTAAGACCCATGCTGAGGTGAAACAATTGAAGGATTATCCCATCGATGCTACCTATGGCAAGAAACTGAAGAAGGGTCCCGAGAGCTACGACGATGTTCTTTCGCTGGTCACCGCCGATTATCAGGACGAGCTGGAGAAAGAGTGGGTGGCTGAGCTGCGTAGGAAGTATGCAGTGACGGTGAACAAAGAAGTATTGAAAACGGTAAACAAGCACTAGTTGATGAAAATAAGAAAACTAACAGTCTGCGCCGTGCTGGTGGCACTCTTGTTGGCCGCCGGGCTTCACGGACAAATGCAGGCCGCCGGGCTGACGGCGCTGTTGCCTGTGGCCGACAGTGTGGATACGAAGAAAGCCGACAGCCCTAAAAGCAAGGAGGCCGAGGCCGAGGAACTGCTGGCAAAGACTCCCGAACACAGCATTGTTGACGAGGTCATCTGGGTGGTGGGCGACGAGCCTATCCTGAAATCTGATGTCGAGGCCTTGCGCCTGCAAGCCGAGAGCGAGGGCGTGAAGTTTGACGGAAATCCCGACTGTCGTATTCCCGAGCAGATAGCTGTTCAGAAATTGTTCCTTCACCAGGCTGCCATCGACAGTATCGAGGTGACCGAGGCGGAGATTTCGAACGATATCGACATGCAGATTGACTGGTGGACACAGATGGCCGGAGGACGTGAGAAACTGGAGGAATACAAGGGGCAAACCATTCTGCAGATGCGGCAGAGCATGCGCGACGACTTCAAAGACCGCCGCATGATTCAGAAAATGCGCGAGAAACTCGTGGAGGATGTCACCGCCACGCCTGCCGACGTGCGCAAATTCTTCAAGGACATGCCCGAGGACAGCATTCCTTTTGTTCCCACCGAGGTAGAGGTGCAGATTATCACCAAGGCACCGAAAGTGGCTCCCGAGGAAATCAACCGCATTAAAGACGAACTGCGCAGCTATACCGACCGTGTGACCAAGGGCGAAATATCGTTTGCTGCCCTGGCGCGTTTTTACTCTGAAGATCCAGGGTCGGCCAGTCAGGGTGGTGAGTTGGGACTTGTTGGGCGAGGAACGCTCGACCCTGCCTTTGCTAATGTGGCTTTCAACCTGACCGATGCCAAGAAGATTTCTAAAATTGTGGAGACAGAGTTTGGCTATCACATCATACAGCTTATTGAAAAGCGCGGCGACAAAATCAATTGCCGCCACATTCTGCTGAAGCCCAAAGTGACGCAGGAAGCTGTGACAGAGACTGCCGACCGCCTCGACTCCATCGCCCGTGATATACGTGCCGCAAAATTCAGTTTTGACGAGGCTGCCACCTTTGTGTCTGATGACAAGGACACCAGAAACAACCATGGCTTGATGGCTTTTACCAACCGTGAGACTCAGACAAGAACTTCTAAGTTCCGCATGCAGGACCTGCCTTCTGAGGTGGCTCGTGCCGTGGAGAAAATGCAGGTAGGCGAGGTTTCCGACGCTTTCGAGATGATGAACTCGCGCGGAAAGAAGGTTTGCGCCATCGTGAAGCTGAAGAGTAGGGTAGAGGGCCATCGTGCCACCATCACCGAGGACTTCCAGACTCTGAAGAGTGTCGTGGTGAACAAGCGGAAGGAAGAGTTCCTGAAACAGTGGGTGAAGAACAAACTGAGCACCACTTATGTGCGGATGAACGACCGCTATAAGGATTGCGATTTTGAATACGAAGGCTGGATAAAATGACCACTTCAAAAAGATACCTTCGACAATTGTTCGGCGGGCATAGAATCATTATCCTTGTGATTCTGTGCCTGTTTGGACTATGCCTTGCACAGTCGAAAGGTCCCCGTAAGCATACGCGCAAAAAGACAACCGACCAACGTGTTTATCTGGTGCATGCTGACAGGCTGACCTACGACCAGATGGGGGGCAACAAGCCTGGCGCACAGGTGCTGAACGGGCACGTTTCGTTTCGTCACAACGGTGCCACTCTGACCTGCGACAGTGCATATTTTTACGAGGAGTCGAACTCGTTTGAGGCTTTTGGACATGTAAAAATGCGCCAGGGCGACACCCTTTCGCTGGTGAGCGATTATGCTTATTACGACGGCGACGACCAGATGGCCCATGCCCGCCGTAATGTGCTGCTCACCCACCGGGGCTCCAAACTCTATACCGACAGCCTTGACTACGACCGGCTCTACAGCATTGGCAACTTTTTTGAAGGCGGAAAACTTATCGACAAAAAAAATGTGCTCACCAGCGACTGGGGAGAATATAACACTGAAACGCGGCAGGCTGTGTTCAACTACAACGTGAACCTGAAAAACCCGAAGTTCCTGCTGACTACCGACACGCTGCACTACGATACGCGCACGGGCATGGCCCACATTGTGGGACCCTCGGAAATTACTTCCGACGAAAGCGTCATTCACTCGTCGGAAGGATATTACGACACAAACAATGACCGAGCAAGGCTCTACGGACGCTCAACGGTTGTCAACAAGGATAAGGACATTACGGGTGACAGCTTGTTCTACGACGAAAAAACGGGCATCAGCCGCGGATTCAAAAACGTGATTTATAACGACCGCGCCAACCGTAACAGAATGACGTGCGACTACTTCTGGTACGACGAAAAAACGGGCGAGGGTCTGGCTACCGACAATCCTACATTGGTGGACTATTCGCAGAAAGACACGTTCTACGTGCATTCTGACACCATGAAAATAAAGACTTTCTTCATCAATACCGATTCGGTTTACCGCAAAATTCATTGCTATTGGAAGGTTCGAGCTTTCCGGCAGGACGGACAAGCGGTCTGCGACTCGATGGTGTATAACACAAAGGACTCATGTCTGACCATGTACAAGGATCCCATTGTGTGGAGCGACAACCGCCAGCTGTTGGGCGAAAAGATAGAGGTGTTTATGAAAGATTCAACCATTGAGCGCGGCCATGTCAAGGGGCAGGCCCTTTCGGTGGAACTGTTGCCCGATGGCGAACACTACAATCAAATAGCATCGACCGAGATGTTTGCTTATTTCCACGATGGCGAATTGTATCGTAGCGATGCGATAGGAAATGTACAAACCGTTTATTATCCTGTTGATGAGAAAGACAGCTCGCTGATGGCCTTGAACTATCTGGAAACCGACACCATGCGAATGTATGTGGAACATAGGAAGATGCAGAAAATCTGGGCGGTGGGCTCACAGGCTACGGCCTATCCGATGACGCAAATACCACCGTCGAAGAAGGAATTGCCAAATTTTGCATGGTTCGACTATATCCGTCCGCTTAACAAAGACGACATCTATGTGTGGCGCGGAAAGAAAGGCGGCACGGAAATCAAAAACATCAAGCGGCACGAGGCTCCTCTGCAGCATATTAGTGGTGGCAAAGTGACCACCCGCAGGGAAGACTAGGGGAGTGAAGGCGCGGAATACCCATTAGAATCTTTTTTTGTTCATGGATGTAATACAGTTGTTACCCGACTCAGTGGCTAATCAAATCGCGGCAGGCGAGGTGATTCAGCGTCCGGCTTCTGTCATCAAGGAGCTGGTGGAGAATGCTGTCGATGCGGGGGCAACAACCATCAATGTGTTGGTGGTAGATGCTGGCAGAACGTCTATTCAGGTGATTGACAACGGGAAGGGCATGTCTGAGACTGATGCCCGCCTGGCTTTTGAGCGTCATGCCACCTCAAAAATTCGCCAAGCCGACGATTTGTTTGCACTTCACACCATGGGCTTTCGTGGAGAGGCATTGGCTTCGATTGCAGCCGTGGCTCAGGTAGAGCTGAAGACACGTTTGGAAACCGATGACATTGGCACTCATCTCTCTATTTCGGGTGGACGCACCACAGGACAGGAACCTGTCTCATGTCCGGTGGGGAGCAATTTCTCTGTTGAGAACTTGTTCTTCAATGTGCCGGCCCGCAGAAAGTTTCTCAAATCGAATGCCACAGAATTGAACAATATTATTGCTGCTTTTCAACGTATTGTGCTGGTGAATCCGCAGATTTCATTTACTTTGCACAGCAATGGGGTAGAGGTGTTCAATCTTCAGGCAGCAGGTCTGCGCCAGCGCATCGTGGATGTTTTCGGAAAGAAAATCAATCAAGACTTGCTGCCCCTGGGTGTCGATACCATCATGTGCAGCATCAGTGGTTTTGTGGGAAAACCTGAGTCTGCCCGCAAAAAAGGAACTCAACAGTATTTTTTTGTCAATGGCCGATACATGAAGCATCCTTATTTTCATAAGGCCGTGCAGCATGCTTTCGAGCGGTTGGTGCCCGTTGGCGAGCAGGTGCCGTATTTCGTTTATTTTGATGTGGCTCCCGAAAACATTGATGTGAATATTCATCCCACAAAGACCGAAATAAAATTTGAGAATGAGCAAGCCATCTGGCAGATTCTCGCGGCGGCTGTTAAAGAGGCTGTGGGTAAGTTCAACGATGTGCCAAGTATTGATTTCGATACGTTGGGGCGACCGGATATTCCCGTGTTCGACCCGAATAAGACAAATGCGGATGCCCCCAAAGTGAATTACAATCCGCAGTACAACCCGTTTAAGGACACAAAAGGCAAGCAGAAAACCGCAGTCGATGGCTGGGAAGAACTTTACGCAGGTTTGCATTCGTTGCCTCAGACACAGGAAGATAATCTTTTTGATGATGAAACGCTTCACAACGAGCAGAGCGTTATCGAGGACAAGTCGCCCGTACATTATCAATATAAAGGAATGTATGTGATGACGGCTGTGAAATCGGGTTTGATGATTATCGATCAGCATCGTGCGCACATGCGTGTACTTTACGAACAATATCGTGCGCAGTTGCGTGAGCGTAACGGAACACCCCAGCGCATGCTCTTTCCCGATGTCATTCATCTTTCTCCCTCCGATGTGATGATTTTGCAGAAAATGATGGACGAGATGGAGCAAATAGGTTTCCAACTGGCCGATTTGGGACAAGGCAGCTATGCCGTTAATGCCATTCCTGCCGGTTTAGAGGGTGTGAATGCCGTCGCGTTGATTCAGAATATCGTGGCTACTGCTGCAGAGCAGACTTCTTCGGTAAGCAACGAGATACATCATTCACTGGCTTTGAGCTTGGCGCGTAGCGCTGCCATCCCTTACGGACAGGTTTTGGGCAACGAAGAGATGGAAAATCTCGTTAATCAGCTCTTCGCTTGTGAGAATGTAAATTATACTCCCGACGGAAAACCGACGTTGGCTATTCTCGCGCAAAATGAAATAGAACGTCTCTTGGGCTGATTTTAGTTTTTTTTATGGTATTTTTATGCCAAATACAAACTTTTTTTGCCCTCGGAGCAAAATTTCTGTAAAAAAAATGATAAAGTAATGATTTTTTTTACTACCTTTGCTGCCGATTTATGTTCTTTGATGGATTTTTATCGCAGAAAAGATAATTGATGTTAAATTTATAAATAAGTTATGAAGAAGTTATTAATTGTATTGGCTTTCGCCGGTATGTCTACAGCCGTAATGGCTCAAGACACTGACGCTGTACCTTCTGAGAAGTATAGCGTAGCAACAAATTCATTCTGGCACAACTGGTTCGTGCAGGTAGGTGCTGAATGGAATGCTTTCTATTCAAACGAGGAAAAGGGTGCTGGTTTTGCAAAGGGTCCTTTCAAGGATTTCCGTGGCGGCCTCGGTTTCTCTGTTGCTGTTGGTAAGTGGTTCACTCCTGGCATCGGTCTCCGCACCAAATTGCAGGGGTGGAATGGCTTTAGTGTGATTTCTGAGAACAAAGATCACAACAAGATTAAGTTCTGGAATGCTGAAGAGCAGGTTCTGTTCAACCTGAGCAATCTGCTTTGCGGTTACAATCCCGACCGTGTTTGGAACTTTGTTCCTTATGCTGGTGTAGGCATCGCTCGTAACTGCTCTTACAACACATACGAACTGGGCATGAGTGCTGGTCTCTTGAACACCTTTAAGATTTCTCAGCGCGTACTCTTCCATGTTGATCTCGGTTTCAACATGATGGGTGACGATTTCGAAGGTCGTTTGGGTCACAAAGCATATGTTGACCTTGGTGGAAAGGGCGGTGCTCCTTCTCCTTCAAACCACGACCGTTGGTTCACTGGCGAGATTGGTCTGACCTTTAACGTTGGTCGCGTTGGTTGGAACAAGGTGCCCGATGTGGAGGCTCTCAAGAACCTGCACCAGTCGCAGCTCGACGCTCTCAATGCTCAGCTCCGCGATGCCAACAACGAGATTGCTGACCTGAAGAACCAGCTTGCTAACATTCCTGAGCCCGACAACACCATGAGTGAGTCTGTGAAGGAATTCGTTACCACTCCGATTTCTGTATTCTTCAACCTCGACAAGACCGAGATTGCTTCTCAGAAGGATTTGGTTAACGTTCGCGCTCTGGCCAAGTACGCTATTGAGAACAACAATAACCTCCTCGTTAATGGTTACGCCGACAGCGCAACAGGTACTGCCGATCACAACCAGTGGCTGTCTGAGCGCCGTGCCGAGCAGGTGGCTGACGAGCTCGTTAAGATGGGCGTTGACCGCGCTAAGATTTCTACTCAGGGAAATGGTGGCGTAGAGACTCTGTCTCCTGTATCGTTCAACCGTCGTGCTACTGTTCAGATCACTGAGTAATCTGTCGAGTCGAATGCTATTTGAATAGCAAACGAAATTGATACAATTCATAATTGGGAAGTCTCCATTGCGGAGACTTCCTTTTTTTTAGCTTATGGCGCAAAAAACTTTCATTTTGCAAACGATAATCATATCTTTTTTGTAATTTTGCATCGTTAAGTCTAATCAAACAAAAAAATGAGAAAATGATTTGGAATGAAAGTATTGAATGTATGGACCGCGAGCAACTTCGCGAAATCCAGAGTATCCGATTAAGGAAAATGGTTGATTATGTCTATCATAATACGCCGTTTTATCGGAAGAAGTTCCAAGAGATGGACCTGACACCTGGCGATATCAAGGATATAGATGATATTGCCAAATTACCATTCACAGACAAACTAGACCTACGCGACAACTATCCCTTTGGACTGGCTGCTGTCCCCATGAGCCAGATTGTGCGTATTCACGCATCGTCGGGAACCACAGGCAAACCTGTTGTAGTGCTTTACACACGCAAAGACCTGGCCATGTGGGCTGAAAGCATCTCGCGTGCCTTCACGGCCTATGGAGCCACTAAGGACGACATCTTCCAGATATCTTACGGTTACGGCCTGTTCACAGGTGGACTGGGTGCTCACGACGGTGCCACTAACATTGGTGCCAGCGTTATTCCCATGTCGTCGGGCAACACGCAGAAACAAATCACGCTGATGCACGATTTCGGCGCCTCGGTGCTCTGTTGCACACCTTCTTATGCCCAGTTCCTGGGCGAAGCCATGAATGCCTCTGAGTGGCCGCGTGAAGAGTTCAAACTGAAGATTGGTGCCTTTGGCGCTGAGCCCTGGACTGAGAATATGCGCCAGAACCTGGAATCTACGCTGGGTATTAAGGCTTACGACATCTACGGTTTGAGTGAGGTTGCAGGACCTGGTGTGGGCTTCGAGTGTGAATGCCAGAACGGTACCCATCTGAACGAAGACTACTTCTATCCAGAGATAGTCAATCCCGAAACGGGCGAACCGCTTCCCGAAGGCTCTTTTGGCGAGCTTTGTTTCACCCACCTTACCAAGGAAGGTATGCCGCTGCTGCGCTATCGTACCCACGATCTCACTGCCCTTCACTATGATAAGTGTGAGTGTGGCCGTACACTTGTCCGCATGGACCGCATTCTGGGACGTTGTGACGATATGCTCATCATCCGTGGTGTCAATGTGTTCCCGTCGCAAATCGAGGCAGTCATCCTCAGTCTGCCTGAGTTCGAGCCCCACTTTATGCTTATTATTGACCGCATCAATAACACCGACACCAGCGAGTTGCGCGTAGAGGTGAAAGAGGACTATTTTACCGATGAAATGGCGCAAATGGTGGGATTGCAGAAGAAACTCGAGGCAGAACTGCGCAGTGTCATTGGCCTTGGGTTCAAGGTGCGTCTTGTGGAGCCGCGAGGCATTGAGCGCAGTACAGGCAAGGCGCGTCGCGTCATTGATAACCGTAAACTCTAGCATCTATTCACCTTAAAACTATAGCTTATGTTAGCAAAACAATTATCTATTTTTCTGGAAAACAAATCGGGCCGTCTCACCGAGGTCACAGAGGTGCTGGGCAATGCCGGCATCAATCTCTCGGCCATGAGTATTGCCGACAATTCGGACTTTGGCATCCTGCGTTGCATCGTTTCCGACCCCGATAAGGCTTACAAAGTGCTTAAAGAGGCCCATTTCGCCGTAAAAATTACCGATGTGATAGGTTTCAGCTGCCCCAATACGTCGGGCTCGCTGGCCGTGGTGCTCAAATATCTCTCCGACAACGGTGTGTTCATTGAGTATATGTACTCGTTTGCCAATGGCAATTCGGCCACTGTCATCATCCGTCCCACCGACCTGGAGAGCTGCGACCGCATTCTGGAGGAAAAGAAGATAGACCTTCTGGCTGCCAGCGACCTCTACAAACTCTGATTCTCTGTCATTTAGAGCCCTTTGGCGACAAATATGGCTGCCGTGCCCTGTCCGGCTGGCTTATTTGTCGCCAAAGGTTTTTTATCTTCCGAGAATACTGCAAAATTCTCTAGAAAATTTTCTGCTATCGTCGTGTTTTAGAAAATTATCTCACAGCGCTGCGAAATTATCTCACGGCGTTATGATAATAACTGAGGCCATTATGAAGCTATTTCCCCTTTTTGCGATGTTTGCTCATGCCTTGTTGGGAGCATTTTCCGCTTGTTTAGCCAAAATTTCCAGTTTTTTAGGGCTCTCTTGAAAAAATGTGCCAAAAAATTTGGCCGTTCCATTATTTCGCCGTATCTTTGCACCGCTTTTCTGAAGCAAGGGCGTTTAGCTCAGCTGGTTTAGAGCATCTGCCTTACAAGCAGAGGGTCGGCGGTTCGAATCCGTCAACGCCCACAACACCGAAAAATCCTGTTGCACCTTCGCTAGTGTGACAGGTTTTTTGTTTTTGGTGGCAAAAAATGTGTTATGCATACGAAATGCGCAAAGAGGCTGTTTTTTTCGACGAAAATCTTGTGCAATATCGAATTTAATTCGTAAATTTGCACCTAAATTAATTATTGGAGTATTGTTATGACTTTTGGCATGTTAACTGCGATTTCACCCGTTGATGGGCGTTACAGAAGCAAGACTGAGCCACTGGCTGAATATTTTTCGGAATACGCATTAATCCGCTATCGCGTTCGGGTAGAGATTGAATATTTCATTGCTCTTTGCGAATTGCCCCTGCCGCAGTTGCAGGGATTTGATGTTGCGCGCTTCGATGAGCTGCGCGACATCTATCGTCTGTTCTCTGAGGCCGATGCCCAGCGGGTGAAAGACATAGAGAAAATCACCAATCATGATGTCAAGGCCGTAGAATACTTTATCAAGGAAAAGCTCGATGAAATGGGCGATTTTGAAGCCTACAAGGAGTTCATCCACTTTGGGCTTACCTCGCAGGATGTCAACAATACTTCGGTTCCTCTTTCGGTCAAAGAAGCCTTGGCCGATGTGCTCGTCCCGCAGATTGAGGAACTCATTGCCCAGCTTCAGACTTATGCCGACCAGTGGGCCGACGTGCCCATGCTGGCCAAGACTCACGGCCAGCCCGCCTCGCCCACACGGTTGGGAAAAGAGGTGATGGTGTTTGTCTATAGGCTCACCCAGCAACTGCACGAACTGAAGTCGGTGCCCATGACGGCCAAGTTTGGCGGAGCCACCGGCAATTTCAATGCCCACCATGTGGCCTATCCGCAGTACGACTGGCGCGACTTTGGCAACCGCTTTGTTTCTGAGCGGCTTGGCTTGCAGCGCGAGCAGTTCACCACCCAAATCAGCAACTACGACCAGCTGGGAGCCGCTTTCGATGCCTTGCGTCGCATTAACACCATCATTCTCGACCTCGACCGCGACTTCTGGATGTATATATCCATGGAGTATTTCAAGCAGAAAATCAAGGCGGGTGAAGTAGGCTCAAGCGCCATGCCCCACAAAGTAAACCCCATCGACTTCGAAAACAGTGAGGGCAACCTCGGCATAGCCAATGCGCTGCTGCAGTTCCTGGCCCAAAAGCTGCCCGTGAGTCGCCTGCAGCGCGACCTCACCGACTCTACTGTACTGCGCAACGTGGGTGTACCTTTCGGCCATACCGTCATTGCCATTCAGAGCACCCTCAAAGGACTGCGCAAGCTGATTCTCAACGAGGAAAAGCTGCGTGCCGACCTCAACGACACTTGGGCCGTCGTGGCCGAGGCCATACAGACCATTCTGCGCCGCGAAGCCTATCCGCACCCCTACGAGGCGCTCAAGGCTCTCACCCGTACCAACCAGCGAATGACCCAGCAAACCATTCACGACTTTATCGCCTCGCTCGATGTGAGCGACAGCGTCAGGGCCGAGCTGATGGCCATCACACCAGCCAATTACACAGGCATGTAAAGCCACGTTGCGCCTCGCGCGCGCGTACTTATTATATTTGTATATATCAAGAATTAATTCAAGGAAGAAAACCAACAAACAATTAGAGTTAAACACAACCTTTTTATTAACCCGGCCGTGCGGCAAAACTAAGAAAAGTTACAAAACTATGGATTCAGAATTTGAAAACAAACAGGAAATGCAGTCAACGGAGAATGAGAGTACCCGTGAGGGCTATCGCGCACCAGAGCAAAACAACAGCTATTCAGGCTATCGCAGTGTAGGACGCTCGCCGCGTCCGCGCATTCATGCTCAGCGACCTTACAACACAAACAGAGTACAGCAGAACAACAACGACGAGGGTGGATTCCGTCCCGAGGGATTCGGTGCTGGTCTTCAGCAGGGAGGCCAGCAGCGTCAGTACCGTCCCCGCTATAACAATGGCGGACAGGGCGGCTACCAGCAGCGGCCCAACCAGGGCTATCGTCCTCGTTACAACAATACAGAAGATGGCGAAGGCGGCTATGGCCAGCCCCGGCAGGAAGGCTATCAGCCTCGTGGCTACCAGCCTCGCGGTGGTTATGGCCAGCAGCGCGGCGGTTATGGCCAGCAGCGTCAGGGCGGTTACGGCCAGCAGCGCCAAGGCGGCTACGGCCAGCAGCGCCAAGGCGGCTATGGTCAGCAGCGTCAGGGCGGTTATGGCCAGCAGCGCGGTGGCTACGGTCAGCAGCGCGGTGGCTACGGCCAGCAGCGTCAGGGTGGCTACGGTCCCCAGCGCGGTTTTCGTCCCCGCACGCCCGACTACGATCCCAATGCCAAATACAGCATGAAGAAGCGCATCGAGTATAAGGAGGAGAACTTCGACCCCAACGAGCCCGTGCGCCTCAATAAATTCCTGGCCAATGCCGGTGTATGCAGCCGTCGCGAAGCCGACGACTTCATTCAGGCAGGTGTGGTGAAAGTGAACGGCGAGGTGGTTACCGAGCTCGGAACAAAAGTGCTCCGTACCGACAGTATCCTCTTCCACGACCAGCCCGTCACGCTCGAAAAGAAAGTCTATGTGCTGCTCAACAAGCCCAAAGACTACGTCACCACCAGCGACGACCCCCAGCAGCGCAAAACGGTGATGGACCTCGTCAAGAATGCTTGCCCCGAGCGCATCTATCCCGTTGGACGCCTCGACCGCAACACCACCGGTGTGCTCCTGCTCACCAACGATGGCGACCTGGCCAGCAAGCTCACCCATCCCAAGTTCCTCAAGAAGAAAGTCTATCACGTTTATCTCGATAAGAACGTTTCGCCCCACGACATGCAGCAGATTGCCGAAGGCATTCAGCTCGAGGATGGCGAAATACATGCCGATGCCATCGAGTATGCCAGCGACACCGACAAGAGCCAGGTGGGAATAGAAATCCACAGCGGCAAAAACCGCATCGTGCGCCGCATCTTCGAGAACCTCGGCTACCGCGTCACCAAGCTCGACCGTGTGCAGTTCGCTGGTCTCACCAAGAAGAACGTACGCCGCGGCGACTGGCGCTTCCTCACCGAGAAAGAAGTAGAAATGCTTCGCATGGGAGCCTTCGAGTAGCAGCCCGCATCAGGGCTGCTGGCTGTGGCCTTCAGTCCTGTTCTTTTGCGGCCTCGCCTTTCCCGTCGGTTTCCCGGCCTGGCTTTCTTGCGGCCTCGCCTTTCCCGCCGGTTTCCCGGCCCGGCTTTCTTGCGGCCTCGCCTTTCCCGTCGGTTTCCCGGCCTGGCTTTCTTGCGGCTTGGCGTAGGCAGCGGCACCGCCGCTGCTCCTCTCCTCAAAGTTAGTGTGTAGGCAGCGGCTTTGCCGTTGCCCCTTTATAAACCCTCAAAACAAAGATGAAACGAACAAAAATAGTTGATGCATTGCAGAGCACCGCTTATGGCGCTCCCATCAATGTTAAAGGCTGGGTGCGCACGCACCGCTCCAGCAAGGCCGTCGATTTCATTGCTCTTAACGACGGTTCCACCATCAAGAACATCCAGATTGTCGTCAGCCCCGATGCCTGTCAGGTGAGCTGTGCCACTGGTGCTGCCCCTGGCGCTGCCTCTGGTGGCCCCCAGTGCGGCGACAGTGTCGTCGCCTCCGAAGCCCTCAAGCTCATCACCACCGGTGCCTGCATCTCCGTTGTCGGCACTCTCGTCGAGAGCCCCGCCGCAGGGCAGGCTTCTGAAATTCAGGCCGACACCATCGAAATCTACGGCACCTGCGCCTCCGACTATCCCATGCAGAAAAAAGGACAGTCTTTCGAGGTCATGCGCAAGAACGCTCACCTGCGTCTCCGCACCAACACCTTTGGTGCCGTCATGCGCATACGCCACAACATGGCCATCGCCATTCACCAGTATTTTCACGACCACGGCTTTTTCTATTTCCATACGCCTCTCATCACTGCCAGCGACGCTGAGGGTGCCGGTCAGATGTTCCAGGTAACCACCAAGAACCTCTACCGTCTGGAGAAAGACGAGCAGGGGCACATCATCTATGACGACGATTTCTTCGGCAAGATGACTTCGCTCACCGTCAGCGGTCAGCTTGAAGGCGAACTCGGTGCCACTGCTCTCGGTGCCATCTACACCTTTGGCCCCACATTCCGCGCGGAGAACAGCAACACTCCCCGCCATCTGGCCGAGTTCTGGATGATTGAGCCCGAAGTGGCATTCATCGACCTCAACGACCTCATGGATCTCGAAGAGGATTTCATCAAGTATTGCGTGCGTTGGGCACTCGACAACTGCAAGGACGATCTGGAGTTCCTCAACAAGATGATCGACAAAACCCTCATCCAGCGTCTTCAGGGCGTTGTTGATACCGAGTTCGTTCGTCTGCCCTACACCAAGGGTATCGAAATCCTCGAGCAGGCCGTCCGCGATGGTCATAAGTTTGAGTTCCCGGTCAGCTGGGGCATGGACCTCGCTTCCGAGCACGAGCGCTACCTTGTGGAGGAGCACTTCCGCAAGCCCGTCATCATGACCGACTATCCCCGCGACATCAAAGCCTTCTACATGAAGCTGAACCCCGAAGCCCCCGCTTCGGCCTCAGGTCCCCTCTGCGGTGACCGTGTCGCTGCCCCCTCCGGCTCTTCCTCCGCCGCCCCCTCTCTCGGTTATGACTCTTGCCTCGCCCCCGGCCCCACCGTTCAGGGCACCGATGTCCTCTTTCCCCAGATTGGCGAAATCATCGGCGGTTCGGTCCGTGAGGAGAACTACGACAAGCTTCTCAGCGAAATCACCCGCCGAAACATCCCCATGAAGGATATGTGGTGGTATCTCGACACACGCCGCTATGGCACGTGTCCCCACGGCGGATTCGGACTCGGATTCGAGCGGCTCATACTCTTTGTTACTGGCATGCAGAACATCCGCGACGTCATTCCCTTCCCCAGAACGCCCAAAAACGCCGACTTCTGATGCCTATATATAATAAAGGTATGGAGAAAATTCATTCTTTTGAAAAAAAATCATAAAAAATCATTGCAAATTAAAAGTAAATCACTATCTTTGCAAAGTCGTTCCGGAAAAACGTGAAAACACCGATGGATACGGCTTACATTAGCTCAAAGCAAACAGATGAATTCCCAATTACTAAACGTCCTTACAGTGAAATTAGTTACGACAAAACCCGACAAATTCCCTATAAACGGGGCTTAAAGGGTAATAAATTGTGGTATTTTGAAAAAAATATCTAAATTTATTTGCATGTTTTGGGATTTATATCTATATTTGCACCGAAATTGTAGCCCTGAACTAGGGATACATGGCTATATGACGAAAGAAAGAAGTATATATAATTGTTTTTTTTATTAATTTAAATTTATTATCGTATGAAAAAGAAAATCTTTAGTACGCTGCTTATGGGTGCTTTCTTCTTGGCATCTATGAGTATGTTTACTTCTTGTAAGGACTACGATGACGACATCAACAAGAACAAGTCGGAAATCGAGGCCCTCAAGGGGTTAATCAGCAATCTGCAGTCAGCAGTGGACGCTAACAACTCCGCTATTGCAGGTCTGGATGCAAAGTACGCTACAAAGGGCGAACTTTCTGACCTGGCTGACAAGGTTGCCAAGCTGGTCACCAACCAACAGCTGCAGGATGCTATCGCAGCAGCTAAGAGTGAACTCCAGAAGGCTATTGATGGCAAGGCCGATAAGGCTGACCTCCAGGCACTCTCTGACAAGGTGGACGGCATTAACACCGACCTCAACAACCTCTCTAAGGACGTTGATGGCATCAAGAGCGCTCTGAACGATCCCGAGAAGGGTCTTGAGGCTGCTCACAAGCAGATCGCTCTCCAGCAGCAGGCTATCGATGAGCTGAAGAAGAGAGTTGATGGTCACGATGACGCGCTTGACCAGCTCAAGAAAGACCTTCAGGCTCTCGACGAACGCCTGACCGCTGACATCAACGACCTGAAGACGCGCATGGGCGAAGCTGAGAAGAGAATTGATGATGTTGAAAGCAAACTCAGCGTTCTCACACTCTTCATCGACCGTATGCTCACTGGTCTGCTCGTGAAGACCGACTACATGCTCAACGGTATCGAGACTCTCCCCGTACACATGCTGATTTGCCAGCCCGCCCTCGAGGGTGTGAAGTACAACGAGATTGATGGATTCCCCGGCAAGCGTGGTGAAGCAAGTGAGACCTATGGTCCCATTGCTGTGCCTTCAACTGGCCTCGAGGACTATCACGACATTTGGAACGACACCGAGTTCAAGCTCGCTCTGAACCTCATCGGTTTCGCTGGCGACCTTGTTTATAACCCCGGTTTGAAGTATGTGAACATGTTCCCCGTTGGACACGCTCGCTATACTCTCGATCCCACTACAGCAAAAGTTGACGGTGGTACTGTTTTCTTCAACACTGATTACAAGAACGTTACTGAGACTGAAGTTGGTGGTGGTCAGTACACTCGTGCTGCTGCTAACACAGCTATTGGTGAGGAAGATCCCCTCATTGTTCCTGTTAACGCTACACTCGCTCAGAGTCAGGTTGAAGCTGGTGGTGTTATCGACATTCCTTACACTGTAAACGATAAGGAGAAGTTTGTTAACACATACGTTAAGAACTTCGTGCTCGGCATCGAGAATGCTCGCACCGTTGGTGGCTATGCTTCTGATTTCACCGAGATGATTGACTTCACCTCTTGGAGCATGCGCGCTCCCTTCGTGGCTGCCAACATGGCTCCCGCTGTTGAGGATGGCCACACCGCTCGTTCTATCCAGTCTGACTGGGCTATGGTTGTTCCCAACATGATCAACCTCATTGCTCTGGCCGACAACTATCCCAACTACGAGCTCGACGGCGAGATCAAGGGTGACATCCACACCGATTACATCCCCACACCGTATGCTCACTGGTCAAGAGTTGACAACAGCGAAGTTGCTGCCAACCACCTCTATCCTTTCGCTTCGATCGCTGTAACTAGCGTTCCTACACACCAGGTTGTTTACAACCAGACCATCGACCTCAAGCCCTTCGTTGAGACTCACGCTGCTATCTTTGGTGCTCGCTTCACTCGCGACGCTCCTCTTACCGAGCAGGAACTCAAAGAGCTTGGTCTCCACTACGAGTACTATCTCGTTGACTACAACTCTCAGAAGTATCAGACCAACGAGTCTGCTCACCTCCACCAGATTGGTGACGTGACTTCTTCTGTCTTCGCTCCTAACTCTGTTGACTATGCAACTGGCAAGCCCATCCTTGACAAGCAGGAGAAGGGTTCTATCGGCCGTGAGCCTATCGTTCGCGTTGAGCTCCGCACCGAGGAAGGTGAAGTTCTTCTCTATGGTTACATCAAACTGCAGATTGTTGAGGAGTTCCAGAAGATTCTTGAGGCTGAGCCTCTCGAGTTCGGTGACATCCTCATGGAGTGCAGCCCTGGCGTTGGCTACTTGAAGTGGCATCAGGTTGAGGCTGGTATCGCTGAGAAACTCAATGTTTCTGTTTCTACCTTCGAGAATGAGTGGACACTCGATTCTGACTTCGTTGATCCTATGAATCCTTCTGTAGGTTATGGTGCAAAGCGCTTCGTGAAGATCGACGGTCAGTTCTACGATGAGGATTCTTACATCCGCATGGTTGAAGAGAAGTACAAACTCACCGATTGGACTATCAACGATGTTCTTAAGAACAATGTTCAGTTCGCTGTTGAATACTTCAAGGCATTTGCCGGACGTATCATCTGGACTCACAACTATGTTCCTATGTGGGATCCCCAGAACCGTCAGACCGACGTTCTCGCTTGGGAACTTGGAACACAGTACAGTGCTTGGTCACATGCATTCAAGGATGGTTCTGACCTCACCGTTGAGGAAGACCTCGACTATGTTGAGTACATCACTGCTCCCGATAAGAAGGGTCTCTCTACTCAGGAAGTTAGCACATACGTTCGCTTCGTGAAGAAGGGTTCGAGCGATCAGCCCATCTATGTGAAGCTCACTATCCCCGCTGGTAAAGTACGCTGGGCTGCTGGTGAAGTTACCAACAAGACCGACGGTAGTAAGGGTAACTGGTTCAAGCTGAATTCTAACGAGACTGGTGATAAGGAAGTTCACATCAACGTTCCTGCTCCTCGTGACGCTAAGGATACTCGTATCGGTGTTTACGACAAGCTGATTGTTGAGCGTGGTGGTAAAGAGCCTAACTGGAATCTCGACTTCGACTTCGATCTGACCGACTACTGGAAGGATGGTATCATCAAGTATGCTGACATTGCTGAGAACAAGCTGAGCGACTTCAAGACCTTCAAGGGTACTCCCGATCAGGATAAGGTAACCTTCTACTTCACTCTGCCGCATGTTGACAAGGGTAACGTTACTAACGCTGCTAACAACTTCAATGCTAAGTATGAGGATCCGTTTGCTAATCCTGCTACCGACTTCGGTACATGGACTGTGAAGGGTTGGTCTGGTAAGACTTACACTCTTGCTCTCTATAAGCTTGGTGAAGATGAGGAAGGCAATATCCTGCCTGACAAACCTCAGAACTATACTCGTTTCGAGACTGTTTGGTATCTTGACAACACAATGGGTAAGCCGTTCTATCAGGTTGCTATGATGCCTGTTGCACGTGGTACTGAAATCCGCGTCATCAAGTGCGATGGTAAGGTATTTGGTCTGAATAACGAGGGTCTCGCTTACGATATCAAGCGTATTCCTTCTGGCACTGGCCTGGATCCGAAACCCGCTGAGGCTTACAATGCAGTTGATGCTCTCGGTCTGCAGGGTTACTGGCTCGTTCGTCTGACTGAGCAGGAAATCACCAAGACTAAGATCTCTACCAAGCAGCGTGACGCTTCTAATGTTAGCATTGCTCACAACAAGTACATTACTTACTGGCGTGACTGGATTGCTGAGGATATTCTGAACTATGCTGGCCACAAGCAGCTGAAGGAGAAGGAAACCTTCACAGCTTACCTCGAGGTTGACTATGCTGAGTGCTACGACATCTTCGCTGAGAACAGCAAGTACTTCAACGCTCGCTTCATGCGTCCGCTCGACTTCGTTCCTCTGAATCCTTCTGGTAACATCGATGCACGTAACAATGGTGTTTACTTCAGAGTAATCGATATGCTGCTCGGTAACTACGACAAGAACAAGAAGATCTATAATGAGACAGCATGGAAAGACTGGCGTGACCTGGTTGTTTGGAATGGCTTGACCGAAGGAACTAACCTCTGGAAGTTCTACGGTGTACATCTTGACAATGGTGACTTCACCAGCAGCTATGGCGCTGAGATTGCTTACTTCAATGGTGATGACAGCTTCGATTGGACGAAGAAGGTTTCTGGATTCACCAGTCTCCTTGGATGGGAATTCACTGACGAACTCCTTGCTGAGATTCGTACCGACTTTGGTGTGAAGGATGCTTCTCTCATTCCGCAGACCGATCGTACAAAGGGTGACTTCAACTCACTCGAGAACCGTCAGAAGTTCATGAAGTTGCCTATCGCTTCGATGATTATGCCTGGTGACGATGCTCTTGATTACAAGAATGCTCGCCTCGACCTGACCGTTGCATCTGATGGTCGTCTGCACTACAAGAATGATAACGATAACCGTAAGTCGTTCCACCTGTTCGTTCCTATCCACTGGTCGTACTACTTCGGTGATGAGTTCGAGGATTACACCTACAACTTCTTCCGCAGTGCACCTTACCCATACGCTGTAATTTCTATCAATTACACTCAGGGTAACAACAACCAGTAAAAATAGAGCAAATCCTCTATTAGAATAATTTCAAAGGGGTGTCAACACTCGTTGGCACCCCTTTTTAAACCAACAATTTAAAAATGAGAAAATACTCTTTATTCATACTTGCAGTACTTTCGCTGCTCACATTTTCTGCTTGTAAGCAAAACAAGTTGAAGTCTTTAGAAGAAATCGAGAAAGAAGCAAAACCTGAAGTTGCCATGCAACTCGATGCTAATGACACGATTGAAGTACATTCACTTGTTGACCATTTCATTCAGTATCTTTCTAATAAGAATGTTGATGCTGCTGTCGATATGCTGTATGTTCTGAATAATGATAGCGTTGTTTCTCTACCTGCAAAAATGGCCAGTACCCAGAAGGTTCTCTTCAAGCGGTTCCAGGGCGTGAAATACGATGTTGACCATCTGATTTTCTATTCTGAGACCGATACTGAGGTGAAATACACCGTGACGCTCTTTGAAAAGAAAGATGAGAATGACAACCGTCCTAACAAAATCTCCTTCTTCATCAAACCTGTCCGTCGCGATGGCAAGTGGTATCTGACCATGGGAGACACTATGGTGAATCCTAATCCTTCGCATATTAAACACTAATTTAATACTTAAAGGTTATGAAATCATTAAAGACTTTACTGGCTGTTGTTCTGTTTGCTCTTACAGCTACTACAGCAACTGCTGCCACACGTGATTCTATTGCCTATGAGTTCAACAAGCACGCATTCCTGAATCTTCAAGGCGGTGCTCAGTACACTCTTGGTGAGGCTAAGTTTGGTGACCTGATTTCTCCGAACGTTCAGATTGGTTTGGGTTATCAGTTCTCGCCTGTATTTGGTGCTCGTATCCAGGCTAACGCATGGCAGAGCAAAGGTGGTTGGAACACATTCGTAGAGAATGGTTCTACTCACGCTTTCAACAAGAGCTACAAGTATAAGTATGTTGCTCCTGGCATCGACCTGATGTTCAATCTTTCGAATCTCTTTGCTGGCTGGAAGCCCGACCGTGTGTTCAATGCCATCCTCTTCGTTGGTGGTGGTGTGAACTTTGCTTTCGGCAACGATGAGGTGAACGACATTGCTAAGCACTTCACCGCTCAGGACATTGCTAAGTACAACCTGGAATATCTCTGGGATGGCAGCAAGGTGAATCCTTTCGGACGTGCTGGTTTGCAGTTCGGCTTCCGTCTGAGCAAGGCTGTTTCTCTGGTTATCGAGGGTAATGCCAACATCCTCTCTGACCACTACAACTCAAAGAAGGCAGGCAACCCCGACTGGTACTTCAACGCTCTTGCCGGTCTGAAGATCAACCTCGGTCCCGATGTGAAGGAAGTGATTATTCCTATCACTATCGACGATCCTGCTCCTGTTTATAAGGACAGTATTGTTTACGACAAGGTGAAGATTGAGAATCTCCGTCGCGACATTTTCTTCATCATCAACCGTACCGACATTCAGGAGTCTGAGGCTTACAAGGTTCAGGAGATTGTTGACTTCATGAACAAGTATCCCAGTGCAACTGTTACTATCGACGGTTATGCTGACGCTGGTACTGGTAACGACCAGATCAACGATCGTCTGGCTGCCGGCCGTGCTGACGTTGTTGTGAAGGCTCTTGTTGACAAGGGCATTTCTCAGGACCGCATCACTTATGATAGTCACGGTTCACGTGTACAGCCGTTCGCTGAGAACGACCTCAACCGTGTTTCTATCTGTATTGCCGACCCGAAAGCTACTGAGGACGTTCCTCGTACCATCCGTGTTCGCGTGCAGTAATCTCGAAGCACCCAAATAAAAACTGAGCGAAAGGTGTCTTTCGCTCAGTTTTTTTTATATCAGTATTGTTATGAAAAAAGTTGTTTTAGTTATTTCTTTCCTGATGCTCCTTGTTTCTTGTGGCCAAAATTCAAAAGGCAATTATGGTGCTACAAAAATAGAGTTCGACGAAACCGTTTTCGATTTTGGCAGTTATAGCATTTTGGAGGAGCGTGAGCATGTTTTTTCTTTTACCAATGCAGGTAATGAGCCTTTGGTGATTCAGAAGGCAGAAACTTCATGTGCCTGCACGCAGATAGATTTTTCTCAGGAACCCGTGTTGCCAGGAAAGCGCGGTGCGATTAAGATAAAGTATTTGGCTCGCCAGAAGCGCGGCCATTTTCATCGCAACGTGTATGTTTACAGCAATGGTTCCGAACAGCCCATCAGACTCACCATCGACGGAGAACAGCACTAAATATATTTGAGTCTGATTCAAATATTCGTTTCAGATTCATTGCTAGCAGGTGCCGCCTCTTCATTGAGGTGTCACCTCTTTTTTTGGGGGTGCCGCCTCTTCATTCTGAGATATCACCTCTTCATTCTGGGGTGCCGCCTCTTCTTTTTGGGGTGCAACCTCTTCTTTTTGGGGTGCCACCAGCAGCCCGTCGCGCATGTGAATGGTGCGGTCGGTAATGCTGGCGAGCGATTCGTCGTGCGTCACGATGACGAAAGTCTGTCCGAATCGGTCGCGCAGGTCGAAAAAGAGCTGATGCAGCTCGGCTTTGTTCTGCGTGTCGAGGCTTCCCGACGGCTCGTCGGCCAGAATCACCTCAGGGTTGTTGACTAGTGCCCTTGCCACGGCAATGCGTTGCTTCTCGCCGCCTGACAGTTCGTTGGGCTTGTGCGAGGCGCGGTCGGTGAGCCCCATAAAGTCGAGCAGTTCTTTGGCCCTTTGCTTGGCTTCTTTGTTTGGCGTTCCGGCGATAAAGGCCGGAATCATGATGTTTTCTAGAGCGGTGAACTCTGGCAGCAGCTGGTGGAACTGGAACACGAATCCCAGATGGCGGTTGCGGAAGTTGGAGATTTCGCGGCGTGAGAGGGTGGTGGTGTCGATGCCATCGACACATACGGACCCAGTATCAGGCCGGTCGAGTGTGCCCATAATTTGCAGCAGAGTGGTTTTCCCGGCTCCGCTGGGCCCTACGATGCTGACAATTTCGCCTTTATTGATGTCAAGGTCGATGCCCTTGAGCACTTTCAGTGTGCCAAAGCTTTTGGTTATGTTTCTGATAGTTATCATTGGCATTTTATTGTTGTCGTTTGTTTGCAAATTTTCTAGAGAATTTTAATTTATTGTCGTGAGTCATTTTCGTAATGCTGTGCTTTACGAAAATATTGTCGAGAGATAATTCTGTATTATCACTCTTTATTTTGTATGTTCACTCTTTCTTTTCAGTTTTCCTTGCTATTATGCTACCTAAAGTGCCTATGCAGCCACTTGCTGATGGTCTGGTAGATGCTGATTTCCTCCTGGTGCTGTGCTTCGGCGAAAGTCATTGAGTTGTCTTTCGATTCGCCGTGCTGATCGGGGAAGATAATCATGAGGTTTTTGCCCGAGAAATGCTGTGTCAGCTCGTCGGGCAACCGCTCGAGCGCAGTTTTGTACGAAACGGTGCCCTTACGTGCTGTGATGACGACGAACATGTGGTCGTTGTTGATGCTCTCGGCCAGTTTGGGCAGCTGGTTCCAGTGTTCCATTTGCTTATATTCCGAGCGCACGCTGGGGTGGCGGTTTTGTATGTATTCGTTGATGAGGGCCAGCGACTCCTTCCGGCCATGGAACTGAATGCGGCACTCCAGGTTTTCGGCCATTCTGGCCAGTCGCTCGAGCCATCGGTGGAATCCCGGCTCGTATTCGGCCCTGCTCGGCACGGCCACTTGTATGCGTCGCAGCGTGTTGAGCGGCTGCACAAATCGTGTGAGCACTATCTGCCGGTTCAGGCCGTTGTAGAGGCTCTGAATAAATTCTCCCCAGAATTTTTGCGACACTTCGGTGTGTACGTGCATTCCCATGATGATTTCCGATGCCGCAAACTCGCGGAAAGCGTGCTTGATGCCGTTGGCGATGTTGGTGGCCAGTCGCACTTGCGTCTGCATGCCCACATCCGATGCTGCTGCCTGCCGCTGCAGCTGTTCGAGCAGTTGCAGTCCCTGTTCGCGATGGTAGGCCGACGATGCGTCGTCATAGACCACGTTGAGCGCCACCAGCCCGCGGTTGAGCTTGGGATTGCGCATCATGATGGCCATTTCGAGCAGTTGTGGCGCTATTTCGGGGTATTTCACGCAGAGGAACAGCTTCTCGTCGTCGTCGCTTGCCGTTGCAGCCGGAATGAGATGCGATTTTTCGTGAATAACAATTTGTTTCGATGCCTTTTCTGTCATGATGGTGCTGATGACGCAGGTAAACAGAATCATCATCACCACGCCGTTGAGCATGTCGTCGGTCACCAGATAGTGGCCGGGCGACACTTCCAGACGCAAGCCCACCATCACCATGGCGATGGCCCCGGCTGCGTGGGCTGATGTCAGTCCGAACATCATGTTGCCAGCCGACAGCGGCATGCGAAACAGCAGCCCCGACAGATAGGCAGCCACGGCCTTGCCAAAGGTTCCGAAGAACACGATGAGCGCCACCACCCACACCACGCTGCCGCCCGCCAGCAGTGTGCGCACGTTGATGAGCATGCCCACGCCGATAAGGAAGTAGGGAATGAAGATGGCGTTGCCAATAAACTCAATGCGGTTCATCAGCGGCGAAACGTGGGGAATGTAGCGGTTCAGAATCAGTCCCGAAACGAAGGCTCCGAAAATGCCCTCCACGCCGATGGCCTCGCTCAGTACGGCACTCAGGCAGAGTATCGACATGACAAAAATAAACTGCATCACGGCATCGGAGTAGCGCCGCAGAAACCACCTCACCAACCTGGGAATCAGGAAGACGCTGCCCGCACAAAACAGCACGATTTTCAGCAGGAACCACACCCAGAACCACCATCCGCTCTGTTTGCCAAAGGTGCCGGCGATGGCGGCCACGGTGACCAGTGCCAGAAAGAGCGAAATCATCGACGAGCCCACACTGAGCGACACGCTCGGCGAGCGTTGCAGTCCGTAGCGCCCGATGATGGGGTAGGCGATGAGCGTGTTCGACGCCATGATGGTGCCCAGCAGCAACGAGGCCATAGGCGAGTAGCCCAGCACGTAAATGGCCATGAAGTAGGTCATCAGCAGCGGCACGGCAAAGGTCAGCAGGCCGAACACCAGAAACTTTTTCTTGCTTTTCTTCACCGACTCCATGTCCATTTCAAGTCCGGCCAGGAACATGATGTAATAAAGTCCGATTTTTCCGAAAATCTCGAACGACGAGTCGCGCTCCAATACGTTCAGGCCGTATTTCCCCACCAGCACGCCCGCCAGCACCAGTCCGATGATGTGCGGAATGCGCAGTTTGCCCATGATAATGGGGGCAAACAACACGATGCACATCACCATGAAGAAAATCAGGGTGGGGTTGGTGATAGGAAAATATTGCGCCACGTTTAGCATATTCGTTGCAAAGGTACGAATAAACAAGGACATAAAGATAAAAAAATGTCATTTTCTTTTTCTATTTGACTGCTTATTCGTACCTTTGCAGCGATTTTTTCAACAACCCGTAAAATGATAATAGACTTATGAAAGTAGCAATTGTTGGCGCGAGCGGAGCCGTAGGACAAGAATTTCTCCGCATTCTCGCAGAAAGAAACTTCCCCATGGACGAACTAGTGTTGTTTGGCAGTGAGCGCAGTGCCGGCCGTAAATACACGTTCCGTGGCAAAGAGATAGAGGTAAAACTGCTTCAGCACAACGACGATTTCCGCGACATCGACATCGCCTTCACCAGTGCCGGAGCCGGTACTTCAAAAGAGTTCGCCGCCGACATTACGAAATACGGAGCCGTGATGATCGACAACTCCAGTGCTTTCCGCATGGACGACGACGTGCCCTTGGTGGTGCCCGAGTGCAACGCCGCCGACGCGCTCAACCGTCCTCGCGGCATCATTGCCAACCCCAACTGCACCACCATCATGATGGTCGTGGTGCTGCAGCCGTTGGAGCAGCTGTCGCACATCCGCCGCATCCATGTCAGCAGCTACCAGAGTGCCAGTGGTGCCGGTGCAGCCGCCATGGCCGAGCTCGAGCAGCAGTATCGCGAGTTGCTCAATGGCGAGCCTGTCACGGTGAAGAAGTTCCCCCATCAGCTGGCCTACAACGTCATTCCGCAGATTGATGTGTTCCAGCCCAACGGTTACACCAAGGAAGAGATGAAGATGTACAACGAGACGCGCAAAATCATGCACACCGATGCCCGTTGCTCGGCTATGTGCGTGCGTGTCAGCTCGTTGCGCGCCCACTCTGAGAGTGTCTGGATTGAAACCGAGCGCCCCATCAGTGTAGAAGAGGCTCAGCGCGCCATTGCTGCCGCTCCCGGCTGTACGCTGGTTGACGACCCCGCCAACCTGCAGTATCCCATGCCGCTCGAAACCGCCGGCAAAGACGATGTCTATGTGGGCCGCGTGCGCAAGGACCTTGCCGACGACAACGGACTTACTTTCTGGCTCAGTGGCGACCAGATTCGCAAGGGAGCTGCCCTCAACGCGGTGCAGATTGCCGAGTACCTCATCAAGGAGGGCAACGTGAAATAGACAATCCCTCTTGCGCGATGATTCGAAAACAAATAACCCTTCTTTGCCTGTTCTGGCTCATGGCTCTTTCGGCCACGGGCCAGAACAGGCCTTTTTGGCTGGGTGCCGACATCAGCGGCACCACTGAGCTGGAATCGCGTGGCCAGCGCCTCTACAATGCTCAGGGACAGCTGCGCGAAAACACCGCTCTCATGCACGAGTTGGGCCTCAATGCCGTTCGCCTGCGCGTGTGGGTGAATCCGCGCGGCGGTTTCTGCAATCAGGACGATGTGCTCGCCATGGCTCTCCGCGCCCGCTACTATGGCATGGCCGTCATGGTTGATTTCCACTACAGCGACTGGTGGGCCGACCCTGCCAAACAGCCCATTCCCGCCACTTGGCAGTATTTCACCTACGACGAAATGAAATTCGCCCTGGCTGCCCACACCCGCGAAACGCTGCAGCTGCTCCGGCAGCACAACATCGACGTGCGATGGGTGCAGGTGGGCAACGAAACCACTCACGGTTTTCTCTGGCCCATGGGGCGCGCCGAAGAGAACATGCAGCAGTACGCCGGACTTACCGATGCTGGCTACGAGGCCGTGAAGAGCGTCTATCCCGATGCCCAGTGCATCGTCCATCTCGACGGCGGCTGCGATGCTGCCCGCTACGACTTCATCTTCGACGGTCTGCGCCGCTATGGTGCCCGCTGGGACATGATTGGGCTCAGCGTTTATCCCTACTGGGACCGCGAGGCTCATCTCACTCAGAGCGATGCCGAGACCCTGCAAAAAGTGGTGGCCAATATCAAGCGCCTCTATCAGAAATACGGCACCGAGAGCATGATTGTTGAGACTGGCTACGAGGTGAAGCGTCCCAACGAGGGCAAACAGTTCATGCAGCAGCTCATTCGTGCTGCCAGCTCCGACACCGACGGCCATTGCCATGGCGTTTTCTACTGGGCACCCGAGCTTGAGGGCCACTATCCTTTGGGAGCCTTTGCCAATGGCCGTCCCACTGCCATCATGGAGGCTTTCACCGAGGCGGCAGCCCGTCTTCAGAAATAGAGTATGCCCCGCATTACATTTGCCGAACGTGCACGAAATCGGGCAAAAATCGGAAATTATTATAAAAGAAAAAGCCAAGCAGCTGCTTTTCAGTTGCTTGGCTTTTTCTTTCGTGTCGACAGTTGGATTCGGACCAACGACCCCCACCATGTCAAGGTGATACTCTAACCAGCTGAGCTATGCCGACTTGTTGGTTTGTTGATGTGGCCTTGTGGCTGTTGTTCGTGCGCCAGATAGGACTCGAACCTACACGTCGTAAGACACCAGATCCTAAGTCTGGCGCGTCTGCCAATTCCGCCACTAGCGCGATATCGGTTGCAAAGGTAATTCAAATTTGTGTAATTACCAAATAAAATTTAGCATTTTGTTATTTTTATTGTCAATGTCTCGGGTTCGAAGCAGATTCCCTCACGATTGATAAAGTGGCCGAGCACGCCGCTTTGCGCCAGTTCGGCGGGTGTTCCCACGCTTACGCCGTGCTCTTTGTCCATGAGCCATAGGCGGTCGGCAATTTGCAGGGCCAGGTCGAGGTCGTGGGTCGAGAGGAAGATGGTTTTGCCCGTCTCGCGGCTCAGGCGTTGCAGCAGCTGCATCATTTCCACCTTGCTTGGAAAGTCGAGAAATGCTGTTGGCTCATCCAGAAAGATGACGGGTGTCTGCTGCGCCAGTGCCTTGGCAATCATGGCTTTCTGCCGCTCGCCGTCGCTCAGTGTCTGAATCATGCGTTCGGCCAGGTGAGCGATGCCCGTCATTTGCAGCGCGCGGGCGACGATGGCTTTGTCGTCGTCGCTGAGCGTTCCCCAGAACCCCGTGTATGGGCTGCGGCCCAAGCCCACCAGCTCGCTCACGGTGATGTTTTGCACGTCGGGGCGGCCTGTCAGCACCACGCCGATGGTCCGTGCCAGCTGCTTGTCGCTGTAGTGGCCGATGTCCTTGCCGTTGATGCTGATGCTGCCGTCCAGTTTTGGCTGGAATGCCGAGAGCGTGCGCAGCAAGGTAGATTTCCCCACGCCGTTGGCACCGATGAGGCAGGTCAGCTCGCCGCCGTTGATGGCGGCATTGATGCCTGTGGCCACCGTTTTGGTGTTGCTTTTCTGCTGGTAACCAATGGCGAGGTTGGTCAGTCGGATGGTTTCTTTATTCTTTGAACTTTGAGCTTTGAACATTGAACTTTATGATTACAATTGTCAATCGTCAATTATCCCTTGTCAATTATTCCTTATCAATTTTCCGTTATCAGTTTTCGCGCGAACTCTATGATGGTGTCTTTTCCGTCGCGCATGTCCTCGTCGGTTTGTGCCACAAAATAGTCGGGGTCTATGCCGCCCTCTATGCTCTGCTTGTTGTGGTCGTAGGTGGGGCAGGCCGAAAATCTTACGCCCCATCCGTTGGGCAGTTCGCTGTTGAAAGGCAGTCCGCCACCGCCGCCGGTATGGTCGCCCACGATGGTCACGTTGGGACAGCAGCGCATGTACTGAGTAAACTCGTTGGCCGCGCTGTAAACGCTGCGGTTGGTGAGCAGCACCACCTTTTTCTGCCATCTTATGCCGCTGCTGGGTTTAAGTTTCTGTTCCTGAAGCGGCGAAAAGTCGTTGTGCCCCTTGCCGTTTTTGTGCTGCAGATAGCCCACGGTGAGTGTCTCATTGGTGAATCGCGCCGCCAGTTCCTCTGCCGATGTCATCTGTCCGCCGCTGTTGCAGCGAATGTCCATAATCAGCCCGTTGCAGGGAGCGAGATAAAGCAGAATCTCGTCCAGGTTGCCCGCGCCAAATTCATTGTTGAAGCTGCCGCAGTAGATGTATCCTATGTTGTCGTCGAGAATCCTGTATTGCATTCCGTTGGCTATACGGTAGTCGGTGCGAAGGTATTTGCGTTGCAGTGTGTCGCTGAAGTTGGTGGGATAGTTCTCTTCCCAGCTCCAGTTTCGTGCCACGTTGAATGCCGAGTACAGGTTCACATGGCCGTCTTTCAGTTCGCCCACCATTTGTCCGAGCACTTCAAACAGCTGACTGTTGCTCATGCCGTCGTTCACCCGGAGACTGTATTTCTGGTGAATGTCGTTCCAGTTGATGTTCTTTTCGTCGAAGAAACAGTAGTGTTCGTCCATGATTTTCCACAGAGCCTCGAAGTTTCCCCTTGGGTTGTTGGCAAACTCTTCCTCATTTACGCAAGCCGTGCACAGCAGCGTCGCCAGCATGGCAGCTGCCATGGCAAACCGTCTGCCGAGCCTGGATGTTAGGTTGCCGGAGGGCTGATGGTTCTTTTTCATGTCATTTTTCTTTTTTGCCTCTGGTGGTTACTCCCACCACCAGCATGTGCGAGTAGCTGTGATACTTCAGGTTGTTCACGCTCGACTGCCGGTAGTCGCCCATGTATCCTGCGCGCACCCAGCGGCCCCACAGCTTGAAATCGAGTGTCAGCGCATGGCGCAGCGACGGTGTGGCCAGGACGGTGGTGGGCACGACGTTGTGGTCGTAGTTGCCCCGGTTGAAAATTTCGTAGTACGACTGTCCGTAGTTGGGCGAGAACATCAGCCCGGCCAGCGGAAATGTAGCCTCGTAGCGCAGGTAAAGGGGCGAATGGTGCCTGCGGTAGAAAGTGTATTCGGCCGAGGCCGACGGCGCGAGGTTTAGAGCCAGCTTGGCCTGCACGGGGTTGTTGCCGTTGCGCGTGTTGTAGAGAAAACCTATGTTGGCATCCACGCCACCGCCCGTATTCAGTCGCAGGCGTCCGCCTGCCAGCAGCCAGTTGTGGCGCAGGGCATACTGAAAGCGGTAGTCGGCGCCTATCTGGTTGCCGTTGTCTGCGCGGTTGTGGGCATTGAGCAGGCTGATTTGCTGGTCGAGCACTTGCGACATGTGTTTTCCCCGCGCAGGTTTCTCTGTCTGGCTGACAAATTGCAAAGTGAAGCCCCGGTGCTTTTCCTGCGAGAGGTAGGTATCGAGCACTTCGGCGCTGCCCAGCCCAATGAGCCACGTCTTTTGCGGCATCACCACTGGGGGAGACCAGCAGTTCAGCGCCACTTCGGCCGAGTCGCTTTGCGCGCGGAGTGGGGTGGGGAATGCTATCGGTGCCAGCGCAAAGACCAACGCCAGCAGCAGGCTTATGTTTGTATTCTTCTGATTCATGCAGTGGGCAATGGCTAAAGTCGGTGCAGACCGTTATTCGTCGGGAAAGAGACTCAACTGTCCGGTGAGCTCGTCTATAATCTGCCGGTCGGTTTTCTTGGCGATGGGGTCCACGTTCTCATCGTCCATGTTGGTGTCGGGTGTTTCAGGCGTTTCTTCCTCGGACTTTGGCTCGGGTTGGCGTGTGGGTTCCAGCTCTTCGATGCTGGCCATCTCATATGTGGTGAGGCGTTTGCCGTGAGCCTTGAATCCTTTCACCTGAACAAACTGTTCGGCATCCACCTCCTCGGTGCCGCGGAAGGCGTCTTTGCCACCGTAGGTGACGAGAAGCCGCGGATAGGGCGTGTCGGTGAGCAGCACCAGGCGCGAGTTTTTGTTCTCGCCTACGAAGTTGCGCTTGCTCTTGATGGCCTCCATGTTGAAACGCTTGATGTAAGGGTATCCTTTCATGTCGGCATCATAAACAATGGCCGTCCACACCTTGTCGGCGTCGTATTTCTCCAGCCGGCTGATGTTGTCCTCGTAGTGGTTGTTTACGTCGAAATTCGTGATGTAGAAGTCGTTGTTGTCGAGCACCACCAGTATGCTGTCGGTATCGTTGAATTCGCCCAGATAGTTGCCGTGCTCCTCGTAGTTGAGCCTATTGATGACGGGGTCGAACCACACTTTGCGTCCGCCCAGCGTAGAGTGGCCGTGGCTTTTCAGTCCGATGCGGGCCACAGCGTGTTTCGAAATCTGGTTGCCCGTTGCGCCGCGCCCCTTAATCAGCACGTTCTTGAAGTCGAACTCCAGCACGGGCTTCTTCAGTTTGGGATTGGGCTGCAGGGCCACCTTCACAATTTCGGCCTCGCCGTTGGGGTTGGCGGTAAAGTACATGATGCGGCTGCCCGGCGTGCCCTTGGTAAGATCGTACTCGCGGTCGCGGGTGAAGCTGGTCATGTTGAATCGCTTGGCAAAGCATTTTCCGTCCTTTCCGTCGCGGTAGATGACGTTGTAGGTGGTGCGCGAGTCGTTTTTCTTGAACACCGACACGTAGAGCACGTTCTTTCCTACAAACACTTTCTCGGCCACGCGGATAATTTTGAAGCGTCCGTCGCGGTAGAAGATGATGATGTCGTCTATGTCCGAGCAGTTGCACACAAACTCGTCCTTCTTCAGCCCCGTGCCCACGAATCCTTCTTGTCGGTTGATGTATAGTTTCTCGTTGGCCTCCACCACCTTGACGGCCTCGATGGTGTCGAAGCTCTTGAT
The DNA here is from genome assembly GCA_900315565.1 of uncultured Prevotellaceae bacterium. Taxonomy (GTDB): domain Bacteria; phylum Bacteroidota; class Bacteroidia; order Bacteroidales; family Bacteroidaceae; genus Prevotella. Next base: position 2,027 of record OMZS01000019.1, on the reverse strand, counting down.
TTCGGTGAGTCGCGGATGGTCGGCACCATATTTCTCTTTCAGGTGGCGGAACCAGTCGGCCGTCACTTCCACCATGTTGTCCAGGTCGCGGTCTATCTCGGCTATCTCGGCGTTGATGCGTGCAATGAGCTCGTCGGCCTTGTCCTTATTGAATTTCAGGATGCGCTGCATCTTGATTTCCAGCAGTTTCAGTATGTCGTCCTTGGTCACTTCGCGCACCATCTGCGGATAGTAGGGCGTCAGACGGTCGTCGATGTGCTCGCAGACGGCGTCGATGTTGGGAGCCTGTTCAAATTTTTTGTCCTTGTAGATGCGCTCCTCGATGAATATTTTCTCCAGCGAGCAGAAGTGCAGCTGCTCCAGCAGTTCGCGGCGGCGAATGAGCAGTTCCTGGCGAATAATGCCCATGGTGCGGTCGGTGGAGTGGCGCAGCACGTCGCTCACGGTGAGGAACTGCGGTTTGTTGTCCTCAATGACGCAGCAGTTGGGCGAAATGTTGATTTCGCAGTCGGTGAAGGCATAGAGCGCGTCAATGGTCTTGTCGGGCGAGATGCCCGGCGTCAGATGCACCTGTATCTCCACCTCTGCCGAGGTGAGGTCGGTGACGTTGCGCGCCTTGATTTTTCCTTTCTCTATGGCTTTGGTGATGCTCTCGCACAGGGTGCTCACGGTTTTCGAGAACGGTATCTCGCGAATCACCAACGTGCGCTGATCCAGTTTCTCAATCTTGGCGCGTACTTTCAGCACACCGCCGCGCTGTCCGTCGTTGTACTTGCTCACGTCTATCGAGCCGCCCGTCTGGAAATCGGGGAACAGCTGAAACTCCTCGCCGTGCAGATAGCTCACGGCGGCGTCGCACAACTCGCAGAAGTTGTGCGGCAGTATTTTCGAGCTGAGGCCCACGGCTATTCCTTCGGCGCCCTGCGCCAGCAGCAGCGGATATTTGGCCGGCAGTGTGATGGGCTCCTTGTTACGGCCGTCGTAGCTCAGCTGCCACTCGGTGGTCTTGGGGTTGAACACCACTTCCAGGGCAAACTTGCTCAGCCGGGCCTCGATATATCGTGGCGCGGCGGCGCGGTCGCCCGTCAGAATGTTGCCCCAGTTGCCTTGCGTGTCGATGAGCAGGTCTTTCTGGCCCAATTGCACCAGTGCGTCGCCAATCGATGCGTCGCCGTGGGGGTGAAACTGCATGGTGTGGCCCACAATGTTGGCCACCTTGTTGTAGCGCCCGTCGTCCATGCGCTTCATTGAGTGCAGAATTCGCCGTTGCACGGGCTTTAGACCGTCCTCTATGTGGGGCACGGCGCGTTCCAGAATCACGTAGCTGGCATAATCGAGAAACCAGTTCTGATACATGCCCGAAAGATGGTGAACGGCAGCCGCGTCGAAACGGCTCACAGGCTTATAGTCCGAATGCTCCGTGGTTCCCTCTGCCTCGGTGCCTTCGGTACTCTCCTCGCTCGATTCGTTCGATTCATTGTTTTCCTCGCCCATTTCGCTCGATTCGTCCAATTCGTTCGATTCGTTCAATTCGTTGTTTTCCTCGCCCAATTCGTTCGATTCGTTCAATTCGTTGTTCTGGTCGTCGTCTTTCATATCTACGGTTTTCAGTTATTTTGCAGCAAAAGTAAGCAAAAATATTGAGAAAACCGATGGCAGAGCCGTAAAAAGTGCTTTTACGCCAAAATTTTCTAGAAAATTCTGTTGCAATGCCGAGCGTTATTTTCGTAAACCGCTGCTTTACGGAAACAACGTCGTGAGATAAATCCGTAAAGCATTGTTTTGTGAAAATATTGCCGTGAGTTATTGGCAAATTCTCTAGAAAATTTACACGCAACGTCGTGAATGATGATGAGTTTTTTCTAGTTTGATTTTTTCACTTCGTTCAAGGCACTATTCATGTCTTCCGATGCGCCAGCCCCTCCCCTCCCTTGCTTCCTATGGAAATTTGCAAGTATATTTAGTTAATAATCTCTAATTGAGCGGACATTCCTTGTTCGCTCTTTCTTTTCTTTCTCAGGAACTCG
>OMZS01000017.1 GCA_900315565.1 uncultured Prevotellaceae bacterium | reverse complement strand
AAAGGTACAAAAAATATTCCAGAAATCGGCATAAAACAGGGACTATTTTAGTGCAAAAACAAACAATTTTAATACGCCTGACTTTTTAAAGTGGACTCATGATTCAACTTTCGCATGTTAGAAGTTATTGGTAGTTATCGGAAGTTAAGAGGTCTGCGACCACTGGAGTTAGCGGACATTAGCTTTTTTGACGATGACGTTAACGTTAACTATTGTCAGTTTTTTCGCTTTGCTCAAGGCACTCCTTCTCGAGCCAGGCTCGTTAACTGCCGTCAACTCCTGTTTTTTCGCTTCGCTCAAGGCACTCCTCCCTGCAAGCGAGCCCAGCGAAACTTGAGGAAATCAGCAGAATCAGTCATACCTGTGCCATCAGTGTCTAAGGAAAGGACTAAAGGTTACCGTGTCGTCTATGTCTGTGGGGAGTTACAGACCCCACCCCCATCCCCATTGCTTTTCCCTTCGGCCAGCGACCGTTGGTTCCCGAGCAAAGCTCGCCTACCCGTAGCCTTTCCCCTTGATGGGCGGGGAGACTGCGCAGCGAGTACTATTTACCAAAATCCTTTTGGATGCTATTGCCGACAATATCTGCATAGCCAATCAGGTCTTTATGTGCAATGACATGGAAAAAATAGTTTTCAGCTACGCCTTCAACAACAAATATTTTGTTGCAGACTTCATGAATCCTATGCTGGGAGACGTATCGCTCGAACATTCGGCAAAAGAGCCTGCTTCTGTATTCCTGAACAGAGACATCTCTTCTCATGGACGGCAAAAGACTAATGAAGTCGCAGAAGAAAACGAGCATCACATTAGAATGATTAAGAACAACTTCTGCTATGCATTGTTCTATCTGTGCCAAAACGAGATGACTGGTAACATTCAGTCCTTTGTTACGTCCCAGACCTACTTCTACGACTTCAATACCACTGTTCTGTAATTCGTCAAGTATTTCATCGGCAATCATCCCGCTGCGCTCAGTGGTGAACTGCAATTTATACTCATCGCCTGATTCAGAACAAATGACATAGACTTCGTTCATTTCACGTAAATAGTTTTTGTAGGCTGTGTTTCTTCAGAACACAACTTCTCCAACCACAAGTATTTTATCACACCAATCTTGCGGAGATGCGCTTCGAGTTTTCTCGAAGGACTCTTGATTGTAACTTTCTCTGTAAGAGCCATAACAAAAGCTGTTTATCGGCAGCAAATGTACAAATAATATATATAACTTCCAAACGTTTGGGAGATTTTTTGCTGCAAAAGTGAAAAAATGATAATTGAGATTTTTGACAGAGAGACAAGATAATTGACAATTGATAATTGATAATTGATAATTAAGACAGAGAGACGGCTTTTGACAGAGAGACAAAGAGACTTGTTAATTGATAATTGACGGTTGAGAAGAGAGAATTAAGACGCGGTGCGGCAGCTCCCCGCCCATCAAGGGGAGACTGCGCAGCGGGTATCAATTGTCTGTTCTCTTTGTCTCTCTGTCAAAAAACATCTCTATGTCTCTCTGTCAAAAAACATCTCTATGTCAAAATTATCAATTATCAATTGTCAATTATCAATTTACTTCATGGAATACTTAAGGGCGGCGTGGGTGAGGCTTTCGAAGACCTTCATGTAGTCTTTGCTCCCCTGTTTGCCGCTGTTCTGCATCTGGCTGTAGGCGTTGAGGTTCAGTCCGAAGATGGCTCCGATGTAGTTCATGAGATCCTGCTTCTTGTCGGCGACGTATCCGTCGGGCTTTGAAAACAGGTGGATGTCGTACATGGCAGAGATGATTTTGATGAAGTCAGTGATTTTGTTCTTGGTAATGCAGAAGCGTGGCCGCTCAGCGATGGTGGCGTTGGTGAAGTTGTTGATTTCCTGCGCCAGGTGGTTGTTGCCAAGATCGGCGGTGATACGGAACAGCATGAGTTGCACACGGTCGGTGAACTGTCGGTCGTGCTCTTCAGCCAGATAGGCGCCAATTCTCTGAAGGAGGCTGATGTAAGCTTCAGTCTCCTTGCTTGGCATGAGTGGCGAACAGCTGTTACCACTGCCGAAATCTGGGGTGAATTGCTGCGGTTCTTTCATATAAGACTTTCATTCGCCTTTTTTGGCAACTTAACCGCAAAGTAAATATATATCGGAAAGATTTGCAAGGAATTTTCGACAAAAATATCATTTTTGGCAGTTTTCTTGATTTATATCATGTTTTCGGGTTTTGTCACACAGATATCACAGATAACACGGATAATCTCTAACTTGGATTTATTCACAAAGACTAAAGACAGATACTCTGTGCGCATTGGTAAACTTTGGTAAAGCGCACAAGCGAAAGGCTTGCGCTATCTTTGCACCCGTAAGACTGACTGGCTTACAGCAGCGCGGTCTTACGGGTGCACCACTTATAAGTCTGTATGAACAACCATGTTGAACCAAAATGAAAAGAAAGGAACAAAGAAATGAAAATGCAACTTGTAAGAATAGCTAAACAGAAGGACTACACCATCGGACACCTCTACGTGGAGGGCCTCTACCTTTGCGACACGCTGGAGCCTACGTGGCGCGACCTGCACCGCGAAGGGAAAATATGGGGCCGAACGGCCATTCCCGAGGGCAAGTACCGTGTGTTCATCACCAAATCGAAGAAGCTGGGACAGTGGCTACCTCTGATATGGCAGGTGCCGGGCTTCGAGGGCATCCGCATCCATGCGGGCAACTACCCGAAGGACACACAGGGATGCATACTGGTGGGCTGGAACCGCCACAAGGGCACACTGAGCAACTCGCGCACGGCTCTGAGCAACCTGATGCGACTATTAACAGCCGCACTGGAGCGTGGGGAGCTTATCGACCTGGAGATTAAAAGCTAGCTACAATTAGATTTCGCGTCGCGGTAGGAGGCGACGTGGCTCACGTCGCAATGATGCTGTTGTCACGTGAGCCACGTGACCTCCTACTTGGATGGTGAAAAGATAATGGGAATAAGAATTAAAAAATTACGCTTCGCGCCTCATTCCCGAGCAAGCTCGCCTACCCGTAGCCTTTAAAAAACAAAGAAAAACCAATAAAAACAAAGAAAAACAGAAACTACACTCCCGTCAGCCTCCAGTCGGTCGTGTATAGCAGCATTGTTATCAGACATAAATCACATCTTTTTGTATGTTGGCCTTAAAAAGTGGTCTTAACGATTCACGGAAACGCACGAGATCCACTTCACAACCGAAAAGCACTTTCAAAGCCTCCTTTAACTCATACATCAGCGAAAGAGAGGGCTGCCTCACTTCAACGACAATATCAATATCGCTATTCTCAGAATTTCCTCTTCTGGCTACAGAACCGAAAATTCCAAGTTTCAATATACCGAATTTAGAACCAAAATCTTTCTTAAATTCAGTGAGCTTTTCCAAACAATCTTGCAGCAATAGCATAATTCTCTGTACTCTCTGTGCTTCTTTATAACTACAATAAATATCGCGTCGCAGTAGGAGGCGACGTGGCTCACGTCGCAATGAGTCAATTGTCACGTGAGCCACGTGACCTCCTACTTGGATGCTGCAAATATATATTTATTTTTTGAATCTGCAAAGAATTCTGGCGGATTTGTGTCTAATTATTGATTCAAATTTCGCGTCGCAGTAGGAGGCGACGTGGCTCACGTCGCAATGATGCTGTTGTCACGTGAGCCACGTGACCTCCAAAAAGCAACCGCCCCGCACCGGATGAATGCCGGTGCGGGGCGGAAGTGTTTTTAGAGGGTTGAAAGTGCGAAGGGCTTACTTGGCCTTGAAGTGCCAGAAGGAAGCCTCACCCCATGCAGCCTGACTGCCGCCGTCGGGATAAACGAGGGTCATCTTGTCGTTGGTGAGATAAACCACGTCGAACCAGGTAGGCATGTTACCGCCAGAGTTGATTTCGAACGGCCACAGGATGGTACCAGCGGTGGTGTTCAGCGTAGCCACCTTCCAAGAATCACCATCCACCTTGTCGAACGAGTAGGAACCCTTGTTGATGACGCTGCCGTCGCCAGCATAGCGTGTGATGTTGCCCTCAGCATCGAGCGTGAAGTAAGCATCGAAGCTCTCGTCGCCGTGCAGAGCACCGTCGTTGCTGTGCTGCAGCTGACCTGCGAAGTCTGCCTCGCTGGCGCAGCCCCACCACTGACCGTTACCGGCCGTACCGACAGAGGCGCCGTCGCCAGGCTGATAGCCCATGTTACCCCAGACTGCACCGGTGACAGAGTTATCCCATGTCCAGCTCTTAGAAGCAGTCTTGCCATAACCGATGGCCATACCCTCGATGTCGCTGCTGCTGCAGAAGTGCCAGAACGTAGCCTCGCCCCAAGCACCCTGGCTGCCGCCGTCGGGATAAACCAAGCAGAGCTTGTCGGCAGTGAGATAAACAATCTCGTACTTGCCGGGGATGTTACCGCCCGAGTTGATCTCATACGGCCAGAGGATGGCGGTGGTGTTGAGCCAACCCTTGCGCCACTCGGCATTGGGATCATATTCGGTCACGGTGAACGGAGCCGACATATAGGCTTCGCCATTCTCGTTGTAGCAGGTAGAGATGCCCTCGTCGGTAAATTCCATCCAGGCATTCAGGCCTTCTCCGTGGTAAGCACCATCATGAGAGTGCTGCAGCTGGCCAGCAAAGTCCTCGTCGCTGGTCATACCCCACCACTGACCGTTGCCGGAGATACCGACCGAGGCACCATCGCCGGGCTGATAACCCATGTTGCCCCAGAAAGCACCGGTGATAGAGGTATCCCACTTCCAGATTTTCTTGCCATACACATCGCTGGCGAGCAGACGAATCTCGGGATCGAGCTCTTGCTGCACATAGACGTTTACTGTCTTTTCAACATCAATGGGCTGGTTGTCGCTGCCCACCACACGAATCCAGAACTTCTGGTTGGGGTCGGAACCGCGCTTGGGCTTGATAGTGAAGGAGCCGCTCAAACCGCGGGCCAGAATATTCTCCGAACCATCGGCCAGCTTATTGAAGATGGTGACATTCAGGTCGGGGCTTGTAGTATATTTGAAATAGTTGCCGTCGGCTGCGGGATTGCCGTTAGCATCAACCTGTGAGATTTTGACTGCGCTCTCAATCTCACTCGAAGTCACGAGCCAGGGCGAAAAGTCTTTCTCTTCCTTGATAGGATCACAAGAAGTGAAGAGGCCCAGCGCAACTGCGAACAATATTATTGACTTTTTCATATTGTTTTTATTTTCAATTTTCAATTATATCAATTTAAGTTTCGCTTTGGTTCAACTTTGTGGAGTTCAAGGAGTTCATGTAGTTGCATGGAGTTCAAGACAACAGCTTTTTCAATCCTTGTACCTTTGTTTGAAAGATTCGTCAGAGCAAAGACTAGTGTCTTGTAACTCCTTGCAACTCGTTGTGACTTCTTGTTTACTTATCCACCTAAAAGTTGAATTATCAATTTTAATAAATCGGTGTACCAGACATACTCCACTTGGTTCCGTCGTACCAGCCCTTGTTCTGGCTGAGAATCTCAGAATCGCCAATCAGGTTGACCTGAGCGGGAGGCTTCGGCAAGAAACCGTCGGTGTCGGCATAGCGCTGAGCCCAGCTGCTGCCGCCTACGCCAGCACCGTGGTGCATAACCGTCCAACGCTGAGTGTAGTTGACGCGCGAACCGTCCTGACGCTGCAGGGCAACAGCGGCCTCACAGCCAGCACCACCGTCCTTACCCGACCAGCGGCGCAGGTCGTTGAAGCGCAGGCCCTCGCCGGCCAGCTCAAAGCGGCGTTCGTTCTTGATGTTGGCCCAAGAGTAGGTTGTAGCAGGCAGTTTGGCACGTGCGCGAACCTTGTTCATTTGGTCGGCAGTACCTGTCAGCTCTGAGTGCATCAGCATGACGTCGGCCAGACGGAGGAGCACCATGTCAGAGAAGTGGTCGCCCTGGAAAGAGTTATTGTTGGTATTCGGAGCGGTGGTGTTCTTGGCGCGATAAACGCCCCACCATGTGTAAGAAGTGTTGTGGTCATCCCATGAAGACTCAGGACATGTGACAGCCATCCACTTTTTGTTGTAGTAACCGGCATCCTCAGAGCAAGAGGTGGTGAACACAAACTTGTCGCACTCAGCCTGAGCATCCAGGATGGTAGCCTTCTTACGCGGGTCGGCATCGCTCCAGTCGTCCCAGAGGTTGGCATTGATGGTACCCTGGCCCCAGCCCTGTCCGAAGGGCAGTGTGTTGGCATCGCCATTGGCAGTACCTGCACCGTCGTCGTCGCAACGCAGACCGCAGTAGAGCTCTACCTGGTTAACAAAACCCATACCGATGGTACCGTTCCACGAACCAGAGTTCATGTACTGCACCTGGAACATCTCCTCAGAGTTGCCGTTGCCAGCCCAGAATTTGCCTGCATCGGCCAAATCCTTCACATAGCCATAACCAGGAGCAGTGAGCTCGTTAGAATATTGCCAGAGCATACGGAAATCCTCTACGAGCGAGTAGCCGCCATTGTTAATAGCATCCTCGAGGAAAGCCACTACCTGAGCCTTGCTCAGCGAAGCGCCAGCACCCTCCTGCTCGCCCTCTTCGAAAGCGAACGACACATCGGCAAGATTGGCCTTAGCCAGCTCGCCAGCCTTCTTGTAGAAGCCCTGATAGAACATGTAGGCACGTGCCAGCATACCCTCGGCAGCACCCTTGGTGGCATGGCCGTCGCCACGTGTGGTGGCGCCATGGCTCATCAGGTTGGCAGCGCTGGTGAAGTCGGCCAGAATGTGCGGCATGATAACGTCCTCAGCACTCAGCTGCGGACATGGCTCGGGAGCAGCGGCAGCCCAGTAAGCGGGGATGTCGCCCCAGAACTGAACGCCCCAGAGATAGAACAGACCACGCAGAAAGTAAGCCTCGCCCAGCATCTGGTTGCGCTTGGCTTCCTGGCCCGTCCAGTCGAAAGCATCAACGGCATAGATGATGGCACTTGCACGGGCAATGCCCACGTAAGTGTTCTTCCAAGCGTTGTCGTAGAGGTCTTCCTTGTTGGCCATGAGGTGACCAACGGCATGTGCCTCAACGTCGCCCGTACCACCGGCACCGTTGGCATCGTCGGACATAATGTAGTTCACGAACCAGGGTGTCTGCAGCGGGTCAGTGCTCATCTGGTTCATCACGCCATACAGGGCAGCAAGCTCCTTGTTCAGGTCGTTGGCCGCAGCAGGATAGTTGCTCGTGTTGGCTTCGGTATAGTTTTCGGAATCGAGGAAGTCTTCGCAAGAGGTCAGTCCAACTGTGAAGAGAGCCGCAATTGCCATTACATATATCTTTTTCATAATACTTCTATTCCTTATTATATTGATTTAGATTAGAACTTGATACTTGCACCTACGATGAAGGTACGGGCAGAGGGATAGAGACCCACGTCGATGCCACGTGCCCAAGAGTCCTTACCACCCGACGAACCGATTTCAGGATCGACACCAGAGTAGCCAGTGAAGGTGTAGAGGTTCTGAGCCTGCACATAAAGGCGGAACTGAGAGAAGGGGCCGCTCTTCCAGAGTTTGGCAAAGTCGTAACCCAGCGTAATGTTCTGAATGCGGAAGTAGTCGGCATCCTCCATGTAGAGGGTAGAAACCCACTGGTCGTTGGTAGAACCAACAGAGAGACGAGGACGAGTGTTGCTCGTTCCCTCACCGTGCCAGCGGTCGAACACATCAACCGTGTAGTTGTTGTAGGGGTTAGCCAGCAGAGCGGTGCGGTAGCACTGCATCACCTGCATGCCAAAGGCACCTGCACCAGTGATACCGAAGTCGAAGCCTTTCCACTCGAAGCCCAGGCTTGCGCCGAGGGTCATCTTCGGGTGAGGCTGACCAATCTCATGACGGTCCTCAGAGAGCGAGATGATGCCGTCACCGTTGAAGTCGTCCCAGATAAGGTCGCCAGGCTGTGCGCCTTCGATGACGGCCTTGCCGGCAGCACGTGCAGCCTCAATCTCGGCTGTGTTCTGCCAAACGCCACTGTAGGACATGCCGCTGAAGTAGCCAATGGGGTGGCCCACCTCAACACGCGAAACCCATGAAGAGTTCTCGAAGATGGCATCACCCTGACCGTCGATATGGCCCGAATTGTTGGCCAGACGGGTCACCTCATTCTTGTTGGTGGCCACGTTCAGGTTGGCGTGATAGCTGAAGTCCTCGCCAATCTGGTCGCGCCAGCTGAGAGCAATTTCAAAACCAGTGTTCTTCACGTCACCAGCATTGACGTAAGCAGGCTCCTCGTAGCCAAGCACCACGTTCATCGGGGCCTGTACCAGCCAGTCCTTCGTGGTCTTCTTGTACCAGTCGAAGTTCAAACCCAGGCGGCCGCCAAGGAAGCGGGCGTCGAGACCAATGTTGAGCTGCTCAGAAGTCTCCCAAGTCACGTCGGGGTTAGGCACGTTCTTAGCGTAAGCACCAGTAGTATAGACGTTGTCGGTAACGGTGGCAATCATGTCGCTCGAGAACTTGTAGCCGTAGTCGGGATAGCCGCTGGGCGAGAAGCCGATGTTCGACAGATAGTAGAAGTTACCGATGTTACAGTTACCGTTCTGTCCCCATGATGCACGGAGTTTCAGGAAGTCGAGCCAGCTCTTTGTGCTCTCCATGAAGTTCTCGTTGGTGATGTTCCAACCAGCCGATACAGAGGGGAAGTAGCCCCAGCGGTGTCCGCGGGCGAAGTTGTTAGAACCGTCGGCACGGATGATGGCGGTCAACATGTACTTCTCGTCGTAGTTCCAGTTGGCACGACCGAAGAACGAGGCGATGCTGCCCTGCATGGGAGTATCATAACCGCCTGAGCCAGAGTGGAAAGCGTAGTCGTAGTTGGCGATGGTGTTGTAGTCCCAGCCCTTCAGTACGAGTGAATTGAGGTTTTCGGCAGATACCGTACCGCTGACATTCAGGCCGGTGCTCCAGTCGCTGCGCTCTATGGACTGACCGATGAGCACGTCGATGGTGTGCTTGCCGAAGGTGGGAAGAATATAAGAAAGCGTATTCTCAAGAGAGAAGCTTGAGCCCTGACCGTTGCTCTGGTTCACTGTGTAGTTGGCACCGGCACTGGTGAAGCTCTGAGAGTAGGGATAGCCCACGCTGCGGTAGTTGCTGGCACTGTAGCCAGTGTTGAACTGTCCGCGATACTTCAGGTTCTTGATAGGCTCAATAATCCAGTAGAAAGTAGCACCCACGCCAAAGTCGCGGCTCTTGTTGAGCGAGTTGAAACCACCATTGAGGAAGTGGTTGAGCGGGTTGGAATAAACCATAGAGCTGTAGCCAGCACCGTTCTCCTTGTACGAAGCCAGCGAGCCGTCGGCATTGTAGGGCTCAACGAGCGGCGAAGCGATGTAAGCGGCCTGCATGATGTTCCAGTAACCGTTGCTCTCAGCCAAGTCGTGGCTCTTGTGGTACCAGTAAGAAACGTTCTCACCAACGGTGAGCAGATCGTGCTCCTCGCCCAGCAGGTCCTTGCCTCTGAGAACAACGTGCTCAGAGTTGATACGACCACCGTAGCGGCTGTAGCTGGAAGCATTGTCGCCACCCATGATACCCTCGTTAGAGCTGTAGTTGAGCGACATGGAGAACTTCGAACGGTCGGTACCGCCATTCACAGTCACTGCATGGCTGAACTGCAGGGCGTTCTTGTTCTGATACTCCTTGAACCAGTCGGTGCCGTCCCAGCCACCATTCACCTTGTCGAGGATGGCCTGCGGAACGAGTCCTGCCCAGTTGGTAGGTGTACCGTAAGTATTGAAGTTGGTCTCGTTGATGACCTGCATATAATCTTTTGCACCCAGCATGGCGGGCACCTTGTAAGCGTTCGACCAGCCCACGAAACCGTCGTACTGCACCTGAACCTTACCCGACTTACCCTGCTTGGTGGTGACGAGAATCACACCGTTGGCAGCACGGGCACCGTAGATGGCAGCCGAAGCAGCATCCTTCAGCACGTCGATGCTCTCGATGTCGTTGGGGTTCAGACCGTTCAGACCGTCGTCGGCCGTACCGCTCTGGATACCGTCGATGATGAGCAGCGGCGAAGAGTTACCGATGGTACCCACACCACGGATGTTCACCTTGAAGCCCTTACCAGGCTGCGAAGAACTCTGCGTGATGTTCACACCGGGGGTTGACGACTGCATGGCGGTCAGGGCGTTGGTGGTGTTGAGTTTGGCAATTTCCTCACCCTTCACCTGCACAGTGGCACCGGTGACCAGCTTTTTCTTCTGCACACCGTAACCCACTACCACCACTTCTTCGAGGCTCTTGGAGTCTTCTTTCAGAGTAATGTCGAAGGTTGTCTGGTTTCCAACAGCAATTTCCTGTGTGAGGAAACCTACATAAGAGATGACCAGCGTAGCGCCTGGCTTAACGTTAAGAGAGAAGTTACCGTCGAAATCGGTAACTGCACCGTTCGTGGTACCTTTTTCCATGACCGTGGCTCCGATGACGGGACCCATGGCATCACTTACAGTACCTTTCACTGTCTTTGTCTGCTGCACCGAGGCCACTGAAGTGCTCTCAGCCCATGCGGGGGTGGCGGCACTCCACGAGAGAAGTCCGCATGCACCCAACAGCAGCGCTGTCTTTCTAAAGTTAAAATTCATACTTAAGTATTTTTCTTAGGTTAATTGATAATTCACTTTGAGAATCTGTTGCCAGATTTCTGGTTTTCCGCAGCACGGAGGCCACGTCGCCCACACGCCTATTATATATAATAAGGTGGAGCTCTTGGGGGAACAAGTACTCGCTATTTTTACTTATATCATACGCTTTTAAAATAGTTTTTAGGTTATTAATATGACTTTATATTATTTTTCATTTTTCACTACTTGGTACTACACTTTTTCAATTTGCAAAGATACGGCTAAAATGTCAAAAAACATGATACTTTTTTGTCTATTTTCCGTACTATTTTGTGATTTTTTGACTTTTTGCCTCCAAAATGTCATCAAAAGGCAAACAATAACTAAAGAATGATATTTTATTGTAATCGTTACACTTAACGCTTTCAGGGTGGCCGTAGGCCGGGGTGGGGTCAGTATGATTTTCGCAAAATAGCAATATTACAGACCCCACCCCTGAGGGAAAATTCTCACACAGAGGAACAGAGGGAACCCACCCCGACCCTCCCAAAGGGAGGGAGTATTTCACGCAAAGGCGCTGAGGTTTTTTTGAGGGTTAAGAGGATATTCTCTGAGCCAATGAGTTCTTTTGAGTTGTAGGAGTCTTTCAGAGTTTAGGGAGTCAGCGACCGTAGGTCGCTCTCTGTTTCCTCCGTTTCCCTCTTTGCGGCCAAAGGCTGCTCCCTCTGTTCCCTCCGTTCCTCTGTGTGAGATAAGATACGGACCCCACCCCTAACCCCTCCCCTCGAGGGGAGGGGAGCGGCTGGCGCGTCGGAAGCATGAATAATTTAGGCTAGAAAATTACAACATAACTTACAACAATAACTTAAGTTTCGCAAGCTCTCAACTTTTTGTAGTTCAAGAAGTTCAAGTAGTTGCAAGGAGTTCAAGACAATAGCTTTATTCTTGTTTTCTACTTTTGAAAGATGCTTCTGAGCAAAGACTGATGTCTTGTAACTCCTTGCAACTCCTTGAACTCCTTGTTTTCTTTTACCTACGAAAGTTGAACAATAATTATATCAACCGCGACAGCAGAAAAATAACTCCCGATGATACGCTCAAATTTTCTAGAAAATTTTTGGTTAGTGTCGTGAAATAAAATACCTTTGCAAAGGCATGGAAAAACCATGCCCGAGAACCGTAAACCAACACAAAGGAAAAGAAGAATATGATTTCGTTTGAATGTGACTATAACAACGGGGCGCACCCCAGGGTGCTGCAACACATGGTGGAAACCAATGGCGAACAGACGCTCACCTACGGGTTCGACGCCTACACCGAGCGGGCGAAAGAGCAAATCAAAAAAGCGTGCCAGCTGGAGCAGGCAGAGGTGTTTCTGCTGACGGGCGGCACCCAGACCAATGCCACCGTCATCGACGGGGCGCTGCGCTCGTACGAGGCCGTCGTCACCGTAGAAAGCGGCCACATTGCCATCCATGAGGCGGGAGCCGTGGAAGCCAGCGGCCACAAAGTGATTGCGCTGCCGCCCCACGAAGGCAAGCTGAGCGCCCTGCAACTGAGCGAGTATATGGAGTGGTTTGAGGGCGATGAGAGCCGCGACCACCTGGCCCAGCCGGGCATGGTGTACATCTCGTTCCCCACGGAGTTGGGCACACTCTACACGGCCACGGAGATAGAACGCCTGTATGAGGTGTGCCACCGCCACGGCCTGCTGCTGTTCATCGACGGAGCACGACTGGGCTACGGCCTGGCTGCCTCGCCCGACGTGACGCTGCCTTGGCTGGCGCGCCACTGTGATGTGTTCTACATTGGCGGCACCAAGGTGGGCGCGCTGTGTGGCGAGGCGGTGGTGTTCAGCCAGATGAAGGCACCGCGCTGCTTCTTCTCTATCGTGAAGCGCCACGGCGCACTGCTGGCCAAAGGCCGCCTGACGGGTGTGCAGTTCGACGCACTGTTTGAGCCGGGCACGGAGGACGGCCATGAGCCGCTATACTTGCAGATTTCGCGCCATGCCATCGACATGGCGCGCCAGATGCGGCGGCTGATGGTGGACAAGGGCTATCGCCTCTACATCGACTCGCCCACCAACCAGCAGTTTTTCGTCATCGACAACGAAAAAGTGCGCGAACTGGAACAGAAAGTTCAGTTCACGCACTGGGGGCCTTACGACAAGCAGAGTACCATCTGCCGCTTTGTCACCAGCTGGGCCACCACCGAGGACGACCTGCAGGTGCTGGAGAAGCTGGTATAAGAGAGATTTCTTTTTAATAGATTCGCTACGCGCCTTTACAAAAACAAAGAATAAATAAGGAAAAACCAAGAAAAACTGAAAGAGGCTAACTACTTGAGCACTCCCAGCTCCTTTCCTACCTTGATGAAGGCGGCAATGCACTTGTCGAGCTGCTCGCGCGTGTGTCCGGCACTGATCTGCACACGGATGCGCGCCTGCTCCTTAGGCACCACGGGATAGTAGAAACCCGTGACGTAGATGCCCTCTTCCTGCATCTTGGCGGCATACACCTGCGAGAGCTTGGCATCGTAGAGCATCACGGCGCAGATAGCGCTCTGCGTGGGCTTGATGTCGAAGCCAGCGGCCATCATCTTGTCGCGGAAATAGTTGACATTCTCCACCAGGCGGTCGTGAATGTCGTCGCTCTCCTTGAGCATCTTGAACACCTCGAGCGAGGCACCGATGATGCACGGGGCCAACGAGTTGCTGAACAGATAGGGGCGCGAGCGCTGGCGCAACAGGTCGATGATTTCCTTGCGGCCGGTGGTGAAGCCGCCCAATGCACCGCCGAACGACTTGCCCAGCGTGCCGGTGTAGATATCCACACGCCCGTAGGTGTTGAAGAACTCGCTCACGCCGTGGCCCGTCTTGCCGACAACACCGGCCGAATGGCTCTCATCCACCATGACCAGTGCGTCGTATTTTTCGGCCAGGTCGCAAATCTTATCCATCGGGGCCACATTGCCGTCCATGGAGAACACACCGTCGGTGACGATAATGCGGAAACGCTGTGCCTGCGCATCCTGCAGACAGCGCTCAAGGTCGGCCATGTCGGCGTTGGCATAGCGGTAGCGACGGGCCTTGCACAGCCGCACGCCGTCGATGATAGACGCGTGGTTGAGGGCATCGCTGATGATGGCATCCTCGTCGGTGAACAGCGGTTCGAACACACCGCCGTTGGCATCGAAACAGGCGGCATAGAGAATGGTATCCTCGGTGTGGAAATAGTCGCTGATGGCGGCCTCCAGCTCCTTGTGGATGTCCTGCGTGCCACAGATGAACCGCACCGACGACATGCCGAAGCCGCGGCGGTCCATCATGCGCTTGGCACCCTCGATGAGGCGCGGATGGTCCGACAGGCCCAGATAATTGTTGGCGCAGAAGTTGAGCACTTCCTGGCCTTTCACGGTGATAGCTGCTCGTTGGGGGCTTTCTATAAGACGTTCTTCCTTGTAAAGTCCCGCTTCGCGAATCTCAGCCAACGTCTGGCTGAGGTGTTCTTTCATTTTTCCGTACATATAGTTTGAAAGGTTAAAAGGTTGATAAATGTTTTCCAATGAGATAGTGCAAAGTAAGTCAATATTTCCGACATATAGTCAAACCTTCGGTTAATATTCTTTAAATTTCGGCTCTCACAAAAACATTTTGTCAGCAAACGAGGCGATTTCGAAAAAAAATACCTTATTTTGCGGTGTGTAAGAATATACGCAAAATATACTTGTTAACAAGCTCTGAATATGAAAAACATTTTGGTGATTGGCTCAACTGGCCAAATTGGCTCCGAGTTGACACGCGAACTCAGAAAGAAATACGGAAACGAACACGTGGTGGCAGGCTATATTGCGGGTGCAGAGCCCAAGGGCGAGCTGAAGGAAAGCGGCCCCGCCGAGATGGCCGATGTCACCGACGGCGAGGGCATTGCTGCCGTGGTGAAGAAACACGACATCGACACCATCTACAATCTGGCCGCCCTGCTCTCGGTGGTGGCCGAGGCCAAGCCCCGGCTGGCCTGGAGGATTGGCATCGACGGACTGTGGAACGTGCTCGAAGTGGCGCGTGAGCACCACTGCAGCGTGTTCACGCCCAGCTCCATCGGCTCGTTTGGCACCAACACTCCCCACTACATGACCCCGCAGGACACCATCCAGCGCCCGCGCACCATCTACGGCGTGTCGAAAGTCACCACCGAACTGCTGAGCGACTACTATCAAGTGAAATACCGCGTGGACACGCGCTCGGTGCGCTTCCCGGGCATCATTTCGTACCTTACACCGCCGGGCGGCGGCACCACCGACTATGCCGTGGATATTTTCTACTATGCCGTGCGCGGCGAGCGATTCCCCTGCCCCATCGCCAAAGGCACGCTGATGGACATGATGTACATGCCCGACGCGCTGAAAGCAGCCATCAGCATCATGGAGGCCGACCCGCACAAGTTTGTCCACCACAATGGCTTCAACGTGGCGTCGATGAGCTTCGACCCGGAAATCATCTACCGCGAGATTCGCAAGCACAAGCCCGGCTTTGAGATGTACTACGACATCGACCCGCTCAAACAGAGCATTGCCGACAGCTGGCCCAACCGCATGGACGACTCATGCGCCCGAAAAGAGTGGGGATGGAAACCCGACTACAATCTCGAGCGCATGACCATCGACATGCTTGAAAATCTGGAAAAGAAACTGTTGAAGAAAACGTAAGGCAACAAAAAAACGGTTGCCAATGAGACTACAATATAGTCTCAACAGCAACCGACTGATGGGGGTAAATGCTAATAGATAAACGTTTTCTGCACTTCGCCTTCGTAAGTGTTGACACGGACTGACACCGTATCGCCAGTGTGTAGGCGATAGGGATTTGTTTTGAGGGGAATGCTCAAATAAGCCTGATAACCGTAGTATTCGGGGACTCCGTTCTGATTGTGAAACAAACGGAGATGCAGATGCTGACGGCCGTCGGCATGGGTCAGCAGCGTGTCGCACATCATACCCACTAGATGGCGGTTGTCCATGCCCTCAATGGTGCCAGAAAGCAAATTGAGCCTGAAATTGAGATAGCGGTTATTGTGGCTTTTCCACGAGCTTTCTATGACAACGGGGTCGGTCTTGATTTCTTTCACCGTGTAATGCGGGCGAATGACGGGCACGAGCACCTGGTGCACCGACAAGACGTCAGCCTTGCCGCCTGCCACCTTATTATAATATACGAGCGCGCGAAAGACAGAGTCAGCCGTGGCGGCCCAGTCGCATAGATATTTATCGGCAAAAACCAGCGAGTCGCCCTCGTCGGTCATCATGCGTGTAAGCGTTTTTTCGGCAGTGGTGTAGGTGTCTGCAAATTCGGCCACCATGTTGGAGTATTCTCCGTCGCCCGACTCATAATTCTCTGCCTCGCAGGCAGCAAGCAGGCCACTCTGCAAAACGATGACGACAACTATCGCGATAACGGAAAAAATTTTCTTCATAACCACAGACTAAACAGAACCACAGATTACACAGAACCACAGATTACACAGATTACACGGATTTAATAGATTCTTGGAAATTGCGTACCGGATTGGCATACATGGTCAGCATGCGTTCGCGCAAGAACCTTTCGTCTTTGTTAACAATATCAATCTTGGCCAACTGGGCCTCAACATACTGTTCGAAAGCCGCTTTCTCTTCAAGGGTGTACATAGAGCTATGGCCGCTGCTTCGTTCAAGCAGGTCGAGCGCAACATAGTTGGAAGGATAAAGACGATAGTTGCGATGAATTTGCTCGTCGATGTGACTGGCAATGACATCAAACACCTCGGTCTTGGGTATATCCGCCGAGAGAGCGGCCAGATAGTCGTCGATGCAGGGGGCGCACTGATAGTGAATGCGGCCCTTGTAGCCCATGATGCCCGTACGCATGCTGAGTACATCGTCCTGCGGCGACTTTTTCCATCCCTCCACATCGCGCTTGAGCTGAAACTCGGCGGCCTTCAGATAGTCGCAGGGGTCGAACTCATAACTGATGGCCAGCGGCACAATGTGCAGCTGCATCAGCCGCTCCACCACGCTGCCCTGTCCGCCCATGGCCATCATCTTCAGGATGGCGGGCTGGGTGCGGTCGTTGCTGTCCTTGGCGCGCCCCTCGCGCTGAGCTATCCAGATATTCTCGTTTTTGGGGCCTATAGCGTAGTGCATGTACTCCGACAGCCGCTTGCTGGCCATGAGCATCTGGCGCGGCGGCAGACTACGCTCCACAATGAACGACTTGTTGACTCTCACGAGGTCTTTCACCCAGGGCAGCGAGAGCAGGTTGTCGCCAATGGCAATCTCGCAGGTAGTGGTGAAACCGGCGTCGAAAAGCAGCACGTCGAGCAGGGCCGAGTCGAGCACAATGTCGCGGTGGTTGCTCACAAAGGTGTAACGACCACGGGTGTCGATGGCCTGACAGTCCATGTCGCATCCTTTGCTGGCCTTGGCCAGCAGTTGCTTGAGGAAGGTGTAGCAAAACTCTCTCTGAAACTGCAGGTTGGTTTTGCAGGCGCGCATTTTCATGGCGACAGCCTCCAGAGGCACGTCAGGATAGAGATATGCCACAACGGTCTGAAACTGTTTGTCGGCCAGCAGCCGCTCATAGACGGCCGGCAGTTCTTCGGGTTCGAAGGGCCTGATGTCATCGAAGGCTCGGAGTTGGTCGTTCATAGCGCTTTGCTAAATGATAAATGATAAATGATAAATGATAAATGAGGTGATGAGGAGTAAAGGAAAGTGTAATGCCGAATTACACAAACTGATTTTCTACGATGTCGGTAAGCACATCCTTCATATTGAGGCCAGCTGCACGCACCTGCTGGGGAATGAAGCTGGTGGCTGTCATGCCCGGGGTGGTGTTTACTTCGAGCATGCTGATACGGCCTTCGGGACTGATGATGTAGTCGATGCGAATAATGCCGTTGCAGTGCAGAATGTCGTAGATGTGGCTGGTGATTTGGTTGGCTCGCTCGGCAATATCAGCAGAAATGCGCGCAGGCGTGATTTCCTGCACCTGCCCGTTGTATTTGGCATCGTAGTCGAAAAACTCGTTTCGGGTGACCACTTCCGTGGCGGGGAAGAGCACCGACTTGGTTCTGGTCTTGTAGCAGCCAATGGTGATTTCGGTGCCCTCGAGGTAGCTTTCCACCATCACGTCGTCGCTCTCCATCATGGCCTTGCGGATGGCGGGTGCCAGCTGGTCTTTGTTCTTCACCTTCGACACACCGAAACTGCTTCCGTCGGCAGCAGGTTTCACAAAACAAGGCATGCCAATGCGCTCTTCAATCTCGTCGTCGCTGACCAGCTGCTCGTAGCCCTTGCGAATGAGCAGGCTGTCGGCCACGCTCACGCCATAGCCGCGCAGATACTGGTTGAGCACAAACTTGTCGAAGGTCATGGCCTCAACGAGCACGCCACTGGTGGAGTAAGGCAGATGGATGAGCTCGAAATAGCCCTGCAGTATGCCGTTCTCTCCGGGTGTGCCGTGGATGGTGATGTATGCGTAGTCGAACACAACGAGCTTGCCGTTCTCCTGAAACGAGAAGTCGTTGCGGTCGATGGGCGCAGTGGTTCCGTCGCCGAGCTGCACACGCCAGTTAATGCCTCGTACAATGACAATGTAAACATCGTAACGTTCTTTGTCGAAAAACGAATAAAGACCTTGTGCGGAGCGCAATGACACTTCGTATTCCGACGAGTCGCCTCCGCAGACAATGGCAATGGTTCTCTTAATATTTTTCATATTCTTTGTTTAATTATCTTTCCGTGTAATCAGTTCTCAACTCTCCTTGATTTCTCCTTGGAATCCTTTGATGTAGCCGCGCCACTTGTCGATGAGAGCAGCCATGTCGGCAGGCAGCGGTGAGGTGAAATCCATCGGTTTGCGCGTGACGGGATGGTCGAATCCCAACGTCTGGGCGTGAAGCGCCTGACGGGGGCACAGTTTGAAGCAGTTGCTGATGAACGCCTTGTAGGTACTGCTGCGCTCTCCGCGCAAAATCTCAGTGCCGCCATAGCGCTCGTCGCCAAAGAGGGGATGTCCTATGTGGCGCATGTGAGCGCGTATCTGGTGGGTGCGCCCTGTTTCAAGACGGCACTCCACGAGCGTGGTGTATCCGAACCGTTCCACCACCCGATAGTGGGTGACAGCGGGTTTCCCATACTCTGAGTCGGGAGGGAAGACAGTCATTCTGAGGCGGTCCTTGGGGTCGCGCCCAATGTTGCCTTCTATGCGCCCTTCGTCGTCGGTGAAATTGCCCCAAACCAGCGCCAGATAGGTGCGCCGGCTGGTTTTGTTGAAGAACTGCACGCCCAGCCGCGACTTGGCATCAGGCGTTTTGGCCACTACAATGAGGCCGCTGGTGTCCTTGTCAATTCGATGTACAAGTCCCACCTCGGGGTCGTTGGGATCGTAGCTTGGAAGATGGCGCAAGTGCCACGCAACGGCGTTGACAAGCGTGCCGCTGAAATTGCCGCAGCCAGGATGCACCACCATACCCGCCGCCTTGTTGACCACCATGAGCTCATCGTCCTCATAGACCACGTCGAGCGGGATGTCCTCGGGCTGAATGGTGGTATCGTAGTGGGGCCGGTCGAGCATCAGTGTGATGATGTCGCCCGCGCGTACCTTATAATTACTTTTCACAGGCCGCTCGTTGACATGCACAAACCCGGCATCGGCCGCTTTCTGTATGCGATTGCGGCTGGAGTGCTGCATGTGCTCGAAGAGGAACTTGTCGATGCGCAACGGCTCCTGCCCTTTGTCCACCTCTATGCGGAAGTGTTCGTAGAGTTGCTGCTCGTCGTCTTCGAGCATGGCTTCCATTTGTTCGGTTGTCATCATGTGCGATTACTCTTGTTGGGGGCTGTTGACGGGTTGCGACGGCTGTGGTGTTGCAGGTGAAGAGGGTTTCGGCTCAGCTGGCTGGGCGGGCTGTGCCGGTTGTGCGGGCTGAGCGGGGTTGACCTCTGTGGGTTCTTTGCCCTCATGGTTGGTTTCCAGTTCGAGCACCTCCTCGAATTCGTCCTCTTCTTCAAGCTCAGGATAAACGGGATCGATGAAACTGACAGAGTCCATCAGGTCGCGCTTGCCGTCGCCCACCTGCAGAATGAGCGGGTCCTCGATAGACACTCGGTCGCCGGTGACAACATTTCTTCCGCGCACCTTGATGCCATACACCCAGTCGCGTTCGCCAGGCACATACTCGGGGTCGATTACCTTGAATCCCATGGCGATGAGTTTGGCCCGTGCCTCGCGCATGGAGCTGTTGTCGATTACGTCGGGTATGGTGAGCTTGGGCGTGCTGGGCGAATTGATAATGACGTAGATCAGCCTGCCCGACTTGACCACGGCGCCGGGCTCTGGCGACTGTTCAAGAATACAGTCGGGGGGAAGCGTCTTGATGTAGCCCGTATCGCTGACCACAATTTCCAGGTCGCGGTCGGCGAGTATGTGTTTTGCGTCGCTAAACGACTTGTGCTTCACATCGGGCACAATGATTTTCTCTCCGTGGTGGGTGTAGAAGTCAATACCATACTTTACTCCAAAGCACAACAGCACCACCACCAGGGCCATGGCCACCAGATTGGCCCACAGCCTCAGACTGAATATCTTCTTTACAAACTCTGCTGCTTTCATCGCGTCTATGTTTTGGTTTTCATTACCTCTGGCCTGCCCCCGCTCCCACAGCAAGCGTTGCCCTGAAGCGCAACAGACAGTGAGGACAGTGCAAAGGTACGAATAAGCGAGCGAAAAGCAAAAGGAAAACTTGTTTTTCTTATGCTTTTCCGAGCGAAAGTACCTTCGGCATACGTCAAAGGTACGAATAAGCGAGCGAAAAGCAAAAGGAAAACTTGTTTTTCTTTTCTTTTCCGAGCGAAAGTACCTTCAGCTGCTGCCAAAGGTAAACAAAAAAACAGAAAGAAGCAAAGATTAAGCTTTACTTCTTTCTGTTTTCCTTCATTATTCGTGACTGACGACGGTTTACTTTCCGTGATTCTCGTCAGAAACAGAGAGTTTCTTACGGCCTTTGGCGCGGCGTGAAGCCAAAACGCGGCGGCCATTCTTGGTTGCCATACGCTCGCGGAAACCATGCTTGTTCACGCGGCGACGATTGTGGGGCTGAAATGTTCTTTTCATTGCTCTATTCTTATTTATGTTATTATTTTCACGCTTTTGGGCTGCAAAATTACTCATATTTTTCGAAACCACAAAGAAATATGCAATTTTTACCCCTTCTTTTTATGTTTTTTTCTAGAATTTCAGTAACTTTGCACCCGATTAAGCGACAAAAAGCGATTTTTTCAATCAAAAAACATAAAAAAGATGATTAATTCACAAGACATTAAGAAAGGAACAGCCATCCGTATGGACGGAGGAATCTGGGTTTGCATCGATTTCCAGCACCGCAAGCCGGGCAAAGGCAACACCATCATGAACATCAAGCTCAAGAACGTCAGCGACGGACGCGTGCTTGAAAGACGCTACAACATCGGTGAGAAACTCGAGGACGTCATCATCGAGCACCGCCCCTACCAGTACCTCTACGAGGACTCTACAGGCCGCATTTTCATGAACCAGGAAACCTACGAGCAGATTCCCATCGCCAACGACCTTGTCATCGGCCACGAATACATGAAGGAAGGCGACGTGGTGCAGGTCATCAGCGACACCACCGACGGCACCATCCTCTATGCCGAAATGCCAGTGAAGACAAACCTCCGCGTCGTCCACTCTGAGCCGGGCATCAAGGGCGACACCGCCACCAACACACTCAAACCCGCCACCGTGGAGACTGGCGTCGAGGTGCGCGTGCCCCTGTTCATCAACGAGGGCGACCTCATTCAGGTTGACACACGCGACGGTTCTTACCTCAACCGCGTGAAGGAGTAAGACAAAAACAAAACTTTACTTCATCATAACCGACATCCTTATAACGGGCAACCCTCAGCGGCTGCCCGTTATTTGTTATAGTCTCCCCTGTTCGTAATAGGAGTAATACTTTCCGTCGGTGACGATGACATGATCCATGAAGTAGATGCGCATCAGCTCGCAGGCGTTCTTGACGCGCTGGGTGAGGCGGTCGTCGTCTTTGCTCGGCCTCGGATTGTTGCTGGGATGGTTGTGGCAGAGGGCCAGCACCGTGGCGTTGGCCAGAATAGCCTCTTTCATGATGACGCGCACATCGACCGCCGTCTCGGTGATGCCTCCATGCGAAATGCGGAGGCTTTTTATCAGCTTGTGGTTTTGATTCATCAGCAGCACCCAGGCCTCTTCCACGTCGAGATCCTGCATCTTGGGATGAACCAGGTTATAAATGTCCATCGCGGTGCCAATGTCTTTCCGCTCTGCGGCTTTTTCCAGCTGGCGCCGCTTACCCAGCTCGCAGGCAGCCAGGATGGTAATGGCTTTGGCATCGCCCACCCCATTGTATTCCATCAGCTCGTGAATGCTGCGCTTGCCCAGCGTGTTGAGGTTGTTGTCGCAGTCGCTCAGCACGCGCTGCATCAGACTCACGGCGCTCTCTTTGGGAGAGCCCGACCCAATGAGGATGGCCAGCAACTCGGCATTGGACAGTGCCTCGGCCCCGAGCCTCATCAGTTTTTCGCGCGGGCGGTCTTCTTCGGCCCACTGATTGATGGAGAGCTTTTCCATAATTATTTGTAGAAAGTCTTTTCAAAGGCAGTGAACTCGTCTTGTTTCAGTACGCAGCGTTTCCACCACGACTCAATGAAGCCGAAGCCATAGCCCATGAGCTGTACGAAAGCAGCGGGCACAGAGAGCAGTCCCACCCGCAGGCTCTTGTTCTTCAGGGCAGAATCGATGAAAATCACGAGGCTGTAGAGCAAAATGGGAATCCATGGCAACGCACAAACCCAATACCACGTGCGCCAGTTGGGGGCATCGTAGTGCATCAGGGCGCGCCCCACGGCCGAAACGAGCACCAGAGCAATGACGCCAACAGTAAAAACGGCCGGAAGCAGATGAACCAGTTTCAGGGTGCCGGGATGGCGCTTCTCAAGATTGATGCGCGCAATGCCACTGTTATACACCTGGCGGAAAAACTTACGGAAGTCGGTGCGGCGCTTGTGCCACACCCAAGCGTCGGCGAAAAGCCTCGGCTGGTGGCCAGCCTCCACAATGCGGTAGCTAAAGTCTATGTCTTCGCCAAAGCGCATCTTCGAGAATCCTCCGAGTTGCTGGTAAACGTCGCGGCGAATGCCCATGTTGAACGAGCGCGGATAGAATTTGTCGAGCTTTTTCTTGCCACCACGTATGCCGCCCGTGGTGAAAAACGATGTCATGGAGTAGCTGATGGCCTTCTGCACATTGGTGAACGAGGGGTGCGAGGCGTCGGGACCTCCAAACGCCACAACCGGCTGGCGGCGCATCTCGTCGTCAACGGCCTCCATGTATCCCTGCGGCAGCACCACGTCGGAGTCGAGCACAATGAGCATGTCGCCCTGTGCGCGCTGGGCGCCGTAGTTGCGGCTCTGCCCGGGGCCCGAGTTGGGTTTAGCGAAATATTTCAGGTTCAGCTGCGGCTTGTATTTCTCTACCACCTCGCGGCAGTCACGCTGTGAGCCGTCTTCCACAATGAGCACCTCGAAATCTTTCATAGTCTGCCCGGTAAGGCTTCTGAGCAGTTCGTCCACCTCGTCGGGGCGATTATAAACAGGAACAATAATGGAATATTTCATGTGGGCAAAGATAAACATTTATTCCGATTTGGAGCCACAATTTCAAAATATTTTGTATTTTTGTGGCCAAAAAGAAACGATGTTATGAAACAGGAAGAAAAGACCCAGATAGAAAGTCGCATTGTGGATGTGCTGAAAACGGTTTACGACCCCGAGATTCCGGTGGACATCTGGAATCTCGGCATGATTTACAAAATCGACGTGAAAGACGACGGAAGCGTGGATGTAGATATGACTTTCACCGCCCCGTCGTGCCCTGCTGCCGACTTTATTCTCGAAGACGTGCGCTCGAAGATTGAGAGCGTTGAGGGAGTGGGCAGCGTCAACGTAAACCTGGTTTTCGAGCCGGTCTGGGACCAAAGCATGATGAGCGAGGAGGCACGCGTTGAGCTGGGCTTCGACTAAGACCCACTTACAGAGCACACACCTTGGTTTTGTCAAAAGATAAACTAACACATCAGAACTGAAAGAACATGAACAAGAACATATATTTCCTTTCCGATGCCCACTTGGGCTCGTGGGCCATCGACCACGGACGCATGCAGGAACGCCGGCTGGTGAGATTTCTCGACAGCATCAAGCACAAAGCCGCGGCAGTCTATCTGCTGGGCGACATGTTTGACTTCTGGTATGAATGGAAATACACCGTGCCGAAAGGATACACCCGTTTTCTGGGCAAGCTTTCCGAACTCACCGACATGGGTGTGGAGGTTCACTATTTCACTGGCAACCACGACATTTGGATGTATGGCTACCTGGAAAAGGAATGCGGGGTGATTCTCCACAAAAAGCCCACCACCACGGAGATTTACGACAAGGTGTTTTATCTTGCCCACGGCGACGGACTGGGCGACGAAAACAAGAGCTTCAGATTCATCCGCAGCATCTTCCATAACACCACGTGCC
This sequence comes from uncultured Prevotellaceae bacterium, assembly GCA_900315565.1. GTDB lineage: Bacteria > Bacteroidota > Bacteroidia > Bacteroidales > Bacteroidaceae > Prevotella. Next base: position 41,348 of record OMZS01000017.1, on the reverse strand, counting down.
AGCGGCTGTTCTCCACCCTCCATCCGCGCTGGGCCATGTGGTTCGGACTCTCGTGGGCCAAACGCTCACGACTGAAAAGGGCCGACGGCAAAGAGCCGCCCTACATGGGTGAGGACAAGGAAATACTCGTGAAATACACCAAACAATACATGCAGACGCATCCGGACATCGACTACTTTATCTATGGCCATCGCCATATAGAGCTCGACCTGATGCTCAGTCATAAAACGCGCATGATTATCCTCGGCGACTGGATTTGGCAATTTTCATACGTCGTCTTCGACGGCGAGCACTTCTTCCTCTCCGAATACGCCGAAGGCGAAAGCCAAATGTAAACCGCCGCAACCTGCTGCCACCATTTGCAGCCTGTGCATCTGTCAGGCCGACGGGCGCTGCCTCTCACGCGAGAGACAGCGCCCGTCGGCCTTTGTTTTCCCTTATGCTTTTCTGAGGGTTTCCACGATGCGGGCCATCTGGTTGGGAATGCGTATCTGCTGCGGACACTTCGAAAGACACTCTTCGCAGTCCTGGCAAGCCTGCGCCCACGTCTTCTCGTCGGGAAGGGCAGCCCTCATCCCCTCGGCAAACTGCTGTTGCCTGGCCTGATAGTCGGCGGCTCCACGGTCGGGCAAGGGGAGTATATGCTCATTAACGGCCTCGTTGTAGTAGGCAAAGTTAGCGGGAATATTCACTCCGTAGGGACACGGCATGCAATAGCTGCACGTGGTGCACGGAATGGTGGGGAAGCCTGCCATCACGTCGGCAATGCTGGCCAGCAGTGCGTTTTCGCTTTCGGTGCACGGGTCGAGGGGCGAGAAAGTCTCCACATTGTCGATGAGATGATCCATTCTGTTCATGCCGCTCAGGGTGGTAAGGATGTTGGTGTGCGAACCCACCCATCTGAATGCCCATCGGGCGGCACTGTCGTTGGGCCGCAGGGCTTTCAGCTGCTCAACCTGCTCGCTCTGCAGCTTACCCAGCGCGCCACCACGCAGCGGCTCCATCACCACGCACTGAATATCCAACTTCTGACATTTGTTGTAGAGATATTCCGCGTCGGCGTCTTTCCTCCATCCGCCCTTGTTGAGCGAGGCGTGCCGCCAGTCGAGGAAATTCATCTGTATCTGCACAAAGTCCCAGTGGTAGTCGTCGTTATGGTCTAACAGCCAGTCGAATACGCTCACATCGCCGTGGTAGGAGAATCCCAGATGGCGTATGCGGCCGGCTTTACGTTCTTCCAGCAGGAAGTCGAGCAGCCCGTTATCCATGAAACGCCCGTTGAGCGTGTCGAGCCCGCCTCCGCCGATGCTGTGCAGCAGATAATAGTCTATGTGGTCGGTCTTCAGCCGCTGAAACGACTGGTAGTACATGTTTTTCGAGTCTTCGAGCGACCACAGCCGCTGGTTCTGGTTCGACATCTTCGTGGCAACAAAATATTTGTCGCGCGGATGCCGCGAGAGGGCATTGCCCATGAGCACTTCCGAGCGGCCTCCCATATACATGGGCGCGGTGTCGAAATAGTTCACTCCGTGCTCAATGGCATAATCCACCAGCTGGTTCACCTCATCCTGGTCGTTGGGCAGGCGCATCATGCCAAACCCCAGCAGCGATATTTGTTCGCCAGTGCCGTGCTGCACCCTGTAGGTCATGCGGTTTTCTGCAGGCTGTTTCTTCTCGTTGCTCGCCAAAACGGCAAACGGCTCCATGGCCATCAGTGCCATGGCAGAGCCGGCACCCAGTCCCAGCCGCCTCAGAAACTCTCTGCGGCTCATCTCTTTGCTGTGCTTCTTGTTGTTTTCCATTTGTGCCATAATGTGTTAAGTCTGTGTTTGGTCAGCATAGCAAACATCCGCTTGAGGGCATGCCTGTGTTTTGCAGATAACGAAAAACAGCTTCGCCCACTTGCTAACTAATGTTTACTAATATCCGAACGCAAAGATACAACATTTTTATAGAAAAGTCACATATCATCCCAATTTTAACTTGATTTATAGAGATTTCCCGCAATCAGGTAATGATTTTAAAGCCGTTCTGGCCAGTATTTTGTAAGTTTAACGTACAAAACGGCATAAGATTGAAAAATAATTGCTAACTTTGTCACAGATAAAACAATCAAACGAATCAACATGCCAGAGATTTGCCACTTTTACGGCATCGTCATCACGATGTACTTGCCCGACCACAATCCGCCACACTTCCACGTGCGCTACAATGAGTACCGCGCCACTATCGACATACAGACGGGAAAGGTGACAGGACAGATGCCGCGCCGAGCACTGCACCTCGTCTTCGAGTGGCTCGACCTGCACAAGGACGAACTGATGGAGAACTGGGAGCGCATGGAAAATGGCGAGACGCTGGTTAAAATCAATCCACTCGACTAAGCAATATGGAACAGAAAAATGAATTGAGATGGGTCACAGCCGCCCGCGCACTTGAAGGCTATCGGCTTTACCTGACTTTCAACGACGGCAGTGAGCGCATCTTCGACTGCCTGCCGCTCATTGAGAAGTACAAGATATTTGCCCCGCTTCGCGACAAGGACGTGTTCGAACGCTTTGACCTTGACGGTTGGACGGTCTGCTGGCTTGACGGCACCATCGACATCGCCCCCGAGCATCTTTATGAGCTAGGCGTGGCAGCTTAACAACCTTTGTGGACGGAAACCACAAACGAGAGGATGGACACATCGCTGTTCTCCCCAAAATTACATGGAAACTTGGCAAATTTCGTAAAGAGAGTTGCCAAGTTTCGTTTTCGTGCTGTCATTTCTTTATTTCACAGAAAAGAAACTATGTTGCTGCGCAAATCAGACAGGTCGGTGGATGAGCATCAGATTTTCTGCACCACCAGTTCCGACGAACCGTCTTCCAACGAGTTGTATGCATCGAAATGGATATGAGCGCCAGCGGGCACACTGTCTTGCGCCAAATTCAGCAAGTGGTTGGCGAGCGACAACAGCCCCTCTTTGTTGGCCGAAACAATCACCTCACGGGCCGACGACTCCACTTTTATCACGAAGCTGTCGGTCCAGTTGAGTTTGAGTCCGTCTTTACTGTATTCCGGAATTTCTAGGGTAATTTTCATAAGGGTAAAATGGTTGAAGATTAGGTGTATTTAAAATGGGAACAGAATGCATTGATTTCTCCGATGAAATGGGGATTTTTTGAAACTGCACCACTGCCGGACGGGCAGGGGGTGTGCTCGCCTGACGGGGTTGTGCTTGGGGTGCGTCGGCGCGGGTAAACCGTATGCCGTGGTAGAGCGGTTGCCGGCCATGGCGGCTCTCGGGAATGAAATGCAGCCGCACGGCCCGTATATGGCGATTTTCGTCGAATTCATCGGCATTTTCCACCTTCTGACTGTCAATTTCCAGTTTGAGCAGGCCCCAGTCGTCCAGGCGCACACGGTCGCCCTGCCGCAAGTGGTGGCCCACAGCCTCGGCCAGCCCCACAAGCACGGCGATGACAGAGCCGCGCGAGGCACCTGTGCTGCGGCACACCTCGCTCACAATCTGGCGGGTCTCCACGGTCTGCTCGTGAACGGCTACAGCCTTGTAGCGGCCGTAGTTCTTCAGCGTGGGGCGGTTTTCTTTCGTAACTTTGTATTTCATGTTGAGCGATGGTTGGTGAATGATGATGGATTTTTCAAAGACTTTTTATTTGCCTCTCCGCAAGATAAAATCCGCAAGGCCGAGCCGGCGGAAATAACTCACGACGGGACGCTCGAATTTTCTAGAAAATCTGAGCGCAAAGTTAAGCGTTATTTTCGTAATGGCGAAAAAGGCGCACACATCTCACGGGTTAACGAACGTTAAAGTCGGGAACGGTGGGCGCGAAACAAGAAACCTGCGCGAAAAGGCACGGGCCAGGACGACGGGCACCGCGATTGGAAGGGAGAAAATGGAGGCGGAAAATAGCAGCAAATCAAGAAAAAACATTATTTTTCGAAAAAAAGTGGGAAAAAGTGGAGGATTGTGGGGAAAAATATGTAATTTTGGAGCCGAATTGTGAATATAAGATGTACGTATGCGTTTTTTAGGAAACATAGAAGCCAAGATTGATGCCAAGGGAAGGGCTTTCCTGCCGGCCACGTTCCGCAAGGTGCTGCAAAGCGCCGGGTGCGAGCAGTTGGTGCTCAGGAAAGACATCCACCAGGACAGTCTTGTGCTCTATCCCATGGACGTCTGGAATGCTCAGATGGACGTGCTGCGCTCCTCGCTCAACCGCTGGAACAAGGCCCATCAGCAGATTTTCCGTCAGTTCGTGGCCGATGCCGAGCTGATTGAGCTCGACGGCAACGGTCGTTTCCTCATCCCCAAGCGATACCTGCGCATGGCGCACATAGAGCAAAGCCTGAAATTTGTGGGTGTTGACGACACCATCGAAATATGGAGCAATGACGAGGGCAACCAGCCCTTCATGGAAGCCGAAGAATTCAGCCGCGCCATGGAAAGCATTATGGGAGGTGAATAAGCCTTATGACCATTCCTACCGACAGCTATCATGTTCCGGTTCTCCTCGACGAGAGCATCGACGGGCTTGACATCAGGCCCGCAGGCACCTACGTTGACGTGACCTTTGGCGGCGGCGGACACAGTCGCGCCATTCTGAGCCGTCTGGGCAAAGACGGCCGGCTGTTTGGCTTCGACCAGGACGAGGACGTGCTCGGACAGGTGCCCGCCGACGAGCGTTTCACCTTTGTGCGCAGCAACTTCCGCTACCTGCGCAACTGGATGCGCTACTACGGCGTAGAGCAAATCGACGGTCTGATGGCCGACCTCGGTGTTTCGAGCCACCACTTCGACGACGGCAGCCGCGGATTCTCGTTCCGGTTCAAGTCCAGGCTCGACATGCGCATGAACCGGAGCGCCACCATGACGGCTGCCGACGTGGTGAACACCTACGACGAGCAGCAGCTCTGCAACGTGTTCCGCCTGTATGGCGAGGTGAAACAGGCGCGCCGCGTGGCGGCCCAGCTGGTCAGGGCTCGGGCCGCATACAAGATTGAAACCACCCAGCAGTTCATCAGTGCCGTCACCGGCCGCACCATGACCGACGAAGACGACGCCGAGCTTACCGAGAGCCGGCAGAAAAAAGAAATGGCCCGCCTCTTTCAGGCCCTGCGCATCGAGGTGAACCACGAGATGAGCGCCTTGCAGGAGATGCTCCAGGCCGCCACCGGGCTGCTCAGGCCAGGCGGACGGCTAGTGGTCATCACCTATCACTCGCTCGAGGACCGCATGGTGAAAAACATCATGAAGGCCGGCAACGTGGAGGGTCGCGTCCACCAGGATTTCTTCGGGCGCACCGAGTCGCCGTTCACGCTGGTGAACAACAAAGTCATCGTTCCCAGCGACGACGAGCAGGCCCGCAACCCGCGCAGCCGCAGTGCCAAGCTGAGGGTGGCGGAGAGAAATGAGAAATGAGAAGTGAGAAAAGAGGAGTGCAAGCAGAATGAACGAAGAGAAGAAATACATACAAAACCCCATAACGGCGGCAGAGCCACTGCCCGCCGACCACGCCATTGCTGACGAGGACGGAACCATTGTGCCTCCCGACACGCAGGTGAAAGCGCACAATGCCGCCTCGTCAACACCCAAAAACACCGCCAACAGCCCCAAGACTGCAACGGCGACGGGCAGCGACGGGCCTGCCCGCGACGACGACGCCGGCAAAGACGCTGAAGCCGGCAAGAAAGCCGAGGAGAAAAAAGAGGAGAACTTCGGCGCGGCCCTGAAAGAGGCCATCCACGAGCAGGCCCGCGAGGACGAAAGCACCCTCACCTCGAGCGTCACACTCAGAAAGGTGCTCGGCGGCGACTTTCTCACCGCCTCGATGATCCGACGGCAAATAGGCATGATTCTCATCATTGTCGCCTTCACCATCGTCTATATCTCCAACCGCTACAGCTGCCAGCGCAATCTGCTGGAGATTGACCGTCTGAACAGCGAGTTGCAAGACGCCAAATACAAAGCTCTCTCGAGCAGCAGCATGCTGACCGAGAAATGCCGCGAGAGCCACGTGCTCGACATGCTGAAGCAGAACAACGACAGCCTGCTGCACATTGCCGACCAGCCACCTTATATTATTTATGTACCACAAAACTGATGAGTAGTTTGTTCGATAGAAAAAAAATAGTGCCGCGCTATAAGATGATTGCCTACGTGATGTTGCTCCTGGGCATCGTCATCATTGCGCGGGCGCTCTACATCAGCACCGTCAAACGCGACTACTGGATGCAGGTGGCCTCGCGTCTGAAGAAAGACAGTGTGGTGGTGAAGCCGGTGCGCGGCAACATTCTGAGCTGCGACGGACGGCTGATGGCCAGCTCGCTGCCCGAATTCAAGATGTATATGGACTTCAAGGCCCTGCACGATGCCGGCAACGACTCGTTGTGGTACGACAAGCTCGACAGCATCTGCAACGGACTGAACCAGATATTCCCGCAAAAATCGGCGGCTGAGTTCCGCACACTGCTCGAAACGGGCCACGCCAAGATGGCGCGCAACATGGCCATCTGGCCCCGGCGCGTGGACTACAGCACCTACAGCGAGGTGAAACGGCTCCCCGTATTCAACCTCATCAGCTATAAGGGCGGATTCCACGCCGAGGAGTTCAACGCCCGCAAGCGGCCCTTCGGCACACTGGCCTCGCGCACCGTGGGCGACATGTTTGGTGCCAAGGACACCGCCCGCTTCGGTCTGGAACTGGCCTACGACACCATTCTGCGCGGCACCAACGGACTGATACACCGCAACAAGGTGCTCAACAAGTATCTCGACATCATGGACACACCGCCCATCGACGGTGCCGACATCGTCACCACGCTCGACGTGGGCATTCAGGACCTGGCCGAGCGTGCCGTCATCGACGAGCTGCGCGAAATCAACGGCAATGTGGGCGTGGCCATCGTCATGGAGGTGGCCACAGGCGACATCAAGGCCATTGTGAACATGGAGAAATGTCTCATCGAGGGGCGCGTAGAGTATCGCGAGCTGAAGAACCACGCCGTGAGCGACCTGCTCGAGCCCGGCTCGGTGTTCAAAACGGCCTCGATGATGGTGGCGCTCGACGACGGCAAGTGCGACACGTCGAAGGTAGTGGAAACCGGCGGTGGTGTCTATCACATGCACGGCCGCGACATGAAAGACCACAACTGGCGGCGCGGCGGCTACGGTGCCATCACCCTGGCCCGCGGACTGGAGGTGAGCTCAAACATCGTGGTGAGCCGCATCATCGACGAGTACTACAGTGCCCACCCCGAGCAATTTGTTGACCGCATCTACAGCCTCGGCATTGCCGAAGACCTGCACATTCCGCTCAAAGGCTCGAGCCCGGCCAAGATACGCCGTCCCCGCATGGACAAAACCGGCAAGCACTGGGCCAACTGGAGCAAGACCGCACTGCCCTGGATGAGCATTGGTTACGAAACGCAAATTCCGCCCATTTCAACGCTCACTTTCTATAATGCCATAGCCAATAACGGCAAGATGGTGGCTCCGCGATTCATCAAGCACGTGTCGAAAGACGGACAAATCATACGCGAATTTCCCGTGCGCGTCATCAAGGAACACATTGCCAAGCCGCAGACCGTGAAGACCATGCAAACCATACTCGAACATGTGGTGAGCCAAGGCCTCGGCAAGAAAGCCGGCTCGCAATCGTTCAAGGTGGCCGGCAAAACCGGTACGGCTCAGATAGCCAAGGGCGGCGGCTACCACAGTGGCACGGTGAACTATCTGCTGAGTTTTGCCGGATTCTTCCCTGCCGACAATCCCCGCTACAGCTGCATTGTGTGCATTCAGAAGTCGGGACTGCCTGCCTCGGGCGGCGGCATGAGCGGCGTGGTGTTCCATCATATTGCCGAAGGCATCATGGCGCAGAACATCAAGCTGAGCGTGGTGGATGCCCGCGATTCGGCCTCTGTCATGGTGCCTAGCATCAAGGATGGCAATATTCTGGCTGCCGACTATGTGCTCTCGCGCCTCAACGTGCGCACCGACGACGGTTGGAGCGGAAAATTCGCCGAGGGTGCCCCCATTTGGGGCAAGGGCACCGAAAACCGTGGCTCCGTGCAGCTGCAGAAGGTGAAGCACTACGGCAACGCCCATGTTCCCGACGTGCGCGGCATGGGTGCGCGCGACGCCGTGTTCATGCTCGAAAGCCGTGGCGTGAGGGTTCGCATCGAGGGCCGTGGCAAAGTCACCGAACAGAGTCTCCCCCCGGGACACTTCATCAAGAAAGGCGAAACCTGCCTGCTGAAACTTAGGTGAGGTAGGAGTGAGGAGTTAGGAGTTAGGAGTTAGGAGTGAGGAGTTAAGAGTGAGGAGTTAAGAGTTAGGAGTTTAAAAAGAAACGATATGAAACTGAAAGAGTTGCTTACGAACATCGTGCCGCTGAACGTCATCGGCAGCACCGAAGTGGAGATAACCGGCATCAACATCGATTCCAGACGCATTGCCGACGGACACATTTTCGTGGCCATCAAAGGAACGCAGGTAGATGGTCACAATTTCATCGGCAAGGCGCTGGACTTGGGTGCCGTGGCTGTGTTGTGCGAAACGATGCCCGCTGACCAGAAAACGGGCGTCACTTACGTGCAGGTGAAATCCACAGAGGATGCCGTGGGGCGTGTGGCCACGCTGTTCTATGGCAACCCCTCCAAGAAACTGCGCCTCGTGGGCGTGACGGGCACCAACGGCAAAACCACCATCGCCACCTTATTATATAATATGTTCCGCCGCATGGGCCACAAATGCGGATTGCTCTCCACAGTGTGCAACTATATTGAGGACGAGCCCATCCCCGCCAGCCACACCACGCCCGACCCCATAGAGTTGAACGCCCTGCTGGCACGAATGGTGGATGCGGGTTGCGAATACGCGTTCATGGAGTGCAGCAGCCACGCCATTGCCCAAAAACGCATCGGCGGACTGAATTTCGCTGGTGGAATCTTCACCAACCTGACGCGCGACCATCTGGACTACCACAAGACGTTCGAGAACTATCGCGACGCCAAGAAAGCCTTCTTCGACGGGCTGCCCAAAACGGCCTTCGCCCTGACCAATGCCGACGACAAAAACGGCATGGTGATGCTGCAGAACACCAAGGCGCAGAAGAAAACCTACTCCACACGCAGCATGGCCGACTTCAGGGCACGCATACTGGAGTGCCACTTCGAGGGCATGTACCTGGAGATTGACGGCCACGAGGTGGGGGTGCAGTTCATCGGCAAGTTCAACGTCAGCAACCTGCTGGCCGTCTATGGAGCCGCCGTGCTGCTGGGCAAGAAACCCGAGGACATTCTGGTGGTAATGAGTACGCTGAAAAGCGTCAGCGGCCGGCTGGAACCCATCCACTCGCCCGAAGGTTTCACCGCCATTGTGGATTACGCCCACACGCCCGACGCACTGGAGAATGTGCTCAACGCCATCCATGAGGTGCTCAACGGCAAGGGGCGGGTCATCACCGTTTGCGGTGCCGGCGGCAACCGCGACAAGGGCAAGCGCCCGCTCATGGCCCAGGAGGCCGTCAGACAGAGCGACCGCGTGATTATCACCAGCGACAATCCGCGTTTCGAGGAGCCGCAGGACATTATCAACGACATGCTGGCCGGCCTCAACGCCCAGCAGATGAAGAAAGTGCTGAGCATTGCCGACCGTCGCGAGGCCATCCGCACCGCCGCCTTGATGGCACAGAAAGGCGACGTGATTCTCATTGCCGGCAAGGGGCACGAGGACTATCAGGAAATAAAGGGTGTGAAACACCACTTCGACGACCGCGAGGTGGTGCGCGAGATTTTCGCAAACTGAAAATGCCATCGCCCCACTGAACAAAAGTGAAAAAAAAGATATAGTGAATTTGTAAAAAAGCCGAACAGCCCATGTTATACTACTTGTTTCGATTCTTAGAGCAATACGACATTCCCGGTGCTCACGTGTGGTCGTACATATCGTTCCGCGCGCTGCTCACACTCATTTTCTCGCTTCTCATCTCAGCATGGTTTGGCGAGCACTTCATCAAGTTTATGAAGCGGAAGAAAATATCCGAGACGGCACGCGACGCCTCCATCGACCCCTTCGGCACCCAGAAAAAAGGCGTACCGACGATGGGCGGCATCATCATCATCGTCTCCATACTGGTGCCCGTGCTGCTGTTGGGCCGCATGCGCAACATTTACCTCATCCTGATGATTATCACCACCCTGTGGCTGGGATTTTTGGGATTTCTCGACGACTACATCAAGATTTTCCGCCGCAACAAAGAAGGGCTGAAAGGCAAATACAAAATTGTGGGCCAGGTGTCTATAGGGTTCATTGTGGGCATTGTGCTCTACCTCAGTCCCGATGCCGTGGTACGCGAAAATGTGTCGGTGCCGCAAAAAGCAGCGCAGCAGCAAACCATCATCAAACACGAGCAAGAGGCGGTGAAATCGCTGAAAACCACCGTTCCGTTCTTCAAGAACCACAATCTGGACTACTCGCAGGTGATGTCGTTCTTCGGCAAGCATAAGACGGGCGCCGGCTGGGTGCTGTTTGTGCTGATGACCATTCTGGTCGTGACGGCCGTGTCGAACGGGGCCAACCTGAACGACGGCATGGACGGCATGTGTGCGGGCAACGCGGCGATTATAGGTGTGGCGCTAGGCATATTGGCCTACGTATCGTCGCACATCGGTTTTGCCAGCTATTTCGACATTATGTTCGTGCAAGGCTCTCAGGAGCTGGTTATCTTTATGTGCGCGTTTGTGGGAGCCATGATCGGATTCCTTTGGTACAACGCCTATCCGGCGCAAGTGTTCATGGGCGACACCGGGTCGCTCACCATCGGTGGTATCATCGGTGTCTGCGCCGTCATCATCCATAAAGAGCTGCTGCTGCCCATCCTCTGCGGCATATTCTTCGTAGAGAGCCTGAGCGTGATTATCCAGACGCAAGTGTTTAAGTGGTACAAACGCAAGGGACAGCGTGTGAGAGTGTTCCGCGCCACCCCCATCCACGACAATTTCCGCAAGCTCGACTCGCAGCTCGACGAAACGAGCCGTTACCTGTTCAAGAACTGGCCCCAGCGGCAGTTCCACGAGTCGAAGATCACCTTCCGTTTCTGGATTGTCACCATCATTCTGGCTGCACTGACCATCATCACACTGAAGATGAGATAGGGGAACCCACCCCAACCCTCCCAAAGGGAGGGAGTGCCTGCCGGACGGAAAGAAAGTTAGGAGTTAGGAGTTAGGAGTTAGGAATTAGGAGTTAGGAGTTAAGAGATAGGAGTTAGGAGATGAGACGTAGCTTGATTCTTCATTCTTCATTTAATAAAAGTAAAAACAAGATATGAAAAGAATAGTGATACTGGGTGCCGGCGAGAGTGGTGCTGGTGCCGCCGTACTGGCCAAAAAAGAAGGATTTGACGTGTTTGTATCTGACATGTCGAAAATCAAGGACAAGTACAAGCGTCTGATGGACGACCACGAGATAGAGTGGGAAGAAGGCCGCCACACCGAAGCCAAGATTCTGAACGCAGACGAGGTGATTAAGAGTCCCGGCATTCCCGACACAGCGCCCATGGTGAAGAAACTGCGCGACCAGGGCACGCACATCATCAGCGAGATAGAGTTTGCAGGACGCTACACCCACTCCAAGATGATTTGCATCACCGGCTCGAACGGCAAGACCACCACCACCAGCCTCATCTACCACATCTTCCGCGACGCGGGCTACGATGCCGGACTGGCCGGCAACATAGGCAACTCACTGGCCCTGCAGGTGGCCGAGGATCCGCACGAATACTACATCATCGAGCTGAGTTCGTTTCAGCTGGACAACATGTACGACTTCCGCGCCAACATTGCCATTCTGCTGAACATCACCCCCGACCATCTGGACCGCTACGACAACTGCATGCAGAACTATGTGGACTCCAAGATGCGCATCATTCAGAACCAGACCGCCGATGACGCCTTCGTTTATTGGAACGACGACCCCATCATCAAGCGCGAGCTGGAGAAATACGACATCAAGGCCGTGCAGTGCCCCTTCTCCGAGCTGAAGGAGCGCGGCAGTATTGGCTACATAGAGGAGGGCCAGTACAAGATAGAGTACCCCACCCCGTTCAACATGGAGCAGGAGGAGCTGAGCCTCACCGGCAAGCACAACATCTACAACTCGCTGGCCGCCGGCATCGCCTCGAACATCAGCGGCATACGCAAGGAGAACATCCGCAAGAGCCTGAGCGACTTCCCCGGTGTGGAGCACCGCCTGGAGCGGGTGACCACAGTGCGCGGCGTCAACTACGTCAACGACTCGAAAGCCACCAACGTGGACGCCTGTTGGTATGCGCTGGAGAGCATGCGCACCAAGGTGATTCTCATCATTGGCGGCAAGGATAAGGGTAACGACTACAACGCCATTCGCGACCTGGTGCTGCAGAAGTGCTCGGGGCTGGTGTATCTCGGAGCCGACAACACCAAGCTGCACAACTTCTTCGACCCGTTGGGCATTCCCGTGCGCGACACCCACTCCATGCGCGAGTGTGTAGAGGCCTGCTACGAAATGGCCAAACCCGGCGAAACGGTGCTGCTGAGCCCGTGCTGCGCCTCGTTCGACTTGTTCAAGAACATGGAGGACCGCGGCGAGCAATTCAAAACCCTGGTGAGAAACTTGTGAGAGTTAGGAGTTAAGAGTTAGGAGTTAGGAGTTAGGAGTTAGGAGTTAAGAGTTAGGAGTTTTGGGTTAGGAATATGTTAGACAAAATATTCAGCAAGAAATTCAAGGGCGACGGCATCATCTGGATGGTGTTCTTTCTGCTCTGCATCATCAGCATTGTCGAGGTGTATAGTGCTTCGAGCGTGCTGACCTACAAGAGCGGCAACTACTGGAGTCCCATGATCAAGCATGCCGGCCTGCTGCTGGTGGGCGTGTTCTGCATGGTGGTGGTGATGAACGTCAAGTGCAAGTACTTCAAGATAGTCACCCCGTTCATGCTGGCCTTTGCCCTGTTCACGCTTGTGTGGGTGTTGCTGGCGGGCCATAGCACCAACGGTGCCCAGCGGTGGATAAGCCTTGTGGGCATTCAGTTTCAGCCCTCAGAGATAGCCAAGGGGGCGCTGATACTGGCCGTGGCGCAGATACTGAGTGCCATGCAGACTGAGCGCGGTGCCGACAAGCGCGCGTTCAAGTACATTTTGTGGGTATGCGCCTGCATTGTGCCGCTCATCATGCTCGAAAACCTCTCAACAGCTGTGCTTGTGAGTGCCGTCATCGTGATGATGATGTTCATCGGGCGAGTGCCTCTCACACAAATTGGCAAGCTGCTGGGATTGGCCATGCTGGGATTGGCATTCCTTTTGGCCACCATCATGATAGTGGGCAACGACACCGAGGAGAAAGACCCCAAGATGGCCATGACCGAGGCCGCCGCCGAGGCCGAAATTGAAAAGCCCAGCGGACTGGACAAGCTTTTCCACCGCGCTGACACCTGGAAATCGCGCATCGATAAATTCCTCAACAGCAAGGAGGTGGCGCCCAACGAATTCGACCTCGACAAGGACGCGCAGGTGGCCCACGCCAACATAGCCATCGCCTCAAGTAACATTGTGGGCAAAGGACCGGGCAACTCGGTGGAGCGCGACTTTTTGTCGCAGGCGTTCTCCGACTTCATCTACGCCATCATCATCGAGGAGATGGGCATTATCGGGGCTGTCGTGGTGTGTCTGCTCTACATCATCCTGCTATTCCGCACCGCAACCATCGCCAACCGCTGCGAAAACATTTTCCCGGCACTGCTCATCATGGGACTGGCTCTGCTACTGGTGACCCAAGCTATGTTCAACATGCTCGTGGCCGTAGGATTAGTACCCGTAACGGGACAGCCGCTGCCGCTCATCAGCAAAGGAGGCACCTCGACTATCATCAACTGCGTCTATATGGGGGCCATTCTCAGTGTGAGCTACTCGGCCAAAAAGAAAGACGAGCCCGAGACCGACACCAGTGGCGGCAACGCTCGGTTGGCCGTCAGCCGCGCCTAAAACCGGCACACCGTTGCCGACAACAACAAAACGGAAAAATATTGGTGCAAATTTGACAGAAAGAAAAATTAATTTCGTACTTTTGCAGAAATTGTAGAACTATGAACGAAGAACTGAGAATCATCGTCAGCGGAGGCGGCACAGGGGGCCACATTTTCCCCGCCATCTCTATAGCCAACGCCATCAAGGCCAAGTGTCCCGGAGCCAAAATTCTGTTTGTGGGTGCCGAGGGCCGCATGGAGATGACGCGCGTGCCGCAGGCCGGATACGAAATTAAGGGTCTGCCCATCAGCGGTTTCAACCGTTCGAACCTGCTCAAGAACCTGTCGCTGCCCTTCAAGATGTGGCGCAGCAACCAGATGGTGAAACAGATTTTGCGCCAGTTTCGCCCCATGGCTGCCGTGGGTGTGGGCGGATATGCCAGTTTTCCCACCCTGAAAGCCGCAATGGGCATGGGCATTCCGTGCCTCATACAGGAGCAAAACTCGTTTGCAGGCAAAACCAACAAAATACTGGCCGCAAAGGCCGCCAAGATATGCGTGGCCTACGAGGGCATGGAGAAATTCTTCCCTGCCGAGAAAATCATGATGACCGGCAATCCCGTGCGCCAAGCCCTGCTTCAGACCACCGTCAGCCGCGAAGAAGCCATCCGCAGTTTCGCTCTCGACCCGCAGAAGAAAACCATACTGCTGGTGGGCGGCAGCCTAGGCGCTCGAACCATCAACGAGAGCATTCTGCAGCACCTCGACCTGGTGGAACAGTCGGGTGTGCAGTTCATCTGGCAAACGGGCAAATACTATAGTGCAGCCATTGCTGAGCAGCTGAAAGGCACCCACCTGCCCATGCTCCACGTCACCGACTTCATCAGCGACATGGGAGCCGCCTACCGTGCTGCCGACCTGGTCATCAGCCGTGCCGGAGCCGGTTCCATCAGCGAGTTCTGCCTGCTGGGCAAGCCCGTGATTCTGGTGCCCTCGCCCAACGTGGCCGAAGACCACCAGACCAAAAACGCCATGGCACTGGTCGGCAAAGACGCTGCCCTCTACGTGAAGGATGCCGATGCGCCCGCCCAACTGCTGGCCTTGGCCGTGAAGACAGTAAACGACGACGCACGCCTCTCCACACTCGGCAAAAACATCCTTAAGATGGCTCTGCCCCACTCCGCCGACATCATTGCCGACGAGGTGATCAGGCTGGCGAAGAAAGATTAAAGATTAAAAATTAAAGATTAAAGATTTGGGTTCGATTATGGAACTGAAAACTATTAAAGCAGTCTATTTCGTTGGTGCCGGAGGCATTGGCATGAGCGCCATCGCCCGCTACTTCATCAGTCGTGGCGTGGTGGTGGCAGGCTACGACAAAACGCCCTCTGCGCTCACGGCCCAGCTCGAAAAAGAAGGCATGCTCATTCACTACGAAGAAAACGTTGACGAAATACCTCACGCCTGCAAAAACCGCCAATCAACACTGGTTATCTACACACCGGCCATTCCCGACAGCCACAAGGAACTGCAATATTTCCGCGCCGAGGGTTTCGAAATAGAAAAACGCGCACAGGTGCTCGGCACACTCACACGCGCCGCCAAAGGTCTCTGCTTTGCCGGCACACACGGCAAAACCACCACATCGACCATGTGCGCCCACATCATGCACCAGAGCCAAATGGACTGCAACGCCTTCCTGGGCGGCATCTCCAAAAACTATGGCACCAACTACATACTGAGCAAAGAAAGCCCTTACGTGGTGATTGAGGCCGACGAATACGACCGCTCGTTCCACTGGCTGCATCCGTGGATGAGTGTCATCACCAGCACCGACCCCGACCATCTCGACATATACGGAACCAAAGAGGCTTACCTCGACAGTTTCCGCCATTTCACCACACTCATTCAGCCCGGTGGTGCACTTGTCATTCATCGCGGACTGGAAATGCAGCCCGACGTGCGCGAAGGTGTGCGCATCTACGAATACAGCCGCGAGGAGGGCGACTTCCATGCCGAGAATGTGGTGATCGACAACGGCAACATCACCTTCGACTTCGTCTCGCCCCTGGAGAATGTCACGGGCGTGAAGCTCGGCCAGCCCATTCCCATCAACATCGAAAACGCCATTGCCGCCATGGCCATCGCCCAGCTCAACGGCTGCTCGGCCAACGAACTGCGCTACGGCATGCGCACCTACGGGGGAGTGGACCGCCGCTTCGATTTCAAGCTCAACGACGAGCGTCACGTGCTGCTTAGCGACTATGCCCACCACCCCAAGGAAATCTATCAGAGCGCCAAGAGCATACGCGAACTTTTCAGCAAGCGTCACATCACGGCCCTATTTCAGCCGCACCTCTACACACGCACACGCGACTTCTACCCCGACTTTGCCGACGCGCTGAGCCAGCTCGACGAGGTAATCCTGTGCGACATATACCCCGCCCGCGAGCAACCCATACCCGGTGTCACGTCGCAGCTTATTTACGACCGGCTCCGCCCAGGCATAGAGAAGAGCATGATCAGCAAAGACCAAGTGCTCGACATGGTGAAGAGCCGTGACTTCGACGTGCTCGTCGTGCTCGGTGCAGGCGACCTCGACAATTACGTGCCCGAAATAGCCAAAATACTACAACAGAAACCCTAATCGCCGCCCATGCGCATCAACTGGAAGAAAACCATCATTGGCATTCTCGACATCGTGCTTGGTGTCTATCTGGTGTTTGCCATTACCTCGTTCAACAAACCCGACGAGACAGCGAAGGTATGCACCAAGGTGGGCATCAACATTGCCGACGAAACCACCAACGGATTTCTCAGCGCAGCCGAAATCAAGAAAATCCTGCAGCGCAACCAGATTTATCCGCTCGAAAAACGAATGGCGTTCGTGCAGCCGCGAGGCATAGAGGACATTCTCAAGAAAAGTCCTTTCGTGAAAACAGCACAGTGCTACAAAACCCAGGACGGCCACGTGTGCATCAACATCACCCAGCGGCTGCCCATCGTGCGCATCAAGAGCAGCAACGGCGACGACTATTATCTCGACGATAAGGGCGGCATCATGCCCAACTCGAAATACACCTCCGACCTGATTATCGCCACGGGCAACATCAGCAAAAACTACGCCAAGAACTATCTGGGCTATCTCAGCGAGACGCTCATGGAGAACGACCTGTGGCGCAACCTGGTGGAGCAAATCAACATCCTGCCCGACAAAGGCGTGGAGATTGTGCCGCGCGTGGGCGACAACGTGGTATTCATGGGCTATCTGCCCGAGTCGCGCGTGGCCGACGAACGTAAAAAGCTCATTCAGGACTTCGTGGCCCACAAAATGGAACGGCTCGAAAAGTTCTACCGCTACGGCCTGAGCCAAGCCGGATGGAACAAATACAGCTACATCAGCCTGGAATTCGACAACCAGATTATCTGCAAGAAAAAACATACGCGGCCGGGCGAGAACGTCTGATGACCGCACAAAAAAAAACATCACCCAACAAAAAAATATTTAAAACAATAATAATAAGAACGTTATGCCAGCAAGGGATTTTATCGTAGCAATCGAATTAGGCTCATCAAAGATGACCGGTATCGCCGGCAAGAAGAACCTCGACGGAAGTATCCAGGTACTTGCCGTTGTGAAAGAAGACTCGTCTTCTTTCATCCGCAAAGGCGTTGTTTACAATATCGACAAGACCGCCCAAAGCTTGACGAACATTGTAAAGAAACTGACTAGCATTCTCAAGACAGAGATTTCGCACGTGTATGTGGGCGTGGGCGGACAAAGCATACGAAGCGTCAAAAACGAAATCATCAAAGACCTGCCCGCCGACACCATCGTCAAACAAGAGATGGTAAACGAGCTCATGGACACCAACCGAAACATGACTTACCCCGACCAGGAAATTCTCGATGCGGCCACACAAGAGTACAAAGTCGATTCGCAGTATCAGCTTGAACCTGTTGGCATACAATGCAGCCGGCTCACAGGAAACTTCCTCAACATCCTCTGGCGGAAGCTGTTCTACAAAAACCTGAACAAGTGTTTCGACCAGGCTGGCATTGCCATCGCCGAAATGTATTTGGCACCACTCGCACTGGCCGACAGTGTGCTCACCGATGCCGAGAAACGCTCGGGGTGCGCCTTGGTTGACCTTGGGGCCGACACCACCACCGTTTCGGTGTACTACAAGAACATTCTGCGCCATCTGGCCGTCATTCCTCTCGGAGGCTCCAACATCACCAAGGATATTGCCTCGCTGCAGATGGAGGAGAGCGAAGCCGAAAAGATGAAACTGAAATATGCCTCGGCCTATACCGAAAACAATGACATCGACAACACCATGCAACTGCCCATCGACGCCGAACGCTCGGTGGAAAGCCGCAAGTTCATCGACATCGTAGAGGCTCGCCTGGAGGAAATCATTGCCAACGTGTGGTATCAGGTGCCCAACGAGTATGCCGACAAGCTGCTCGGAGGTATTATTCTCACGGGTGGAGGCTCGAACATGAAAAACATTGAGAAAGCCTTCCGCAACCACACCAACATCGAGAAAATCCGCATCGCCAAGTTTGTGCTCAACTCCATCCACTCTAACATTCCCGACATCAACAACCACAATGGCATGATGAACACCGTGCTCGGACTGCTCGCCAAAGGCGACATGAACTGCGCCGGCAACCCCATTGACGAAAACGGTGACCTCTTCCAAACCAAACCGGCAGGAACCACCACCGCCGACATTCACACCAAGCCCCGCACAGCCAACGAGATAAAGAGCGGCATCGTCATCACCGAAGCCGAAAAGCTCAAGGCACAGGCCGAGGCCGAACGCAAAGCGCAGGAAGATGCAGAACGCAAGGCACGCGAGGAAGCCGAACGTAAGGCTCTAGAAGAGGAAGAACGGAAAAAGAATGCCAGCATGAAGAAAACCTTCAGCAAATTCAAAAATTTCGTCAACAAGTTCCTCACAGAGGAGGAGTAGAGAGAATTAGGAGTTAGGAGTTAAGAGTTAGGAGTTAAGAGTTAGGAGTTTATTTCAATACTCACGTAAACTGTAAACCCCATACCTATATATATAATCATTCAACAATAAAAAGAATATGGCAAACAACAACATACCAGTAGATGTTCTGGACTTCGGCGAGCCAGACAAAGACCAAAGCATCATCAAAGTCATCGGTGTGGGCGGTGGCGGCGGAAACGCTGTCAACCACATGTATCGCGAGGGTATCCACGATGTTACCTTCGTGCTCTGCAACACCGACAACCAGGCCCTCAACGACAGCCCCGTGCCCGTTCACTTGCAATTGGGCAAGGAAGGTCTCGGTGCGGGCAACAAACCCGAAAAAGCCCGCATGGCAGCTGAGGAAAGCATCGACGAGGTGCGCAACATGCTCAACGACGGCACCAAGATGGCCTTCATCACCGCCGGCATGGGCGGCGGCACCGGCACCGGTGCGGCTCCCGTCATTGCGCGAGAATCTAAAAACCTCGGCATTCTCACCGTGGGCATCGTTACTATTCCCTTCCGCTTTGAGGGCGACCGCAAAATCGACCAAGCCCTCGACGGTGTGGAAGAGATGTCGAAACACGTTGATGCCCTGCTCGTCATCAACAACGAGCGTCTGCGCGAAATCTATCCCGAGCTCACCGTGCTCGATGCCTTCGGCAAGGCCGACGACACGCTGAGCGTAGCAGCCAAGTCGATTGCCGAAATCATCACCGTTCACGGACTCATCAACCTTGACTTCAACGACGTGAAGACGGTGCTCAAGGATGGTGGCGTGGCCATCATGTCAACGGGCTATGGCGAAGGTGAGTCGCGCGTAAAGAAAGCCATCGACGATGCTCTCAACTCGCCGCTGCTCAACGACAACGACGTGTTCAACTCGAAAAAGATTCTGCTCAACATCACCTTCTGCAACGACAAGAACAACGGTGGCCTGATGATGGACGAAATGACCGACGTCAACGACTTCATGGCCAAGTTTGGCAACGACTTCGAAATCAAGTGGGGTATCGCCACCGACCCCGAACTGGGCGACAAGGTGAAGGTTACCATCCTGGCCACTGGCTTCGGCATCGAGGACGTAGATGGCATGACCAGCCACTTCAACCGTCGCACACAGGAGGAGCAGGACCGCCTGGCCGAGGAAGAAGAAAAGCGCGAGGTGCGCCGCGAACGCCGCGACCGCTACTATGGCAAGGACGGCAACAATAAGCAGTACAAGCGCCGTCCGCATATTTTCCTCTTCCGCCCCGAAGACCTCGACAACGACAACGTCATCTCTGATGTTGAATCGACACCCACCTACAAACGCACACGCCAGGTGCTCGAAAGCATCCGCGGAAAAGCATCAGGCAACGCTACCACCGACACCCCGCCGAAAGGCGAGGAACCCGTGCAGGGTGTCATCAGTTTTGCTTAAACGCCCAGCAAGAAATCTTTTTCTTGCTTAGTCACTCAACAAGGCATTACAAACGACAGTTTATTTATAATACAAATCTCCGTGGCATGGTCGTCCGTGTGGATGGCCATGCTTCTTTTTTTGCCATTTTTCCACACGCTTCGGACAAGAAAACAGACCCTTTTGGCTGTTTGTCCGAAAACGCGTCTGCTGTCCGATGTTCTATGTCGCAAAAACATGAAAATATTTGGAACGACACGCATAATGGTTGTATCTTTGCAATGTCAAAACAAAGAAACAACTACTATCTATGATAATAGCAACATAAAAACAAACTGACAGAAGCTTACTACAAGCATACGAGGGAACCAAACATACGATAATAAATAAAAAAAAACAAGCATACGACTACAAACAACAGAGGACCAGACATAAGAGACTACAAACAATAGGGTACCGCAAGACATACGCAATAAATAGTTATCTTTTCATCAATTTACATTTAGGTTTTTTTAGGTTAGTGAACGTTTCAAGCCACTTCCGCAACGGCGGTAGTGGCTTAAACATTTTTAGTCCCCCTGCTCCTTTAGGCTCTCCCCTGCTCTTCAAGTGAAAGCTGGCATCTGTTTCAAAATTGCCATAAAAAAGAAGCCTGCCATGATTTTTTAACGCTATCTGTTGAGCGGTATGAATTATTTTTCATACATTTGCAACAGTCACCCACAAATACCTGAACGACATTATGAAAAAGAACCAGAAATTCATCATCACCATCAACCGCGAACTAGGTTCTGGCGGACGCACCGTAGGACGGCTGCTGGCTGAACGGCTGCAAGTGCCCTTCAACGACAAAGCACTCATCGAGGCACAAAAAGCCATGCACCACCTCACCGCCGAAGAAATAGAGAAACTCAAGGGACTGCGGCCCGAATGGTGGACCGACAACATGGAAAACATCGTTTCGAACGTCAGGCTCATTGCCAGCGCTAAACTGCCCACCGCCACCGACCCCAAGGCCAACAAACGCCTGAATGCCGCCCAGCTCTTCGACGAGGAAATCGCAATCCTTCAGTCGATAGCCGACCACGGCTCGTGCGTCATTGCCGGACGCAGTGCCTTCTATGCCGTGCGCAACCATCCCAATCACCTCAATGTGCTCATCCACTCGTCGCTAGATTCGCGCATCGAGCGAGTCATGCTGAAACAGCAGCTCAGTCGCGAAGAGGCACTCAGTGCCATCAACCGCGTTGACACCGCGCGCGAAAGATACATGAAGAAATACGCGCACACCTCGCGCTACGATGCCCGCAACTACGACCTCGTGGTCAATGCCACCAACCTCAGCGAAGAGCAAATCGTCAACATCATCCTACAGCTCGTCGAGGAATGAGTGGAGAGTGGAGAGAGAAGAGTGGAGAGTTAGGCTACTAGCTGCATCAGAAACCTGAATTATGAATTTTTAGGTATTTGCAGCAGTGGTATGTGGATTATTTTTCTTATTTTTGCAGAATTGATGATAAACACATTATTATAAACACACATTCAAAAAACACAGACTATGGATTTATTAAATCAAATCGTTGCGCGTGCAAAGGCTAACAAGCAGCGCATCGTGCTCCCCGAAGCTACCGAGGAGCGCACCCTGAAGGCCGCCGACAAGGTGCTGGCCGACGACATTGCCAACATCATTCTCATTGGCAACCCTGAGGAAATTGGCCGGCTGGCCGACGAATGGGGACTGCAAAACATTGGCAAAGCCACCATCATCGACCCAGAGAACTGCGATAAGAGCGAAGAGTATGCTCAGCTGCTCTGCGAGTTGCGCAAGAAGAAGGGCATGACCATCGAACAGGCCCGCGAGCTGGTGAAGAACCCGCTCTACCTGGGCTGCATGATTATCAAGACCGAGGGAGCCGACGGACAAATCAGCGGCGCGCTCTCTACCACGGGTGAAACCCTGCGCCCCGCACTGCAAATCATTAAGTGCGCCCCGGGCATCACCTGCGTCAGCGGTGCCATGCTGCTCATCACCAAGAAACCCGAATATGGCGAGGACGGTGTGCTCGTTGTTGGCGACGTGGCCGTAACGCCCATGCCCGATGCCGCCCAGCTGTCGCAGATTGCCGTCTGCACGGCACAGACCGCCCGCTCGGTGGCCGGCTTCGCCGATCCGCGTGTGGCCATGCTGAGCTTCTCTACTAAGGGCAGTGCCTCGCACGAGGTGGTGGACAAGGTGGTTGAGGCTACACGTCTGGCCAAGGAGCTCGACCCCAATGTGAAAATCGATGGCGAGCTGCAGGCCGACGCCGCTCTCGTTCCCTCCGTAGGCAAGAAGAAGGCTCCGGGTAGCGACATTGCCGGCAACGCCAACGTGCTGGTGTTCCCCTGCCTCGAAGTGGGTAACATTGCCTATAAACTGGTGCAGCGTCTGGGCGACGCCATCGCCGTAGGTCCCATCCTCCAGGGCATCGCCCGTCCGGTGAACGACCTCTCGCGTGGTTGCTCCATCGACGACATCTACTATCTCGTTGCCATCACCGCCTGCCAGGCCATGGATGCGAAGAAATAAGATTTAGCAATAAGATTTAGGAAAGAAATTAGAATAATTAGAATAATTATGTTCAGAAAAATCTTCTAAGATATCCATATCATTTTAGCCTCGTTATGACAAAACAAGAGTATTTGGATATTTACGATGTGGTAGGAGCGGCAATGGAGGTTCACAAAAACCTTGGCAGAGGTCTTTTTGAGCCTGTTTACCAAGAAGCTCTTGCAATGGAAATGGATAGCAGAGGATTGACAGCAGAACGTGAAAAGCAGCTGCACTTGTATTACAAAGGAGTGCAGATGGAAAAAACGTACTACGCTGACTTCTATTATAGGGGAATCATTGTAGAATTAAAATCAACCGACAGCATATGCTCTGATCACCGTGCTCAACTGTTTAACTACATGCGCATCACAAAGTCATTCAGAGGCATACTAATTAATTTTGGCGAGAAGAGCCTGAGAGCTGAGCGGTATTTATATCTACCTGACGAAGATAATTTCATTCTGCTGTCGCAAGAGAACTATAAAAATTTTATTACTGAATAAAAATCCAATTATTGGATAATTATTCTAATTATTCTAATTTCTTTCCTAAACAACATAATTGTTCAGAATAATACATTTTATTAATAAAAGATAATGAAGATACTTGTATTAAATTGTGGTTCGTCCTCCATCAAGTACGCACTGTACAACATGGACGACAAGAGTGTGATGACCAGCGGCGGTGCCGAGCGTGTGGGCTTGGACGGCGCTTTCGTCAAAGTGAAACTCGCCAACGGCGAGAAACGCCAGATTATGCACGACATTCCCGAGCACACCGAGGGCGTGAAGTTCATTTTCTCGCTGCTCACCGACCCCGAGATTGGGGTCATCAAAGACCTCTCAGAGATTGACGCCGTGGGCCACCGCATGGTGCATGGCGGCGAGAAGTTCAACAAGAGCGTCATCCTCACCGACGAGGTGCTCAAGGTGTTTGAGGAGTGCTCCGACCTGGCTCCGCTGCACAACCCCGCTAACCTAAAGGGCGTGAACGCCGTGAAGGAGCTCATGCCGGGTCTGCCCCAGGTGGGCGTGTTCGACACCGCCTTCCATCAGACCATGCCGCCGAAGGCCTACATGTATGCCATTCCTTACGAGCTCTACGAGAAGTACGGCATCCGCCGCTACGGCTTCCATGGCACCAGCCACCGCTACGTGTCGGCCCGCGCCTGCGAGTTCCTCGGCATTCCCGCCGAAGGCACCAAGATGGTCACCTGCCACGTGGGCAACGGAGGCTCCATTGCTGCCGTGAAGGATGGCAAGTGTGTTGACACCTCGATGGGTCTCACCCCGCTGGAGGGTCTGATGATGGGTACCCGTGCCGGCGATATCGACGGTGGTGCCGTGACCTTCATCGAGAAGAAGCTCGGTCTGGATGCCGACGGCATGTCGAACCTGCTCAACAAGCAGAGCGGCGTGGCCGGACTCACTGGTGGCAAGAGCGACATGCGCGATGTGGAGCAGGCTGCCATCGAGGGCGACGACCGCGCCCGTCTGGCTCAGGACATGTATTTCTATCGCATCAAGAAGTACATCGGTGCCTATGCAGCTGCTATGGGCGGCCTCGATGTCATCGTGTTCACCGCCGGCGTGGGCGAGAACCAGCTCAGCATGCGCTCTGAGGTGTGCAAGGACATGGAGTTCCTCGGCGTGAAGTTCGACGAGGTGAAGAACCGCGTGCGCGGCGAGGAGGCCATCATCTCTGCCGACGACTCACGCGTAAAGGTTGTGGTCATCCCCACCGACGAGGAACTGATGATTGCCACCGACACCATGAACCTGCTGAAATAATCCTGCCAAAGGCTTATCCTAAAGATAATGTTCACCACTTGGTGTTACACCACTTGGTGAACATTATCTTTTGTTTTGGAACACCCACAAACACAGGACTTTAGTTAAATAATTATAATGTACACCAGTTGGTGAACATTATTCTTTGGGAATTAGTTTTTTTATAGTTATTTTTGCATTCAAAACAGAATGCAAGAGATATTATGACAAGTCCTTTCGTCTATGGAATGTCGGTCGAAGGCGAGAACTTCACCGACCGCGAACTCGAAACCAAGCGCTTGGTGCTTAATTTTGAGCATGGAGTTAATTCTATCCTCATTTCTCCACGACGCATGGGCAAGACATCGTTAGTGAAGAAAGCGGCCAGCATGATAAATGTCCCCGACATCAAAGTGGTCTATATGGACATATATAAATGTCGCACAGAATATGACTTTTATGAGATTTTTGCCTCTTCTATCATTAGTGCCACTGCAACCAAGATGGAAAAAATGATAGAGACGGCAAAGGAGTTTCTCACAAGCATCAAGCCGTCTATTTCCTACAGTCCGGAACCAAACACAGACTTTGCGCTCTCGTTGGGCGTTTCGCCCAAGTCAAATACACCGGAGGAAATACTTAATCTGCCAGAAAGAATTGCCCAAAAACGCGGCATTAGGATAGTGGTATGCATAGATGAGTTTCAGCAGATAGGAGAAATGCCTCAGTCGCTGACAGTGCAGAAGACAATCCGCAGCGTATGGCAGCATCACCGTCATACATCATATTGCCTTTTCGGCAGCAAACAGCATCTCATGTCAGAGCTGTTTTATAGTCGAAAGATGCCTTTCTATCAATTTGGCGATATGTTCTTCTTGAAAAAAATACCCACCGAAAAGTGGGTGCCTTTCATTGTCAGCCGTTTCCAAAAAGCAGGTAAGCATATTTCCGACGAATTGGCCGGGCGCATCTGTACAGCGGTGGAGAATTACTCAGCCTACGTACAGCAACTAGCTTGGAATGTAATGGTGGTTTCTGGCGAGACTGTTGACACTCAGGCCGTAACCCAGGGCATTCGGGCCACGTTAGACCAGGTTGTCCCTTTGTTCATCGAGCAAACATCCCCTCTGTCCACCTATCAGCTCAATTTCATCCGAGCCATCTGTCAAGGCCATCATGATGATTTCGGCAAGGCAGAAGTTACCAGCAAGTTTAATCTTGGCACAAGGTCGAATCTTCCTAAATTGAAAAATGCACTCATTGAACGCGAAATTATTGAAGTCACAGAAACCGGCTTATATATTGCCGACCCCCTTTTTAAATTGTGGTTCAGCAGCGAAATGATGTAACGAAAACTGCAACCGATGAACGACGTTACAATTTCAAGATCTATCCGACACCACTAAGGTCGTATTGTAAATAAAAATGTTCACCACCTGGCGTTAAACCAGTTGGTGAACATTTTCTTTTTACCCGGCATGCTTCGCGCCCCACGAAGATTTTATCATTTTTTGATTATTATTTTTTGATAATAATGATAAAAACGCTATCTTTGCAAACAAAAACAAGAACAAAAATGTTGGAAAACCCCTTTGTTACAAGCGGATATGCCGGACCAGAGTATTTCTGCGACCGAGTGGAAGAGACTGCCATGCTTACCAATCTACTGACCAATGGTAACAATGTTGCGCTCATTTCGCCCCGCCGTGTGGGTAAGACAGACTTGCTGAAGCATTGTTTTCAGCAAACCAGTGTCAAAGACCACTTTTATACATTTATTATTGACATTTACGCCACCGATTCGTTCCGCGATTTTGTCAACGTGTTCGGAAAAACCATTCTCAATGCTTTGAAACCCAAGGGACGCAAGGCTTGGGAACAATTTCTCAACACACTCATGTCCGTCCGTTCCGAAATTACGTTCGACATCAATGGCAATCCTGTCTGGGGCTTAGGAGTGGGAGCCATGACTCCGCCGCAAACCACGCTGGACGAGATTTTCAGCTATCTGCGTTCAGCCGAGAAACATTGCCTTGTGGCCATCGACGAGTTTCAGCAAATACTCTATTACAACGACGACAAAAACGTTGAGGCAGCCCTGCGCACACACATCCAGCAATGCCCCAACGCTCATTTCGTCTTTTCAGGCTCACAGCGACATCTGATGAGCGAAATGTTCCTGTCGCCTTCCCGGCCTTTCTATCAGTCGGTGGTGCCCATGAGCCTCCACCCCATTCCCGAGGACCGCTATTGCGCCTTTGCCGAACCGCAGTTTGCCAAAAACGGTCAAAGGCAAATATCTCGTCAGGTGGTCGAGGCCGTTTACCAGCGTTTCGAGGGAGTGACGGCCAATGTTCAGCGCGTCATGAACATGCTCTACATGCTGACGCCAAAGGGCGAAACGTGTAACATGGAGATGATCGACCGCGCCATAGACACCTACCTGCAATTGTCGGCCGAATACTACGAAGCCCTGCTCCGGCAGATGCCCGAGAAACAGCGCAACGTGTTTCTGGCCATAGCGGCAGAAGGACGTGTGAAAGCCATTTCCGGCGGCAAGTTTGTCCATCAATATCGGCTGCCTTCGGCCAGCTCCGTCGTATCGGCTGTAAAGGGCCTGATGGAGAAAGACTTCATCACGCAGACAGACGGAGAATACCGTGTTTATGACCATTTTTTTCAGCTCTATCTGAAACAAAAGTAAACGCTTCCCAACATGCAACCAATGAACGACAGCAATACTCAGGAACATGCACTCAGCTTTCTGCTCGGCCAAGTAGAAGAAAAGGCGGGCAGGAAGATGAATACTCCCAAGGACTTCGAATTCCTGGTTGAGCAGATTTACGAACACACGCACACGCGCATCAGCGTCTCTACGCTGAAACGCTTGTGGGGCTATGTGGACTCCTACCCTTCGGTGCGCGAATCCACCCTCGACCTGCTGGCCCAGTTTATTGGCTACGAAAACTACCGTCATTTCGTGCAGCAATTCCACGATGCCCCGACCATTCCTGAAGCCCCAACCGGCAAACCCTCAAACCTCCGCTGGCCACTCTACATTTTCCTCGCACTCATTGCCGTATCCGCCCTTGTTCTTGCAGGAAAGACATTAGGAACAACCTTCAATCACCGTCCCATACTGAAAAGCGGTCAGACCTTCGCCTCCTACGAAGAGTTCCTCAAGCTGTTCAATATCAATGCTACCGACGACCAGCATTACCAACCCATACCCGAATGCTCCATAGCATATGTATGGGCTCCGCAATACCATCACCCCACCTACCACAACGACGGAAATCCCGACAGCCTGATGCCCACCATCGCCGAGTACCTGGCGCCAAAACCCTCCGACAGCCCTGAAACACGCAGACTCATCATCGAAGAACAAAAGAGAAGATATTACTCTTTCATTCCCAGCAATCAGGTGCGCGTTGTCTTCATGAAAAACCTTCCCGGCGACACATGCTTCACCTTTACGGGCATCTATCGGGTTGCCTACCACCTCTCCGACACCACAAGGGTGGTCTGGATACGTTCGAGCAGCGAGTGCGACCTCAACCACCTGGAAAACCTCCCCCGCCTCCGTAACTGAGAAAATGTTGCAAAGTCAGTACACCTTTGCCAGCCATTCCGAGAAGAAACGGTCATAAACACGGTAAACATTTCCATTCTGTGTCAGCAAGTCGTTTTTCAGAAGTAGTTTTACGGCTGCCTGAACAGAACTTGCCGATGAAAGGTTATACTTTTTAATAAAATTCGCAGAAGTAATGTTCTTGGCATTGCCTTCTTTTGCTATGGCCTGCAGAACGAGTTTTTGCCTGGGAGGCAGGTTCGATAGCAAGTCAGCATAGCTGCTTTCCTGTGCCATGACAACATTTCTCCGTGCTTCAGGTATCAACGTTACTCGGCATTCCCCACCTGCAGGCGTCAGGGCAAAGAGCTCGTTCATCAGCATTTGTACAAACCACGTATAACCATCATAGTATTGCCATACGGTTTCCGCCACCTCAGAATCAAGGTGCTTGCCCCGCTGTTCAAACAGCTTTACTGCAAATTCGGCATAAACGCTCATGGGTATGGGCTGCAGTCCCATGCTGACAGCACTCTGATAAAACGGCTTAGCCGGGGAATTGAACATGTTCGACATCAAATGCCTTTTGCTTCCTGAGAAAATAAACTGTGAACGACGGCACTGCTGTATCTTTGTGCGCAGCAAAGCCTCAACGTTTTTCTCTCCATACCCTCCTATTTGTTGGAATTCGTCGATGGCAATAATGCAGTTCTTGTCGGCCTGGTCGATATATTCAAAGATCTCATCAAGTGTTGTCTGTGGCATTTGTATGTCTCCTAGGCCAAGGTCGAAAGTGGGCAGTCCGCTCATGGCATCGAGCTTCAGGCCCATACGTAGCGATTTGACTATCTGGAAGAATTTGTCTTTCCACAGAGCCGCCTGAGGTTTTAGCTGTGCATAGATTTCCTTTCCCAATAGATAAACAAATTCTGCCAGCGAAGTAGTGGCATAGATGTCAACATAAAACACGTGATACTTTTCTTTGATGCTGTCCTGACTGAAAAAATGCTGGATAAGGCCTGACTTTCCCATGCGTCGGGGAGAAATAAGCGCCACATCGCGCCCGTTCTCCAATTGTTTCTGAAGGAAAGCAGTTTCTTCAGAGCGGTCGCAAAAGTAGGCATCAGAAAGATATTTGCCTACAACAAACGGGTTAACAGGATTATTGTCATTCATACTTATTTGTTATTTTATTGCAAATATAATTATTATAATTATAATAAAACATCATCCCCGCTTATTCTTAATCTTTTTTGACTACAAGTAAATTATTTTAAGAGAACTTATCTCTAAACGCGCCGCGCCTAATTCCCGAGCAAAGCTCGCCCATTCCCGCTGATGCGCCTTTCGCGTAGTCTTTCAAAAACCAAGAAAAACATAAGCAAACAAGGAAAAACAGGTTTTTATTTGTAATTCCTCGGTTTTTATTAGTTTTTCTTGGTTTTATTAAAGGCGCGGAGCGTAAATCTTCATTCATTGTGAATAATCCAAGCCAGAAAATATGAATATATCGTCGGGAGTTATTCTTCTGTTGTCGTGGTTGATAAAAATATCGTCGTGAGTTATGTTGAAATTTTCTAGAGAATTTTGTATTAACGTCGTGAGTTATTGATGCAAAGCATAGAGTTACGAAAACAACTCCTATGTTTATGCCCAAACTATCGGACGATATTTATCTTACCATTCTTTCTTTTCTCAAGATCTCTTTTTCGACCACGGATTTAACGGATTCATCGGATATTTTCTCTGCTCCCTCCGTTCCTCTGTGTAAGACCACAGTTCTCTTTTCTGACCACAGATTTAACGGATTCATCGGATATCTTCTCTGCTCCCTCCGTTCCTCTGTGTGAGACCACAGTTCTCTTTTCTGACCACGGATTTATCTGATTCAACGGATATCTTCTCTGCTCCCTCCGTTCCTCTGTGTGAGACCACAGTTCTCTTTTCTGACCACAGATTTAACGGATTCAACGGATAATTTCTCTGCTCCCTCTGCACCTCTGCGTGAAACCGCAGTTCCCTTTTTTTGACCACGGATTTTACGGATTCAACGGATATTTACTCTGCTCCCTCCGTTCCTCTGTGTGAGACCATAGTTCTCTTTTCTGACCACGGATTTAACGGATTCAACGGATATCTTCTCTGCTCCCTCTGTTCCTCTGTGTGAGACCACAGTTCCCTTTTTCGACCATGGATTTCACGGATTCAACGGATATCTTCTCTGCTCCCTCCGTTCCTCTGTGTGAGACCACAGTTCTATATTTTGACCACAGATTTCACGGATTCAACGGATTAGCCGCTGGCGGCCATATTCATACTATTTGTTGCCATTATTATCCGTGTTATCCGTTTCATCCGTGTTCGTTTCCCACCAAATCCGTGTCATCCGTGCAATCCGTGGTCGTTTTATTATCCGTTTCATCCGTGTTCGTTTCATAAAAAATCCGTTTCATCCGTGCAATCTGTGGTCGTTTTCATTATCCGTTTCATCCGTACAATCCGTGTTCGTTTGAGCGTGACTGCTTTAGGGAAACGAATAAGAATAATTAGAATAATATATCCCACGAACATGAATAATCCCCATTCATTTCCTATACATTTCATGATTAATTCTTTTCACAACTTCTGTATTTTGAACACAGACGAAGCGGTTTTACCAGATTTTCCACTTTTGTGTCGCTTTCAAAAATCGCCCATTTCATCGGCGTTTTTCGCCCCTTGATGAAAAAGAACCAAAAAAGAACCAATATTTTTTCTGTTCAGTCGCCTATTATTTTGTAAATTTGTGTGCGCCGAGCAAAAAAACGGCTCACAAAGTAGCGACTTTCAGTAAAAATGCTTATCTTTGTGGCGACATGCTGAGAAAGGCATGTCAAGCAGAGAAAGCTTTAGCTTACGCCTTGCCTGGAAACTGGACATTTCTAAGTGAATGAGGCGGAAGTTTGAAGGCGTTCTCCTATTCGATGTTTCGTTATTTCCACTTCTCCTTCTTCGGAGGAGCTGGCTTGGCGATATTCCTATAGGTGTGAGCCGTTCATTCATTCTTTTCATTCACAGGTAGTCCAGAACCTTCAGGCGAAGAATGTCCAGAAGGCTCACACTCTGTATGGGCGGAAATATGAAGAAAAACATTAAATAATTTATGGGACTATTTGGAAAAGGTAAAAGCGGTGGGATGTTGAATGTCATCCGCTGCGATGAAGAAGAATACATGGTGTGGAAATGGCGCCCATTGGGACAGAATGTTAATTCCACAAGTAGAGAGAACAGCATCCGATATGGCAGCAGCCTAAGGGTGAAAGATGGCGAAGTGGCCGTATTTGTTTATAAGAATCGCGGTGGAGTTATGCAGGACTTCATTGAAGGCCCTTATGATGATACCATCAAGACAGCAAACTTTCCTGTGCTGAGCAGTATCGTTGGATTGGCCTTTGGTGGTAGTTCTCCTTTTCAGGCAGAGGTATATTTCATTAATTTGCAAGGTAACAACCAATTGCGATTTGGAGTGCCCTACTTCGACGTATTTGATTCACGTTTGCCTGATCATGGTGTTCCTATGGCGGTTAGAGGTACGATTACTTATAGCATAACAGATTACCGCCAGTTTATCAAACTCAATAGGCTTGTTAATTTCAACCATGATCAGTTCATGGCACAAATCAAGGCAGCACTATCAAAATATATAAAAGGCGTTGTGATGAATGTCCCTCAGGAAATGGGTATTCCTGTTGTACAAATGGAACGCCAGATCCTTAATATAAATAATAAGGTGGAGGAATATTTGAAGCCAAGAATAGAAAACGATTTTGGTGTAAACCTGAAAGCGTTGGATATTTCTGCTCTAGAGATTGACAAGGAAAGCCGGTACTACAAAGAACTACGCATCTTGACAGCAGAAAATACAGCAAGAACCATGAACGCCCAGACAGACGTTAATATTCAGAATATGAAAGATAATCAGGAACTTAATAAGGAAAACTTGGCCGAGACCATGCGCATTCAACGCGAGGAGATGCAACGGGCACAACGCCTGCAAACCGAAACTAATTTCTTGGGTGCTCATACCATCAACCAACAGACAGAGGTGCTGAAGACTGGTGCGCAGAACCTTGGGCAGATGGGCAACATGGATCTGGGATCTGGCGGCGGAAGCATGAATCCTGCCGGAATGATGACGGGTATGATGATGGGAGGAGCCATGGGACAACAAATGGCCGGCATGATGCAGAATATGGGTCAGCAGATGCAGGGAGGTATGAATACGCCACCACCCATGCCTAATGTGCAATATCATATCAGCGTAAACGGTCAGCAGGCAGGACCTTTCAACATGCAGCAGTTGGCTCAGATGGCTCAGAGCGGGCAACTTACCCGGCAAACCTACGTATGGAAACAAGGTATGCAGAACTGGGATTTTGCAGGTAACATGCAAGAACTAAACAATTTGTTTGCTCCTCCCACACAAGGAACACCTCCGCCTCCCCCCCCACCATCTGGTATTTAAAGAATACACTTATAAGCTTATGGATAATCAAAGTTTCTTTTCCATCGACCGTCTCCTTGAATTCGGCCTTGGTATGGGTATGGCTCAGCAAATGGTTGGAATGATGAACCAGTACATGCAACAGATGTATGTTCCTGGCTCCATCCAATCAATGCCTAAACCAATGTCCCAAATCTATTATGTGGCTATCGACGAGCAGCAGGTAGGGCCGCTGAACGATAGCGAACTGTCACGTCTCATTGCACAAAAGCAAGTAAATAAGGATTCTTTGGCATGGATGCCCGGTATGGCTGCGTGGCAACCTATAGAGCAAATACCTGCCATATTGAAAATTGTTGCATTAACCCCACCGCCATTGAACGTATGAAAATTTCCTGGTTTCCCGCATTTTTGTCACTGATAGTGGCAGTCGTGCTGGCTTGGTTAGCCTATGATGTCGCCGTCGACGAGCAAACCGACTTAGACCTATATGTGGCTGTGGGCACTGCCATTTCGGTTGTCCTGACACTGGGTGTTGCCATGGCTTGCAAACTTGAGAACACAAAGGTAGGCGTTAACCTGAAAGTGTGGAGCGGCCTGATGTTCGTTGTCATGCTGATTACAAACTTCTGCTTCGCCCATTTTGGTGTTAAAATGCCTTGGTATGTAGTAGTGACCATATGCTTGTTGGTGCTTCATCTAGGCCTTGTGTGGAGCATATCGAGAGTAAACGATGTTTAATATTTTTTGGAACAATAAGAAATAATAATTATGGAAAACAATTTAATTCCTGAGGAGCTGAATGCCCTCATTCAAGAATATCTAACAGACGGCTTACTTACTGACAAAGAGCGCCAAGTAATATTGAGAAAAGCAGAGAAGATGGGCCTCGACCATGATGAAATTGACCTTTATCTTGATGCGCAGGTGCAGAAAATAGACCAGCAGACAGATGCTGCAACACGTAGAAAGAAGGGTAAGACCTGCCCTTATTGTGGCGGCAGTGTTCCTCTGTTGACGGATAAGTGCCCGCATTGCAATGAGAATATCACACCTGAAGCTAGCCGAGAACTACAAGATGTTTTTGACAATCTAGAAGAGGCTCTCGTTGACATGAAGTCAGGGAAAGACACAAGGCGAAGCAAAGCTGAAGTTGAGCGTTACGTTCGTAAGGCCAAAATGTATTATGGTAACAATCCCAAAATTCAGAAACTGTTGGAAGAAGTGGAGGATGAAACTATTGCGGTAGAAAAGAAAGCAAAATCTGAATCGCGAAAAAAGCTGGCAGGCAAGATTCTATCTAATAAATGGTTCCTATATCTCCTTTTTGTTTTGTTGGTTCCAGTGTTATCCTTAATTGTAGGATATAACTATATAAACAAAGAAAATGTTATTGAAAAAAAAATTGAGGCAATACAAGCAGAAATAGATGCAAAATTCATTAATGCAAAAGGTGTTGACATAGGGTTGTGGAGACATGTTGAACTTGAGTCTTTGAAGGAAGAATATCCTGATGATTACTTGAAATATACAAACCTATTAAGTCCTTTAGAGAGCGAAAAGAAAAACGCTTTTAATTCAGGACAAATGTGGGTTGTCCTTGGTTTTGCTGGAGGTGGTATCATTTCATTAATTATCGGCGCTTTTTTGATTTATGGCCAATTCTTCAAGAAGTAAAGAACATAAAATTGTATAAGAGGAATCTTATGTCACTTTAGTCTGTAAAGGAGCCTTTCTCATCCTATAATAAAAAAGATATTAGCCCATCAATTTAAATGTACACGTTTAATGGAAACAAGTATTGACTGTATTCTTGATAGATTGGAGCAATCTTCCATGTTCCATTTGTCCCTTGGTTCAAAAGAACTATTTCACAGTAATTTTCTCTATTGGCTGAACATTATTGACAGAGATGCATTCATGTCTGTCATGCATAGATTGGCTAAAGTGGAGAAATTCTGGTGGGAAGATTTATTTTCAAAAGACAATGTAGAAGTACGACGTGAATCGCGCAACTTCGACCTTAGTATTTATGTGAGGACGTGTATAGAGAAATGCTTAGAGGGGGAAAAACGTAAAGTGGAGACATGGATTCCTGTACTTGTTTTGGAGAATAAAATAAAGAGTCTGCCTCATCATGACCAATTACAGGAGTACACCGCAAAAGCTTTTAATGAGTGGAGACAGAAAAAACGAAATGATCAGCTTGCGACTCTGTGGAAGGAGCAACCTATTTCTTTCATATTACTTTCACTATTTATCCCCGAAGGCTTTCCCGCTAATTGTTGCCATACACATAAATACGGTAAAAACAAAAAAAAACTACAAGTTGAAGCCACTTGGAAAAAGAACAGCTATGCCGATTTACACAAATTCCTAAGTGTAATTCGAATAGGTGAAGAAGAAAGTCTGAATCAGAAGATACTATGTGATTACTGTCAGTTTGTCAAAGCGCTTAACGAGTTGTCTGTTAATGATTGGCAAATAAATGAGAATGACTCTTTCGTGGATAAAATATATCCATGGGCCATTAAAGGGTATACTGGAGACAGACAAGTACAACTCCGTATCGACGACATCCGGCAGAAGGTGCATTATGCACAACTAAAGAGTTTGCTTGAAAAGGGACTTCGCGCTAATGGCATGCAGATTATGGAGGCCCCATTTAAAAAGAACTCCCCTGACGGATTGTACTATGGTACAAACTTTTCACATAATATCGGGATAATTGAAATAGCGGTAAAACATGGTGAGGAGTCGCTGTTTATTCAGTTGCAGGGCAATTCTTATGCTCATGCCTTTTCGCTTGCAGACAACAAGGATGCTGCCAAAAGACTTTTAGAAAGAAAAAATGATATGGAACCTTTGTTTGATTTTGAAGAGAAAAACAAAGATTCTGATAGTGAGGAAAGGACTACTACAAAATATCCTCACATACTTAAAACCCGAGTTCTTTATCCGCAAGGGATGAATACGCAAGCAACCAAAAAAGAACGGAAATTAAGGTGTTTCAAATACTTCGGCCAAGGTTTCGTTTATCAGAATGTT
The DNA here is from genome assembly GCA_900315565.1 of uncultured Prevotellaceae bacterium. Classification (GTDB taxonomy): domain Bacteria; phylum Bacteroidota; class Bacteroidia; order Bacteroidales; family Bacteroidaceae; genus Prevotella. The sequence continues at coordinate 5,467 of OMZS01000017.1, read as the reverse complement.
CTTATACCAAAGGAGGTAACCATCCGTGAAGTTATTTTGGCAATGGTAGAAGACGCAAAGAATTGCTTAAAAATCAACATCATCAAACAATAATTCGATTATGGCAAATTTAATTCCCGAGGAGTTGAACACCCTCATTCAAGAGTATTTAACAGACGGTGTTCTTACAGACAAGGAGCGCCAAGTAATTCTGAATAAAGCAGTCAAGATGGGGCTCGATTTTGATGAAATTGACCTTTATCTTGATGCGCAGGTGCAGAAAATAGACCAGCAGACCGATGCAGCCGCACGCAAGATGAAGGGCAAGACCTGTCCCTACTGCGGAGGAAGTATTCCAATATTGACCGATAAGTGTCCCCATTGTGGTGAAAACATTTCTCCGGAAGCCAGTAAGGAACTACAGGAGATTTTTGACACTCTGGAAGAGGCTCTCGTTGACTTGAAGTCAGGGAAAGACATAAGCCTCAGTAAGGCTACAATAGAGCGTTTTGCCCGAAAGGCTAAGATGTATTATGGTAACAATCCCAAAATTCAGAAACTATTGGAAGAAGTGGAGGATGAAACAATTGCAGCAGAAAAGAAAGCTAAATCTGAATCACGGAAAAAGCTGGCAGGCAAAATAATATCTAACAAATGGGTTTGGATAGTTGGATTATCATTAATTGGTGTCTTTTGCTTTTATATGGGTAAATTTGTCGATCCTGATAATCGCATTTTTCAAATAACATTTAGTGTGATTTTTTTTGGATTATTAGGTTATTTTATGTATGCAATTGGTTTTTTCCGGGATCAGGAGTGATGGGGATTACCTCTTGTTAATCACCATATAACTTAATATAAATTGATATTCTCACATTATTAATCCTTAATGCTAGGTTAAAACTGGTTTTATAAATTCAAAATTAAAAGAGCATGCAAGAACAGTTCGTCAGATATCACTGGTGCAGATACCTTCAAGTCATACTACGATACCATTTATTGGGCTACAGTAACCCTTACCACGGATGGCCTAGGAGACCTGTGTCCCGCAACGGATTTAGGACGTTTTGTCTGTATGATGTCGTCTCTATTTGGTATCGCCATCATCACCCTTCCCTCAGGTATCATCACTGCCAGCTATCTGGAAGAACTCAAGTCGGTAAAAGAAGAACGCAAACCTGTTGAGACAGGGAGAAACAGATAGAGATGTTGAGAAACCTCTTGCAGGAACTGGAAAAGGAACTGTCGTAATGATAAAAATCTAGCGAACACGTTTCTATGCTCACTACCTCAATAAAGAAAAAGAAAATGCCGAAACGCTTGAAAGGAAGTAGGCGCAAAATAATCAGTATTTAGTTTGTTAATAATTTAATCCCTTAACTATGAAAAGAAGATATTTATTTATGATTATGTTGGGTGCATTCCTAATGACACCTAACGACGCTTCGGCACAGTTTCTGAAAAAACTTGGTCAGGCAATTAAAAAATCTGTAGAACAATCGCTTGGCATTGAGAACAAAAGCCAGACACAGTATCCGGGTAACATCGACAATGAAAGATCCTCTTATAATTCTAAAAAACAAACTCTTAGTCCGGAAATGAAAGATCTTATTAAAAAAGCAAAGAACGACGGTGATGCTGCTTACAATGTAGGTTTAAAGTACTGGAGAGGAGATGGTGTTCAAGAAGATGAAGTTGAAGCCAATAAGTGGTATCAAAAAGGTGCGGAGCTAGGCAATAGTGATGCTGCATTCAGTTTGGGATATAACTACGACCTTGGACGAGGCGTAACGCAAGACAAAACGGAAGCCATCAAATGGTATAAGAAAGGTGCGGAGCTAGGCAATGGAGCGGCGGCATGCAACTTAGGTATAATGTTCCAAAAAGGGGAAGGCGTTATGAAAGACTTAAACGAAGCTAATAAGTGGTATCGCAAAGCCACAGAACTTGGCTATGGTGCGGCGGCTTGCTTTTTGGGAATTAACTATGAATATGGAAATGGCGTTACAAGAGACATAAATGAAGCCAATAAGTGGTATCGTAAAGCCGTTGAGTTAGGATATTCTAAAGCAGCAAACTATATAGTAGACCCAACCAAGGTGCTCAAGGAGGCTTATAAAGCGGTAGATGAATATAAGAATGGGGATTATCATGTAAGGAACAGCAAAACACCATATTATTTGGGTTACAAACAGTCTGAAAAGTTCACAGAAAATAAAGACGGAAGTTGCACGTATTTCGCCTGGGGAGCCGGCCTTAATGTACCTTACGATTTTGAACAATTTGATTTTTCTGTACCATTTCAGGTTGAAGGAATGAGAAATAAACCGACAGGAAGTTCGACACTAACGGTTTCGAATCAAGGATTTGTTGTCAAAACATACAATGATGTACAATATACAACAGATTTCTATTCTGGTACTGGCGACATGATGAAAGAGGGAAGTGCTAAAAAACCAAATGATCCTTATATAGAGGGGCTGGATTGTCGGACAGGAACGCATACTTATGACTTCTATTTTGCTATCGGAGATAAAAGATATAAATGTAAAGCTACAGCAACATGTAATCATAGTTCAAAAAGGCTTGTCGTGCAAAGAGGTAGTCAGAGGTTTAATAGAAAAACGAATAAATATGAATCGTATGGATATGACTCTGGAGGAAGTTCTGATTTTTTGTCTCCTTGGAAGTTCATGCACACGTTAACCCTCCAAGTATCTTTTGATAATATGGCCAAAGCTGTAGGAGTAACTAAGCAAGAGCTGTTAAATATGATTATTGAAAATGGTCTTACAAAAGCACAAACCGAGAATTACGATTTTTGGATTGTACCAGAGTTTTCAAATGTCCTAGTTTATGCAACAGCTAAGATATTAGGAAAAAAACCTTAACATATCCATTTTACTATTAGTAGGATGTTTAAATAAGAAAAAAGAAGAAGCCGAAACGCTTGAAAGGGAGTAGGCGCAAAAATAATAAAACGAAAAAAAATGGGTTTTGATTTTTTGAAAAAGTTATTCGGAGAAGTCAAATCAATTGATGATGTAATAAAAGCAATTACTCCCGAAAAGAATGAGAAAAATGATGAGGAGGAATCATCTAGTGCAAAGAGTAACCTGAACAACGTTTTTTCATTCACCCAAGTGACCAATTCTGTTACATGGAACGGGAAACTATATGGTGTTAAAGACAGCACTATTGTTGTTAGTAATAATGATGGGGGAAAGTGGGATAATTATACCACTCTTCCTATTAGTTGCAAAGATATTAAAATATCAGATGATAATCAATTGATGGTCTTGGGGGCTTCTAATTGTTTCGATGATGCGGAAGATTATTGGTATAAGTTAGATGAGAACGGGAAAATTAAAGTGGCAAAGGATCCAAACCATCCAGACCTTTTTACGCCACTAGCCTATAAAGAATGTAAAATGAAGTTGGAAAACAAAAATAGTTATGTACGTGTTTATGAAATAGACCCACGTAACTCTTTTTGTAGCAGTGATAGAGTTCACTGGGAAACTCTTGATGGCTTTTTTGCAAAAGATTTCAAGGAGTTTGTTTCTGAGAACGGCATAACATTTGCCATCGACGTTGATGATAATAGATATGTTTATTTTCCTATATGGCAAATGGTTGCTTTTGAAGCAGATATGGAGATTTTTGAAGAACAAGATCCCTATTATTATGAGGAATTAAAGGAAACTTATTATACATATAAAGCTCCTTATGACGAAGAGGAAACAATTGAAAGCAAGAAAATGCATCTTCTTTTCTTAAAAAGCTCTAAATCTCAAAAGTTGTTCGCTGATCTCGCTTATGTAAACAAGGAGGGTGTTTTGGAATGGTTTCAACCTTCCTTACCGGGGTTGTTAGATAAACTTCCAAGGGATGTTGAGTCATGTTGTGGTGAGGTCATTATAACAATGCCAAATGACAAAAAATATATTTTTTATGATTCAAAGTGGCGAGAAATGGAACCAGAGGATGATGAAAAGAAAGTAGGACCATTCTGCTTTGAGACTATCATTTATAAAGGAGACAGATATTGGAATCCGGATGGAAAAAAATCAACTGGGGCGAGGGAAATCTTTAAACGAATTATGGATGGACCAAAGTCAAGCGATGAACCGAAGGAACGCCGTGTATATTATAAGATATTAAAAACTTACAAAGGTTTAGTGTATTATAGTAATGATGGTAATGAATGGTTTATACATTCAGTACTTCCTTCAGAATTCAAATCAATGATATTACCTTGTTTTGAAAAAAAAGGTGCAATTGTGTTTTTAAAAGATAAAAAATACTACCAATGGGATGGACTAGAATGGGGAAAAAACAATTTCTTTTTACAATCCGTGGTAATCAAATCTAAACATAAAAAGGGAAACTTATTATGATAATATGCATATCAGAAGTATCACATTACTGATTTCCATTTTTTGTAGGTTGAGGCATTTTCGGATGGATTGTTGAAGGAATCATGTGGGTGATCAACTTGCTTTTGGATGGAGTGCAGTCGGGCTGTGGCTGCATAGGCAGTATTATCATTGCCATATTTGTTATCGGGGCTATACTGGCATTGTTTGGTGTCAGTGTTATCTAATGTCACGCCTCCCCATGCCCTCGCCTAACAGCGGGGGCATGGTTGTTATGCAAGGTGATAAAGTAAAGGCTGAAGCAGGAAAAATGGCGGCGAAATAAAAAAAAGTTGGTGCTTTTATTGAAGTTTGTATCCATATTATACTTGCAAACTTAAAAATACGAGATTATGCCAAGAACAACGAAAAGCAACAAAAAGGAAATGACGCTGCTCCAGGCCATTGAGCTCATCCGCCATTGCGACAATGAACGGCTCGAGGGGAGCCGTTCTATGAAGAATGGGTTTTAGACCAGTTCTTCGACAAGTAACGACCATATTGCCACAAAGTTAACCCTCATCCGACTTGCTCTCCACATCTAATATTCTCTTATACATAAATCCATGAAATTTGAGAGTGTACTCCTGAATTTTATAGAAAAATCGGGAGTATGGTCACAAATTTTATAACCTTTTCCAGTGCAAACATATAGCATTTCTTTAGAAAAACAATTACTGCATCCTCCGCAACGCCCGTTTTTTTAGTATATCTAAATTCCGCAGCACTTTAGTTTAACTGTTTTTATAAGTTCCTGAGCAACAAAAAGTTGCCCAGGATTTTGTCATGTCAGATTTTTCACTTACCTTAGTGCTGCATTTAAAGACAAGCAAAATCATCAATGGCATGGCAAAGGTACAAATAAAATCTGAGAGAATCACTCCTTTTGGAGGAATTTTTCAAGTGAGAGAGCAATTTTCCCGTTATGTAGGTCCGGTTATCGACAAAGTACTGGGGCTTCGATGTACGTCATTCGGCTACCAGTACGGCGAGATTGCAGGTTCGCTGGCAAGTGTCTACTTTTGTGGCGGTGACTGCGTGGAGGACGTTACGAGCCACCTGATGCCCCA
>OMZS01000038.1 GCA_900315565.1 uncultured Prevotellaceae bacterium | reverse complement strand
ACTGACCAAGCAGGGCTCGATGGATATTGAGGACAACAATTTCAACACCAACAGCTGGTTCATGGCCGTGAAGCTCGTACAGGACCTGAAATAAGAGACAGAGACGGGAACTGGCAATGAACTGGGACACAGACAACCAACGGTTGAACAATGTCAGAAAGTCAATAATAATACGGCAAAAATGCAAGAGGTGCGCCCGGGCGCACCTCTTATATTTTCTCGAAGTTGTGAAAAAAGACTAAAACCGTAAAGATTTTTTGCTTTGTTTCTATTTATTTGTTTTTGTTTGTGTAATTTTGCAGCTCAATTCCCAATTGAGTATTAAGTATTTAGCTACTACATCATTATCTTTTTTACAGACAAAAAAATGAAAAAGTATTTCTTTTTATTCAACCTCATAGCCCTGCTTGCCATCTGCCAAGGGGCTTGGGCACAAAGTGGCTCATGGCTTGATGAGGCTTATTTGCCTTCAAACAAGAGATTCTCTGTTATGGGTCACGATGAAGACGGAAACAATTTTATTCGCATTCAGAATGAAAGCGAACTGGCATTGATGGCTTACATATCAAAAGTTTCAGGCAAAAGCCAGGCAAACACCATTTTCATTTTGGACAATGATCTCGACATGAGTGCCCATTATTGGGTTAACAACTTGAGTTTTAGTGGCAGAGATGGCGAAATGGCTGTTTTCGATGGTAATGGTCATACCATTAGTGGTATCAATATAAATGAACAAAACAGTACCTGTGCGGGTTTATTCGGTCTTGTGAATAATGCAGAAATCAAGAACCTGAAAATCACAAACAGCAACATTGTTGGTGATGAAAAGGCCGGTGTGATTGTCGGTATTATGAACCTCAATGTAAGCATTGAGAATTGCCATGTAGGTTCAGATGTCAGTGTCAGTGCAACGGGTGCAGGCGGTATTGCCGGATATGTGGGCAGTACAAACTGCTCGATTGTAGGTTGTGTGTCTGCAGCAAACGTGAACGGAAACGAGGCAGGCGGTTTGGTAAGTCTATGCACATACAGCACTTTGACAGACTGTCTGTATATAGGCAACAGCTTGACGGGAAACACACGCGGCGCGCTGATTGCCAGTGGTAGCAGCAACACCATTACCAACTGTTTCTTCACTGACTCTTCGCTGACAAACTTGAACAGCAACGATGTACTGGCCTACAGCGTCAGCGGAGGCACCGACGGCATGACTGTCAGTTTTGAAACTCCCACCACGAATTATGACGTCAGCGGCATCGGTGCTTTCACGAAGGGCATGATGTTTAATGGCAAACGATATGGTCCTAATGGAGATATTGTGTTGTTTTCTGTTTCATCTGCTGACGAATCAAAGATAATTGTCAAAGTGAAAGCCAACAACATTCCGCTGATTCCCGAAGGAGGAAACAATTACAGACTGACCATCGACAACACCGACTACACTATTACTTGCGAGATGGCCACGATGTCCTGGGAAGGAGAAGGCACATACGCTATGCCCTACCTTATTAGCACCTGCGACGAAATGAACCAGTTGGCAACCATTGTGAATGCTGGCTACAAGTTTAGCAACACATATTTCCGCCTGGAGAACGACCTGGACTTCACCGGTAGAAACTATTTGCCCGTAGGCTTCAGCGCCTCTGCTCCTTTTGGTGGCACCTTCGACGGACAGGGAAAGACCATCAGTGGCATTAGCTTCAGCATTGGTGATCAGAGTGGCATTGATATCAACAATGCCACAACAGGCATTTTTGGTGCAGTAAGCGGCACGGTGAAGAACCTCCGTCTGGCTGGCAGTTCCATCGAAGGAGGCAACAACACTGGTGGCATTGTTGGTACCAACAACGGCACTGTGACAAACTGCCATGTGGGCAGCGATGTGTCGATTAGTTCCTTTGGGCATCATATTGGTGGCATTGTGGGCTACAACAGTGCCACCATAGAAGGCTGCACTAGTGCTGCCAGCGTCTCCACCACTAACGATGTGAATGGTTACGGCGGTATCGTGGGCAACAACGTCCAAGGCGGCACAGTGAAGAACTGCCTCTATTTGGGTAGTTCTGTGTCTGCCGGCAGTTCCACATACGTTGGTGCCATTGCGGGCTATGATTACAACAGTACTTTTATAAACAATCTTTACCATCCAGCCACTGACTCCGACATGAAAGCCATTGGCGACGAAACTGCTTACGACAATGAGAACGCTACCCGCGGCTACTCCATCACCAGCGGAACAGATGGGCTGACACTCAACTTTGGCTCACCTATTACCACATACGCTTACAACGGTATTGCCCTCTACACCAACGGTATGTTATTTGACGGCGTGTTCTACACAAAGGGTAACAGCGTAGTGGATTTTATCGTTAATTTTTCCTCTGGTAAAAAGACAGGACTCAAGGCCAGCAGCGGTACTCTTGTGGCTGGCAGCGGAGATAATGCGTTCACGCTCACCATGGATAACGCTGACGTGGTTATCAAGGAAACGGCCTATTATCTGATCTGTAACATTAACAACTGGAGCCCACAAAGTTTTTACAGGTTCACCTTGCAGGATGACGGCAGTTGTAAACTATACACACTTTTCAGTGGCGAATTCAAAATCTTGGACGAGGACGGCAACGAATTGGGCGGTACTGGCCTTGGAGTGGGAACTCCCAGCGTGACACTTAATCCCAATGGCGCCAAATTCTTCATTGATTGGGAAGCCTACTATACTTTCGTCATCAAAGACGGTGTGCTAACCGTAAGCGGCTGGCCTCACGACAATTACATTTATGTAAACCGGCCCAATATGGTTCCCAGATCTATAAAAATGACTAAAGATGCCGATGGTAATTGGGTAGCCAAGAATGTTGAGATTAACGATGGATACTGGTTCAAACCAGCCAAGATGTATGGTGAAACTCTGAAAGGTGCGGCTCTCTATGGTTGCGACGGCGAATCTATGGAAATTGCGGAAAGTCAGTTAGATAACGCCATCGGCATTTATCCTGGCGACGGTTACGGACAATTCATGTTGCCTGCAGGCTACTACACCATGAAGGTTTCTGCTGACTTCACGACACTCACCGTGACCCGCAGCATTACTCTTGAAAACAATGCAAACAATGCTTCGCTGATTAATAGCAACAACGGCAAAAAAGCCGATGTGAAGCTTAACGGTCGCACGTTTGATAAGAACGGCTCATGGTTCCCCTTGTGTCTGCCATTCGATGTTGACAATTTTGACGGTACACCGCTCGAAGGAGCTGTGGTGAAGGAATTCAGCAGTTCCAGCTTCAGCCAAGGCATGCTCAGTCTCGGATTTAAAGGTGTACAGAAAATCGAGGCAGGAAAGCCCTATCTGGTGAAGTGGGAGGAAGAAGGCCAATCTGTGGTGAACCCGGAATTCCATGCCGTAGTCATCAAGGACGAATCGCACCCGAAAGAAACAGACGTCGCAGAGTTTGTGGGTAGTTATGATCCCGTCGTACTTCAGGCAGACAACAGGAGTGTTCTCTATATTGGTAAAAATAACATGCTCTACTATCCCACAGCCAAAGTTACCCTTGGTGCATTGCGCGGCTATTTCTTCCTTCGCGGTCTTGAGGCCGGTGAGCCTAGGGAGGGCGGAACAACAAGTGTCAATCAGTTTAAGCTTACCTTCGACGACGGTGAGACCACGGGCATAGAGAGTCTTGACAATTTGACAACCTCACCGTTTGACGGCACAGGTGCCATCTTCGACCTGCAAGGATGTAAGGCTGACGGCTCAAAGCTGACCAAAGGCATTTATATCGTAAATGGTAAAAAGGTGGTGATTAAATGAGAAACAGATAATTGATTATAGATAGTTGTTAATTGTAAACAGAAAACCTGTATATAGTAAATGAAAAAATATATTATTCCTGTGACGAAGTTCGTCGCTATGTACGAAGAAGGTCATCTGCTTGACAATGTCTCAGCAGTTGAAGGTGAAGGATTAAATTATGGCGGCGGCGGCGACGGTACTGGTGACAGTGAGCCGGCAGCCAATCAGGCCAATGTTTGGGATGATGTCAATGGTCCCAGCGTTTGGGAAGATTAAGGCTCTCTCCTGAGTTAGGAGTTAGGAATGGATAGTTCTTAGCTCCTAATTTTTTTCGCCTTTGCAAGCTCCTCAGTGACACGCGTTCTTGTGGCTTTTTGCTGTGGCTTCTGACAGTTTTTTCTGCTATTTCTTTTGTTTGTCCGAAATTAAAGTACTTGTCCGAACATCTTTCTGTTTTTTCCTATCATGAGTGCTTGCCGATACTATAAAAGGTAGTACCTTTACATCGACAAAACAATCAACAGACAAATAAAGAAAGGAAAAAAATATGAAAACAAGAGCAAACAACATCAAGAATTTCGCAAGAACAATGCTTTGTTGCATAGTAGCAGGTACAGCATTGCTTTCTTGTTCGGACGACCAGTTTCAGGAAAATGCATTCCTGTCACCTACCGCAGCTGTTCAGGGTGAAAGTACTGACCTTGCCAATATTGAACAATATGGTTATGCCATACCCTTTGAGGTAAAAGCTGATGGGGATTGGGAAATCACGTTCCAGTTCAACGAGGGACACCAGATTTGCTATGCGCTGCCCGACCACGGAAAGGGACCAACGCAGGTGAAGATTTGTGTGCTCGACAACTGGACAGACGAGGCTCGGACAGGACAGATGATCGTCAACGACCTGACAAGCGGAACGAAAACCAGTTATCCGCTGAGTCAGAAATGCAATCTGGATAATGGTACCCGTGCTAGCAACCTGGTGACTCCCGAAAAGGGAAACATTATCTATGGTGTAGGCTATGGCTACAATATGTACAAGCCTCTCTCAAGCGCCATCACGCTCAACCCCATCGTAAGGGTTGAGGAGTTCAAAGCTCAAAACGTCATTCAGACCGAAGGTGTTGATGCAACGTTTCATTACGCCCAATATACGGGCAGTTCGTTTAGTGAGATTGTCAGCGATTTCAAGGCCAATTGCTCAGTCACAGGCAAGGGCAGCGGTTTTGAGGCCGAAGTGAGTGCTGCTTTCGGTACAAAAGACTTCTCGTCGAACGAGAATGAGTACATGCTGAGCGAGGTGAACGTGGTGAAGAACAAAGTTACGATTACCAATATGAATGCGAGCACTTTGATACAATCTTTCATGTGCGACGAAGCCTACGCCAACATCAATGGCTCACCCTATGTTGCCCCGGGTTCCGACCCCAAGCGCGCAGCAATAGTGGCATTCCCCAGCACCGACGAGGGGTTCTACAACCTGGTGAAGCACTACGGTACACACCTTATTCGTCGCGCACAGCTCGGTGGACGCATACGCTATGCCACCACTGTGAACATCAGCAAGGTGGAAGGCAGCTACGATCTGAATGCTTATGCCAAATGCAACTACCAATGCCCGTGGACCAACGGCAATGGCGAAATCTCGGAGAGTCTCCAGAATGCATACAAAAGCAACTCCACTGCATGCAAAACCAACATCTCAGTTTATGGAGGTGAACAGAACGCTGCTAACGTTATCTCACGCATCAAATTCAACTCCTACTACTATGAGTGGCTCAAATCACTCGACAAAGTGGAGAATCAGAAGGTCATCAGCATTGACAACGATGAACTGCTGCCCATTTGGGAATTGGTGAACGAGGCCGAGGCTGGAGGCCGCGCACGCAAGGCAAAGCTGAAGGATTATATCCTCAACCGCCTGCCGCTCGACATGGCAAGCAAAGAGTCTGCCAACACTTACCAGACTGGCACCGTAACCCGCATCAGCAACATTCCCGACTTCCAGGCAGAGAAACTCGACGGCACACTCATCAAGGATGTCTATGTGTCAGGACAACACGTTGCCCGCATCTGCAACGAGTACATACCGCAAATCAACAAGCTGGAGCGCATCAATGTCATCTACCCTGTAGCAGCCAATAAGGTAAAATACAACATGGGTTATTATCCTGGCGATAATGAGCACCGTCCCTATCAGGTTTGCTGCACCAACACCGACATCATGGTGAAGGAACTGTCCGAAGAACCTATTGGCAACAAAAAAGAAATCTATCTGCGCGGATCAAAGATTTATGCGGATCTACAGTCAGAGGGTGAGCAAATTGTCAACTCGAGTATCAAGGATGCCTGTATGCAGGCCCCCTCGTCCAATTCAGGGAATACATTCATAGGCAACTATCCGATAGTAAAAATATTCAACCGCATCTGGCAGCGCAACCAATACTGTGAGCAGGTAAACGGTGACCACAGCCTGTACTACTCCTCCAATGACACCAAATACTTCCACAACGAAAACTGGCACATATCCACGGTGGACGACTGGAAAAACCTAAAAGCCGGACTGACAGACATAGCTCTCTGCAATCTGCCTACCTGTAAGATGTTCACCGAAGCGAAATACAAAGCTGAGGATATTACAGGTTTCAACATCCAGTGGCTGGGATGGAAGAGTGGTAGCCATCGTAACGGCAACAATAACGACCAAATGGAGTTTTTAACCGTTAACAACAATGGCCAGTTCGGACATATCCGCATCCTGAAGACGGGTAACATTGATATCTGCGATAACGATTTCAACCATCAATACTGGCGCATGTGCATCCGCATGGTGCAGGGATTGTAAAAGAAGAAGAACCCACCAAAAACCCACCCCAAAAACCCACCCCAACCCTCCCAAAGGGAGGGAGCTTTAGAACCTATGCAATTGCAAAAGCATATTAAGCTCCCTCCCTTTGGGAGGGTTGGGGTGGGTTCCTTGGGGTTCTTGGTTTGGGTTCTACAAATTCTGCATCAGTACATCCCACACGGCGATGATGTGGCAGACGCTTCCGGCCAAGACAAAGAAATGGAACACAGTGTGCATGAAACGGCGTTTGTTAAGACTGTAGAACACCGCACCCGTGATGTAGCAAACGCCTTCGGCTACAATCCAGACCACTGCCGCCGTGCTCACATTGTCCATGAGCGGTTTGAAGGCCACCAGCACCGACAGCCCCATCAGACAGAAACAAACGGTTTCGAGATGGGAGTGGTCTTTCAGATGGCGGAAACTCATCACCGTACCCACCAGGGCGCACAGCCACTGAAGACAAAACAACGTCCAACCCCAGTAGCCGGCCTCGCGCAGGGCAATGAGGGTGATGGGCGAGTAGGAACCGGCAATGTGCCAGTAGATGGCGGCATGATCCCACTTGCGCAGACGTTCTTTCCACACGCTGCGCGCACTGACGGCATGATAAATAGTCGAGGCGATGTACGACATGAGCATGCCGAACAGATAGAGAATAACGCCCGCAGTGGCCCATCCGTTGCCCGAACGGAAGCACCACACTAGAAAAATGACGCCGATGACCACGCCCAGCAGAATGCCTCCGCCGTGGCTCGACGAGTTCCATATTTCTTCCTTATGATTGAAGTGTATGCGTTGCATTTTCGGAATTGATTGGGAGTTAGCGGGAGTTAGAGGAAGTTAGAGGAAGTTAGAGGAAATGAGAGGAAGTTAGCGGGAGTGAGAGGAAGTTAGCGGACATTTGCTTTTTAGATGTTACGTCAACGTAAACTATTGTCAGTTAACTCCCCCTAACTCCCGCTAACTTCCGCTAACTCCCAATGACTTTCAATGACTCCCTGCAACTTCTTGCAACTCCCTTTTTACTACTCCGCCGGCACGAAGTCGAGCTGTCGTTTTTCCAGGTTGGCGCGCTCAATGCGGATGCGTATGGGGTCGCCGAGCTGGTATTTGTGATGGCGGCGCCGGCCTACCATGCAGTAGTTCTTTTCGTCGAACTCGTAGTAGTCGTCGCCCAGCTCGCGCATGGGGATGAGGCCCTCGCAGTGGTTTTCGTCAATCTCACAATAGATGCCAAACGACTGAATGCCGCTGATGTGGGCATCGAACTCCTCGCCAATGTGTTCGCCCATAAACTCCACCATCTTGTACTTTATAGAGTCGCGTTCGGCGTTTTGTGCCGTCTGCTCCATGTCGCTGCTGTGCTTGCACTGGTCTTCGTAGTAGTTGCGGTTGGCCGAGTGTTCGCCATTCTGATAGCGTGTGAGCAGGCGGTGTACCATGAGGTCGGGATAGCGGCGTATGGGGCTGGTGAAGTGGGTGTAGTAGTCGAAAGCCAGTCCGTAGTGGCCAATGTTGTGGGTAGTATATTTGGCTTTCATCATGGCGCGCAGGGCAACAGTCTGAATGAGTTTCTGTTCGCTCTTTCCTTCCACGTCGGTCATGAGCGCGTTGAGGCTTTTGCTGATGGCGCTCCTTGTGCCAGCTGTTTTCAGTTTGTAGCCAAAGCGCACGATGAACTCGCGCAGATTCTCCAGTTTGGTGGGGTCGGGCTGGTCGTGAACGCGATAGGGCAGGGTCTTTGAGCGTTTGTTGTTGCCCTTGATTTTGTGGGGGGCCGCTCCGCTGAATCCGCTGTTCATGCCTACGGCTTCGGCCACAGTACGGTTGGCCAGCAGCATAAATTCTTCGATGAGTTGGTTGGCCTCGAGCGAGCGTTTGAAGTAGCAGCGCGTGGGTTTGCCGGTGTCGTCGATGTCGAAGTGCAGCTCCTCGCTCTCAAACTTCACGGCTCCGCTCTTGAATCGGCGCTGTCGCAATTGCTGAGCCAGCTCGTGCAGTTTCAGGTTGGCCTCCACGAGGCGGCGGTCCAGTTCAGGATCGGGAGTATTGGTGGTCAGTTTGCTGACGGGCACTCCGCGTTTCATGTCGTCGATGACGGTCTGCACTTCCTCGTAGGCAAAGCGCCGGTCGCTGCGTATGATGGTGTGTGCCAAGTGCCAGCTGACGATGTTGGCCTGGTCGTCGAGTTTAAAGATGACGCTGTAGCAGAGTTTCTCCTCGTCGGGGCGCAGCGAGCAGATGAAGTTGCAAAGGCGCTCGGGCAGCATGGGTATGGTGCGATCGACGAGATACACGCTGGTGGCGCGCTTCTGTGCCTCCTTGTCGATAATGGAGCCCTCGGTGACGTAGTGCGAAACGTCGGCAATGTGTACGCCCACCTCCTGAAATCCATCACCTATCACCCTCAGTGACAGCGCATCGTCGAAGTCCTTGGCATCGCGGGGGTCGATGGTGAAAGTGAGCACATCGCGGAAGTCCTCGCGCTCGGCAATGTCCTGCGGAGTGATTTCGGCATTGATTTTCGTGGCTGCATCCTCCACCTCCTTTGGGTATCGGTAGGGCAGTCCGTACTGGGCCAGTATGGCATGCATCTCTACAGTGTTGTCGCCCGACTTTCCAAGCACGTCAATCACCTCACCCACAATGTTCTTGCTGTCTTTCGAAGGCCATTGGGTGATGCGCACCACAACTTTCTCACCGGTTTTGCCGCCTTTGAGTTTCTTTTTGGGAATGAAGATGTCGTGAACAAAAATGTTGCTCTCGGTGACGAGGAAGGCAAAGTCGTCTTCCACAACGAGCTTGCCTACCACGGTGTCGCGGGCATGGCTCAGTATTTCGGTCACCATAGCCTCTTTGATATGATTGCGCCGCCGGGCCATCATGGATATGCGCACGCGGTCGCCGTCGAGTGCGAACATAGAGTTGCGTTCGCTCACGAAAATGGGTTTGCCGCCGTCGTCGGGCAGGAATGAGTTTTTGCCGTTGGCTTTGCGCCGGAAGACACCTTCCTGCACTTGCCCTTTGGTGTTCAGGCGGTAGGAGTTTTCGCCCACTTTGCTGAGCACATCGTCCCATGCCATTTCCTCCATGGTTTCGATGGCGAGCATCTTCAGCGGATGGGTGTTAAGCCGCAAGTCGCGGAAAATCTGTTTAAAACTCAGCGTCTCATTGGGCTGGCTGCTGAAGTAGTCTTGCAGCAGGTCGCCCATTTCGCGCTTGTTCAGACGCTTGGCACTTTTTCTTACTTTTTTCATGGCTAAGTGATTTCTGTTTCTTGTTGTTTCTTTGTTACAAAGAAACAAAATATTTCTGATAGTTGTGCTATCTATTACGATTATTTTGCACTTTTCTGCTTAAACACTCATGTGGAGGCATGGGTAGAATCGTACATTCCTTATTTCAAGAAATAGTCCTTCAGTTGGGCTGCCAGGGCAGCAAGTTTCTCGGGACTATCGTTGCCGTAGCGTTGCCATATCTGCTGGCATGGCTCCAGCAGCGGGTGGATGATGAAGTCGTGTCGTTTCAGACAAGGGTCGCACAACTGGTAGATTTCCATCACATCGACAATGAGCTGCGGTTTAAGACCGATGAGCCGTGACAGCTGCCGAATCTCAGGTGTAGAAGTCACCATCGTAGCGGGCACGAGGCGGAAGTAGAGGTCGAGCACCATGATGAGTTGTACGGGCATCACGTCGTCCTGTTGCGACACGGGCAGAAAGTCGAGCTCAAAGGTTTCGTTCACCGGCACGCCCTCGTAGAAAGCCCCCGCACTGTTGAAGCCCTGCCGCTGGCGCAGCAGTTTCACGCCTCGCGCAAGCTTCTGCGGATTGTTGGCATAGGCATTCCACAGGCGCTCAATTTTGGGTGTTTCAAGCCTTCGCAGCTCAAACATGCGCTTGTAGAGGAACTGCGGCGGGATGTGCAGTTCCAGACTCAAATTCACCATCGGGCGGCTATAAAGTGGTTTCACACCGAGGGGATTCTTCAGATACAGTTGCATCAGCAGCAACCAGTATTCATCGTTCCAAAGTGGATGTTTTGTCATGGCAAATTATCAATTATAAATTATTCAACTTTTTGTAGTTCAAGGAGTTCAAGTAGTTACAAGGAGTTCAAGACAATAGCAATTATTAATGCATAATTCATAATGCATAATTTCATTTTCATTTTAATTTTTCATTTTCAATAAGGGTGTCTCAGAGCTAAGGCTGATGTCTTGTAACTCCTTGCAACTCCTTGAACTCCTTGTTTACTTTAGCTGCGAAACAATTATCAATTATCAATTGTCAATTATCAATTATCAACTCTCCGAGCAGCGTTGCTGAGGTGGAGCCCGTGATGCGCACGCTGACGGTTTCGCCAATGTGGTGGTTCCCTTTGTCGAATACCACCATTTTGTTTTGGCTGGTGCGACCGCAGAGTTGCTGCCGCGAGCGTTTGCTGAAGCCCTCCACGAGCACGTCGAATGTGCGGCCCTCGTCCATACGGTTGCGCTCCGCGCTGATTTCGGTTTGCAGGGCTATCAGCTCGTTCAGTCGGCGTATTTTTACATCCTCGGGCACATCGTCGGGCAGATGGCGCGCGGCATAGGTGCCGGGTCGCTCGCTGTACTTGAACATAAATGCCGAATCGTAGCCCACCTCGCGCATCAGCGAGAGCGACTGCTGGTGGTCGTCCTCGGTTTCCGAGCAGTAACCCACAAAGATGTCGGTGGTGATGGCGCAATCGGGCACAATGCGCCTGATGGCGGCCACACGGTCTAAATACCATTCGCGGGTGTATTTGCGGTTCATTAGTTTCAGTATGCGGTCGGAGCCGCTCTGCACGGGCAGGTGGATGTGCTTGCACACGTTGGTCATCTGGGCGATGACGCGCAGCGTCTCATCGCTCATGTCCTTGGGATGGCTGGTAGTAAACCTCACGCGCATGTCGGGAACGGCCTCGGCCACCAGGCGCAGCAGAGCGGGGAAAGCCACTTCTGCAGCTCCCGAGAGGGCTCTATACGAGTTGACGTTCTGTCCCAGCAGGGTTACTTCTTTAAATCCCCGTTCGCGCAGATCGTGCACCTCGCGCAGAATGCTCTCCACGTCGCGCGAGCGCTCACGGCCACGGGTGTAGGGCACGATGCAGTAGTGACAGAAGTTGTTGCAGCCGCGCATGATGCTCACGAAACCGCCAATTTTCTGTCCGTGCAGCCGCTGGGGCACAATGTCGCGGTAGGTCTCGCTGGTCGAAAGTTCAATGTTGATGGCCTTATGGCCTGTTTCGGCCTGGGCGATAAGGTCGGGCAGTGACAGATAGCTGTCGGGGCCGGCCACGAGGTCGGCGTGGTGGTTCTCCAGCAGGTCTTCCTTCACGCGCTCGGCCATGCAGCCCAGAACACCGATGATGAGGCTTTTGTTTTTCCGCATGGCGTTAAGGGCCTCCAGGCGACGGTAGATTTTCTGTTCGGCATTGTCGCGCACCGAGCAGGTGTTCAGAAACACGGCACCGGCCTCGTCGATGTTTTCCGTCACCTCGTAGCCTGCCATCTGCATCACCGAGGCTACCACCTCCGAGTCGGCCACGTTCATCTGGCAACCGTAGGTCTCAATATAGAGTTTTTTCATTCTTTGAACTTTGAACTTTATCACACAGATTACACAGATTACGCAGATTTCATTGATTTAATAATCTGTATAATCCTTTAATCTGTGGTCGTTATTATTCAATTTCTCAATTATCAATTACTCGTCCTTGCTTTTTGCAGCCTCGTTGAGGGCGTCGCGCAGCATTTTCTTGTCGAAGGTGAACACATGGCCGAACAAACCCACAGAGAGAGTTTTGCTCTCACCGTTCAGATTCACGTGGGTGGTGTTAAACAGGTAGTAATCGTCCACCTTGAGCTTGGTGCCCAGCGCGGCCTCAATCACCTTGTTCACCACACCCTTACCCAGGTCGGTGAAAATGTTGTCGCCGAAGCCCTGGTTGCTGGCTTCTTCGTCAACATACTCTTTCACAGCTTTCATCATGGCCTCTTTATGAGCCTGTTTGTCGGGGCGTGTCATCACGGCGAGCACAGCCACGAGCAGAATGATAATAATTACGAGAAATTTTTTCATAGCTCTTCTTTGTTTTTTAATTATCAATTGTCAATTATCAATTATCAATTATTCAAATCTTTTTGGGTACCTTCAGAAACAGGAAGAAGAACGCCACGCCAGTAACAAATCCCCCAATGACATCTACCACGTAGTGGGCCTGAATATACACCGTAGAGACACATAGCAGCACATAAAAAGGCAACAGCGCCCAGCACAACCACTTGCTGCGGGTGCGCAGAGCCAGCAACATCAGAATGGTGCTCACGCCCACATGACTGCTCGGAAAAGCGGCTGTGGGCCGTTCGCCGGCATTGTGGGCATTTTCCACCATGTGGTAGAACACCCCCTCGCTCCAGCCGGGGCTCGTCATGCGCTCGGCATGCGTGCAGAAGTAGTCGCCCACGTTGGGAAACACCCCCTTGGCTATCTCGTCAATCCCCACGGCACCATAGTAGTACTGCGGTCCGGTGACGGGCAACAATACATATATAATATAATAAAGGAAGAACGAACCCGCCACGATATAGGCCGTACGCTCGAAATCCTTGTAGCACATCAGAAACACAAACACCATCACCACTAAAATCATGGGGAAATAAGAGGCGTAGCCCAGATCCATCAGCTCGCTGAACCACGGCTGCGACAGTAGCTGGTGGAACAACAGTGCGGGCTGGCAGCCAAAAAGCTGCTGTTCCCAGGTGGCAAACACATGGTCCAGATTGGGCAGTATGCGGTTCAGTTCGTACGTGTCGGGATACCACCACGACAGCAGTGCCATCTGCGCCACCACGCGCGCCAGCACCGTCAGCCGGCAGGGCACCATGCGATACACCGCCCAAAGGCTCGCCGTGATGGCTACCACACGCATGCGGCCCCATATCATCGAGTCGGGATTTTGCAGCTTGGTGTAAGCAAACATTATCATCAGCAGTGTCAGCCCCAAATAAGCCAGCACCGCCCACTCAAAAGCAAACAACCCGCGCCGCGGATTCTTCTCAATTCTTATATATTCTTTTACTGCTCTTTTCAATGATCAATTCTCAATTGTCAATTGTCAATTATCAAATCCAGCCGTTGTCCTTATACCAGCGGATGGTTTCTGTTACACCGCGCTCCAACTGCCACTCGGGTTTATAGCCCAGTTCGTTGATGGCTGGCTGGATGTCGCACCGCCAGTTGCGCTGTTTCAGAATATGGTACTTGTCGTTGTTCAGAGCACTGATGCTTCCCGTCATGCGGCCTGTCAGCTCGCCGAACCAAGTCACCACCCTCAGCAGCCACACAGGTGCCGTCAGCCGCAGGCACCACGGGTTGCCCAGTTCGCGGCGGATGAGCCGGCTGAACGCCTCGCTCTGATACACCTCGCCGTCGCTCAGGAAGTATTTCCTTCCGCTCTCACCGCGCTCCAAGGCCAGGAATACCGCCTGCACCACGTCGCGCACATAAACAAAGGTGATGTCCTGCCGGCGGAACCCCACGGCAAAATCGCTGTGCGCCTTGATGCTCTTGGCCATCAGGAAATAGTCGCGCTCGCGTGGCCCGTAAACGCCCGTAGGCCGCAGCACCACGTAGGGAATGCGGCATTCCTCGTCCAGAAAACGCTCAGCCTGCAGTTTGCTCTTGCCGTAGGCCGTGTTGGGCTGTGGCTTGTCGTTCTCGCGAATCTCTGTGTAGGGCTGTTGCTCGCGTATGGGACCGTAGATGCTCAGGCTGCTCAGATAAACCAGCCTGCGCGGCTGTCTGTCTAGGCGTTGCAGGGCACGCACCAGTTTTTTGGTGCCTTCGGTGTTCACACGGTAAAAATCGTCGCTATGCAGGCTTTTTGTCACTCCGGCGGCATGCACCACATAGTGGGGCTCTACCTTGCGCAGTGCCTCAACCATTTGTTCCTCGTCGGCCAAGTTCAGTTCCACCGTGTTGATGCGCTCGTCGCTCAGGAACTGCCTTGAACTGCTTTTCCTCACAGCTGCCCACACTTCCATGCCACGACGCAGAGCCTCCTCAACGACAAAACTGCCGATGAATCCGCTTGCACCCGTAATCAGTATTTTCTCCATGTCTATTTGTTTATTCTAGAGGAACACACGCATCCCCCTTAGCCTTGTGTGCGCTGCAAAGTTACAAATAAACGAGTGCAGAACAAAAAGAATCTATTCTTTTTTATCCGACCATGCTATTTTTTCCCGTCTATTTTCTTTAAATGTGGCACCTGTTACAAGGATTATCCTGTCCCCCCATTACCTTGTTCTTCTTGATCATCCCCAGCGCTATCACGCCCGCCAATATGTTGGCGACGAAGGAGGCAGCTATGAGCAACAGGATGACGAGCAGGCCCTTGAGGGCGGGGACACCTCCCAGCAGCATGCCGGCATAGAGCATTGGTACGACCATCACTAAGGGCTGAGCCAGATTCCTTACCTGATGAAGCATGTCCTCACGCAGCGCCTCTGGCTTTTGCTGGTTGTGCTGGTATCTCATCATGGTCTGCATGAGCGAAGCCGTCATACAAGCCATCAGCACCGAATAAATAGACAGGAAGACACTGATGGGCAGCATCAGCATTGTACTGCCTCCCACCACGATGCTGCCTACGAGCATGGCCGCGCTGACGGGCCACAACATCTTCCGCCACAAAGACTGTAACGGAAACAGACACCAGCATATCGACAGAAACAATACCAGCAGGAACCAAAGCAGATAGGCCCACCAGGCGTATGTCTGATAAACCACCCACACCACGGCCACGACGACGGCCATCTGTGCCACCGTCGCACCGAATATCACCAACATGCGTCGCAGCATCTGCTTGTCGAAGGCAGCCAATGCTATCATCGCTACTATCACAACGCACGCCACTATGGCTGCGCCCCATAAAGAAATCTCTGATACAAACATGCAACAAAATGACGTGTTCCTATGAACAACGTTACAAAGATACTGTTTTTCTACCAACAATTATACATTAATCCCTTTTTTTGTGTATTCCCACAAAAAACAACGCTATTGTCCGCTAACTCCACAGGCTAAAAGCTTGTTAACTTCCAATAACTCCCAATAACTTCCGATAACTTCCGATAACTCCTAACATATGAAACTTGTTTACATAATAAAAGAGGGGCGCCGCGGCGTCCCTCTTTTGCCATAGTTGAAAGTATTTTCTGTTCTGGTTATATGGTCTTTGTTCCCGTCTCTTATTTCAGGTCCTGTACGAGCTTCACGGCCATGAACCAGCTGTTGGTGTTGAAATTGTTGTCCTCAATATCCATCGAGCCCTGCTTGGTCAGT
>OMZS01000014.1 GCA_900315565.1 uncultured Prevotellaceae bacterium | reverse complement strand
CCCGGCATGGGCAGCTCTGAAGGACTCACCTACTACATCTCTGATGATGGCACAAAAGACGACCGCCTGAAAGTGGTCAACGGCAGAGGCCTGGCCAAAGCGGGCGGAACTGCGAACAGCGTGGTCCCAGACGAACTGAAAGACTTGAGCCCTGGCGACGAGGTTTTGGTTTATGGTCCGCTGGTCAGCTCTGAGGACAATAACATGTTTTCAAGTCTGATGGGCGGTGGAGGCAACGACGAACCCAAGAAGACTGCTAAGATTGACGAGCTGAACTACCTGCATAAGCTTGACATGACTCTTCTTGTTCAGAATCAGCACACATACACCGCTTACGAGAAGAAACTGCCCACGGATCAGGATTTCTTCTATACACTGGCTTCTGGCAAGCCCGCTGCTAATGGCGAGCCCATATCAGCAGAAAAAATCAAGCCTGCTCAAATTAAGTCTGCCGACGAGGAAATTGCCAAGTGGGTGAAAAACGAAGAGGGAACTGACAGCACATTCACTGCCGTCAATCCTGGAATGACCAAGATTACTGTCAAGATAAAGGTTGTGCTTCAGGAAAAGGATCCTAACGATTCAGATTCCAAGGAAAAGTCCTACACCATGAAGCGCAAGTTCCAACTTGAGGTGTTGCCAAGAGACAAGGAGCCCGAAGGCATGAACGTGGGCGAATATGTGCTGGCAAAGACTAAAAATGAACTTGAGTATAACTATGATATATTTAAAAGACAAAATAGTTCGCTACGCATGATCATTGTAGGCACAAGGACGAAAGATAGCGATGAGGGGACTGAGACAACCCACTACACTCAGGGTATAGACAACTCCATGATGGGAGGTGGCAAAAGTGGAAAGAAAGTCGCTGATGGCAAAATCGCCCCCAACGCCAACAACAAGGATTGTATCAAATATAATGATTTACCCAAAAACACTCAAGAGATTATTCTTGAACAAGCGGATAATTATGACAGTGACAACAATCCCTACTGGTATCTCAACGTTGGCAAGAACGAGAACGGCGAGAAACTTTACCTCTATGCCTCCAATAAAGCTAAGAATGAAACAACCGAAGAAACAAATGAGAATACAGGACAAGGGAACACTGGCGGATTCAACATGGATGAGATGATGGAAATGTTCAACCCAAGCGCCGGATTGAAAGTGGGCACCAAGGCAGAAGCAGTCGGCGAAGTGGACAGCTGCAAGGTCAGTATCACCTTTAATAATGACATTGCTACCATCAAATTCTGTGAAGTTCCAGATGATTTGCAGAACACCATCGTGCTTACCAGTTCCTTTGACATGGAATCCATGATGGGGATGTTCGAAGGTATGGGTGGAAATAAAGAAGAAGGGGAAGATCCCGAGGAACCCGCCGAAGAGGAAGAGGAGAGTACCTTCGACATTGGCTCCTTCGACATGTTCATGGCTTCGTTCAACACCAAGAAACCAGAAGATATAGATAACGAAAAAGCCATGCTGCCGCGTATCTTCGTCTTTAAACAATATGATGAATATCCAGTAGAAATAGGTGATGCCGAGTGGAAAACCATCGTGAGCGACTATGATGCGGAACCCATAGATGGTGATCTTGATGTTTACGTGGTGACATCCGTAGAACGAGGTGATGGACAGAGCAAGGCTATGCTGCAAAAGGTTGATCAACTGAAAAGTGGAGAACCCTACTTGCTCCATAGTTCAAAAGGAACGTATAATTTGAAACGAATAACATTCTACCCAGCGCCAGGTATTCCAGCACCCGAGGTGAACCTGCTGGAGGTGAGCGACAGCGAGACCGAAGGCGTGAAGGGTAGCACTTCTGTCTATGTACTCAGCAAAAAGAGCAAGGGCGTAGGCTTCTATAAGTGGACCGGTGGAAAACTCGGTGCAGGCCGCGTCTATCTGCCTGTTGAAGCCAATGTGGAAGGAGCCAATGAGTTCTGTGCCTTCTTCGAAGACACCACCGATGCCATCCAGGCCATAGAGAACGCTGAACAGCTTGTAGGTCCCTATTACGATCTACAGGGACGCCGTGTGGAGAAACCCACAAAGGGCGTGTATATCGTAAATGGACAGAAGGTGATCATTAAATGATAAATGATAAATGTTTTTTAAAATATGAAGACGATTTATTGCAAACCAGAAACAAAATGGCTGGAACTCACAGACGGATATTCTTTGATGGATGATGTTGTAACTTCAGTGCCTGTCAACGACAGCGAGGAAGATGAAGATGAAAACAACCACGACAATCTCCTCGTCAAGCCCAGATATTCGGTGTGGGACGAAGATTAATTGACAATTGATAATTATTATGCATTATGAATTATGAATTATGCATTAAGCATTATGCATTTTGCATTATGAATTATGAATTATGAATTAACAATATGAAGATACGTTTGAAAATAATGGCCGCAGCAGCCGTGAGCCTCGTGCTCACGGCCTGTGGCACTTTCGAGAAATACGAGTCGAAAGCAACTGTTCCTGCTGACGCTTACGGAACGAGTCCCGACGTCAATGCGGCTACCGACGGTGCGTCGCTGGCCGAATTTTCGTGGCGCGAGTTCTTCAGCGACCCGCTGTTGCAGCAGCTCATCGACACGGCTCTGGTGCGCAACACCGACCTCAACTCGGCCTGCATCGCCATCGAGAAGTCGGAGGCTTCGCTGCGCGCAGCCCGCATGGCCTACCTGCCGTCGCTCTACTTTGGTCCGCAAGGCACCGTGTCGAGCTTTGACTTTGGCCCCGTAAGCAAAACCTACAATCTGCCGCTGCAGCTGAGCATGGACATCGATGCCTTCGGTTCCATCACCAACCAGAAGCGCGCCTCCGAGGCTGTGCTGCTGCAGGCGCAGGTGCGCGAGGAGATTATACGTGCCAACCTCATCTCCACCGTGGCCCAGCAGTACTACATGCTGCAGCTGCTCGACCGCCAACTGGAGATTCTGACTGCCACCGACAGTCTGTGGAACGCTTCGCTCGAGACGGAAAAGACGTTGTGGGAAAACGGAAAGATCTATTCTACAGCCGTCAACCAGATGGAGTCGTCGTACCTCAACGTGAAAACTCAGATTGTGGATACACGGCGTAACATACGCGGCGTGGAAAACGCCATCTGCCGCCTGCTGGCCTTTGCGCCTCAGCACATTGAGCGCAACAAGTGGGGCACTTCGGCGCTGCATCATCCAGATGCAAAGGGCGATACCGGCCAGCGCATGTTCGACACCCAGTTCCTCAAAACGGGTGTACCTGCCCTGCTGCTCAAGCACCGCCCCGACATCCGCCTGGCCGACCATGCCATGGAGGAAGCCTTCTACAACACACAGGCCGCCCGCGCCGCCTTCTACCCAGGCATCACCTTGCAGGGTGTGGCCGGATGGACCAACAGCGCCGGCTCGATGGTGGTGAACCCTGGCAAAATTCTGCTCAACGCCGTAGCATCGCTCACACAGCCCATCTTCGCCCGTGGCAGACTTAAGGCCAACCTGACCATCAACCAGCTGACGCAGCAAGACCTGCAGCGCAAGTATGTGCAGACGGTCATCGACGCCGGCAACCAGGTGAACGAGGCACTGGCCGACTGTCAGGCAGCCCGCGAAAAGCACCAGTACTACCACCGTCAGGTGGAAGTGCTCCACGAAGCCTACACCGGTACGCACGAACTGATGGACAACGGAAAGGCCAACTATCTTGAGGTGCTCACCGCCCAAGAGAGCCTGCTCAACGCTCAGCTGAGCGAGGCTTCCAACATGTATAACGGCGCCAAGGCCGTCATCGCCCTCTACATTGCCCTCGGTGGAGCCACGAAATAATGCATAATGCATAATGCTTAATTAATAATGCATAATGAATAATGCATCATTCATCATGAAGAATTTAGCGAAAACACCAAACACCCGAAAACCAGGTTCAAGATTCTACAGATTCTTCATGATGAATTATGCATTATTCTTTTTATCTTTTCTTTTTATCCCCTCAGCCTCGTCAGCACAAAACCTGTTGCAACGCATTGACAGAAAACTGACCGAGAACTATCGTAAAGGCGACATTGACACAGCTTATATCACACGTCCCAAAACAAAATGGACCATTTTGGGACGAGTCAACATTTCGGGGGCTAAGATCGAGGCAGAGGGAATTGACAACGGTCAGCACTTCAACTCAGAGATGAAGGCCGACTACAAAGCAACACTCAGCGCGGCCGTCAGCTACTTGGGATTCTCGCTCAGCGGGGCACTCAATCCTGCTAAGCTGCTGGGCAAATACCGCGACTTCGAGATCAATTTCAACTCGTATGGCAGGCGTTTCGGTTTTGACATTATTTACCAGAACGCACAAAACTTTACGGGATGGCACGACCATGAGGGCATGGAGCGCATCACCCTACCCGCCGACCTGCTGAAGGTGAAAACACTCAATCTGAATGCTTTCTACGTGTTCAACAGCCGCCGCTTTTCCTATCCCGCCGCCTTCACGCAAAGCTACATCCAGCGGCGCTCAGCAGGCAGTTTCCTGTTGGCAGCATCGGGCCAGGGTCAGCATGCCACGCTCCAGCCTCGGCCAGACGCTGACTGGAACCAGGAAATGAATTTAAAGATGACGAATATCGGCATCGGTGGCGGTTATGGCTACAACTATGTGCCCGCGCAAGGCTGGCTGCTCCATATATCCGCGCTGCCCACATTCATTGTCTATAGCAAGACTTCAATGACCATCGGCGACACCCGTGTGCCCCTGCACTACCATTTCCCCGAAGTCATCATCACCGGCCGCGGAGCTGTAGTGCGCCAGTGGAGCAACAAGTTCGCGGGCCTCTCGATGGTGTTCAACTTCACCAACATTGGCCACGAGGACAACCTCACCGTGCATAACATCAAATGGCGCGTACGCACATTCTTCGGCCTGCGCCTATAAGCAACAAAAAAACCAATCACCTTGCTAAGTGATTGGTTTTTTGTTGGGGTACCCGGACTCGAACCAGGAAAGGCAGGACCAGAATCTGCAGTGTTACCATTACACCATACCCCAAAATATGCTCTCGTCGTCGGCCTGACGACCTGATTAGCGGATGCAAAGGTACTGCTTTTTTTTGAACTGCCAAACATTTTCGCAAAAAAAACACAAATAAACATTGATTTTTTACGTAATTCGGAGAATTAGGTGTACCTTTGTATGCTAAAATAATAAAGTATTGAATGGAAGAAATCAAGAAACTGACCGACACTATAGTTAAAGGTATCCAAGAAAAGAAAGGTTCTAGAATCATCGTCGCCGACCTGACGGGCCTCGACGGTGCCATCTGCAAGTATTTCGTCATTTGCCAAGGCAACTCACCCACGCAGGTGGAGGCAATTACCGAATCGGTGGAAGAGTTTGCCCGCCTGAACACGGGCGAAAAACCCATCAAGGTGGTGGGGCTTGAGAACGCCCAGTGGGTGGCCATGGATTATGTAGATGTGATGGTACATGTATTTTTGCCCGACGTGCGCGAATACTATAATCTGGAGACTCTCTGGCAGGATGCCAAGCAGACAGAAATTCCCGACGAGTATTGAATAATGATGTAAACAAAGATGAATCAGAAACAAGATAACAACAATCCCAAGATGCCGAAATTCAACATGACGTGGATTTACGGCCTGGTGATTATTGCCCTGTTGTCGTTCTACTTCATGAGCGACAAGCAAGTGGGTGGAAGTGTAGGGAAAACAGCTTCCTACAACAACTTTAAAATATTTGTTGGACAGGGCTATGCCTCGAAAGTGGTGGTGAACAAGTCGGAGGGTACGCTCCAGATGTTTGTAAAGCCAGAGCATATTCGCGAGGTTTTCAAAGCTTCTGCCAAGGAAGTGGGCCCCGACCCCTATCTGACCGTTGAGTTTGGTTCGGTTGATAAGCTGGAAGAATTTTTGGTGGCTCAGAAAGAGGCCGGAAAGTTCAGCGGCGACTTCAGTTACGACAACAAGAAGGGCAACGACTTTATGAATTTGCTCATCAACGTTGCCCCGCTGGTGCTGTTTGTGATGTTCATGATATTCCTGATGAACCGCATGGGCAGCGGTGGAGGAGCTGGCGGTGTGTTCAGCGTGGGCAAGAGCAAGGCCAAGATGTATGAGAAGGGCGGCGACCTGGGCATCACGTTCAAGGACGTGGCCGGACAGGCTGGCGCCAAGCAGGAGATACAGGAGATTGTGGAGTTTCTGAAAAATCCGCAGAAATACACCGACCTGGGTGGTAAGATTCCCAAGGGCGCGCTGCTCGTGGGACCTCCGGGAACGGGAAAGACGCTGCTGGCCAAGGCTGTTGCCGGCGAGGCCGGTGTGCCCTTCTTCTCGATGAGCGGCAGTGACTTTGTGGAGATGTTTGTGGGTGTGGGTGCCAGCCGTGTCCGCGACCTTTTCCGTCAGGCCAAGGAGAAATCGCCCTGCATCATCTTCATCGACGAGATTGACGCCGTGGGCCGCGCCCGCTCGAAAAACCCCTCTATGGGCGGCAACGACGAGCGCGAGAACACACTGAATGCCCTGCTCACCGAAATGGACGGCTTTGGTACAAATAGCGGTGTGATTATTCTGGCTGCCACCAACCGTGTGGATATGCTCGACTCGGCCCTGCTACGCGCTGGCCGTTTCGACCGCGAAATACATGTTGACCTGCCCGACCTGGCCGAGCGCAAGGAGATTTTCCAGGTGCACCTGCGCCCGCTGAAGACCGACAATACGCTCGACATTGATTTCCTTGCCCGACAGACTCCGGGATTCTCGGGAGCCGACATTGCCAATGTGTGCAACGAGGCTGCGCTGATAGCCGCCCGCCGCAACGGCGAGTCGGTGTGCAAGCAGGATTTCCTTGATGCTGTTGACCGCATCATTGGCGGACTAGAGAAGAAAACCAAGGTGATGACTGCCGACGAAAAGCGCAGCATAGCCCTGCACGAGGCCGGCCATGCCACCATCTCGTGGTTCTGCGAGCATGCCGCACCCCTGGTTAAGGTGACCATCGTGCCCCGCGGACGTGCATTGGGCGCCGCCTGGTATTTGCCCGAGGAGCGACAAATCACCACCAAAGAGCAGCTGCTCGACGAGATGTGCTCTCTATTGGGTGGCCGTGCAGCCGAGGAACTGTTTATTGGACATATTTCTACCGGTGCCACCAACGACCTGGAACGAGCCACGAAGAGTGCCTACGGCATGATAGCCTACGCCGGCATGGGTGACCGTCTGCCCAACATCTGCTATTACAACAACCAGGAGTACGGTTTCCAAAAACCATACTCAGAAACCACCGCCCGCATCATGGACGAGGAAGTGCTCAAGATGATCAACGAGCAGTACGATCGTGCCAAGCAGATACTCACCGAGCATGCCGAAGGCCACAATCAGCTGGCCGAGCTGCTCATTGCGCGCGAGGTGATTTACACCGAGGACGTGGAGCGCATCTTCGGCAAGCGCCCGTGGATAAGCCGCTCGCAGGAGATTATTGAAGAGAACCAGCGCGCCATGGCCGAGGAAATGGCACGCAAACGAGCCGAGGAGCTTGAACAGCAAGAGAAAGAGCAAAAGAACCTGGAAGCGAAGAACCAGGCACCTCAGCCCAATGACGACAATAAGGAAGGAGGAAAGGCATGAAAAATCTCATTGTAAGAGCCATTACAGGCGTGTTTTTCGTTGCAGCCATCGTAACCTGTTTCTTGGACCCGATAGCCATGGCAGTGCTTTTTGCACTCGTTACAGGGCTTACCATCTGGGAATATACGGGACTCGTCAACGAGCATGTGGAGAACACCACCGTCAACCGTTCCATTTGTACAGTGGCAGGCGTGTTCCTATTCCTGGCCGTTTATGGCTACTGTTGCGGCATGGTGCCTTCGGCCATATTCTTTGCCTATCTGTTCACGATAGTCTATCTGTTTATCAGCGAACTCTACACCAAAGCCCCCAACCCCATCAACAACTGGGCTTACAGCATGCTCTCGCAGATGTATATCGCCCTGCCTTTCTCACTTATCAACGTGCTGGCTTTCATGGGAGCTGCCGACGGGCAGATTCACTTCAACTACGTCATACCGCTCAGCCTGTTCATCTTCCTTTGGACCAACGACACGGGTGCCTATTGCGCAGGCTCGCTCTTGGGCAAGCATAAACTGTTTCCGCGCATTAGTCCGGGCAAGAGCTGGGAAGGAAGCATCGGCGGTGCTGTGTTTGTTCTCATTGCCGCCTACATCATCAGTCAGATTTCGCCCGTCACCGCTCAACTCTCACCGCTCGGGTGGATGGGACTTGGACTGACCGTCGTGGTGTTTGGCACTTGGGGCGACCTGGTTGAGAGTCTATTCAAACGCACGTTGGGCATCAAGGACAGCGGCAACATTCTGCCGGGCCATGGAGGCATGCTCGACCGTTTTGACTCGTCGCTCATGGCAATTCCGGCCGCCGTAATCTATCTCCACATCATTTCCATGTTTTAGGACTTCAGAAATTACGGCCACTAACTCAATCATTATAATCACATCATGAAAAAACTATTATTTACCTTGGTATTGACACTGGCCATTGCCGGTGCATACGCCGCAGACCCCGTGAAGCAGTGGGGACAACTGCAAGTGAAAGGCACCCAACTGTGCGACCAACAAGGCAATCCCATCGTTTTGCGCGGTGTCAGTTTCGGTTGGCACAACATCTGGCCCAGATTCTACAACAAGAAAGCCGTCAAGACCTTGAAAAACGACTGGCATGCCACCGTCATCCGCGCTGCCATGGGTGTCAGCACCGTTGAGGACAATTATCAGGATAACCCCGAGTTTGCCATCAAGTGCATTGAAACCGTGGTCGAGGCAGCCATCAAAAACAATGTGTATGTCATCATCGACTGGCACTCACACGAGATGCTCACCCAAAAAGCTATTGAGTTTTTTGGCCGCATGGCGAAAAAATACGGCAAGTATCCGCACGTCATCTACGAACTCTACAACGAGCCAGTGGAAGACAGTTGGGAAAGCCTGAAAGAATACTGTCAGGCCGTCAGTTCGGAAATACGCAAGTACGACCCTGACAACGTAATTCTGATGGGCTGCCCGCATTGGGACCAGGACATTCAGCTGGTAACCGCCGACCCCGTGAAGGGCATCAGCAACCTGATGTACACCGTCCACTTCTATGCTGCCACACATGGCGAATATCTCCGCCAGCGCATGGAAGATGCCGTAAAGGCCGGTGTTCCTGTGTTTGTTTCGGAGTCGGGAGCTTGTGAGGCTTCGGGCAACGGGCGGCTGGACGCCGAGTCGGAACAGCAGTGGGTTGACCGCATGGAAAAGAACAAGGTGAGCTGGGTTTGCTGGTCGGTTTCCGACAAGGACGAAACCTGCTCCATGCTTCTGCCGCGTGCCAATGCCACTGGTCCTTGGCCAGAAGATGTGATTAAGAAATACGGCAGACTGGTGAAAGGTCTGCTGCTGAAATACAATCCGTAAGCATGCAGGTGCCATCACCACGGAAGCATATGTAATAACAATGTTGAGTCATCATAAAACTACAAATTCTAAAAACTATGAATATGCTATTCAACAAACAGAGGGTGCAGCGCTTGCATCCTCTGTCTTTTTTATTCCTCATTATCTCTTTTATGGGGGTGTTGTCGTGTACAGAGAAATATGTAGAAGAACTGCCTGAGGACGTTTCTTCCCTGAATGAAAAAAGAACCGACCCAGCCAACAGCAATAACGCCAATGCCACCTCACAGGCCGAGGCGGCTAAAGCCTACGGCACCACTCGCCCTGTCAACCGCTCAAAAGAAGCCCAACAGCTTTTCGATTACCTTTGCAGCATTTATGGCAAGAAAATCCTTTCGGGTGCCATGGCCAATGTCAACTGGAATATCAACGAGGCGCAGTGGGTTTACAAGCATACGGGCCGCTGGCCAGCTATCAACTGTTTCGACTTCATCCACCATCCTTTCTCATGGCCGGGCAGCTGGATTGACTATTCCAACACCCAAGTGGTGGAAGATTGGCACAACGCAGGCGGTATTGTGGCGGCCATGTGGCACTGGAACGTGCTGGCCAACAACAAAAAAGACTATTCTTTCTATTACGGTTACGATTCCAACCAAACTACATTCGACGTTCGCAAGATTTTCGACCCGCAGTCGGCAGAATACAAACAGATGATAAAAGACATCGACCAGATTGCCGGTTATCTGAAGAAACTGAAGGACAAAGGCATTCCCGTGCTGTGGCGCCCCCTGCACGAGGCAGGCGGCCAGTGGTTCTGGTGGGGAAAAGATGCAGCTGCCTGCTGCGAGCTTTGGCGCATCATGTACCAGCGCTTCGAGGATGCCGGGCTCGACAATCTCATCTGGATGTGGACGCATGCAGCCGCCTGGATGCAGCCTTTCTCTGAAGGAATGAAATGGTATCCCGGCGACGAATATGTCGATATTGTCGGTTTCGACCTCTATAACGTCAGCAACGCTAACGAGTGCAACACCAATTATTTCCAGTGGCTCAGCAACCAGTGTCCCGACAAGTTGGTGGCCATTACCGAGTGCGGCAACATTGCGTCTATCAGCAGCCAATGGAACGCCGGTGCCAAGTGGCTTTTCTTCATGCCCTGGTACGACTACGGGCGCACCAACAATCCCAACTCGGGTGCTTTCAATGAAACCAGCCATGGTAGTGCCAACATCGACTGGTGGAAAAGCGCATGGAGCTGCGACGAAGTGCTCTCTCGCGACCAAGTTGACATGATTCCGCTATCCATAAGAGTGCCAAGTATTTAGTTAGGAGTTAAGAATTAAGAGTTAAGAGTTAGGAGTTAGGAGTTAAAAGATAGGAGTTAGGTGTCTCAAATTGAGAAATTCCTAACTCCTATCTTTTAACTCCTAACTCAAATTACCGTTATTTCGTTAGCGACTGAATATCCTTGAGCGTCAAGGTGCCAAGAATATTCACCACGCTGAGGCGCCCCATGGCATCGGTGACGAGCACAAACTCGTGCTTGCCGCTTTTATAACGTTTCTGATAGATAAACACTTTCTGCCCGCTCTCATTGGCGCGCATCACCTCTTCGTAGCCGTTCTTAGTAGTGTAGGTGGCGGCGGTTTGTTTTTTCAGGCGGCTGATGAGATTTGCCTTTTCGGCACTGAGAATCTGTATGTGGTCGAGCTTTCCCGCCATCTTTGCCAAGTCGCGGTTGTTTACTTTCAGGCTCGGCATCATGCTTAGCAGCGACTTCGAGATATAGACCGTCGAAACGCCGCTCACATTCTCAAAGCTTTTGAACAGTGCGTCCTGTCCGCGCGCCGTGATGCCCATCAGCATGAGCAAGGCAATGAATGCTATCTTCTTCATATATCAGTTGTTGTTTATTTTTTCCATTTCCTCGATACCCTGGTTCAGTTTCTCGGAGAGCATCTGCAGGGCTTTTTCGGTTTCTTTGTAGGCCATGCGCGGATCGTTGTAAGTGTCCTGAGGCATTGCAGCGGTCTGTGCCTGGCTTTGTTGTTGCTGCTTTTGTCCGGCGTAGAAACTCACGCCCACAAGCACAAGCATGCCCGCAGCCACGCCGGTGAGCCACTTCATGGCATGCGAGCGGCTTTTGCGCCTTTGCACGGTTTCCAGCCGGTTCCACTGGTCAATCATTCGGCTCATGCGGTGCTCGGTGGCCGAGGCCACTCGCTCGTCCATCAGCGTGGTGGCCGTCTGCTCAAACTGCGCCAGTGCGCCAAACATGGCTTTCTCGGCACGCAATTCCTGGGGCACATCGCCAGCCAGGCTCGCGCGCAGCTGCTGTTCTTCGGCCTCGGTGGTTTGTCCATCGAGGTACTTATCGAGCAAGCGTTTTATTTCTTCTGTGTTCATAGGTTGATTTCACAATTTTCAAAATTCTACAATTTCACAATTTCACAATTGTCAATCATTATTCATTCTCCATTTCCCCAGTTGTTCCCTGATTCGTTTGCGCGCCCGGCTCAGTTGCACACGCACATTCACCTGCGAAAAGCCTGTGGCGGCTGCAATGTCCTCGTAAGCCATATCGTCCACGTCGCGCATCTGAATAATGGTGCGCTGAGGTTCGGGCAACTGGGCTATCAGCCTGAAAACCGCCGCGGCAGCATCGCGTTCCTCCACCTGCTGTCCCACATCGTCGGCAGCTGCCACCTGTAGCTCGTCGGGCGGCGAATCCACTTCGCCCAAATGCGCCTTGCGCTGCTGGTCGTAGAACACGTGTTTGAGCGTAGTGATGCAGTACGCCTCGTGGCTGACCACATGCTCCAGCTCATCGCGCTTGGTCCACAGGCGAAGGAACGTGTCCTGAACAAGATCTTCAGCCGCCAGGTCGTTGCCTGTCAGCCGCCATGCCACGCTGAACATTTTTCGGCTGCACGGCAAGAAGAGTTGCTTGAACTCTGTTGCGTCCATGAAGTGGGGCTATTATTAAAGACGTATGAAAAGCGGATTTTGTTACAAGAGAGAGCAGAGGCTCCGGGGAAAACCCCGGAGAACGGGGGCAGAACAGGAGAACGGGGGCACACGGAGAACAGGGGCTGAACCGAGGAGCGGCGGCACGGGAGCACAGAGGCTCCGGGGAAAACCCCGGAGAACGGGGGCTAAACAGGAGAACGGAGGCGGAACCGGAGAGCGGCGGCTATCGGGTGCGGAAGCCGTAGCTGGCCACCACGATGAAACAGATGAAGGGCACCACAAACGACACGTGGACAGCCGAAAGGCCAGCCACAGTGGCGTGAGTATCCATGATGGCAGCCTGAATGGGAGGCAGCACGCTGCCGCCGAGAATCGACATGATGAGCCCGGCTCCTCCAAACTTCACATTCTCGCCCAGTCCCGTCAGCGCAATGCCGTAAATGGTGGGGAACATGAGCGACATGCAGCCGCTGACAGCCACGAGGCAGTACATGCCCTTGATGTCGTTGAACAGCACCACGCCCACCAGACATGCCATGGCCGCCACGGCCAGAATGGCCAGCAGCCGTCCCGGGCTGATGAACTTCAGGAACCATGTGCAGATGAAGCGGCCCAGCGTGAACAGCACTAGCGCGGCAATGTAATAGCGGAACGACAACGCGCTGGCAGCCTTCTCGGTCAGTCCGCCCTGCACGCAAAACAGCTCGTGGCCGTAGTGCATGATGAAAGTCCAGCACGTCACCTGTGCGCCGATATAGAAAAACTGTGCAATAACACCCTCGCGGTAGTTTTTCACTTTAGCCAGTTCTTTGATGGCCGTACCCAGACTCTTGCTGCTGCCTCCGTCGCTCGCCTTCGGCATGCGCGTCAGGCGGATGGCCAGCAACAACAAAATCACCACGATACCTATATACACGTAAGGCTGTATGAGTATGCTCAGGTCGTGGTTCTTAATGGCCTCAAACTGCGCCGGGTCGGATATAACGAGCTTTGCGCGCGTAGGCGAGTCAGTGGGGTCGAGCTGGTTTTGCACGAAGAGCCACGCCACAATGGTTCCCGTCACCGCGCCGATGGGGTTGAACGACTGAGCAAAGTTAAGCCTCTGCGTGGCCGTTTCCTCGCTACCCATGCAGTAGATGTAGGGATTGCACGATGTTTCCAGAAACGACAGTCCGCACGTCATGACAAAGTAGGCCAACAAGAACGAGTAGTAAATGCCCGTGGCCCTGGCCGGAATAAACGCCAGCGCACCAACGGCGTAAAGCCCCAGCCCCATCAGCACGCCCGCCTTGAACGAGTAACGCTGAATGAACATGGCAGCAGGAAAGGCCATCACAAAGTAGCCCAGGTAAAAGGCCACCTGTACCAGCGAGCCTTCCACTACGCTCATCTGGAAAATGGTGCTGTAGGATTTCACCATTGGGTTGGTCACGTCGTTGGCAAAGCCCCACATGGCAAAGCAACAGGTAATCATTGCAAAAGGTACGAGCAGGCTCACGCCGTCTTTTCGTAGAATTCCGTCAGGTTTTTTAGTCATGGTGTGTGTTGTTGATAAATAAGATGGTGACAAAGGTACGATTAAGCGAGCAAAAAACCAAAATATTTTTTGTTTTTTCGAGTATGGGTTTCATAGGCGATAATAAAAGATACAATGAAGCAAACAACACCGTGAGATATTTTCGTATTACCGTGAGTTATTTTTTTATTACCGTGAGATAATTTCGTATTACCGTGAGTTACGAAAATATCTCACGGTAATCTATTTAAATTTTCTAGATAATTTAGAATTAACTCACGGCGTTGCTGTAACATTTTCTAGAAAATTTGATGTTATTGTCGTGAGATAATTCCGGCGTGATGAAGATGGCACAAATCTTTTTTGGTATTTTTTACCCATTTTTCGCCTATACTCAATTATTTTGAGTAAATTTGTAGCCATAATCAGAAAATCTGATACTGGCAACATACGCCTTTTTATCATAAAAGGAAACGACAAAGAGCGAACTGAATGAAAAAATTGCTGTCATTGCCACCCAATCTGGTGGTCTGCTTCCACGATATTACTGACTGCGACCGGAGCGAATGGTTTTGCACCAGCGACCCTGTCGGCCACAAGCTTGGCTCAGGCGGAGGAACGGCCTGGCTGCTGTGGAGGGCGTTTTTAGAGGAGAGAGGGAAGAAAAAAGAGGAGAAAGGAGAGAAGAAAGACGAGAGTGGAGAGTGGAGAGAGGAGAGTGATTTGCATTCCGAGTTCTCTCAGTGGCTCTCGGGCGAGAAACGCATTCTGCTGCATGCGGGCGGACAGAGCCGGAGGCTACCGGCCTATGCCCCGTCGGGTAAGATACTGACTCCTGTTCCTGTGTTCCGCTGGGAGCGGGGGCAAAAACTGTCGCAAAATCTGCTGTCGTTGCAGCTGCCGCTCTACGAGCGCATCATGCAGGCAGCTCCGGCACGCCTGCGCACCATGGTGGTGAGCGGCGATGTTTATATACGTGCCACCCAGCCGCTGCAGCCCATTCCCGAGGCCGACGTTGTTTGCTACGGGCTGTGGCTGGGCCCCGAAGTGGCAAGCCATCACGGCGTGTTTGTGTCAGAACGTCGGTCACCCTCACGGCTGAAGTGCATGTTGCAGAAACCGTCGGCCGAAGTGCTGGGCGAACTGCTCAAAGACCATTTCTATCTGACCGACATCGGCGTATGGTTGCTCAGCGACCGCGCCGTGGAGGTGCTGATGCGAAAGACGGCCTCAGAAAACCATGACGGACCGTCCGGGCCGTTCTGCCCATACGACCTTTACGGTGAGTTTGGCTGCGCGTTGGGCACCCACCCCACAACAGCCGACGCCGAGGTAAACGGCCTGAGCGTGGCCGTGCTGCCGTTGCCTGGCGGCGAGTTCTACCACTTCGGCACGTCGCGCGAGTTGCTTGCGTCGATGCTTGCCATTCAGAATCAGGTGACCGACCAGCGGCAAATCATGCACCACGACCGCAAGCCCCACCCCAGCATTTTTGTGCAGAACGCCATTACCGACATCAAGTTTACCAACCAGAACACCAACATCTGGATAGAAAACAGCCATGTGGGCGCAAAGTGGAAACTCACCCACGACCACATCATCACCGGAGTGCCCCGCAACGACTGGGAAGTGAGCCTTGAGCCGGGCGAGTGCATCGACGTGGTGCCCGTGGGCGAGAGCGACTACGAGGTACGACGCTACCACATCGACGACCGCGTAGATAGCGACGAGCTGAGCCTGCGTGCCAACCTGCGGCGCCTGTTCGACCAGCGGCGCAGTTACCGTGCGCAAAACTGGACAGCCATGGCCCGCAACCACCAGCACAGTGTTTTCTACCAAATCGACCTGGAGGATGCTGCACGCGAGTTTGCCGAATTTTCGCTGCCACTGCCCCCGCCGCTGACCGCCGACGCACCGCTGCTCACCCGTGTGCGCGACAACATGTTCCGCTCAGAGGTGGTTCGCCGCCAAGGCGGCAACCCCGAAACCTACGAGGCCCAGGCCTTTAGCCTGCTTCGCCAGGGCATCACCGAGACCGCTACCGCCTGTGTGCAGCAACCCCGCATGTCGGTCTATTCCGACCAGATTGTGTGGGGACGCAGCCCTGTGCGAATCGACATTGCCGGCGGCTGGACCGACACACCGCCCTTCTGCCTCATGGAAGGGGGCAACGTCATCAACCTGGCCATCGAACTCAACGGACAGCAGCCGCTGCAAGCCTACGTGCGCCCTTGCCGCGAGCGGCACATTGTGCTCCGCAGCATCGACCTCGGAGCCGCCGAGCGGGTGGAGACCTACGAACAGCTGGCCGACTTCCGCCGTGTGGGCAGTCCCTTCTCCATACCCAAGGCCGCCCTCTGTCTGGCCGGATTCCTGCCCGCCTACTCGGCTGAGCAGTATGGCTCATTGCGCCAGCAGCTGGAGGCTTTCGGCTGTGGCATCGAACTGACGCTGCTCTCGGCCATTCCCGCCGGCAGCGGGCTGGGCACCAGCAGTCTGCTGGCTGCCACCGTGCTGGGTGCGCTCAGCGACTTCTGCGGCTTGGCATGGGACAAGAACGAGGTGGGCCACCGCACGCTGGTGCTCGAGCAGATGCTCACCACGGGCGGCGGATGGCAAGACCAGTTTGGCGGACTGCTGCAGGGCGTCAAGCTCCTGCAGACCGAGGCGGGCTTTGCGCAGAACCCAGTGGTGCGCTGGCTGCCCAACGACCTGTGGCTGCAACCCGAATATGCCGCCTGCCACCTATTATATTATACGGGCATCACGCGCACGGCCAAGGCCATACTGGCCGAGATTGTGCGCCGGATGTTTCTCAACCAGCACGACCAGCTCATGCTGCTGCGCCAGATGAAAGCCCACACCATGGACATGTACGACGCCATTCAGCGCAACCACTTCACCGAGATGGGGCGGCTCATACGCAAAACGTGGCAACAGAACCAACAGCTCGACAGCGGCACTAATCCTGCGGCCATCAGCGCCATCACCACACTCATAGACGACCTCTGCCTGGGCTACAAACTGCCCGGCGCGGGCGGTGGCGGCTACCTCTACATGGTGGCCAAAGACCCCGAGGCGGCTGCACGCATCAGACAATTGCTGGCCGAGCATGCGCTCCACTCCAACGCACGCTTTGTGGAGATGACGCTCAGCACACAAGGCATGCAAGTGAGCCGCAGCTAAAATAAAGCACACAACGATGAAATTCCGCACCGAGATAGCCATCGAAAAGCCCCAGTGGCAGATAGAGCCTCACCACCGACTGCTGCTGGTGGGCAGCTGTTTTGCGGCCGAAATCGGCAGGCGGTTTGCCGACAACCAGTTTCGGGCCACGGTCAACCCCTTTGGCACCATGTACAACCCTGTCAGCATTCTCCACACCCTGCAAAAACTGCTACAGAAACCCGCTGACGGCACTCTGCCACCGGCCTTCGACGTCTGTTTCCTCACGCTCGGCACCAACCATGTGTATCGGCTCAGGGAAACGGGCGAGATTGTAGATAACTGCGCCAAACGGCCTCAGCGGCTTTTTCAGGAAGAGGAGCTCAGCGTGGGCGAGTGCGCCGGTGCGCTCAGAGAGTGCATCGAGCTGTTGCGGCAGGCCAACCCCGAAGTGAGAATAGCTTTTACGGTGAGTCCCATTCGCTATGCCAAATACGGATTCCACGGCAGCCAGCTCTCAAAGGCCACGCTGCTGCTGGCCATCCACGAGCTCATGGCTCACCCCCACCCCACCCTGCCTTCGTCGCAGCTCAACCACGCGCCACTATACTATTTTCCCGCCTACGAGATTCTGAACGACGAGCTGCGCGACTACCGATTCTACGCCGCCGACATGCTGCATCCCAGCGAACAGGCCGTTGACTACGTATGGCAGCAGCTCGTGGCCAGCGCTTTCAGTCCTGCAGCCAGGCAGATGCTTGCCGACTGGCAGCCCATACAACAGGCCCTCGGCCACCAGCCTTTCAACCCCGAGTCGGCGGAGTACCAGCAGTTCAGGGCATCAGCGCTGCAAAAGCAAAAGGCTTTCAGAGCCAAATACCAGAACCACAACCAGTAACTTTTCAACCTATAATATATAGTATGATGAACTATACGATAGAAAAAATCACCACCCTGATAGGTGCCCGCCGCTACGGTGAGCACGATGCTAAAGTGGGATGGCTGCTCACCGACAGCCGCTCACTGTGTTTTCCGGAGGAAACCCTGTTTTTTGCGCTCCACACCAAGCGCAACGACGGCCACCGATATATTGGCGACCTGTATCGCAGGGGAGTGCGCTGCTTCGTGGTTGAAGTGGTGCCCGAACACCACACCGAAGTCTATCCCGACGCCAACTTTCTGAAGGTAACCAGCTCGATAGCCGCCCTACAGCGGCTGGCCGAGCGTCACCGCGACGAGTTCAACATACCCATTGTGGGCATCACCGGCTCAAACGGCAAGACCATGGTGAAAGAGTGGCTCTACCAGGTGCTCTCGGGCGTAAGCTGCTGGGATGCGGAAGACGACGGTCAGCGTTTCAGCGTCACCCGCTCGCCTCGCAGCTACAACTCGCAGATTGGTGTGCCGCTGTCGGTGTGGCTGCTCAACGAGCAGACTCAGGTGGGCATTTTCGAGGCGGGCATCAGTCAGCCCGGCGAAATGCTTGCCCTGCGCGACATCATCCAGCCCACCATTGGTGTGCTCACCTCGCTGGGCACGGCCCATCAGGAGAACTTCCGCTCGATGGAAGAGAAATGCATGGAGAAACTGCAGCTGTTCCACGACACCGAGGCCGTGGTCTATTGCTCCGACGACGACATTGTGAGCCGCTGCATACGCCGCTCGCAGTACAAAGGCGACCGTCTGAACTGGTCGCGCTACAACGAGGAGGCTCACCTCTTTGTGCAGAAAAGCGAAGTGCGCGCCAGCGTGTGCCACATTGTCTATGTCTATCAGGGCCAGCAGTATGAATACAGCATTCCCTTCATCGACGAGGCCTCTATCGACAACTCCATCACCACCACCGTCATTGCCTTACGTCTGGGCATGACTCCCGCACAGATAGCCAAGCGCATGGCCACCCTGGAACCGGTAGCCATGCGTCTGGAGGTGAAACAGGGGCAGCACGGATGCACCCTGATTAACGACTCGTACAACAGCGACATCAACTCGCTCGACATTGCCCTTGACTTTGTGCAGCGAAGAGCCGAAAACACCAAGAACACCCTCATTCTGAGCGACATCGACCAGAGCGGCGAACAGCCCGAGACGCTCTATCGCGAAGTGGCAGAACTAAGCATGAAGCGCGGCGTGCAAAAACTCATCGGCATAGGAAAACAGATTGCCAGTCAGCAGCACCTGTTCGCCATACCTGAGAAATACTTCTTCGACGACACCGACCAGCTGACGCGCAGCACCGTGTTCCAGCAGCTGCGCAACGAAACCATCCTGCTCAAAGGCTCGCGCCGGTTCGGGTTCGACCAGCTGGCAGAGCTGCTGGAGGAGAAAGTACACGAAACCATTCTCGAGGTCAACCTCAATGCGCTGGTGGCCAACCTGAACTATTATCGCTCGTTTCTGCATCCCGACACAAAAATCGTCTGCATGATAAAAGCCGACGGCTATGGATCCGGAGCCGTGGAAATAGCCAAAACGCTGCAGGAGCACCGCGTTGACTATCTGGCCGTGGCCGTGGCCGACGAGGGCGTCACCCTGCGCAAGGCCGGCATCACGAGCAACATCATGATTATGAACCCCGAGCTCACGGCCTTTAAAACCATGTTCGACTACGACCTGGAGCCCGAAGTGTATTCCTTCCGTCTGCTCGACGCGCTCATCAAGGCGGCCCGCAAGGAAGGCATCACCGGATGGCCCGTACACATCAAGCTCGACACAGGCATGCACCGCCTGGGCTTCGACCCGCGCCACGACATGCCCGAGCTCATCAGCCGGCTCACCCATCAGCAGGCGGTCATTCCGCGCTCGGTGTTCTCGCACTTTGTGGGTAGCGACAGCGACGACTTCGACCGCTTCTCTGCCCACCAGTACCAGCTCTTCATTGAGGGCAGCGACCAGCTGCAGGCCGCTTTCAGCCATCACATCATAAGGCACATCGACAATTCGGCCGGCATAGAGCACTTCCCCGAACGGCAGATGGACATGTGCCGTCTGGGACTGGGACTCTACGGCATAGACCCGCGCGACAACCGCGTGCTCAACACCGTGTCCACCCTGAAGACCATCATCCTACAGCTGCGCCATGTGCCCAAGGACGAAACCGTGGGCTACAGCCGCAAAGGCAAACTGGAGCGCGACAGCGTCATTGCGGCCATCCCCATAGGCTATGCCGACGGACTCGACCGGCACCTGGGGCGCGGACGCTGCTACTGCCTGGTGAACGGGCAGAAAGCCCCCTACGTGGGCAACATCTGCATGGACGTGGCCATGATCGACGTCACCGACATTCCCTGCCACGAGGGCGACGTGGTGGAGATCTTCGGCCAGCACCTGCCCGTGACGGTGCTCAGCGATGTGCTCGACACCATTCCTTACGAGGTGTTCACAGGCGTGTCGAACCGTGTGAAGCGGGTGTATGTGAGCGAATGACGCGAACCAATGATAACGATTTCGTAAAAAAAACATGCCCATTCAACTCACGTCTATAATCTTTTTAGTATCTTTGCA
The DNA here is from genome assembly GCA_900315565.1 of uncultured Prevotellaceae bacterium. Classification (GTDB taxonomy): domain Bacteria; phylum Bacteroidota; class Bacteroidia; order Bacteroidales; family Bacteroidaceae; genus Prevotella. Next base: position 138,409 of record OMZS01000014.1, on the reverse strand, counting down.
GTCACTAATCTAAATCATCAAAAAAATCTAACAATACAAATGAGTGCTGTACAAACTTCAAAAATGACCAACTACCGTTGGATTATCTGCTCGATGTTGTTTTTCGCAACAACGGTGAACTACATGGACCGCCAAGTGCTGTCGCTCACGTGGAAAGACTTCATTGCCCCTGAGTTCCACTGGACCGACGCCGACTACGGAACCATCACCTCTGTGTTTTCTATTCTCTATGCCGTTTTCTGCCTCTTCGCCGGAAAATTCATCGACTGGATGGGCACCAAGAAAGGCTATCTCTGGGCTATCTTCGTGTGGTCGCTCGGTGCATGTATGCACGCAGCCTGCGGATGGGTGACCATGAAATACGAGGGCATCGACAGCATTGCTGCCCTGCGTGCCGTTGAAGCCGGCTCGATGACCGCCCTGAGCATTGCCACCGTCAGCGTTTATCTGTTCCTCTTCTGCCGTGCCATCCTGGCCCTCGGTGAGAGTGGCAACTTCCCCGCCGCCATTAAGGTAACGGCTGAGTATTTCCCGAAGAAAGACCGCGCCTTTGCCACCTCTATCTTCAATGCCGGCGCATCGGTAGGTGCCCTGGCCGCCCCCATCAGCATTCCTCCTCTGGCCGAAGCCTTTGGCTGGGAGATGGCCTTTATCATCATTGGTGGACTAGGCTTCTTGTGGATGGCCCTGTGGGTGTTCATCTACGACAAGCCCAACAAGAGCAAGCACGTCAACGCCGCTGAGCTTACCTACATCAACCAGGATGCCAAAACCGACGAAGACCCGAAGGACGCCAACGACGAGGGCCCCGCTATTGGCTTTGCCAAGTGTTTCACGTTCAAGCAGACGTGGTCGTTTATCGTTGGTAAGTTCATGACCGACGGTGTGTGGTGGTTCTATCTGTTCTGGGCTCCCGCTTATTTCTCCGACCAGTTTGGCTACAAGTCGAGCTCAGGCATGGGTCAGCTGCTCATTTTTGTGCTTTATCTCATTGTTACCGTAGTGAGCATCTTTGGCGGCTACCTGCCCAAGCTGTTCGTTGAGAAGCGCGGCATGAATCCCTATGCAGGCCGTATGCTTGCCATGCTCATCTTCGCCTTCTTCCCCCTGTTCGCCTTGTTTGCCCAGCCGCTGGCCATGTGGCAGAACAGCCCCATCGACCCTGCGTGGTGGCCTGCCATCATCATCGGTCTGGCTGGTGCCGGCCATCAGGCTTGGAGTGCCAACATCTTCTCTACCGTGGGCGACATGTTCCCCAAATCTACCATTGCCACCATTACAGGCATTGGAGCCATGGCCGGTGGTATCGGTTCGATGCTCATCAACAAGATTTCGGGTAACCTCTTCACTTATGCCGAGAGCCAGGGCGCAGCTTTCACTTTCCTGGGCTACGAGGGCAAGCCTGCAGCCTATATGATTGTGTTCTGCTTCTGTGCTGTTGCCTACCTCATTGGCTGGATTATCATGAAGACGCTTGTGCCCAAGTACAAGCCCGTGGTAGTAGAATAATGGTTTCGCATGGACGAAAAGATTTAGCTTCGACGAAAAGATTTAGAATTCCATAAGGGCAGGCTTGCGAGCCTGCCTTTTTTCTTGATATGGGCACACAAAAAAGTCTCTGAATTTACGCGTTGCCATAACGGTGCGTAAAATCAGAGACTCTTACTCTGTGCGGATGATAACCACTACCACCGCCAGAAGAAGCGATGCATTAACAAAAAAGTCTAAGCCTTGAAGTTGTCGTCGTCCGAGACTAAGCCTTGAGGTCGTCGTCGTCCATCACCTCGGTAGCGGGAATATCCATGATGGGCAGCTGGCGCTCGAAAGCCGAGTGGAAGGAGATGACCGTCTCGGTGCGCTGCAGGCCCAGGGGCTGCAACTTGTCGTGGATGATGTTGAGCAGGTGGTGGTTGTTGAGCGCATAGATTTTGATAAACATATCAAAACCGCCCGTGGTGTAGTGGCATTCCACCACCTCGGGAATTTTCTTGAGAGCCTCAACCACCTGGTCGAAATCGCCCGGGTCTTTCAGATAGAGTCCGATGTAGGCGCAGGTTTCGTAGCCTATTTTCTCGGGTTCGATGGTGAAGTGTGAGCCTTTGAGCACACCCAGGTTAGTAAGTTTCTGAATGCGCTGGTGGATAGCCGCTCCGCTAACTTTGCACGAACGAGCCACTTCGAGGAAAGGAATTCTAGCGTCTTGCGCGACGAGTTGCAGAATCTTTTTGTCTAATGCGTCTAATTGATGATGTGCCATACCTAATAGAAATGATAATTATTTTTGCAAAGTTAAAAGAAAAAGTCGAGAAAAACGAACAAAAAGGAAGAGAATTTACGTTTTTTGTGCCGATTTATTCTTTTTTGCCGTTTTTGTTGGTTGCCGAATAGTTGATAGTAAGCGCATTGGCACGTCTGAGGGCTTGTTTCACGTCGGTGAGCATGCCCATGGGAGTGTTGCGGTCGGCTTTCAGCGATACGGTCATGGCCTCGCGGTCGGTATCGCTCATGCGGCTGCGCTCAGAGGTGACATAGTCGGCCACCTGGCTGGCCGATGCAAACTTGTCGTTGAGCTGTATGCGGCTTTCATTTTGCCCTGGAGGCCGACCAATGAAGATGTAGCTCACGGCCGACTTCTTGGTGAGCCGCTGCAGCTCGGTACCTGCGGGCACCTGATACTGCACCCGTGGAGTCACCTTGCGCATGTGGGTGACAATCATGAAGAAAAACAGCACGGTGAAGATGAGGTCGGGCAGCGAGGCCGTGTTCAATGTCGGCACGGAGCGCCTGCGGCGTCGTCGGTTCATGCTCATGGGCGGCCTCCTTCCTCGTTGGCATTGTTCACTTCGGCTATGCGCTGGGGGTAGTAGTCGCGGAGCTGTGTTTTCTGCTCGGGCGTACACTCATCCAGCGAATGTCCGTAGCGCTGGCGTGCCCTCTGGTTGCGCAGGGCATTGTAGGCGGCCACAATCTCGTTTTGCACGTCGAAGTAAGCCTCGTAGCTGGCTGCGCGGTCGGTTTCAAGCTGTATGATGTGCTGCAGGCGGTCGGAAGTAACGCCAACAAACTCCTCTACCCTGCCCCTCAGCTGAGAGACAGGCAGAGGCTCGTCGTTGCAGATGAGCTGTCCGTCTGCAGTGATTTGTAGGCGCAGCACGTTGCGCTCGTCCACGTCGGTCTGCTCCACGCGCTGCTCTTCGGGGGTAAGCGGAGGCAGCTGGCGGGTGAGTCCCTTGTCGATGTCCATCGACGAAGTGACGAGGAACAGAATTAGCAGCATGAACGAGATGTCGGCTGTCGAGGTGGTGTTCAGCGACGGGACTTGGCGTTTCTTACGTTCGAACATATCACAGCAATAATGGCTACCAGGAGAAGGATGATGGCAGTAAAGATGAACATGTCGGCGGCTTTGAGCCACAGACTGTCGGCATAGCGCACACCATTGATGTGCATCGGCTTAGAGGAGCCCAGCACAAAGGTGAGCACCATGCACGCGACGAAGAGCAGGCTGGTGGCCAGGCCTATCCGCGCCACGGGGATGCCGTTGACCACATTGCGCTCCTTGTCGCGCACCCGTAGCGACCGCACCACCGAGACAACGGCCAGCACGAGGGTGACCAGCAGCACCACGCCCACAAAGACCAGCACCACCGCTGTGAGCCGGGGCTCCAGGAAGTTGGGGTCTTCGTCTGAGGGGTGGTTGAAGCCTATGAGGAAGAAAGCGCAGAACACCACCGCCGTCAATGCCAGCAGGGTGTAGAGCAATGCCGCCGACAGCTTGGCAGCGGGCCAATGGGCTATTTCTTTAAGATTGAACATCGACTTCATGTTTCTAACTTACATTTTCAATTCGTCACACAGGCGCGTTTTTTCTCGCCTCACGCCTGTTTGCCGGCTGCGCCTTTCCTCTTGGCCAGAATGTCCATGAGGGTGATGGCCGACTCTTCCATCTGCGACACCAGGTGCTCTATTTTCGAGAGAATGTAGTTGTAGAAAATCTGCAGGATAACGGCCACGATGATACCAAAGATGGTGGTAATCAGCGCCACCTTCATGCCCGCAGCCACAATGGTGGGGCTAATGTCGCCAGCGTCCTGAATACGGTCGAAGGCCATCACCATTCCTATCACGGTGCCCAGAAATCCCAGCGAGGGCGCCAGGGCAATAAACAACGTGATCCACGAGCAGCCCTTCTCCAGGTTGGCGGTCTGCACGCTGCCGTAGCTACTCACAGAGCGCTCAATGTCTTCCAGGCTCTCGTCGGCATGAAGTATGCCCTGATAACACACCGAGGCCACCGGTCCACGCGTGTCGCGGCAGAGGGCTTTGGCACCCTCCGTGTCGCCGTCCATCAGCTTCTGCTCAACGTCGCCCATAAACTTCTTGGCGTTGATTTCCGACAGGCTCAGATAAATAATTCGCTCAATGCAGAAAGCCAGTCCCAGCACCAAGGCCAGGGCCACGAGCGACATAAAGCCCGCGTTGCCCTCAATGAACTTCCGCTTCAGGGCATGATGAAAACCGCCCGTCTCGGCAGGCGACAGCTCGGCCAGGTCGATGCTGTCCGTTGATGCGGCAGCCAGCTCAGCCAGACTCGTCGAGTCGGCCACCATCGCCACCGAGTCGGTCTTCACCGAGTCGGCCTCTGGCTTCTGGGCCCAGGTGAGCTGCGCCGAAAAGAGCGTCAGCAGACAGGCTATAACAATCTTTACAATCAGATTTTTCATATTCCATTATTAACTTTGTGTGGCTGGAGAAGAAAGAAGAATGAATTAGCTATTGTCTTGAACTTCTTGAACTCCTAACTCCTAACATTCGAAAATTGAATTGAATGATGCAAAGGTAATAAAAACAATCTGTTCGCCTAGCGTTTTTCTCCCACTTTTCACCCACTCTTAACCTTATTTTGTATTTTTCGCTCCCTCGGGCAGAAAACCGCGCACCCGAGGCATTTTTTCTCCGGCAGAAGTGATTTTCTGTCCACAGAAAGCACATTATTCAAATAAAAGCACTATCTTTGCACATGAACAAAAACTATAATTTTTACCCATGAAAAAAATCCTGACTACATTACTCCTTGTGCTCGCTGCCACCATGACCTGGGCACAAACCAGCTCGCCCCTTGAGCAAGTCAAGGCCGACCCCCGAAAAGCCTATGGCAACGACTATCCCTACACGTTCACCACCAAGCGCCTCACCAAGGCTCCCAGCGGCTACAAACCCTTCTACATCAGCCACTATTCGCGCCACGGCTCACGCTACTACTGGAACGGCTTCCTCTACCGCGACCTCGACACGCTGCTCACCGTAGCCCACCAGAAACACCAGCTCACCGCCGTGGGCGAGGCCTTCTACACCAAGTTCATGGCCGCCAAGGACGAGCTCGTCACCGGCGTGAGCGAACTGAGCGACCTGGGCTGGCAGCAGCACCAGCGCATCGCCCGCGTCATGTACGACAACTTCACCGATGTGTTCCGCAAGGGCGGCAATGTGCTCGCCATATCGTCGCTCTCAGGCCGCTGCGTGCTCAGCATGTCGGCCTTCTGCCAGGAGCTGGTGCAATGCAACCCCAAGATAGAAGTGCGCGAGCAGTCGTCGCGCTTCACCCTCGACGGCGTGGTGCCCACCGACCGGCAGAACCCCGTCAAGCACCAGTACCCCAAAGCCACGCCCCGCTACGAGAAAAACCGCGACGCCTTTCAGAGCGACCACACCCTCGGACAGAAAATCATACCCCGCGTGTTCACCTCCACCGAGGGTCTGCCCGGCAATCCCCAGCGCATCGGCGAAAACCTCATCAACCTCTACACCTCGCTGCCCAGCATCGGCCACGAGGGAATGATGGAAGGCATCGTCTTCGACGACGAGATGGTCAGCCGGTGGGAAGGCTCCAACCTGGGCTCCTACTCGTGGGTGTTCGGTCCGCAGTATGAGATGATACCCATCCTTCAGGACATCCTCCATAAAGCCGAAGCCGCCATCAACGGCACCAGCGACCACATTGCCGACCTGCGCTTCGGCCACGACACCTGCATCGGGCCCCTCACCGTGCTCATGGGCATCAACGGAGCCGACAAAGACCCCGAAGACCCCTACGAGGTGAAAAACTGCTACCAGAACTGGCAGACGGGCAAAGCCTCCAACATTCAGCTCGTGTTCTACCGCAGCAAGAAATCGTCCGCCGACGTCCTCGTCAAATGCCTCCTCAACGGCGTCGAGGCCAGTCTGCCCGTGCCCACCAACAACTTCCCCTACTACAAATGGAGTGATTTCCGCCAGTTCTACACCGCCCGCTGCAACAGCGTGAAAAGCAACTGACACACAACCTTAAACACACACGCACCATTGGGAGGCCACAAGGTCTCCCAATGTTTTTTTATTGATTTGAAGATAAAAGATTCTTGGATTTCTGCCAGACGGGAGGTTACTCTGCTTTCTTCAGCTTGAAGGAGTTTTCGATGCTGGCTATTTCGTCGGAGAAAAGGCGGTCAACCTTGATGCGCTGCTCCACCTGCGAGCAGCTGTGAATAACGGTGCTGTGGTCGCGGCCTCCCACGAGCTTGCCTATGCGCGAGGCGGGCATCTTGGTGTATTTCTGGGCCAGATACATTGACACCTGGCGCGCCACCACATACTCGTGTTTGCGGCTGCGGCTGGATACAGCCGTGGCGGAAACACTGAAATGATGGCAAACTGTTTCGAGTATGTCATCGACGGTGAGCGGACGGTCGTCCACCTTGACGGCGCGCTTGATGACGCGCTCGGCCAGCCGCATGTCGATGTTGCAGTTGTACACCACAGAGTAGGCCATCAGCGAGTTGATGACGCCCTCCAAATCGCGCACGCTGCCATTGGCGGTCTCGGCAATAAACTGCACCACGTCGGCAGGGATGCGGAGTCCGTCGCGCTTGATTTTGCTGTTCAGGATATCGACGCAGAGCTGCACGTTGGGTTTCTCGAGCTCGGCAATGAGTCCGCAGGAGAAACGGGTGAGCAGGCGCTCGTTCATGCCCTGCAAATCGACGGGCGGACGGTCGCAGGCGAGTATAATGCGCTTGCCGTTGAGGAAGAGGTGGTTGAAAATGTGGAAGAAGGTGTCCTGGGTCTTGCCGGCGGTCATCCACTCCTGCACGTCATCGACGAGGAGCATGTCGATGGTCTGATAGAAATTGATAAAGTCGTTGAGCGTGTTGTGAACCACGGCGCTGGTGTACTGCACCTGGAACAGGCGTGCGCTGACATAGAGCACGCGCTTCTGGGGATAGAGTTCCTTAGTGCGGGTGCCGATGGCGTTCATCAGGTGGGTTTTTCCGCAGCCCGACGGCCCGAAGATGAACATGGGGTTGAAGGTGGTTTTGTTGGGATGCTCGGCAATGGAGAGGCCCACGGAGCGGGGCAGCTTGTTGGAATCGCCCTCGATGAAGTTTGAGAAGGTGAGATGAGGGTTGAGTTGTGAGTCAATCTGCTGGGGCTGGGCGGCATCGAGCACAGAGGGCGACTCGTTGACCCGCTCGCGCTTGCGGGCGGTGCCGATGTTGGCCACGGGCTCGGCCTGAATGTCCTGTGTGAGGTTGTGCTCCTTGTCGGTGAGCACCCGGTAGTTGAGGAACACGCCTTTGCCGAATGTACGCGAAAGCACCTTGCTGAGCAAATCCACATAGTTCTCTTCCAAGTACTCGTAGATGTACGGACTTGGAATGCGCACGAGCACCGTGTTCTTGTCCTCATTGTAGGACTCGAATGCGATGGGCTTGAACCATGTATTGAATTGCTGCTCTGAGACGTTGTTCTTAATCAGCTGAAGACACGAATCCCAAAGCGCATTAGGATTATCTTTCATGTACAATTAATATATACGAAATGTTGCGTGAAGCCTAGCGTACAGATTGCATAGGTAGCGTTATTTTGAATGCAAATTTCGCAAACTTTTCCGAATTAGGCAAATCGATTCTTTTATTTATTTTTATCACTACCGGCGTAAATTGCTTAATGATGGCGCTTTAAGGCATGGCATGGCGTGAATAACGGAAAAAGGTATTTGCATTTTTAGAAGTTGTTGTGAAACAAAAACTTACGCATGGTGCAGAGGAAAAACATTCAACAAAGTTCAAGTGATTTGCAATGGTGCGAAAGTGCCATGTATAAGCACTTTGCACCGTTCAAGTAAAGTAGGGTTAGAGAGGCTGCCTATTTAGACGTTTTTTAATTTACTTATCTTTTTTGCCAAAAACAGAGAAATGAATATAGCGCTTGGGATGGGCTTTGAAATCGCTCAAAAGGGCGTTGGCCGACTCCATGGTCTGGTTGAGGTTGTTGTAGAGCTGGCGGTCTTTCATGAGCAGGCCCAGGGTGCCCTGATTGTTGTTGAGCGCCTCGGAGAGCTGCTGCATATTGGCCAGGGTGGCATCGACCTTGGCCATGGTTCCGGCCACATCGAGGGCGCCAAGATTGCCGGTGAGCTGGCTGGCATTGTCGAGCACGCCGTTGGCCTTGGTCATGAGGCCGGGCACCTGTCTGTTGAAACCGGCCATGAGGGTGTTGAGCTCGCGGGTGCTGGCTGTGAGGTCGGTGGTGATGCGCTGGATGTTGTGCAGCGAACCGGCAATGGCGGGGTCGGCAACAAGGGTGTTGACGCTGGTGAGGATGGAATCGAGCTTGGGCAGCATTTTCTCGATGGTGGGTATCATCTCCTTCACCCGGCCCATGGATCCGCTGTTGACTACGCCGGGAATAATCTGCCCTGGCTCTATGGTGCCGGTGCCGTCGCTCTCGATGATGAGGTTCACCTGCACATTGCCCAGCAGGTCGCTCACAATCTCGGCCGTGCTGCCTTTGGGCACTTGCAGTTTGGGGTCGATATCTACTTCTACTTTCACATCGGAGCCGGGGTTGCTATAGTCGTAGCTGACGCTTTTCACCACTCCCACGCGATAGCCGTTGGTGTAGATGGGGCTCGACGAGGAGAGGCCGCTAATATCCTTGAAAGTCATGTAGTAAAGATTGTTGGAGGAGAAAAGGCTCATGCCCTTCAGAAAATTCATTCCGAAGAAAAGCAATATGATGGCTACGATGGCTACAAGGGCTATTTTGATTTCCTTAAAATGCTTCATGTTTGTTGATTGAGAGTGTATGGTTATTGGGTTGGGGTTATTTTCTGTTTGCCTTTAATTCGCGGATGGCCTGCCGCACGTCCATCTTCTGGCCGTTGCGGAAAGCAATGATAAACGCCTCGGGGAAACGGTCGAGCAGCGTTTTGCGCAGCTGGTAAATGGCATTGTAGTCGGTAGAGGCGCCGACGGTGTATTTGAACATCCGGTTTTCCTCATAGACGTCGTAATCGACGACTCCCCTGAAGCGCCGGTCGTTGCGGCTCAGAGCATAGTCGGTGGCCATAATCTGCACTTTAAACACGGGCAAGGCCGCGTCGGTGGCGTCGGGGATGGCCATGAGGGCGCTGCTATGCGACTCGGGGGCCGCAGGGGCGGCGGGCATGGCGGCATTCACATCGAGCGGATCGTTGATGACGCTAATGCTTGACCTTAGCACCTGCTGCGGATTTTCCAGCAGTTCGTCGTCCTGAGGCTCCAGCCGACTTGGCTGCTGACTTGCTGCCGGCAGAGGATTTTGATACGGATTTTGAGGCTGAAGCAGATTTTCCTGACTTTCCTCTTCCGCCGGTGTCAGAGGCTGATTCTTTTTTCTTTTTTGAGTTGCCCGAGCCTCCTGCCTTTGCTCCGCTCTTTGCCGATACTCCTGAGGAACGACCGACGGAACTGCTGTTTCCTGCTCGGTCGCCGCCGCGAAAGGGACGCCAAGCCCCTCGCCGTACTTCTTTTTGTATTTGACGAACGCCTGATAGATTCCGCGGCCTATGGCGTCCACCTTGTTGGCATCGTTGAGCAGCCGCTCTTCGTCGGCGGTGGTGATGAAGCCCAGTTCAATGAGGCAGCTCGGCATCGACGTTTCGCGCAGCACCAGAAAACCGGCCTGCTTCACCCCCTTGTTGGGTCGGCCCGCCGTGGCACAGACGCTCTGCTGCACAAACTTGGCCATATCTACGCTGTTGGCCATGTTCTTGTCCTGAATAAACTCGAACATGATGTAACTCTCCGACGAGCGCGGGTCGAAGCCCTGGTAGCGCTGCTTATAGTCTTTCTCTATCAGAATCACCTCGTTCTCGCGCTTGGCCACGTCGAAATTGTCGGCTGCGCGATGCATGCCCAGCGTATAGGTCTCCATGCCCCGCCCCACCTTGCCTCCAGGGAGCGCATTGGTATGGACCGACACAAACAGATTGGCCTTGTTGCGGTTGGCAATGCTGGCCCGCTCGTGCAGGGGAATAAACACATCGGTCTTACGGGTATAAATGACTTTCACGTCGGGGCAGTTGTTCTCCACATATCGGCCAAAGGCCAACGCCACCTTCAGGTTGATGTTTTTCTCTTTCGAAAACGAGCCGAGCGCTCCGGCATCATGGCCTCCATGCCCTGGGTCGATGACTAGCGTGAACTTCTTGTTTGCCCCCATCGCAACAGAGACAAGCATGACGAAAGTCAGCAGCAAAACATTCCTTTTATTACCCATAACACTCATTATGATGTGCAAATTTAGTGTTTTATTATCAGAAAACCCGAAACACATGCCGAGTTTTATCATTTATTAAATATAAACTCCACCGTCGCCCCGTCGCAGTCGGCCCCCATGGGCGGATTTTGCTTGGTGATGCTCACCTCCACCTGCTCGGCCTGGGCAAACTGGCTGAAGATGCGCCGCCCGATGCGGCCGGCCACATGCTCGAGAAGCGCCGACGGACGGCTCATTTCCTCGCTCACCAGCCCAAACAGCTCGGCATAGTTGATGGTGTCGGCCACATCGTCGGTTTCTGCCGAGCGGGCAATGTCGCATTTCACCCGCACCGTCAGCACAAAGTCGCCGCCCGTGATGCGTTCCTGTGGCAACGCGCCATGACAAGCATGAAAACGCAGGTTGCGCAACGTGATGTATGAACTCTCAACTCTCATTCTCTTAGTTTGTAGTTCAAGGAGTTTCAAGGAGTTTCAAGGAGTTTCAAGGAGTTCAAGACAAATGTTTTATTCTTGTTATCCACTTCAGGAAGATGCATCAGAGCAAAGACTATTGTCTTGAACTCCTTGCAACTCCTTGTACTCCTTGTTTACTTCACCTGCGAAAGCAGGATCAATTATCAATTGTCAATTAAAAAACTACCCACACCGGCTGGCGCCGCAATTCTTACAAATGAGGCAGCCCTCCTGATAGACCAGCGACTCATGGCCGCAGACGGGGCACTTCTGCCCTTTGGCCTCGGTGCCGTCGGTGACGTATTTCTTCAGGGCACGCTCCACACCGTTCTTCCAGGTGTTGATGCTCTCGCTCTTCAGCTGCAACGAGCTGACCAGCTTGATGACGTGCTCAATGGGCATGCGATAGCGCAGCACACCCGAAATCAGCTTGGCGTAGTTCCAGTATTCGGGGTTGAATTTCTCGGAGAGTCCCTCCACGGTGGTCTTGTAGCCGCGCTTGTTCTCAAACTGGAAGTCGTAACGCTTGGTGCCGTCGGCATTCACCTGCTTGATGATTTTTCCTTTGGTCACCGACTTGGGCAGCATGATGCCTTCCTCGTCGTCTTGCAAACCCGTGAATATTTCGTAGGGATAGCCCTGCAGCAGGCCCACAAAGGCCACCCACTTCTCTTTGTTGTTCTGGAAGCGCACCACGTCGCACTCCAGCACCTGCGGGCGCACTTCGGTCACCTCGGGATGCTTGTAAGGGGGATTCTCTACCGCCGTGGGCATGTCGTTGCCTTCGTTCTGGGGCTTCTTCTTGTCTTTCTTCGAAACGGAAATCATTACGCCCGAGCGGCTGCCGTCGCGATAGATGGTGCAGCCCTTGCAGCCCGAGCGCCAGGCCTCTACGTAAAGGCGGTTCACCAGCGTCTCATCTACATCGTTGGGCAGATTCACCGTGACGCTGATGCTGTGGTCCACCCACTTCTGAATGGCTCCCTGCATCTTTACCTTCATCAGCCAGTCCACGTCGTTGGCCGTGGCTTTATAGTAGGGCGACTGCTCCACCAGGTGGTCGATTTCCTCCTGCGTGTAGCGTTTCTGCGTGTCAATGTTGTTCACACGCATCCACTCCATGAACTTGGGATGATAAACAATGTACTCCTCGTAAGAGTCGCCCACCTCGTCAACAAAGTCCACATGCACGTCGGTGTCGCCCGGATTCACCTTGCGGCGGCGCTTATACACCGGCATGAACACAGGCTCAATGCCGCTGGTGGTCTGCGTCATGAGGCTCGTGGTGCCCGTGGGGGCAACGGTGAGGCAGGCAATGTTGCGGCGCCCGTACTTCGTCATATTGGCATACAATTCGGCGTCGGCCTCCCTGAGCCGGCAGACAAACGGATTCTGCTCCTCGCGCTTCGCGTCGTAAATCTCAAACGCTCCCCTCTCCTTGGCCATCTGCACCGACGAGCCGTAGGCAGCCAGCGCCAGCGTGCGATGAACATCTACCGAAAAATCGGTGGCCTCCTGCGTGCCATAGCGAAGTCCCATGGCGGCTATCATGTCGCCCTCGGCTGTGATGCCAACGCCTGTGCGGCGACCCATGCCGCTCTTGCGCTGAATCTTTTCCCAAAGGTGATATTCGGCCTGCTTCACCTCTTCGTTTTGCGGGTCAGACTTCACCTTCTCCATGATTTGCTCTATCTTCTCCAGCTCCAAATCCACAATGTCGTCCATCAGCCGCTGGGCAATGGCCACATGCTTACGGAACAAATCAAAGTCGAAGCGCGCCTCCTTCGTAAACGGGTTCACCACATACGAATAAAGGTTGATGCTCAGCAGACGGCACGAGTCGTAGGGGCACAGCGGTATTTCGCCACAAGGATTGGTGCTCACCGTGCGGAAGCCCAGGTCGGCATAACAGTCGGGAATGCTCTCGCGCAGAATGGTATCCCAAAACAGCACACCCGGCTCTGCGCTCTTCCATGCATTGTGAACAATCTTTGCCCACAGGTTCTTGGCGTCGATGGTTTTGCTCACATCGGGATTCTCCGCGTCGATGGGGAACTGCTGCACATACTCGCGGCCCTCGGTGGCAGCACGCATAAACTCGTCGTCAATCTTCACACTTACGTTGGCACCCGTCACCTTTCCCTCGGTCATCTTCGCATCGATGAAAGCCTCAGCATCGGGATGCTTGATGCTCACGCTCAGCATCAGCGCGCCGCGACGCCCGTCTTGCGCCACCTCGCGCGTACTATTACTATAACGCTCCATGAACGGCACCAGACCCGTGGAGGTAAGTGCCGAATTGTGAACCGGCGAACCCTTCGGACGGATGTGGCTCAGGTCGTGGCCCACACCGCCACGGCGCTTCATCAGCTGCACCTGCTCCTCGTCGATGCGCATTATGGCACCATAAGAGTCGGCATTGCCGTCGAGCCCTATCACAAAGCAGTTCGACAACGAGGCCACCTGGTGCGAGTTGCCGATGCCCGTCATGGGGCTGCCTGCAGGAACAATGTATCTGAAATGGTCGAGCAACTCGAATATCTGCTCTGCCGAAAGCGGATTGGGATATTTCTGCTCCACACGGGCTATCTCGTTGGCAATGCGCCAGTGCATCATGCGCGGACTGTCCTCGTAAATGTTGCCAAGGCTGTCTTTCATGGCATATTTGTTCACCCAAACACGGGCGGCCAGTTCATCGCCCCCAAAATAGTCGAGCGACGCGGCCAGAGCTTCGTCGTAAGAATAAGTCTTTTGAGTTTCCATTAATTTAAGAATAAGTCTTCTGAATTTCCATTTATTAGTTAGAATGAATATTTGGCCACAAAGTTACAACGATTATTTCATAAAAAGAAATACATTCGCAACAATTTTTTCACAAAACTTTTCCAAAACGGATAAGTTTACTCCTCAGCAAAAACAAAAAGTTTCCCGAAACGGGAAATCCACAAAGACAACCAAAAACAAAAAGCGGATGAATTTGCATCATCCGCCGTCTATATTTTAATGTCTTCTAATGATGCTACGAAGGGCATATACCGTTCTTTGCCTTTTTTCTGAACTTTCTTGATGTCATATTTCCCTATGTCAACTCTTTGGGGAGAGTATTCCAAAACTAGAAAGCGGTCAGCATCTTTGCTCATACGAGTTAAATATCCATCGGGAATGTTCTGCTTATTAACAATCCTCGGTTCTCTCTGAAGTTTATATAATGTGGCTTTCTCGTTGTTCCAATAATGAAACAAAATGTAACCTATCTTACTTATCTCATCATCTTCGAGCGAATGGCCTTTAATCCCAAATGCAAGTTTACCTAAAGGTTCTGTTTTCTTACGAGAAACAGCATTTAAAGCGTACATCAAGATACCTTCACAGGCATTCTCATAAAGGAAAGGAAGCCTTTCTTCCGGCTCTGGATCATTGCAACCGAACATATCTGTTTGCGTGTCGCAAGCTTTAACGATGTCACTAATCTTCTGTCTGAAAATACCGAAATTCTCCCCTTGCTCAAGTTCCTCGCGCCGCTCTTTGCTAATGGCTGCAAATTCTTTTTCACGCTCAACACCCAGAAATCTACGCCCCAAAAGATTAGCCGCAATGCCAGTTGTGCTACTGCCAGCAAAAGGGTCGAGAATCCACGCTCTAGGCTTGGTAGAGGCCATAATGATACGCGAAAGTAAACTCAGCGGTTTCTGAGTGGGATGTTTTCCACAAGTTTTCTCCCAAAGGGCAATTGCAGGCAAACGCCACACGTCAGTCATCTGTTTGTCGCCGTTAATGCGCTTCATCAAATCGTAATTATAATAATGTGGCACCTTCTCACTCTTGCGAGCCCAGATAATGAACTCCGTGGAATAGGTAAAATATCGGCATGAGATGTTAGGCGGCGGGTTTGTCTTGGCCCATGTTATCACGTTCAGAATCTTATAGTTAAGATGCGTTAGGGCATTGGCCACGGAGAAAATATTATGATATGTTCCCGAAATCCATATCGTGCCATTCATCTTCAGTTTATCCCTGCAAAGCGACAGCCATTTGATGTTGAAGGCGTTTATATCTTCCTGCGACATACTTTTGTCCCAGTCACCCTTGTCCACACAGACCACCTTGCCGCTCTGCACCGATATGCCCCCGCTCGACAGGAAATATGGCGGGTCGGCGAATATCATGTCGAACTGGAAATCGAACTGCGGCAGCAACTCAAATGTATCACCACAGAGCAGATTAAAGTCGTGCGTAGGGGATTTGTAGTAGGGTTTTATCATTTTTTCAGCAATTCAACAAAAGAGCTGATATTTGTCAGGTTATACACGCTAGGAATGGCGTTGTAGGCCTCTTCTAATTTGCTTCGTGCCGACTTCCAGCCTATGCCATCAGTAATCCATACGAACTCAAAGCCTGGCAAAGAATTCACCTTTGGAGCCAATTCCGTGTAGGCACGTGCCACTTCGTTAAGCTTAGAGCCTCCTCCACTATAGAAATTTACTTCTATTAGGTATTTCTTTTGAGCAGCTTCTATGAAAAAGTCAAATCGCTTTTCATCCGTTCCTAGTATCGACAACTCAGGAAACTCTGATGAATAGACCTCCTGACGGAAAACAATATTATTCTCGCTCAGTATGCGAGCAACAGTTCCTTCCATGATATGACCACTACGGTTTTTGCGGGCATTGGTATCTAGACCTGTCTCTATTCCGAACACATAATCCACAAGGTTTTTTATACGGCGCGACTGGAACACTTCTGCCAACCCCGTACCGAATAAGAACTCCTCAACTTTTTCGGCCGACTCAAAATAGCTTTTCAATAATACAACATTTCCGTTGCCATCAACTACAGGCTTTTTGCCTTCATCTCTGACAGCTATCAGAATACCCAGGACTTCAAAAACTTTAGGGTCGCGCTGCCATATATCATTCACACCTTTGGCTATATTTTCCTTGCCAATGAGATAGTTAAGTGTGTTCAGGCTCATCTCTACATCTGCTACATTGGCGGATATCTTATCGAAGTCGCAAAAAAAATCGAGGGTCTGATTTGTCTCTTTCAATTGAGACATAAAGAGAGTAAAATCCTTATTCATAATTCTTGATTAATAGTTCGGTTAGTTTTCCACGTTTACTAGGATTGGCGTTGATGAAGCGCGAGGCATATACACGCTCTATCCGATAGTTCCTATACAATTCCTCAAAGAAAGTGTCTTCGGGATTCTTGGCCGAACAATCTGCATTGCTTTCCATCCATAGACATCCTCTATCTGAAAGTTGATGGCAAAAATCAGCCAATGCCCGTTGGTTATCATCATTGAAATCGCCCTTTGTATATGCTGTAAAACTTGATGTAGAGTTCAACGGACGATATGGAGGGTCGAGGTAGAAAAATGTTAGACCATCTACAAATGGTAAGGTTTGCGCATAGTCGCCTTGACAGATTTCCACATTAGCATTTTGCAACCGTTGGCTATCTGCTTTTAAGACATCCGCATTGCAGACGACTGGATTGGAGTATTTACCAAAAGGTACATTAAACAAGCCTTTCTTGTTTACTCGATACAAACCGTTAAAGCAAGTTTTGTTCAGAAATAACAATTGTGATACACGTTCAACACTATCACCTACATGTTGGTTATACCTATCTCGAATCTCATAGAACAGATTCTTTCGCCCGTCTTGGTCAGCAATGTTCAAATAATCTTTCTCCATTCCTGCAAGTTTGCAGATAAGAGCCTCTACATCTTTCTTGATGATTCGATAAGATAGGATCAAATCCTCGTTGACATCATTGATGATGACCTTCTTGATGTTGTCAAAACGCTGCAACATATAGAAGAGCATCGCACCGCCACCTACGAACGGTTCAATGTAAGTAAATGGTTCTCTGCTGATTCTGTCAGGAAAATGCTCAGATAACTGGCTTAGTAATTGCCCTTTACCACCAGCCCATTTCAAAAACGGTTTTGCTTCTGTGCCCATTGCTCTTTTGTCGTTAAGCTGCGGACAAAAAGAAAGCGTACCCTCTTCCTAGTCACCACTTAACGAAGGCCGTCCACCACAGAAGCCCGTACAGAGAGGTGAAAGGAAGGGGTACGCCTATGCAGCATAGGCGTATCCTCATCCCCAGAGACCCTCTGTAACTACTGTTAGTTTGGTGGACTGTTTTCGTTAAAAGCCTCTTAGAAACTTAGATACTGCTATCTAAATCCACAATGTCTTGCCGACGCTCAAGAATCTTAAGCAATAGGCGATTGCAAAGATAAACAATTATCTTGTTAAAAATGCATTTCGCCCCGCTTTTTCATCTTTTTACGCCGATTTCTGTTTCAATGTAGTCCGAAGCATCCAGAACAATGTTGCTACAACGGTACTTTTCCTTCACCTGTTCAACGGCCTCTTTCTCACTATCAGCTTCGGCCTCCACGATGCGGCACAGCACCTCTCTCACTTCAATTCTGTACTTCGTCATACATTTGCAAAAATAGTGCAAAAGCATGAGAAAAACTGCAATAGATCAAAACTTAACAAAAAAGATCAAAAGAGATCAAAATTATTTGCCAGTTCCCCAAAGATCTCCGACCTTTGCCGAAAAAAGCTATGGAGAAGAAATGAATTACAACGGAACAGATGATTGAAAAATTGAAAAACGATGCCAACCAATAACCTTAAGCCGGAAGATGACACAACGCGAACGAATAGCATGGTATGTGCTGAGGGGAGAACTAATTGACAGTAAGTCCTTATACGCTGCTTTCAAAGCCCTCGCGGGCAATACAAATATCAAGGGAAAGGCAGCAAGGGCAGAATGGCTCATAAAAAACGTTAGTCCTGAAACGCTTGAACAGTATTTCGACTTTCATTATGTCCGCATTTGTTCTCATTGCGGCAAGCCGATGGCATGGGGTTACTGTATTGGCGGAGGAAGCGAGTACTACTGCTCAGAAAAGTGCCTGCATCAGCACTATTCTGAAAAAGAATTCTTGCGTATGTATGACAACGGCAACAATGACACCTATTATACCTGCTGGATAGATTGACTTGCACGTTTTGTAGGATTTAAAACCGACAGAACTGACAAAAAGGGCAAAACAAAACAAAAAGACAGCTCGACATTACTCTACATCACATAATTATCTTGCGACGTTGCACAGATATTTACTAGAAAATTTGCGCTTATCTCACGACGATATTTTTGCCATGCCGTGAGTGGTGATAACATCTCACGACGTTGCACAGAAATTTACTAGAATAATTGCGCTTATCTCACGACGTTATTTTCGCCATGCCGTGAGTTGTGATAATATCTCACGACATTGCGTGGAAATTTACTAGAGAATTTGCGCTTAACTCACGACGATATTTTCGCCATGCCGTGAGTTGTGATAATATCTCACGACGTTGCACAGATATGTACTAGCCTAAATTATTCAAAGTAACGCTAGGCGCCAGCAGCTCCCCTACCCTCAAGGGGAAAGGCTACGGGTAGGCGAGCTTGCTCGGGAATGGCGGTCAGGGGTGGGGTCTGTAATATAGTCTCACACAGAGGATATTCTCACACAGAGGGAACAGAGGTACAGAGACAAGATACTGACCCCACCCCGGCCTACGGCCACCCCTCCCCTACAGGAGCGGGGAGCGGCTGGCGCATCGGAAGAATTGCTGCTAGTCCTCTATTGGCGCGGCTGAAAATATAAAACAGAGAAAAACAAGAAAAACAGGGAAAACAGAGGAAAACAGGGAAAAACAATGGTTTTATCCGTTTTCTCTTTTTTTTCCCCTGCTTTTCTTCTAATGAATCAGAGGAAATTCGTGAACTTTGAGGGATCTATCCAAGGTTTGATGTCGAGTTCTTCGCAGACCTGTGTGATGGCATGGATGGCGAAGAAGACGGCACCCATCTCGTGGGCTGGCGTGTTGGGAAGCTTACCCATGTTGCTGACTTTGTAAATGATATTGTCCTCGGGAACGCCCTGCTCTATCAGGAAACGATAGAGGTTTTCGGTATTCTCCACAGGAACGGTGATGTCCTGGGTGTTGTGTACCAGCAAGATGCGGTTTTCGGCACGCGGATGCCAGCCCTTGCAGAGGTTATCTTTTTCGAGCGCAGCCATATACTTCTGCGACAGACTGGAGTTGAGGTCGAGCATCTCGGGGGTGGCAAACTGGCTGACGGAGAGCGAGCCCACCTTGTTGTCGATGGCTGTGCGGCTGTATTTCTTGCTGAGCACCCATTCGTCGATGTTGCTGAGCACAGGCTCCTTGAAGATCTGCTCGCGGGGAATGCCCAGCTCGAAGTATTCGTTGTAGGCCAACAGCACGCTGATGACGGTGGAAGGCATGCCCGACGTGTCGGACTTGATCATCTGGCGGTAGGTTTCGGGAATGTCGTAGGAGCCGCCTCCGGCAAAAGTCCATGTGATGTGCAGATCGGGATATTTCTGGTCGATGAGCCTCACCACGCCCATGGACGTCTGTCCGCCCTGCGAATAGCCGGCGTTGAAAAGCACGTGGTCGTCCCATGTGTACCCCAGCGTGGGGAGCAGTTTCTTGGCAGCCAGCAGGGCATCGACACTGGCCTGGGCATTTACGCCGGCAATGCAGTAGGCCTGCTGTTTGTCTTCGGTGATGCCAAAGCCGTAGTAGTCGGCCGATATGGTGATGAGTCCGCTGCCCGTGACGGCTTTCTGCACGTCGAGGTCACCTTTCGAGGGGCACTGGTCGGCGCGATAGACGGTGAAATGGTTGTAGAGCAGCAGTCCGCGGGCTGGGCTGCCAACATTCACCTCGTCGCCCACAGTGATGGTGCCCGAGAGCATGACGGGTTTTCCGAAGGGGTCGGTAGAGGGATACTCGAAATTGTAGGCCGTTGTCTTATCCTCGTCGTAGCGCACGGTTTCATAAACACGCGCCTCAGGCAGTTCTACCACTTCCTCCGGCTGCTCTGCCGATGGTTCGTCGTCGCTGCTGCAAGAGGTCAGCACCGCCGGGCCAAACATCGTCAGGACTGCCACCAGCATCCACAGCCAGTGTTTATTTATTTCTTGCAAGATGTTTCTTTTCATAACAGATTACTTTTGTTGCGATTATTCGTTGCAAATTTACAACTTTTTCAGAGTTTCGCTTTTATTTTTCATGTTTTTCTTTTTCGAACAGCATTGTTTTTTCTGTAAATTTGACTCCGCGGAAATGAAAAGAGTCGAATGAGTATTCTGTTTAAAAAAACTATCTCAATACAACTCTCTAAACCCCAAAAACTCTTTGAACGTTGGCAGTGGTGATGTCGGCTAACTGTTGCTCGCTGATGCCGTAGCACTGGGCCATGCGCTGGAGGACGTAGAGCACAAAGGCACTCTCGTTGCGCTTGCCGCGCATGGGGACAGGGGCCATGTAGGGACTGTCAGTCTCAAGCACAATGCGGTCGAGGGGAACAGCGGCGGCAAGCGTTTCGGGCAGGATGCTTTTCTTGAAAGTGAGCACGCCACCGATGCCCAGCACAAAACGGTCGAAGCGCAACAGCTCCTCGGCTTCGTGGGCATTGCCGGTGAAGCAGTGGAACACACCGCCGGGCAGGTCGCGCTCGTACTGACGCAGCAGGCGCACCATTTCGTTTTGCGCCTTGCGACAATGAATCATCAGCGGCAGGCGCATCTCCACCGACCAGCGCACCTGCTCCTCGAAAGCCTCCATCTGCTCATGCTCGAACTCACGGCTCCAGTAGTAGTCGAGGCCCACCTCGCCAATGGCAATGGGGGACCCACCCCGGCCCTCCCAAAGGGAGGGAGTGCCTTCCGGATTGAGAGTCCTACATTGGGAAAGGTCGGGTTGGGTTTCGAGAGCGCCTGCCGGACGGCACTCCCCTTCGAAAAGGTCGGGTTGGGTTTCGGGAGCGCCTGCCGGACGGGGCTCCCTCCCTTCGGGAGGGTCGGGGTGGGTTTCCCCATAAACGTAGGGTTTCATCTGTGCCAGCACATCACGCCAGTCGGCGCGCACTTCTTCGGGATGGAGACCAATCATGGGAAAGGCGTAACCAGGATATCTGCGGCAGACATCGAGCACGGTAGTTACGGAAGGCAGGTCGATAGCGGGAACAAAAATCTTGCTGACTCCCGCCTCGCGGGCCCGCTTTACCACCTCGTCGCGGTCGGGAGCAAACTCCTCACCATCAAGATGAGCATGAGTATCAATGAACTGCAACATCATTTACTTTTCGCGTTTCATCATTTCGTCGGCGAAGGCCTTGAGCTGAGCCTTGCGCTCGTCGGGCACAGAGACAGCATCCAGATATTTGCCAGCCTCGGCAAAATAATACTCAATGCGGTCGAGCGCCAGACGGTCGATACCTATTATATTATATAAGGTGGTGACGGCCTTGATTTTTTCTTGCCGGTCGAAGTCGGTGGTGGTTATCCATTGCATGAGCTCGGCACGCTGACTGTCGTTGGCCCTGTTGAGAGCATTGATGAGCATATAGGTTTTTTTGTTCGAGGTGATGTCGCCGCCGATGGCTTTTCCGAACACTTCGGGGTCGCCATAGACATCGAGGAAATCGTCCTGCAACTGGAAGGCCAAGCCTATTTGTTCGCCAAACTTATAGAGATTCTCGGCATCCTCGTCAGAGGCATCAGCCAGAATGGCTCCGAGTTTGGTGGCGCATGCCAACAGCACACTGGTTTTTAGGCGAATCATCTCGATGTATTCTTCCTCGAGCACATCGGTGCGCGTTTCGAAATCCATGTCGTACTGCTGTCCCTCGCCAATTTCGAGTGCTGTCTCGGTGAAAAGGTCGAACACGGGCTTGAGTTTGTCTGTGGGGCACTGCGCCATGCGCTGATAGGCCAGCACGAGCATGGAGTCGCCCGAGAGAATGGCGGTGTTGGCATCCCATTTCTTATGCACGGTCTGATGGCCGCGCCGCAGGTCGGCGTTGTCCATGAGATCGTCGTGCAGCAAGGTGTAGTTGTGATAGGTTTCCAGTGCACAGGCCGGTGCGAGGATGTCCTCGGGATGGTCTTTGTAGAGATTGTAGGCCAGGAGCATGAGCACAGGTCTGATGCGCTTTCCTCCGAGCGAGAGCACATAGCGAATGGGCGCATAAAGACTGGCAGGGCGACGGTCGTAGGGCAGACTGTCAAGATAGTGGTTGACAAGGCTGAGGATTTCGTTGGATGTTAACATGGAACCAATTAGCTATTTTACTATTTCACAATTTTACTATTTCACAATTTCACGATTTCACAATTTACCATTTTTGGTTTAATGTGTGAAAGTCCTTACAGCTGAAACACAATTGGGATGCAGACCAGTGTGCGACAGGGTTTGCCGTGGTCCTGCCCGGGCTTCCAGTCGGGCATCATGCGCAGCACACGCATGGCCTCTCGGTCGAGCAGCACGTGCTTGGGCTTCACCAGACGGGCATTGCTCACCGTACCATCGGCATTGACCACAAACGACACCACTACGGTGCCCTGCTGCTTTTGCTCTTTGGCGGCGGGAGGATAGTGAAGATTCTGGGTGAGCCACTTCATAAAGGCGGCCATGCCTCCTGGAAATTCGGGCATTTCCTCTACCACGCGGAAGTGGAGCACCTGGTCGCTGCTGACATCGGCGGGCGTGAGAGCCTCGGGGGTGGTTTCCTCGATGACAGCATCATCCACAATGCCTTCGGTCTCGAGCTGGGGAGTGGGCGAAAGCTCGGCAGCTTTTTCTTCAACAGCGTTTTTCACCACATTGATTTTCTCGGCCACCACAGGCTCTTTGCGCACCTGCTCGACAATCATCATCGGCTCGGGCTGACGTGCGGGCAAAGCCTCCAAGTCTTGGGCAATGTCTTCGAGCAGCGACTCGTCGAACGACTCGTCGTAGTTGAAATTATATTCCAGGGCAACAAAAAAAAGCGCTGCTGCCACCACAAGTCCCAAAAGGAACCTGATGGGGCGACGACGCTCCAAATCGGCCTGATATGATTTCTTTACTTCCATGCAGATACACTAAACAAGACTTTCGCCCGTTATTAAACAAAAAATAACGTGGCAAAATTACAAAAAACTCTCAAACAAGCAGACTCCGACCGTAACTTTTTTGTAGAGACAGACGAAAAACTCTGATTTTTTAGTACCTTTGCCCCCATCAACTTAGATTTTTGTATCGGCCCACATGAGAAAAGTTATATTTTTGCTGCTCACCATCTGCTGTACGCTCGGCTCGCACGCACAGGATAGCCAAACGGCCTACAACTTCCTGCGGCTGCCTATGAGCGCGCATGCGGCGGCGCTGGGCGGCGACAACATTTCGCTCATCGAGGATGATGCCGCGCTCATGTTCAACAATCCGGCACTGTTGGGCTCAGTGAGCGACAAAACCATTGGGCTGAACTTCATGACCTACATGCAGGGAGCCGTGGTGGCTGGCGCATCGTTCAACCGTACTGCCGGAGAGCGTGCCTCGTGGGGAGCAACAGTCCAGTATGCCAACTACGGAAAAATGAAGGAAACCGATGAGTACAACACCATTCTGGGCGACTTTTCGGCCAAAGACATTGCCCTCACGGGATTGTTTGCCTACGAGCTGACCGATCATTTGGTGGGTGGTATTGCTGCCAAATTTATCACGTCGTACATCGGAGATTATAATTCGCTTGCCGTGGGAGTGGACCTCGGACTCAACTATTACCAACCCGAATCCGACCTGTCGCTCTCCATCGTCGCCCACAATCTGGGCGGACAAGTAAAAGCCTACCACGACGACTATGAGCGCATGCCCATGGACCTGACCCTTGGTGCCACCAAACGGCTCAAGGGCGCCCCCTTCAGACTCTCCGCCTCGCTGGTTGACATGACGCACTACGACTACAAGTTTATCAATCATCTGGCTCTGGGAGTTGACATTCTGCTCGGGCCTACCATCTGGGTTGGCGGCGGATACAACTTCCGCCGTGCCAAGGAGATGACTGTCCGCAACGGCGACGACGAGGAAAGCAGCCACGGCGCAGGTCTCTCGCTGGGTGCTGGCTTGCAGCTGGAGCGCTTCAAACTCAACCTGGCCTATGCCAAATATCATGTTTCGTCAAATTCTATTGTTATTAACCTAGCACTAAATATATGAAAAAAATCACAATAGCCATCGACGGCTTTTCATCGTGCGGAAAAAGCACCATGGCCAAGGATTTGGCCAAGCGAATAGGGTATGTATATGTTGACACGGGCGCCATGTATCGCACCGTGACTCTCTTTGCGCTGCGCAACGGTCTCTTCGACGAGCAGGGCAAAGTGATGGAAAACGCACTGCAAGAGCGCATGGGCGACATCAACATCAGTTTCCAATTCAATGCCGAAACGAGCCGACCCGACACCTACCTAAACGGTGAGCTGGTGGAGAAAGAAATACGTGGCATGGAAGTTTCCGACCGTGTGAGTCTGGTTTCAGCCATTCCCTTCGTGCGCGAGGCCATGGTGGCTCAACAGCAGCGCATGGGACAAGAAAAAGGCATCGTGATGGACGGGCGCGACATAGGCACCACCGTGTTTCCCGATGCCGAGCTGAAGGTGTTTGTCACCGCTTCGGCCGAAGTGCGGGCTGAGCGCCGCTACAAAGAACTTATAGACAAAGGAATGGAGGCCGACTACGACGAAATACTGAAAAACGTGCAAGAGCGCGACTATCTGGACTCGCACCGCGAAGTGTCGCCCCTGCGCAAGGCCGACGATGCTATTGAGCTGGACAACAGCCACATGACCATTCCCGAACAGAACGAGTGGCTGTTCAGGTTGTATGAGCAGGCTGCTCAAGATGTATAAATGGCTGTTTTGACTAGATGAGCAGGCTGCGGGTTACTAGCCCTTGTGCTGCAAAATGTAGTCGCGGCACTCCTCCATGAGCCACTTGGGGGTGCTGGTGGCTCCACAAATGCCCACGGTTTTGGCATCGGAGAACCAGTCGAGATTGATTTCCGACGAGCTTTCTATTTGGAAACTGTTGGGATTCACGCTCCGACACTCGTTGAAAAGCACTTTTCCGTTGCTGCTTTTTCGCCCGCTGACAAAGAGCACCACATCGTGCTTGGCAGCAAAAGTGCTGATATTGGGCATACGGTTGGCCACCTGGCGGCAGATGGTGTCGAAACTGCGGAAGGTAGCATTAGGGGCAATGTGCTGCTGAATGTAGGCTATGATACGCTGAAACTCGTCAAGCGACTTGGTGGTTTGCGAGTAGAGAAAAATGTCGCGCGTAAAGTCGAGCGTCTTCACATCGTCAAATCTCTCCACAATAATGGCATGATTGTTGGTTTGCCCCACAAGCCCCATGACCTCTGCATGGCCGTTTTTGCCAAAGATGACAATTTGCGCATTAGGGTTGGCATCGAACTGACGCTTGATGCGCCGTTGCAGCTGTAGCACCACAGGACAGGTGGCATCGATAATTTCTATGTTGTTGCGCTGTGCCAGCTCGTAGGTGGCCGGTGGTTCGCCATGAGCACGCAGCAGCACCTTGGCATCGCGAAGCTGTGCGAGCTGGTCGTGATTAATGGTGACAAGGCCCATGTTGCGCAGCCGCTCACACTCCATGCCGTTATGCACAATGTCGCCCAGGCAATAGAGAGTGCCGCCTGTGGCCAATTCTTCTTCAGCCTTCTGAATGGCGGTGGTTACGCCGAAACAGAAACCGCTGCCGTTGTCAATTTCTATCTGAATCATTCGTTTTCTGAAAGATTACTTGTTTGCAATGGTTCGTAACACGAATTAATACAACAAAGCCGAACCCCTTCGCTTCCGAAAGGATTCGGCTTTGCCTTATGTTTATTAACTGCGCATCGATTCGAAATATTGGTTCAGCAGGTCGAAGGCAGCCGTAAACGACGTCTTGTTGCCTCCGAGTACCGTTTTCTCGGCTTCCTGAAGTTTCTGCTCGATGAGCGGATTGTTGTAGAACGAGTTGCGCAGTTGCTCG
Source organism: uncultured Prevotellaceae bacterium (assembly GCA_900315565.1). GTDB lineage: Bacteria > Bacteroidota > Bacteroidia > Bacteroidales > Bacteroidaceae > Prevotella. Next base: position 112,440 of record OMZS01000014.1, on the reverse strand, counting down.
TTGATGGTTTCGTACATCCACCACTTGCTCTGTTCGTTGCGACGGTACTGAAAATAGCCGTTGGCTTTCACAAAGTCGATGTATTCGTAAATCATATCCCAGATTTCTTTCACGCCCGTGCCATAGAAGCCACTGTAACACAGCACTTTGGGCAGCCATCCGCTCTCGGGCTTGGGAAAGAAATGGAGCGCGTTGCGAAAATTGGTGGCCGCCATGTGGCATTTATCCACGTTCGAGCCGTCGCACTTGTTGATGACGATGCCGTCGCTGATTTCCATGATGCCACGCTTGATGCCCTGCAACTCGTCGCCTGTGCCGGCAAGCTGAATGAGCAGGAAGAAATCCACCATCGAGTGACAGGCAGTCTCGCTTTGACCTACGCCCACCGTCTCAACAAACACCTTGTCGAACCCGGCAGCCTCGCAGAGAATGATGCTCTCGCGCGTCTTACGGGCAACGCCGCCCAACGAACCGGCCGTCGGGCTGGGACGGATGAAGGCATCGAGCCTTTGCGAGAGTTTTTCCATGCGGGTCTTGTCGCCCAAGATGCTGCCCTTCGAACGTTCGGAGCTGGGGTCGATGGCTAGCACAGCCAGTTTACCACCATGCTTATCGAGCACATGAATGCCAAACTCGTCGATAGAGGTGCTCTTGCCTGCACCGGGCACGCCGCTGATGCCCACACGAATGGAATTGCCGCTATAGGGCAGACATTTCTCTATGACCTCCTGCGCTTTGGCCTGATGCTGCGGATTGACGCTCTCCACCAGTGTCACAGCGCGGCTGAGGATGGTGATATCGCCTTTGACGATGCCCTCCACCATTTCGGCGGCAGAGAGTTCGCGCTGGCGGAACCGGCTGCGCTTGAGATAAGGATTGATGCTGGGTGGCTGCTTGATGCCAGCGTTGACGGTGAGTCCCTGGTATTCTTCGTTGTTTTCAGGATGTTCCATAAATATGATTATTGTAAAAGGTTTTGCCTTTTGCAGTTTACTTCACGTTGAGCGTGATAACTGCCTTGGCATTATCAGGATCGTTGGTAATCATCAGGATACGTGGCTGGGTGCGAACGTTTTTCAGCTCCTTGGCACGGGTAGTGATTTTCATTTTCACCTCTTCGCCAGGGGCAAGCTGGCTCTTGGGTACAGTAAGCTCAATGCCACTGGTAAACACCTGCACCGACTGAATTTCGAGTGTGCTTTTGCCCACATTCTGCACCAGTATGATATCCTGCTTCTTGCTTTTGCCTTGGAAATCGACATCCAGCTTATAAGTAGAGAGCTTGAGCTGAGGGGCATTGGCGCGCTGAAAATCGGTTAGGGTGCTGAATCCGGGCAGGAGCACAGCCGACACCTCAATCTCTTTTTCTGAACTTACCCTGTCGCCCGGGAACATGCCCAGGTAGATGGAAGTCTGCGTCAGTCCGAAGTTGCGGAGTTTCTTTGAGAAAAGCGTGACGGTGGCCTCGCCCGAATGCCCAGGAGCAATGCGTGTGGGCGACACGTAGGCTTTCAGATAGTCGGGCAGATGCATCAGCACGGGGGCAATGGTTTGCGCAGAATTGTTCTGGATGTGGATTTTCTGTATGGGCATGTCGCCGCTACTCACATCGTCGAACTCAATGTTGTTGATGTCGATGCGCACGTCGCCGATGCTGTAAGGATACTCTCCCGAGAAATCAACGATTTTCTCTACCACCACTCCTTTGAGCCCCAGCAACAAGGGCTTGTCGGAAGCATTGCTGTAAATGCCCAGCTGCTTGTTGAAGTGTCCCAGCTGTCGGGCATCGTAGGTAGCCGCAACAGTGAAGCTGCCTTGGGGCGGAATGGGGTCGCGCGGAAACGACACAGTGGTGCATCCGCAGCTGGTTCGCACATCGTCGATAAGCAACTGCGAACCGCCTTCGTTTCGCAGTTCGAAACTCACGGTGACCGGATGCTCGTACATCACCTTACCACAATCAATCACGTCGCGCTCGGCAACAATACGCTGACCCATTGCAGGCAAGGCCACAAGGGTCAGCAAGAGGATAATGCTTTTATTCTTTTTTTTGTTCATAATCGGTTGGTTACTCTTTTACATCGAATGTCAGCGAGGCGTCGCGGGCAGTAAACTCGGGCGAGTAGGCGCATTGGGCTGTGCAGACACCCGTTTCGTACTTGCCGGCGCGGTCAACATAGTATTCAGTCTCCACTACGTGCTCGCCTTTGCTCAGACGATCGAAATAATAGTTGGTTGAATAGTCCTTGGGCGAACAGTAGTAGCCCCAATGATATCCGCTGAGCTGATTGATAGGCTCCATGCATGCTGCCCGCTTGTCGAGCACCTGTACAAAGTCGTAGTCGCGGTCGGCCGTGATGGTGATGCGTATTTTCACCTTGTCACCCACCTTCAGGCTTAGCGGCGGCTGCGTTGTGTCTGTGTTCTTCTGTTGTTCGGCAGTGAGGACAGACTGCTGGTTGACGGCCACCACTTCGCGCTTCACCGTCATGCCGGCAGAACTCGTGTCCACATGCTTGGTGCGCTGTCGGAACTGGGCATAGAGTGCGCCCCACGAGATACCCGGCGCTGTTTTCTTCACGCTGAAGGTATTCATGTTGCTACCCGTTACCGACGTCTTCACATAGCCAAGACCGGCTGTTCCCTTGGGCATTTCGAGCGGTTTTCCGTTGAGCGAGAGCACGGCTGGCGCCTGTTCTATCAGGATAGAGGTTCGCCCGTTGAGGAAAGCATAGACAGCGTTAACACTATTAATAGGTGTATCCCACGCCTGAGTGCGCTTCGACTGCAAGAGCCAGCGCTGTAGCTCGTAGATGGTTTTCACGTCGTCGGGCTCAATGGATTGCAGGGCTTCAATCACGGCCACCTGTGTCGGTATGCGATAGTCGAACCAGCTATATCCGGCTTTGCGAGTGTCGTAGTAGCGGCCTTTCTCTTCATTGTAAACCGAATACTGGCGCATGCTCTCCAGATAGAGTTTGGCTTTGTCGGTCATCTTGTGCTTGGCAAATACCACGGCAGCCGTGGCTTTTCCGTAGATGGAGTATGCAGCTGTCTGCTTCTCCATTTTCTTTAGGAAATAGTCCTTGGCTTCACTGACTTTGCCAGAGAGCTGATGTCCGCCCAGTCCGACGATGTAGAGATATCTGATGATGTTCTCCGAGGGCCGCAAGTCGGTTTTGTTCTTTTTGTCGTATTCTTTCACCTCGTTCATTTCCTTCACAGCCATGGCGTCGAGGTAGCTGTATGCACGGCTGAGCATGGCCTGCGCGCGACTGTCATTGCCCGTCATGACTTGCAGTCTGACCAGCATTTCGGCCACAGCCAAGGTGAGATAGTGGCTACCCATCATTTCTGGCCACCAGCTCCACGAGCCGTCAGACTTCTGTAGTTTCTGCAACTGCTGTATGTTGGCATCCATCTTGGCGTTAAGAGCTCCGTCGTCGAAGAAATTGATGAGCTGCTGTTTCTGCTCGGCCTCGCGCTTGGCATCCATCACCCAAGGCGTTTCGTCGATGAGAATGTTTTTCAGCTCCTGGTTTTTGTTCAGGCTGCTCATGAGCGTCGTTTCGTTGCCCTCCTCTTTGCTCCAGACTTCGATGGTTTCCTTCATGGCTTCCGACTGGCTCAGAATGTAGGAGCCGAGGCGGTTGGCATAGAGTGCCGATGCCTGGCTGATGACGTTTTCGTCTTTGGCAGAACTCATCAGCGGCAGGGCCTGCACCATGAGCCAAGCGGGGTTGTTGGTATATTCTACGGTGAGTTTGTTGGTCTTGTCGTTGACGGCGAAGAGTTTCTTCAGATCAACGCTCACCGTGCCGGGGTCGTTTTGCGTAATGGGATACGTGTTGGTCACCAGCTCGTAGTTGGGCAGCACGGGCAGATAGTGTTGCTCGCCGTCGCTAAATCCCTTGCCCGAGGCAATGATACGGCAGACATAGAGCGTGGCATCGCCCGAGGGCAGGTAACTGAACTCCACGGGTACGGTGCTTGCCGCAGCAGCATTGAACTTTTTCACCTGCGAGAACTCCACACGGTTGGTTTCAGGATTTACAAGCTCCAGTCGGGCCTGTCCTGACACGGCACGCTCGCTGGTATTCACCAGTCGGGCCACAATTCTGGCTTCGTCACCCGTGCGTACAAAACGCGGAATGTTGGGCTGCACCATGACGGTTTTCTTTGCCACGGCCTCGCCCTCGAGCAAGCCGTGGTTCATTTGCTGGTCGTGGGCCACACCAATGAATCGCCATGTGGTGACGCTTTCAGGCAGGGTGAACTTCATGGCCACGTTGCCATTTTGGTCGGCTATGAGCGAATGGAAGAAAGCAGCCGTCTCGTTGAGGTTCTCGCGCACCTGCTCGTTCGATTTGCTCGCCGGTTTGTCGGCAGATTTCTGCTCAGCATCGGGAGCGCTGTCGTAATCGGCCACCTCTTCGGCTACCACATCTTTGGCACGCATCACCATGTTTTCACTTGCCATGGCCATTGGTGCGGCTCCCAAAGCTCTTCTGCCTCTTACCATTATCCGTTCTTTGCCAGCGCCAGGAGAGCGGTTGAACCGGATGTTCTCTATATCCCACACGTTGAGCGTGAGGAGATCGCTGTCGAACTGGCTTCTTTCAAAACCATAACCCTCCGACTGCTTGTATTCGGCCGACTCACGGACAAGGATACTGCCAAAGCTACTGCCGTCCCATCGGGCGTAGGGCAGGTTTTGGGTGAGCTCTATATCAAGGTTCCATCGGTTGCCCAGAATCTGGTCGAGCGACTTGTCGTAGAGCGTGGCAATGAGATGCGCCTTGGCGGGCGTACCGTCGGGATAGGCAATGTGAGCCGTCCACTCCTCTTTCTGGCCGGGCGTGAGGCGGTCGCGGAAAGTATCCCATGTCACCATCAGGCGTTTGTCGGGCAGCGGCCGTTCGATGGTGGCAGAGTGGCTATACAGCTTGCTGTTCTTCACCCAGGCATAGGTAATGCGCAGTCCGCTTCCATACTCACTCTTGTAGCTGAATTCGCGGGTATTGAGCGCGTTGCTCAGATCAATGCAGCCGCTCTCCAGCAGCCTTTCCTGTGCCATGATGGAGTAGAGAATGTGCGTATCGGGGTCGCTTGCACCCACCTGCACCGTGACGGGCGAGCCGTCGGCAGGGAAGCTCTCGTGGGTAACATAGAACCAGTCGTGAGTTTCCACGCAGGGTTTCTTGTCAGCAAGACTGAAGAGCACAAACTCGTGTTCAATGGTATCGCCCTCGCAAATGGCCACCAGTTTGTGCTGGCCCGAGGCGCGCTGTTGTGCGTCGAGTGGCAACGGGAAGGGCACATTGGTCTTGGCCGTGCCCATGTCCTTGCCGTCGATGGTGTAACTCACCTTGCCGTCAATCTCTATACCCGAGCCGTTTTTCAGTCCGAACACCACCGGAGGCAGTTTCTCGGTTTCGCTTTTCGAAGGCATGTCGAGGCTGAAGTGCGTGGGTCGTGTGCCAATGGGCAGGGCAATGCTTGCCTCGTGGGTTTCGCCAGCCACATCCACCACCTTGGCCGAGGCCACAATGTTGTAGAAAGCGCTGCGCTTGTAGCGTATGTCATCCTCGGGCACCAACATGGGCATTTCTACCTCAAATTGTCCGTTGGCATCGGTCACAGCCTCGCCTGTCTTCAGTGTGGTGCCACTAGAACCGTCGCTGCGCCACCACCATGAGTAGCTGCGCTTCACCTCGTAGGTAACCTTGGCACCCTGCACAGGTACACCGGCATAGCTGCGCGCCGTTCCCTTCACCACCACGGTGTCGCCGGGCTGATATTTCTCGTTCACTTTGGGAAACTCTACCTGAAACGTGGGTCGCTTGTATTCCTCCACCTGTATGAAGGCATACGAGCGACGGCTCCAGTCAGCCTCCACACGGAAAGAACCGTTGAGCCCCCTTTCGGGCAGTTTGAATTGTGCCTGGGCAACTCCAAACTCGTTGGTGGTAGCCGTCAGGTTGTTCACCAGCTCACCATTGGCATCAAACAAGCTGATTACTACAGACTCGCCTTCCTCGGCGGTCTGCGTCTGTATGCCTTTTTCGGTTCGGTAACCGATGGTCGAAACATAGACGGTTTGCCCCGGCCGATATATTTTTCGGTCAGTAAATATTTCGGTACGCGTATAGTCGTGAGGCTCGCCGCTGTAGTTGTAGTTGTGGCTCAGCGATGCCATGGGGTAGAATTTGTCAGTCTTGGTATAGGGGATGATGCGGTCGGGAATGTCGTCGCTCTTGGCGTAGGTGAAAAGCCGCTCGCCAAGTTCGTTGGTCTCAAGCGTTTCCTCACGTGCCGGTCGCTTGTATCGTTCAAAATAGTAGAACTTCATCTTGGCGTTGGCCACGGGATGACCTGTCGTAGCATTCACCACGGCATAGCGTAACGTCTTTTGCGGCTGTTCCTGACACACCACCATCATGTCGCTCACATGAATCAGTTCGCGCATCACGTCAATCTTCTTGTTGTCGGTCTGCACCTCAATCAGATACACGCCCGGCTCGCGCGGAGCCAGCGTCACCGTGTCGTCGTGAACCTCGTAGGGAGCAAAGCCCGTGTAGCGCCGCTGAATGGTCTGCGCGCTGCCAGGCACAATGAGTTTCTTCAGGGCTTTCAGTTTTTTAGCATCATGAAGCGAAGGAGCGTTGCCGCCTTCCAACCGGTTCCAGTTGATTCGCTGTATGGTGACTGTCACCTGACTGACGTTTCGTATGTCGTCGAGGCGTACCACCCGCTCCGTTGCCGGCCGCCACACCAGGTTGCCCATGGCAGCCGAAAGTTTGGGCTGCGTGAGGTCTTTCAGTTCGTTGCGCAGCTCATACATACCATGCCAACCGCCCCAGCGGCCCAGGGCATAGTTCAAGTAGTTGTAGAGGTCTTTGGGCTCCACGTCGCAGTCGTCCATGTGGCGGTAACGCCTCACGGCCACGTCGCCCGCCAGTTGCAGGTCGCCGTAGCGCTCTATCAGCGAGTCGAGTTTAGCGGCATACTCCGACTTATTGAACTCGCTGGCATGGTAGTAACGGTAGCGGTCGGTGAGCATCTGCAGGGCGGTAGCCAGGGCAGCCTGGCGGTTGCCGTGCTGCTCGTAGAAGTCGTGCAGCAGCTGCAGCCTGTCGGCCTCGTAGCCCACTACGCTCAGCATGTCGTGGTTGAACACGGCCCCGTCGCGCCCTTTCACCACAGCAGGGTCGAATGTGGGTGTGCGCTCGGCCGCCAGCAGCTCGGGCTGCGCCAGCGCAACGTCGAAATACTGTTTGGCCTTGCCCGGATTGTCGCGCGACAGACGGTAGTTTTGGTCGTACAAATGTCCCAGCACGGCGGCATACACCATGCTCAGCACCGGCTCCGAGTTCTTTGCCTGTTCGTATTGCTGTTCCAGTTCTGCTACGGCACTCTTCAGCGAGTCACCCGAGAGCAGCACACTCGTCTGCGCCTTCATCAGCTGTGCTTTCAGCAGATGGCCGTAAGCATTTTGCGCCTTGGCCTCGGCGGTTATTTTGTCCAATATTTGCAGCTCGCTTTTGGGCAGGTCGTTGAGCATGGCCTCGTCGAGCTCTTTCCACAGTCGTTGCAGGTTGTCGCCCCAAAGGCCAAGGGGCCACAAGGCTGCCAGCGTCAGCATTGCCATAGTTATGATTTTTGATGTTTTCATATAGGTTTTTCTTATAGTTATCGTTTGGGTTATCGTTGACGTTTTCGCAATAGTTCATATCACATCGCAAAAATAATCAAAAAAAACAGAAACGCAAAAAATAATAGCACTTTTTAGCAAACAACACAAAACGCGGGCCACAAATAATCCTGTGAATTTGTGACCCGCGTTAATTCTCTAATTGCAACTCTCTATTCTCTTTTCTCAAATCTTAATTAATCCAGTTGCCGAGCACTTTCTGGGGAGTGAGGGCTGCAGCCTCTTTGCCGCTGAGCTGGCGGCTCCACGCTACGCGGCTGGCAGAGCTCGCTCCGGGGCCGCTGCTCTGATACTCGCAGTAACGGGCGGTGCGCTCGTTGTCGGCGTTGTTCCAGTTGTGCCAGCCCTGTGGCAGGATGTGGTTGCCCATCTCAGTATTCATAAACAGGGTGTAGGCATAAGGGCGCCAAGGTCGGCCGAGATAAACTTTGCTGACTGTGGCATCGGCCGTGAGGCGGCAACGGTTGAACACGTAGCCGTAGGTTACGTCGCGAGGGGTGGACGCAGCTGTGATGTAGGAGTCGGCCTTGCTGTGGATGACACATTGCTCAAACCAGGCCGTGGAGGGACCGAAGATGAAGTCGGTGGTGCCCTCGATGTAGCAACCAAAGAAATAACAGCGGGTGCCCCCAACGCCGGTATAAACGGTGTCCTGATGGCCTAGGAAACGGCAGTTGATGAACTTCAGACGGTCGCCCTCGGTGTGGAGTGCCACAGCCTGACCCAGACGTGCGGAATTGTTCTCGATGGTGATGTTGCGCAGGGTGATGTCCTGCCCTTCCACTTTTAGGGTGTAGGTGCGGAAGGTGCCCATGGGTTGGGTTCCTTCGCCACCAACCTTGGGGATATGGATGTTGGCGTGGTCGTCGTAGGTGATGACGGTTTGCTGGGCATCCTCGCCACAGATTTCGATGTTGGTGACCCACGAGGGGATAACGAGTTTCTCCTTATAGATGCCTTTCTTCACAAAAATCACCTTGTGGTACTCCATGAAGGCACGGCACACCTCTACGGCTTCGCCTATGGTTCGAAACTGCCCTGTTCCGTCGCGTGCAACGAAGAGGGTGTCGGGATTGTCGTAGGGCGAAGCGGCCTGTGCTTCGGTGAACGAGAGATGACAAATGATGAACGATAGAATAAGTAATGTCACTCTCGGAATGGTTCTTGCAAAGGAGGAAATCATGAAACTTTAAACATTAATCTTTGAACTGTAAACTGTTAACCGTTATCTATCCTTCACCTCTTTCATTCCGTCGATGTCCTTCAGCTTTTCAACAATAAGCTTCACGTTGTCGCGGTCGTGAACGCGCAGCTCTATGTTGCCGTCGAAAATGCCCTCGTCGGTGCTGATGGTGATGCGGTGGATATTGAGGTTGAGCTGGTCGGTGAGCACCTCGGCCACATCTCTGAGCATGCCGATGCGGTCGATGCCTCGTATCTCGATGGTGGCATCGAAGAACAGCTGGCGGTGCATGTCCCATTTGGCATCGAGAATGCGGTTGCCGTAGCTCGACTTGAGCTTGGAGGCCACGGTGCAGTCGCGCTTGTGTACTTCGATGTGGTTTTTGCCGTCGATGAATCCGAGCACGTCATCACCAGGAATGGGGTGGCAGCAGTTTTTGAAGATGTATTGTTGGATGTTGAGTTCGTTGATGATGATGGGCTTCTTCTTGTTGAAACCCTCACCCACGGTGAAGAGGCCTTCGGGAGAGAGTCCCTGGCTGGTTTTCTCTTTTTTCTTGTCCTTGCCAAGGAAGGGCACCAGCCTGCGCCATCCGCTGCTGCTGGCGGTTTTCTTCTTGCCGAGAAGTTCGTCGAGGTCTTTGTCACCCAGAATGATTTTCTTTTCGCCCAACGCCAAGAAGAGGTTCTCGTGCTTGGCCACCTCGTGGTATTCGCACAGTTTGTCGAGCACCGAGGTGGTAAGCTCCATGTTGTTTCGCTGCAGAAACTCGTTGAGGATTTCTTCGCCGCGCTTTTGCACGATGCGCCCGTTGCGGCGCAGAATGGACTGAATCTTGGATTTTGCCTTGGCCGTAGATACGAAGTTCACCCACGAGGGCTGCACATGCTGCGATTTGGAGGTGAGAATTTCCACCTGGTCACCGCTTTCCAGACGGTGGCTCAGGGGCACCAGCTTGTGGTTGACCTTGGCTCCGATGCAATGGCTGCCCAGGAAGGTGTGAATCTGGAAGGCAAAGTCGAGCGCGGTACAGCCTGCCGGCATGGTTTTGATTTCGCCCTTGGGCGTGAACACGAATATTTCGCTGGCAAAGAGATTGAGCTTGATGGCGTCGAGAAAGTCCATGGCGTCGGGCTGCGGATCGTCGAGGATTTCCTTGATGGTGGCGAGCCACTCATTCAGTTCGAGGTCGTCCTCAGCAATCTCGCTCTCGCCGTCGTCGCCCTCCTTGTATTTCCAGTGGGCGGCAAAACCCTGCTCAGCTATCTCGTCCATCTTGTCGGAGCGTATCTGCACCTCGATCCAGCGCCCCTGCTTCGACATGAGCGTGACATGCAGAGCCTGGTAGCCGTTGGCCTTGGGATGGTTGAGCCAGTCGCGCAGACGGTCGGGGTGGCTCTTATAGATTTTGCTGATGGCCACGTAGATATTGAAGCACTCGTTGATTTCGTCTTCGCGCTGCTTAGGAATGAAGATGATGCGCACGGCCAGGATGTCGTAGATTTCCTCAAAGGTGACGTGTTTGTTCTGCATCTTGTTCCAGATGGAGAAGGGACTCTTCACGCGCATCTTGAGCTCGTACTTCACGCCCATCTTGTCGAGCGCCTCGCGTATGGGGCTGGTAAACTGGTCGAACAGCTCGTCGCGCGAAGCCTGGGTAGAGGCCAGTTTCTTTTGTATGCTGGCAAACTCCTCGGGGTGCTCGAAACGGAAGCTGAGATTCTCCAACTCGGTTTTTATCTTATTGAGTCCCAATCGGTTGGCCAACGGGGCATAGATATAGAGTGTTTCGCCGGCAATCTTATATTGCTTGTTGGCGGGCTGGCTCTCCAGGGTGCGCATATTGTGCAGACGGTCGCAGATTTTAATCAGAATCACGCGAATGTCATCACTCATGGTGAGCAGCAGTTTCTTGAAGTTTTCTGCCTGTGCCGAAGCCTGGTCGCCGAAGATGCCACCCGAGATTTTGGTGAGCCCATCTACAATCTGGGCAATCTTGTTGCCAAAGATGTTGGCGATGTCCTCTACGGTGTAGTCGGTGTCCTCCACCACATCGTGAAGCAGCGCCGAGCAGATGCTGGTGGAACCAAGCCCCATTTCCTCGCTGGCAATCTGTGCCACGGCAATGGGGTGCATGATGTAGGGCTCGCCCGAGAGGCGCCTCACGCCTTTGTGAGCCTGTCGCGCAAAGTTGAACGCCTTGGTGATAATGTCAACTTTCTTTCGGTGGCGCGAGGAGATATACGTTTCGAGTAAGTGCTGGAAAGCATCGTCCACGAGCTGGTCTTCGGCCAGCTCGCGGTCTTTCTCCTTGTTGTTTTGGTTAGTGTCTTCCATAGCTGTTTCTCCTTTCAGCTTTGAACGTCAGTTTACTTCACCTTCAGTTTTTTGCCTTTCTGTATGGTGGTGCCTTTTATTTTGTTCAGTTTCTTCAGTTTTGCAACAGTAGTATGGTTGCGGCGGGCAATCTCAGAGAGCGTCTGTCCCGACTTCACCGTAACGCTCTGTCCTCCACCGTCGCCGCGGCGATGCTTACGGTGACGCTCGGCACGCTCATGACGGCCCTTGCGCCCCTTGTCGTGCACCACAATCTTCGATGAGCGCGACGAATAGCGGCTTGTACGCTCGGGAGCCACGTAGGCCACCTCTACCGCCTCGATGGGCACTTCCACACGGTTTCTGAGCAGTCGTTCGGCATTATACTGGTAGATGGAGTCCTCGTTGTCGATGAAAACGTTCACAGCCTGTGTGGGCAGACGGAGCACCGAGAGTTTGGTGGCACCATTCACAATGTTGCGGCGGTACTGCGGATTGAGGGCGCGGAGCACGTCGAGGTCAACGTGGCAGACGGCTGCCACCTGCTCCAGATGCACATTCTTGCTCACCATCACGGTGTCGGTTTTGGCGGGCAGGCGTGTGCGCATAGGACAAATATTGTGCTCGCAATAGTAGTTCATGATGTAGTTGGCAGCGATGAATGCCGGCACATAGCCACGCGTCTCTTTGGGCAGATAGGGATAGATGCGCCAGTAGTCGGTTTCGCCGTTCGAGCGATGAATGGCCTTGCTGATGTTGTCGGGGCCGCAGTTGTAGGCGGCTATCACCAGGTTCCAGTCGTTGTAGATACGATAGAGGTCTTTCAGATACTGTGCGGCGGCATACGACGCCTTGATGGGGTCGCAACGCTCGTCAACCAGCGAGTTCACCTCCAGCCCGTACTGCTTGCCGGTGGAAAGCATAAACTGCCAGAGTCCCGTGGCGCCAGCCCTCGACACGGCCTTGGGATTGAGAGCCGACTCGATGACGGGCAGATACTTCAGCTCCAGCGGCAGCCCATACTCCTCGAGAGCCTGCTCGAAGATGGGCATATAGAAGTTGGCAGCTCCCAGAATAGTGCTCACACTCTGGCGGAAACGCCCCGAATAACGGTCGATGACTTTCTGCACCTCGTCGTTGTAGGGCATCTCGATGATGTTTGGCAGGCTCTGCAACCTTTCTATATATACCTCTTTGGGATAGCTGGGGTTGATGTCCCTGAAGTTGCAGTCGGGGTCGGGTGTGAGATAAACCTTGTTGTTGTATTGTATCATGAGGCTGTCGAAGGGCATGGTCATTCCTTCGGGCAGCTGTATGACCTCCTGGTTACCTTCCTGGTCGGTCACAATAATGTCGTTCTCGTTGGTAATTTGGGCATTGGCCGTGCCGATGCAGCCCAGAAGCATCGAGGCAATCAAAAAATAAATTTTCTTCATATCTAAGTGTCTGTTCTTTATTTTCTTTGTGTGTTGAGGGTTAAAAACTACCATCGGTTTCGAGTGGTTTGCTACCTAAAAATCCGAGTGGTTATTATCTATAAAAAGGTGATTTACTACAGCAAGGCTCAGACAGGAGACCTCAGAAATTAATGGAGCATTGCACTCCCAATCCTGCCGAACGCAGGTTTTGCAAGGCCAGCGAGTTGGAGTTGCCCACCATTCCTCCGCTAATGACCGTCGGCTCTACCTTGAGGCTGAGGTCGTCGGAGATGTCGAACTGTGCGAGCGACGCATCGACGTAGGCGTCGATGACGGAGATGGCATACACGCCCACCATGATGAAGAAACTCATGTCGCGGTAACGGCGGTAATAGTCTTTACGGCGTTTGAAAATCTTCGACCACTGGTTCTTGTTCTGGTCGTTGATGCGGTTGTTCAGGTGCAGAAACTGATTGTAGCTCTGCGTGGTGGGGTCGTCGTCCATGAGGTCGTTGAAAGCCTGCGAGTAGTCGTGGTACTGCTGGTTGTTCCATCGCATGGCATAGGCGCACCCCAGGAATCCGCCATAAACGATGGGCAGTTTCCAGTATTTCCCGTTGTATATCTGCCCTGCGCCGGGTATCACGATGGCCAGCCACATGGCGCGCTTGGGGTCGGGTTTCCAGCCTTCCATGCCCCGTTTCAGCTTTTTCACCTTGGTGGTGTCGGCACCGGCCTTCAGCATCTTGTCGGCTTTGCTCCTTTTGCGTTTCTTGGCCTTGGGCGCATCTTCGTCGGGTTCGAAATCAATGATGTCGTCGGCAATGAACAGGCTGTCGCGCGACGGCATCACCTCGTCGAAGGGCGGTGCCAGCTTGGCCGTGTCGGTCATTGCCTGGAGCTCCCTACACGCAAAAGCCTCTCCGGGCCACGAAGCAGCCGAGGCCTGCACGCAGAAACCTATAAGCAAGCCTATGCACAGGGTGAGCACTTGTCGCAATATGTTGGGTTGACGGGTTTTCACTTTAGTTTGTCGAATATGTTCATGATTCGCTCCAGTTCTTCCTCGTTAGCAAAGGGGATGGTGATTTTTCCCTTGCCTTTGGCGGTGCAGTTCATCTGCACTTTGGTCTGGAAGAAGTCAGAGAGATGGTTTCGTAGCGCAGTAAACTCCTCGGGCAGCTGACTCTTGGCGGCTATTTTTTTCTTGCCAGCCTCCACGTCGCTTCCGTTTTTGAGCATCTGCACCATTTCCTCCACCTTGCGCACCGAGTAATTGTTTTTCTGAATCTCCCTGAACAGTTTGATTTGCAGCGAGGGGCTGTCGATGGCCAGCAGCGCACGGGCGTGGCCCATGTCAATCTCTTTCTTCTGCAGGGCCATCTGCACCTGTGCGGGCAGTTTGAGCAGGCGCAGGTAGTTGGTCACCGCCGATCGGCTTTTTCCCACCCGCTCCGACATTTTCTCCTGCGTCATGCCGCTTTTCTCCATCAGCTGCTGGTAGGCCAGCGCTATTTCTATGGCGTTGAGGTCCTCGCGCTGAATGTTCTCCACCAGAGCCATCTCCATGATGTTCTCGTCGTTGATGGTCTTGATGTAAGCAGGTATGGTGGTCAGTCCGGCCATTTGCGAGGCCCGCCAACGGCGCTCTCCGGCAACTATCTGGTAGCGGTTGTCGGCCACCTGCCTGAGCGTGATGGGCTGCACAATGCCCAGCTGGCCAATGCTGTTGGCCAGTTCCTGCATGGCCGTAGGGTCGAACTCGCGGCGCGGCTGGTTAGGGTTGGCCTCTATCTGGTCGATGGCAATCTCGCTGATGGTTGAGCTGCCTTGCGTCCTAACGTTCGATGTGTCGATAAGTGCGTCGAGTCCACGGCCCTCGCCTATTTCGTCGAGTCCGCGGCCCAGTGCGGTTTTGCTGAATTTCTTTTTAACAGCCATAATTCCTTTTTCTCCTTTTCTCTAAAACTCCTAACTCCTAACTCTCAACTCCTAACTCCTAACTCAAGACTCTCCCCTACTTGTTCTTGTTGATAATCTCCTTGGCCAGAGCCAGATGGTTTTTCGAGCCGGTAGAGTCGGCATCGTATAGAATCACGGGCAAGCCGTGGCTGGGGCTTTCAGAGAGTTTCACGTTGCGCTGGATGACGGTCTTGAACACCAACTCCTGGAAGTGGCGCTTCACCTCGTCGTAAATCTGGTTGGCCAGACGCAGGCGCGAGTCGTACATAGTGAGCAGGAAGCCCTCTATCTCGAGTCTCGGATTGAGCTTGCTCTTGATGATTTTGATGGTGTTGAGCAGTTTGCTGATGCCCTCCAGGGCGAAGTACTCGCATTGCACAGGAATAATGACCGAGTCGGCCGCTGTGAGCGAGTTCACCGTAATGAGGCCCAGCGAGGGCGAACAGTCGATGAGGATATAGTCGTACTCGTCGCTGATAGGCTCGAGCAGGTTTTTGATTACTTTTTCGCGGTTATCCAAGTTGAGCATTTCTATTTCTGCGCCCACCAGGTCGATGTGGCTCGGAATGATGTCCAGCCCGTCGATGTCGGTGGTGTAGATGGCGTCGCGCACGTCAGCGTGGTTGATGATGCACTCATAGAGCGAACAGTCCACCTCCTTGATGTCCACACCCAGTCCGCTCGAGGCATTGGCCTGCGGGTCGGCATCTACCACCAGTACGTTTTTCTCGAGTGTGGCCAGCGAGGCGGCCAAGTTGATGGTTGTGGTTGTCTTGCCCACGCCGCCTTTTTGGTTTGCTAATGCAATGATTTTTGCCATTTCTAAATACCTTAATATACAAATTAGAGTGCAAAGATACTACTTTTTTTTCGTTTCTCAGCAAATACGGGCGCACTTTTAACAGAAACGATGAAATAATAACACCTCAGCGGCTTTTTTCACGTTTCGAAAGCCTCTTTTTTGCGATTATTACCTTTCACATCTCAAAAACAGTGCTTCGGATGACGGGCGGGTGGAATATTTTTTGTATTTTTGCGCCCAAGATTTTTTAGATTATGAACAAACCCTTGTTATTGATTTCTAACGACGACGGCTACGAGGCCCGTGGTGTGCGTTGTCTGATTGACATGCTGCGCCCCCTGGACGTAGATTTGCTGGTGTGCGCCCCCGACGGTCCCCGCAGCGGCTATTCGTGTGCCTTCTCGGCTGCCTCGCCGCTGCGTCTGGAGCCTGTGAGCCGTGAGCCCGGCGTTGAGGTATGGCGTTGCAGCGGCACACCTGTTGACTGTGTGAAGCTGGCTATCGACCAGATTCTCGACGGACGGCTGCCCGACATGGTCATCGGAGGCATTAACCACGGCGATAATTCTACGGTAAACAATCATTACAGCGGCACCATGGGCGTGGCCATGGAGGGCTGCATGAAATATATTCCCTCGGTGGCCTTCTCGAGCTGCGACTACAACGAGCAGGCCGACCTCTCGCCGCTGACGCCCTACGTGCAGCGCATGGTGAGCCGTGTGCTGGCCGAGGGTCTGCCCAAGGGCGTGTGTCTGAACGTGAATTTCCCTAAGGGCAAGGACTTTCTGGGCGTTCGCCTGTGCCGCATGACCTTTGGCCGGTGGATTAACGAGGTGGACAAGCGCCACCACGGCCGGGGCTACAACTACTATTGGATGATAGGTGAATACCACAACGACGAGCCCGATGCCGAGGATACCGACCAATGGGCGCTCAACCACCATTACGTGGCCATTATACCCACCAAAATGGATGTCACCGACTATGAAATGATAAAGAAAATGAAGGATTGGGAGGAGTAAAATACGTCTATTTGTCTCTCTGTCGAATAAAAGAAAATCTCTTTGTCTCTCTGTCAAAAAACCTCTCTCTGTCAAACCGTCTAACTGTCAAAGCATGAGATACTATCTGATTGTCGGCGAAGCCAGCGGCGACCTGCACGCTTCTCATCTGATGCGTGCGCTGAAGAACGAAGACCCCGGTGCCGAGTTCCGCTTCTTCGGAGGCGACCTGATGGCTGCCGAGGGCGGTACCTTGGTGCGCCACTACCGCGACCTGGCCTACATGGGCTTTATTCCCGTGCTGCTCCACCTGCCCACCATCCTGCGCAACATGCGCCAATGCAAGCAGGACATAGTGGCGTGGCAGCCCGACGTGGTGATTTTGGTAGATTATCCGGGATTCAACCTCAACATTGCCAAATATGTGCATGCGCACACCAGCATACCCGTTTACTACTACATCTCGCCAAAGATTTGGGCATGGAAGGAGTACCGCATCAAGAACATCCGGCGCGACGTGGACCAGTTGTTCTCCATTCTGCCCTTCGAAGTGCCTTTCTTCGAGCAAAAACACCACTACCCCATCCACTACGTGGGCAACCCGACTGCCGACGAGGTGCGCGAGTTTAAAGCCCAAAACTCAACCACAGATTCCGTAGATTCCACAGATTCCGCAGATAAGGATTCGAACCATCAAGTTCAAAGTTCAAAGTTCAAAGTTCAAAGAACTAACACTATCGCCCTGCTTGCCGGCAGCCGCCGCCAGGAAATCAAAGACAACCTGCCCGCCATGCTTCAGGCAGCCTCGGCGTTCAACGATTACGAGCTGGTGGTGGCGGGCGCACCCTCCATCGAGCCATCGTTCTACGAGCCGTTCCTACGCGGCTACAACGTGCGCATGGTACAAAACCAGACGTTCCAGCTGCTCAGCCAAGCCACGGCAGCCCTCGTCACCAGCGGCACCGCCACACTCGAAACGGCCCTTTTCCGCGTGCCTCAGGTGGTTTGCTACAAGATGCCTCTGCCCCGCTTGTCGCGTTTCGCCTTTAACCACATCATTAAGTGCCGCTACATCTCACTAGTCAACCTCATTGCCGACCGTGAGGTGGTGCCCGAGTTGCTGGCCGACCGCTTCAGCGTGAAAAACATTCACGACCACTTGGCCGCCATTCTCCCCGGCGGCGCAGGCCGCGCCCCCATGCTCAGCGGCTACGATGATGTGAGCCGCGCCCTGGGCGACCTGCGTGCCCCCGACAACGCCGCCTCCATCATGGTTGGTCTGCTGCGCGAAAAGAGGCAACATGCTTAGAAAATGACACTGAATATTTTTTACAAATTCCTGTAAGAGTTTTCTTTATTCTAGGCCTGAAACAACTATTTCCGGCTGTTCTGGCAGCAATTTCCATCTGCACAAAATCGAATTTTTGTGCAATCACAGTCAAATTATTCACTAATTAATGCACAAAACGCGGTTTTTGTGCATTAGTTTTTTGCTCCAAAAGCTCGATTTTTTCTCCCCGTGAAAAGACAAAAATTAAATAACGTCGTGAGATAATTTTTTATTCTTCGACGTTACGAAATCCACGCCTGACAATATTTTCGTAAAGCACTGAGACAGTGCATTTTCCACAAAGTACCATTTTTCGCGTATTTGCCCGCGAGAAATTATTTCTCACCAGCACCCGCCTTCTTACCCCACATAAATTTGAAAAGTATTTGACAAAACACACTTTTCGTCAAGAAACTCTTATGTCTAAAGTTTATAATATTTTAACAGACATCGGCATTTTGCCCGCTTTAATTTTGGAAGTATGAATTATTTTTCATACATTTGTGGCCGTAAACCTAATCTGAGTAATTAAGAAGTTTGATATTACGAAAAACATGAAAAGACATTTTGTCGCCTTTCTTGCATTTTTGTTGACTGCATGCTGCTTTGCCCAGAATAAGACGTACAACGTACTCGATTTTGGTGCCAAAGGCGATGGTACTACCGACGATGCTGCTTCCATCCAGAAGGCCATGGATGCCTGCTCGGAGGCTGGCGGCGGACAGGTGGTGTTTGCTGCCGGGCACACGTTTCTGAGCGGTCCCGTAGAACTGAAGTCCAACGTGGAGGTGCATCTCGAAGCCACGGCCACGTGGATGGCCAACCCCGACGAGAGCATCTACCGGCTGAGTGCCTTCGGCGAGAACCGCGGCGAGGGCATGATGTGGATTTGGTGTCGCGACGTAGAGAACCTGAGCTTCTCGGGGCTGGGCACCATCGACGGCAACGGCATACGATTCATGGGCGCTGAGCTGACCGACAGCTACGAGCTGAAACCGCTGGCCGACCCTGCGTTCGACCCGCGCCCACACGTGCTGACGCTCATCGGAGTAAAGAAACTGCGCATGCGCGATGTGACCATCCGCAACGGGGCTTACTGGACGGTACACCTGGTTGGGTGCGACGATGCGGTGATTGACGGCATCTCGCTGCTGAACAACCTGAAAATACGCAACGGCGACGGCATTGACATCGACCACTCGCGCCACGTGCGCATCAGCAACTGCCACATCACTAGCGGCGACGACTGCATCTGCCTGAAAAACCGCCGCGAGTGGGAGCAATACGGACCCACGCACGACATCACCGTCAGCAACTGCACCATGGCTTCGCGCTCGTGCGCCATTAAAATAGGAAGCGAGAACATGGACAGCATCAGCCGCGTGATGATAGACAACTGCACCATCTACGGCTCGAACCGCGGCATAGGCATTCAGAACCGCGACGAGGGCACGGTCAGCGACGTCACCTTCTCGAACATTACACTCGAGTGTCGCCTGTGGAGCGACGTGTGGTGGGGCAAGGCCGAGCCCATCTACGTGACCAGCTATCCGCGCGCCAACGGTAACCACAAGGATGCCAACTGGCGGTTCCCCAAGGGGCAGACTGTAGGGCGGTGTGGTGAAGTGAGCCGCATCAGCTTCAACAACATCACCGCCGTCAGCGAGAACGGCTGCTTTGTGGGCGGCGATGTGCCAGGAAAGGTGAACGGCGTAAGCTTCAACAATGTCAGCATTCAGCTGGCCAAGCCTGCCAATGCCGACACCACGGTGTTTGACAAACGGCCCTGCCGGGGCGAAGGCTTCATGCAGGCCGACTGGAACGGGCTGAGCCGTATGGCTGTGCCGCTCTGCACCGAGAATGCCACTGTCGAGGTGAAATAACAAACGGCCATCGGAAATGGAAATGGAAACAAAACCAAACTTTAAATCATTTTAAAACCTTATATTTTAACCAAAAAATCAAAACATGCAAAACGTACAAAACCTAAAACGCGGAATGATGAAGACAGTGCTCTTCGTATTCTGCCTTTTGTGCAGTACCATGGCTTTCGCTCAGAGCAAAGTATCGGGTGTCGTCACCGACAGCCAGGGAGAACCGCTCATCGGCGTCACAGTTATGGAAGTGGGAACGCAAAACGGAGCTGTCACCGACATGGACGGACGCTACTCCATCAATGTTGCACAGGGCAAGAGCCTGCAGTTCAGCTATGTGGGCTACACCGCCAAGACGCTCCGCGTGAGCGGCAATCAGCTGAACGTCACACTCGAAGAAGACAACAAAACACTCAACGAGGTGGTTGTAGTGGGTTATGGCACCATGCGCCGTAAGGACGTGACCAGCAGTATCACCACCGTGAAGTCGGAAGACCTGAACAGAGGTGTGTTCACCGACCCTGGCCAGATGCTTCAAGGAAAGGTTCCCGGCCTGGTAGTTTCATCTACGGCCGACCCTAACGGCTCTCCGACCATCACGCTCCGTGGTGCTTCTACACTTCGTTCAGGTGCAATGTCGCCTTACTACGTAGTAGATGGTATTCCTGGTGTTGACATCTCCATCGTTGCCCCAGACGACATCGAGAGCATTGACGTGCTCCGCGATGCCACAGCTACGGCCATCTATGGCTCAAAGGCAGCCAATGGTGTGATTATCATCACCACCAAAAAAGGCGCTGAGGAAAGAACCAACGTGAGCTACAATGGCTATGTGGCCCTTGACAAAATCCTCAATACCTACGACATGGCCACCGCATCTGATCTCCGCCAGTATGCACAGACTAATGGCATTGCCCTGAAGGATGGTGGTGCTGACGTTGACTGGCAGGACGAAGTGTTGCGCACAGGTGTCAGCCATAACCACAATGTGAGCATCAGTGGAGGTAATAACAAAACCAATTACATGATCAGTGGCAACCTCATGAAGCGTCAGGGTGTCATCAAAATGACAGGCATGGATCGTTTGAATGTTCGTTCACTCGTTTCAACAAAGCTGTTGAAAGATCGCCTTACCATCTCATTGGGTCTGAACACCATGTATGGTAAGCATTTCGGTGTTCCAACAGGCAACGAGGGCGCATCTGTGCTCGATGCCATGAACTACTATTCTCCAACCAACGCTATCAAGAATGCTGACGGTTCGTGGACAGTAGGTGCCGGCTCAAAGAACTACAACCCACTTGCCTTGATGGAAGAAAACAAATCGGAGACGGTGTGGAAGCGCAACCAGTTCTTGGCAAAGACTGCTCTCGAGATTGTTAAGGGGCTCTTCTGGAATATGAACTATTCGTGGAGCAACTACCAGAGCACATACAGTGCCTATAACACCCGCCTTTCTCAGCTCGAGGGTATCGGAAACAAAAATGGCCAGGCAACCCGCAACACTTATTTCGGACGTGAGCAGACCTTTGAGACTTACTTCAACTACGGCTTAACGTTTGACAAGCACAAAGTAGATTTGATGGCAGGTTACTCGTGGGAGGAAAAGAAAAACAACGACGGCTTCGGCCTTAGCGTAGAAGGATACTACAATGACGACCTGACATGGTACAACATGTCATACGCACAGACCATTCTGGGTGTTCAGAATTCTGTTCAGAGTGGTTATCGCGAGAACATCCGCAACATCTCGTTCTATGGCCGTGCCAACTATTCTTTCGATGGCCGCTACATGATTCAGGCTACCATCCGTCGTGACGGCTCTTCCGTGTTCGGAAAGAACAAGCGGTGGGGTACATTCCCGTCGGTATCAGCAGCCTGGAACATCACCGAGGAGGAGTTCATGAAGAACCAGAACCTGTTCTCGAACTTGAAACTCCGTGCAGGTTATGGTATATCTGGTAATGCCATGGGCTTCGATGTATATTCGTCATACAACACTTACGGTGCAACAGGCACATTCACTTACGACGGAAAACTCTATCGTACCTACGCCGCCACAAAGAACGCCAATCCCGACCTGAAGTGGGAAACAACAGGCATGCTCAACATCGGTCTCGACTTCGGATTCATGAAGAACCGCATCAATGGTACCATCGAGGTTTACCACAAGAAGACAAAGGACCTGATCTGGAGCTATCCTGTTCCTACAACACAGTATGTATATGGCTGGATGGATGCCAATGTTGGCGAAATGACCAATAAAGGTATTGAACTGACCGTGAACATTGATGCCATTCGTACGAAGGACTTCAACTGGATGACAACCATCAACCTGTCGCACAACAAGAATACCGTTGACAAGATGCAGAACGACCAGTTCCATACCACCAACCTCACACAGGGCGACCCCATGGTGTCTGGCGTTTCTGCTAACGGATGGACCCAAAGAATCATGGAGGGTGAGTCTATCGGTACTTTCTACACTTATCAATATGCAGGCACGGTGAACGGACGTTCAGAGTACTACGTGCTCGATGAGAACGGAAACCGCACAGGCGAAACTACCAATAACCCTGGCCTCAAAGACCGTTCAATCACAGGTTGTGCGCAGCCTAAGCTCACCGCCGGATGGAACAACAGTCTTTCTTACAAAAACTGGGCTCTGAATGCGTTTATTACTGGTGTCTTCGGCAATGATGTCTATAACAGCCCACGTGCCCACTACACAAGTGCGCAGATGTTCTCCGACGGTAAGAACGTTCTGAAGGAATTCCTTTCAAATCCCGTCGGCGATGCTTCGGGCTCGCTCCCCTCTGACCGTTTCATTGAGAAAGGCACTTACATCCGTCTGCAGTCTCTCTCAGTGAGCTACACCTTCCGCAACTGTTTCGACAACTGGCTGAAGGACCTCACCCTCTATGCCACGGCCAACAACCTGTTCACTATTTCCAGCTACAAGGGACTCGACCCCGAAGTCAATCTCGGAGGCATCGACCCTGGCATCGACTATCGTTGGAGCCGTTATCCCCACACACGCACCTTCATGTTTGGTATGAAGATTAACTTTTAAAGATCAAAATCCAAAGATCAAAGTTCAAAGTTATAAAGTTCAAAGATTATGAAAATAAATAAAATCATTCTTACAGCTGGCTTGTTTGCCGC
This sequence comes from uncultured Prevotellaceae bacterium, assembly GCA_900315565.1. Classification (GTDB taxonomy): domain Bacteria; phylum Bacteroidota; class Bacteroidia; order Bacteroidales; family Bacteroidaceae; genus Prevotella. The sequence continues at coordinate 89,675 of OMZS01000014.1, read as the reverse complement.
AGTCCTTGTCAGTTGTACAGATTTGGATGTTAATCCAAGTTCCCAATACACCGAGGACCCCAGCAAGAATTCTGGCGTTGACCCCATGATTGTGGTTGAGGCAAAGATGGCCGACGTCTATTTCCACCTTGCCGGCACCTTGGGCCGCCGATACATGGAGGCACAATGCCTTGCCTCAGACGAGTTCACCTGTCTTGCCTTCGACGGAGGCTACTATGACGATGGAACATACGCCCACCAGGCTCTTCACAACAGCTTTGCCACCGATGCTTCGCTCGACTGGTATTCAGAAGTGACATCTGGCATTACAAAGGCCAACACCATCCTAGAGGAACTGGGCAGCGGCGCTTCCACTCAGATGACAGCACCGGCACGTGCCATGCGCGCTTATTTCACGTGGATTCTGATGGACAGCTTTGGCGATGCTCCCATTCTTGAGAAAGTACCCGCCGAAGGCGAGGTCATTCCCCGTTCTCCACGAAAGGAAGTAGCCGAGTGGATTGAGAAAGAACTCACAGAGATTATTCCCTCGCTCACCGAGGATGTAACCGAGAACACATACGGCAAGCCGACAAAGTGGATGGCTGAGGCACTACTTGCCAAGCTCTATATCAACTGGCCAGTTTATACGGCTGAGTCGGTGGATTTGTATGATGCCGCAACAGCTGCCAATCAGAAGCTCGACGACTGCATTGCCGCATGCGACGCCATCATCAGCTCCGGCAAGTTCAGCCTCGGCTCTGTTGACTATCTGCACAAGTTCTCTTACGACAACAGCTGGAAGGTGGAGGACTTCATCTATGCCATGCCCTACGACGCACTCAATCTTCAGGGCCTGCAGTATGCTCGTCCACGCTCATTCAAGCAGATGAAGAATATGTTGCCCAATGTGTATGGCTCATCCGACAAGTTCACCCAGTCGTTTGGCGGCAACATGGTTGTAACGCCCGAGTTTGCCAAGCTCTTTAGTCTGGAAGGCGACATCCGCAATCTCAGCATACTTCGCGGCGATGTGTTCATTCGCGACCCGAAAACACTGCAGCCCACGTCAGAGCCTTTCATGTATAACGGCAAGCAGGTGCACTTCACCGAGACCATCACCCTCATCAAGCAAGACAACACCATCGATGTGGGCAACGACGACAACGCCATCCAGCAGGGCTGCCACTCCATCAAGTGGTTCATTGTGCCCGAGGACTACAACAACGGCCGCAACCAGTCGAATGACCTGCCTATCTTCCGGTTTGCCGACATACTGCTCATGAAGGCCGAGGCTCTCACACGCCTGGGTCAAAGCGGAGCCAAGGAGCTGTTCAATCAGATTCGTGCATACGCCAAAGCACCTCAGATAGCGTCGGAGCCCACCCTGCAGGACATCTACGACGAGCGCGGACGTGAGTTCTTCGACGAGAACTGGCGTCGCAACGACATGATACGCTTCGGACACTTTGAGGACGAGTTCTTCCCCCACTACACCGGATTCCCCGATGCCAACTTCGACAAGCGCCATCGCATATTCCCCGTAGAACAGGAAATGCTCGACCTGAACCCAGGATGGACACAAAACCCGGGATACTAATCATTGGAGCAACGAGAAAATGGGAACGGAATTCGTGTCCGTTCCCATTTTTGTTGTATCTTTGCAAAAACTATTTCCTTGACCAGATGAAAAAAAGTTTGCTGGCATGTTTTTGTCTGTTGTCGCTGGTGGCCATGGCACAAAAGTGGCAATACGTTGACCCACGCATTGGCAGCGTGGGCGTGGGGCGCACATTTCCTGGCCCGTCGATGCCATTCGGGATGTGTAAACCTGGGCCCGACTGCACAGTGCTGCCCAACGCCGGCTGGGCGCCCATGCCCCAAGTAGTGACGGGATTCTCGCAGACGCACGTCAGCGGCACTGGCGGCGGGCAGAAATACGGCAATGTGCTGCTAATGCCTTTTACCGTCAGCCCGGCAGAACAAAAAAGAGTAACAGAGGATTTCTCGTTGGGCTACTACGCTACGACGTTCGAAAACGCCATCCGCACGGAGATAACAACCGCAGAGCGCTGCGCTTTCTATAGGTTTTCTTATCCTGCCCGCGCGAAGGAGAACGACAAGGCCTGCGCCCAGCTGCTGATAGATGCCACCCATTTTCTGGGCAAAGACTCTGTGCCCGACCTGCGCGAGAAGCAGCAGTTTGTGGGAGCCGAGGTAGAGGTGGTGAACGACCACGAGGTGCGTGGTTTTACCCGTGTCAGAGGCGGTTGGAACAATGGCGACGCCTACACGGTGTATTTCTCTCTGTTGAGCGACAAGCCTTTCAGCCATCACCCAACATCCAACACCCATCACCCAACTCCTAACTCTAAACTCCTAACTCCTAACTTAAAACTCAGCCTGCGGTTTACAGATTCGCTGGTCAACGTGAAGGTAGGCATCTCGTATGTGAGCTGTCAGCAGGCACGGCGCAACATTCCCGAATGCAGCTTCGACGAGCAGCTGAGCCTTCTGCGCCAAGCTTGGGAGAAGTTGCTCTCGCGCATCAACATAGAAGGCTCGGAGCAACAGAAACGCATGTTCTACACCGCCCTCTACCACACCATGCTCATGCCTGTGGACAAGACGGGCGAGAATCCCAAATGGACAGACAGTCCCTACTACGACGACTATTACGCCATTTGGGACACTTACCGCACCAGCACGCCGCTCATCACGCTCATTGACGAACAGCGCGAGGCCGACATCGTCAATGCGCTGCTCAACATCTACAAGCGCGAAGGCTACATGGCCGACGCGCGTAGTGGCGACTGCAACGGCCGTACCCAGGGCGGCTCGGATGCCGACATCGTGATAGCCGACGCCTTTGCCAAAAATCTTGCAGGCATCGACTACCAGCTGGCCTTGGAGGCCATGCTCAAAGACGGCGAAGTTGACCCGGGAGCTGACCACGAGAAACACGGTCGTGGCGGGCTTAACGAGTACATCCGTCTGGGCTATGTTCCCTACGGCATCGACCGTGCCGGCACGCGAACCATAGAATATGCCTACAACGACTTTTGCATCGCGCAGGTGGCCCGCGGATTGGGGCGCATGGATGTTTACGAAAAATATCTCAAGCGGTCGGAAAACTGGAAGAATCTTTGGCGCTCAGACTATGAGTGGGACGACGTAGCGGGCTACATCATGCCTAAGGATGCCGACGGCCAGTGGCTCGACTCCGTGCCATGGGGACGCTCGAAGGTGTTCCGCCCGCAGATTCCCTATACGCCCGTAACAAAAGTGGCTCCCTGGTATTTGCCTTGGTGGAGCACATTCTTCTACGAGGCACTCTCAGCCGAGTATTCGCTGAGCATTCCTCACGATGTGCCCTCGCTGATTGAGGCTTGTGGCGGAGCAGAGACATTCCGCAAGCGTCTTGACTTGTTCTTCGACCGCAAGCGCTACAACGTGGGCAACGAACCGTCGTTCCTCACGCCCTGTCTGTATCATTGGATAGGGCGTCCCGACCTGAGCGTGCGACGGGTGCGCAGCATCGTGGAGCAGAACTACAGCGACGCCCCCGACGGACTGCCTGGCAACGACGACTCAGGAGCCATGTCGTCGTGGCTCGCCTTCCACATGATGGGTTTCTACCCCAACGCCGGACAGTCGTACTATCTGTTGCTGGCTCCCATGATTCCTTCCTACACTTTGCATTTGTGTAATGGCCGCCAGTTGCAGGTTTCGCGCAAGGGCAAGGGCACCGCCGTGAGGCGCATCACGCTCAACGGCCAAGAAATAAAAGACGCCCGATTGGAGCACCAACAGCTGATGGAAGGCGGAAGCCTCGTGTTTGAGATGACGAAAGAAAAGAAACCTACCCTAACCCTCCCCAAGGGAGGGAACTCTAACAGCTCACGCGTTGAAAAGGTATTTAAGCTCCCCTCCCTTGGGGAGGGGCAGGGGGTAGGTTTTTGGCTCGCTTTCACACTCAACCGCCAGTTCCGCTCATGGCCCCTCACCATGGCCTGGGACGGCGACACGCTGCTGCTCAGCTGCAACAAAGCTCTCTACCACATTGCCCGAAGCACCGCCCTTAATGCTGACCGCTTCTGCTGGCTCATTCCCGCCGACGGAGCCGACTACCACCAAGTGGATGGCACTTTCGGCTTCGTATCGCAGAAGGCCGCTCACCAGCTGCGGCAGACAGGTCAGATGGTTTACGACACCATTACGTGGCGGCTCATCGACGAGAACAACGAGTCGTGGCACGTGCAGGCCGACACCGACCGCACCGAAATGTGGATTCTCAAAAACGACGCTCTGCCCCTGGTGCTCGAAATGCGAAACAATCCGCTGGGCATCGACTGGCGGGCAGAGCGGCTGCTGAAATAACTCTTTCACAATCGGCAACATACAAATGGAGGCTGCTAATCTTCGCGTTAGCAGCCTCCATTTTTATGCAGCCCCGTAGCACAGGCAAGTGCCATGCGGCTATTTCTTCTTGGTAGTGACGCGCACAACGGGATGCTTCGGGTCGGTTTTATCGATGTTCATCGACTCAATTATCTCCGGCTCGGTGGTGGTTTCAAACTCCTCCATCGACATTTCCTTGCCATCTACCACCACGCGTGTCACAATCTTTCTTGTATCCTTGCCATCCACCACCACGCGCGTCTCATTCTTGTTTTTCGCCATGGCGGTCGGCGTTGCGTCAGAGCCGTCTTTCTTCAGCACGATAGTTGTGGTTCGTGTCTCGGCGATGTCCTTCGAGGCGGTGAAAGTGGCGGTAGCCATACCCACATAAGCCACTTCAACTTCAGCCCCATCGGGCACTTCGATGGTGTATTGGCCTTCCATGTCGGTCACCGTTCCTTGTTTGGTGCCTTTCACCCTCACGATGGCTCCCACCACGGGTTCCTTCTTTTCGTCAATCACCAGTCCTTTCAGCTTGAACGGTTCGTGACCTTTCTCGTTGGGGTGGTCTTCAATCTCCACCAGGATGACACCGTCCTTGGCCTTTGCGCCATATTTCTTCCGGGCGTCCTCGTCTTTGAGCACCGTCATGCTTTTGATAATGTTTGGGCTGATTTTCACAAAGTGGTCGTATGCCATTTCTGTTCCGTTGACCAACACCAGCGGATGCGCCCCGTTGCTGGATAAGGCAACGGTCACTTTGTCTTGCTCAACACCGCCAGGATGGACAATCGTGACGCGGTCGTTCTCTTTTACTTCGAAAAAGCCGCTGTCCTTGCTTTCGGTTTGAGTGGTAGCATCTGTGGCTGCTGGTGCTTGTTCGTCGGCAATACGATAGTCTGTCACGGTGCGGGCGCTGACGGCCAGCGATGCTGCAACAACGGGAACAATATACAGGGCGCGAAGCCACTGTCGGGAATTGGTTTTCTTTTTTAACATCATGTTGATTCTTCGTTTAAGGGTACTGTGACTCAGGCTGTTGGCAACAGAGTACCCGTGAGCTGCCACAGCTTTTCTGACAAGCAGATATTGATATTGACGTGCATCGATGCCTTGAGAGAGTACAGCGTCGTCAGCTTCAAACTCGTGAATGGCGCGCAGGTCGCTGCGCAAAAGCCACAACGCGGGATTGAACCATTGCAAAACGCTGAGCACATCTACCAGCATCACATCCCACGAGTGGCGGGCACGAATGTGAGCGCGCTCGTGTGCCATGATGGCGGCATCGGGGTGGTCGTAGTCGCTACGACTCATAACAATGTAGTGCATCCAACTGAAAGGCGACAACTCCCTCTCTGTAACGGCTATCACGGTGCCATCGGCTTGCTGATGGTGCTCGCTCTGGCGAATCAGCCGCCCAACGCGCACCAACGATGCCAGCGTGTGGCCCAAGGTCAGCACCGCGCCAGTAACAAACAGCACCACGGCTGCCGTCATCCACCAGGGCTGCACCGCTGTCATCGTCTCGACCGTCGCCGTGGGCAACGCGGAGGCTTCGTTTTCGGTCATGGTGAGCACCTCGCTGCGATGGATGGTGATGACGCAAACCGGCAACACGAACGACAGCACAGCCGTCAACAAGAGCACCACACGGTTGAGCCTGTGGAGCGTCTCGCGGGCCAGCAGCAGGCGCCAGAACAGGTAGAACACGGCAATGAGCACCGCCACGCGGAGGTCGTAAATCAGAAAATCGGTCATGCCTCGCCTTTCTCTATCTGGCTGATGAGTTGCTTCAACTCGTCAACGCTGATTTTCTCTTCCTTCACGAAAGAAGAAACCGCACTCATATAAGAGTTGTTGAAATAGTTCCTGATGACACCGGCCAGCGAACTTTTACCATACTCTTTCTCCGTAACGGTGGCATAGTACTGGTAGGTGTTGCCATACTGGCGGTGGCCCAGAAAACCGTTCTTTTCCAACAGGCGCACCATGGTGGAGAGCGTGTTGAAATGAGGGCGCGGCTCGGCATAGTGCTCCTGCAACTCGCGCACAAACATGGGTCCGTGCTGCCAGTAGAGCTCCATGATTTCTTTTTCTTTGTTGGTCAGCTTTTTCATTGTTGGTTATAAAATGGTTGTTGGGTTGTTTAAATTCATCAAATGCATGTCGGTATCAATATCTGCCGCAAAGATAACTAAAAAATCTTTTCGTACAACTAAAAACTTTAGTTATTTAAGAAAATTAATTAGTTTAATCGTACGATTTAATGATTTTAACACAACTATCCCCGATTTTCCCCTCATCCATACAAATAACGACTGTTTTCTTACCACAAAATGCTCCACCTGCTCACGACAATAAAATGCTCATTCCTGATAATCTGAGTTTATTACCGTGAGTTAGCTCCGAATTTTCTAGAAAATGTTACAATAACGTCGTGAGATAATTCTGAATTCTCTAGAAAATGTGATAGCAACGTCGTGAGATAATTCTGAATTCTCTAGAAAATGTTGCAGCAACGCCGTGAGTTATTTTTGCAATGTTGAGGATTACAAAAATAACTCACGGCGTTGTTTATACAATTATTCACTTCATGAGCAGATTGAATACCTGAATGAAATTGGCGGCCGAGGCTTTATCAACTTTCCCGTCGTCGGTGTCCTCGGCGTTGGTCTTGGTTTCAATGCAACGGCCGTTCTCGTCGTAGTAATAGCGCCACTCCAGCTTCTGGCCCTCTTCCAGGCCTTTGGAGTACGAAAACATCAGGCTGCCCGTTGCGGGGTCGAACAGATACTCGCTGTAGCTGTCGAACATCATCGAGCTGCGGTGCTCGGAAATAAAGTAGCACTGGTTGCCGCCCGCCTTGCTGCCCGCCTGTCCCTGGGCTTCTGTTCCTCCTTGCGAGGCGGGAGCCTTGTCGAAGTAGATGCGGATGTCGCTGGTTCGGGGCGGCCAGTTTTCGCCCTCGTCATGAATGGTGATGCGGATGTCACGACACGCGTCCGACTTGTCGTTCTTATCGATTTGCTCTTTGGCCTTGGCGTAGGCGGCGCGAATTTGCTTCATCCGCTCAGCCTTGGGAGTGGTGGGAGTTGGGAGTTTTGAGTTAGGAGTTAGGAGTTGGGGAGCGTTGTCTTTGAGCAACTGGAATACTTCAAGGTATTTTTTAGCGCTGCGCTTCTCTATCTCGCCGTCGCCCTCAGAGAAAGAAGAGGTGTGCTTCTGCTCTATGAGTTTTCCCTGCGAATCGTAGTAGTAGCGCGACTCGCTGACGATTCCGGCATGGGTGTCAGACTTACTGTAGCAGAACATCAGTGCCCCGTTGGTGGGGTTGAGCAGCATTTCGCTGAGCCCAATGTGCCCGTAAGCACTCCAGTCGCCACTGATGAAATAGGGCGCGCTGGTGGTGACGGACGTTCCTTCGGAGTCCTCGTGAGTGCTTTCGTCGAAATAAATCACCACTTTATCAACTTGGGTGATTTCGGGTTCCTCGCTTAGCACCGAGTTCACAACAATGGTCATGTCTTTGGGCGATTTGCCGTTTTTGCCGTTCTGCTCAATTTTCTTCTTGGCCTGAGCATAGGCGGTGCGTATTTGCTTGATGCGCTCTGGTTTGGAGTCTTGCGCCTGGGCAGCAGCAGCGAAAGCCAGCATGCAGACGATGGTAATGATGGTTGCTCTCATAATGAAAAATCTTTAAATGCATAATGAATAATGCATAATGCATAATGAAATCGTAAAATTGTGAAATCGTGAAATGAAGTAATCTGTGTGACAAAGATATTTAAAAAAGATTGAAAAGACAAGTAAAAGCTGAAAAAAACAAATTCTTTTTCTTGTTTTTCTGCATTTTTGCCGTTTTTCTGAAGAATAACCGCTATCTTTGCAATGAGAAATAGAAAATGAGAAATGGGAAATGAAGAATTTGGGATATTTAGGAAAGAAATTAGAATAATTAGAATAATTTCGCCATAAATTAAATAGATAATTCTTGGATAATTATAATAATTATTCTAATTTCTTTCCTAACTCCCTAACTTCTATCTCCTAACTCTTAGCCTTAACTCCGCATGATTGACAGAGCCACAGTTGACCGCATACTCGACGCCGCCAACATTGTTGACGTGGTGTCGGAGTTTGTTAACCTGCGCAAGGCGGGGGTTAACTACAAAGGCTTGTGCCCGTTTCACGACGACAAGACCCCCTCGTTCATGGTGAGCCCCTCGAAAAACATCTGCCACTGCTTTGCCTGCGGTAAGGGCGGAACGCCCGTGGGTTTCATCATGGAGCACGAGCAAATGACCTATCCGGAGGCGCTGCGCTGGCTGGCCCGAAAGTACAACATAGAAATCAAGGAGCGCGAGCTGACCAGCGAGGAGCGACAGAAGGAGAGCGACCGCGAGTCGATGTTCATTGTGAACGAGTGGGCGGCAAAATATTTCCAGAACATTCTGAAAAACGATGTCGATGGGCGTGCCATCGGCATGCAGTACTTCCGCAGCCGCGGCATTCGCGACGACATCATCGAGAAGTTTCAGCTGGGCTATGCCCTACCCTCGCGCACGGCTCTTTCGACGGCAGCCACGAAGGCGGGATACAAAGAGGAATATCTGGTGCGCACCGGCCTCTGCTACAAGCGCGAGGAGAGCGGCGGGCTCGTTGACCGCTATGCCGGGCGCGTCATCTTCCCTTGGCTGAGCACCAGCGGCAAGGTGGTGGCCTTCGGTGGCCGATTGCTCGACTCGCGCACCAAGGGCGTGCAACAGAAGTACGTCAATTCGCCCGACTCGGAAATCTACCACAAAGAGCAGCAACTCTATGGCATTTTTCAGGCCAAACGGCAGATAGCCAAAGAAGACCGTGTGTTTATGGTGGAAGGCTACACCGACGTGATAGCCATGCATCAGTGCGGAATAGAGAATGTGGTGGCCAACAGCGGAACGGCGCTCTCCGTCTATCAAATTAAGCAGCTGCACCGCTTTACCGACAACATCACACTGCTCTACGACGGCGACGAGGCTGGCATTCATGCTGCCCTGCGCGGCACCGACATGCTGCTGGCCGAGGGCATGAACATCAAGGTGCTCATTCTGCCCGACGGCGACGACCCCGACTCGTTCGCACGGAAACATACGGCTGCAGAATTTCGCAAGTACATCGACGAACACCAAACCGACTTCATACAGTTCAAGAGTGACGTGATGCTTCGCGGCGTGAGCGACCCCATCAAGCGCTCGGAGGCCATCAACTCTATTGTGCGCAGCATATCGGTCATCACCGACCCCATTGTGCGCGACACTTACATCACCGACTGCTCGCACCGCCTGGGCATCAACGAGGCTACGCTCATCGCACAGATGAACAAGTTTATACGCCAGGACATTGAGCAGAGATACAAGGATGCCCGCCGCGAGGAAGAGCGTGCTGCAAGGCTGAATAATAACGCTAACGTTAACGAGAACGCTAGTCCTAACGTTAACGATAACCCAAACGTTAACACAAACGATAACGCTAACGCCCACCCCCCAACTCCTAACACTAAACTCCTAACTCCTAACTCTAAACCCCTAACTCCCAACATTTCTTCCATGATTGTAGAATTGCTGGTGCGACATGGCGGCGACGTTATTTTTAATAATGTAGAAACCGACGACGGACAAACCATCGAACGGCTCACCGTGGCGCAATACATCTATTATTCGCTCAACGCCGACGGCCTTTCGCTCGGCCATGCCCTTTACGACCAGATGCTTGCCGAGGCAGCAGCGCAAAGTGAGGCCGACACTAGTTTCAACGCTGAACAATACTTTGCTCATCATGATAACTTCGAAATTGTTCAGATGGCCGCCAGCATGGCCTTCGACCATTTCCAGCTGCGCAAAAGCCAGCAGAAAGACCCCACACCCGAGCAAATACGCGAGCAAGCCACGCGCCTGCTCATGGACTTCCGACTCGACTATGCCGACGCACAGCTCAAGCAGCTGAAAGCTCAAATCAGCCAGGCCGTCAGCAACCCACAGCTGATGATGCAGCTCATGGAACAATACAAGGACGTACAGAACATCCGCAACTCTCTGGCCCGCAAACTTGGAACCAGCATTGTGGTATAACCTTAACGATAACCCAAACCTTAACGCTAACACCCAGCATCCAACACCCCAACACCCGACTATGATTTACATTCACTGGCTTTTGTTGCTTGTCTATGGACTGATTGTGGCTGCTGCCATGATTGCCGTGCTGATGGACAACCGTCAGCCAGCCAAGACCATGGCCTGGCTGCTGGTGCTGACGTTTCTGCCCCTGTTGGGCATTATTCTATATTTCTTTTTCGGGCAGAACACACGCAAGGAACGCTTCATCAGCCAGCAGAGTCTCGACCAGCTCACCAAGCGGTCGATGCTGGAGTTTGTGGAACAGAAAAACCTGGTGCTGCCCGAAAACCACAAAACACTCATTCAGCTCTTTGCCAACCAAAGCTGGGCACTGCCATTCAAAGACAACGAAACCGACATCTTCACCGACGGCTACCACTTTTTCCACGCGCTGTTGCAGGAAATAGGCCGTGCCGAGCACCACATCCATCTTGACACCTACATCATGGAGGACGACCCGCTGGGCTACTTGGTGGCCGACGCGCTCATCGACAAGGCGCAGCAGGGCGTAGAGGTGCGCGTGATTTACGACGACGTGGGGTGCTGGAACGTGAAGAAAGCGTTTTGGGAACGCATGCGCGACGCGGGCATCGAGGTACACGGTTTCATGCCCGTCAAGTTTCCGGTGTTCACCAGCAAGGTGAACTACCGCAACCACCGCAAGCTGTGCGTGGTGGATGGGCGCGTGGGCTTTGTGGGAGGCATGAATATCGCCATGCGCTACATCAAGGGGCGCAATAACCGCGGGTGGCGCGACACCCATCTGCGCATTCGGGGCGGCGCCGTCTTTGGCATTCAGCGCGCTTTCTTGGTTGACTGGTATTTTGTTGACCGCACGCTCATCTCCAGCCGACAGTATTATCCCGTGGCCCCACCCGAGGTCAGCAACAACTGCCTGGTACAGATTGTCACCAGCAGTCCCGTCACGCCCTGGCCCGACATCATGCAGGGCTACGTGCGCATTCTGCTCGCCGCGCAAAAGTATGTCTATATGGAGACACCCTATTTTCTGCCCACCGAGCCTGTGCTCTTTGCCATGCGCACGGCGTCGCTGGCGGGTGTCGATGTGCGGCTGATGATACCACGCCACACCGACGCCAAGTTTGTGGAGTGGGCCAGCCGTTCCTACGTCATGGAAACAGTTGAGGCAGGGGTGAAGGTGTATCTTTACAAACGCTGTTTCAACCACAGCAAGCTGCTTGTCTGCGACGACACGCTTTGCACGTGCGGCTCAACCAACATCGACTTCCGCAGCTTTGAGAACAATTTCGAAGCAAACGCCTTTTTCTACGACAAGTCTATGGCCTGCCGAATGAAGGAAGTTTTTCTGAAAGACCAGGAAGAGAGCGTGCTGCTCGACGACGTGACCAATCTCAGCCACCGTTCGTTTGTGCAGAGGCTGTGGGAGTCGCTCGTCAGGCTGCTTTCGCCGCTGCTCTGACGAAAAAAAGCGGGTTTTTGTTTTGTGTTACGCCCGATTTGCATTATTTTTGCACTCCGATAATGAGCATTGCTTGCCAAAAACAGCATTTCGGCACTCTGTCTGCACTTATCACCCATAGAACTGAAACAACTAATAACATATCGTCATGCTGGAGACCGACCCATCTTTTCCAACCTCCCGACAACAGCGGCTCACACTGCGCATCAGCCGTAAGACGCTGTCGTTTGCAGTGGCCGACACAGCGGCAGAGAAGCAAATATTTTACGAGCCATACACCGTGAAGAGCGGCATATCGATGGCGGCCAATCTGCGCGAGGCTTTCCGCTCGGCAGAGCTGCTCGCCCGTGGCTACCAGCGCGCGCTAGTGCTCATCGACGTGCCCGTTTTGCTTGTCCCCATCGAGGAGTATGCCGACGACACCAAAGAAGTAATTTACCATCACGCCATCAGCCAATGCCAGGGCGACGTGGTGCTGAGCTATGTCATGCCCACACAGAATGTGGTGGCGGTGTTTGGCATCAACAAAGACCTGAAACTGGTCATCGACGACCATTTTCAGGACGCAAAGTTTTGTCCGGTGAGCGTGCCGGTGTGGAACTATCTCTACCAGCGCAGTTTCACGGGTAGCCGGCGCAAACTGTACGGCTACTTCCACGACAAGCAGCTCAACATTTTCAGCTTCGACAAAAACAGATTCAAGTTTTGCAACAGCTTCGACACCGACCGCTACATGGACGCCGTCTATTTTATGCTCTACGTATGGAAACAGCTCGGAATGGACGAGCGGCGCGACGAGCTGCACTTGCTGGGCGACATTCCCGAGCAGACGGAACTGCTGGCCGAGGCGAAGAAGTTTTTGCGCTATGCCCACGTCATCAATCCCTCGGCCGACTTCAACCGAGCCCCCATTACCCAAATCAAGGGGCTGCCGTGCGACGTGATGGCCTACTACGTGAAAGGACGATAAAAAACCAGCTGAAAGAAACTTAACCACCATGCGAATCATCACAGGCATCTACAAAGGCCGCCACTTCGACATTCCGCGCACGTTCAAGGCACGGCCCACCACCGACTTTGCCAAAGAGAACATTTTCAATGTGCTCAACGGCTATCTCGACTTCGAGGACGCCACGGCGCTCGACCTGTTTTCTGGAACGGGCAGCATTTCGCTCGAACTGCTTTCGCGAGGCTGCCAGCAGGTGGTGAGCGTCGAGGCCGACCGCGACCATCACGCCTTCATACGCCAGTGCCTGAAAAAACTCAATACCGACCGTTGCATTGCCATTCGTGGCGATGTGTTTCGTTTCATGAAAAGTTGTCATCAGCAATTCGACTTTGTCTTTGCCGATCCGCCCTACGCGCTGCAGGAACTGCCCACCATACCAACCCTCATTTTCGGGCACAACCTGCTGAAGCCCGGGGGCATTTTTGTTTTTGAGCACGGCAAAGACCACGACTTCAGCGCCGACCCGCATTTTGTGGAGCACCGAAGCTATGGCAGTGTGAATTTCTCTATTTTCAGATGATTACCGACGAACTGGTATTTCAAATTGGTCAAGAATTTGGTTACGAGCCGACAGCCGAGCAGCGCGTAGCCATGCAGGTGTTTGCCTCGTTTCTGACCGACCGCCAGGCCATGGCCGTGATGCTGATGCGCGGCTCTGCCGGCACGGGTAAGACATCGTTGGCAGGTGCCATGGTGCGCATGCTGCAGCGCGTGGGCCAGCGGGTGGTGCTCCTGGCTCCCACGGGGCGAGCCGCCAAGGTGTTCGAGCTGAACGCCGGACTGCCAGCCTTCACCATCCACCGCAAAATCTACCGTCAGAAGTCGGCCCTGGCCGACGCTTTCAACCTGAACGACAATCTGCACCACGACACGCTGTTCGTGGTCGATGAGGCATCGATGGTTGCCAACCAAGGCTTCGACTCGATGTTTGGCAGTGGCCGACTGCTCGACGACCTCGTGGAGTATGTCTATGGCGGACGCAACTGCCGACTGATGCTCATTGGCGACAAGGCACAGCTGCCGCCCGTCGGCGAAACTGAGTCGCCGGCACTTTCTGCCAGCTTCCTGCGTGGCTACGGGCTGGTCGTACACGAGTGCGACCTCAACGAGGTGCTGCGCCAGAGTCAGCAGTCGGGCATTCTCTGCAACGCCACCGCCGTGCGCCAAATGCTGCTCTACGAAGGGCTCACCCGTCTGCCGCGCATCCGTTTCAGTGGTTTTGCCGACATTCAGCGTGTTCCCGGCGACGAACTCATCGAGCAGCTCAACACCAGCTACAGCCAGGTGGGCATCGACGAAACCATGGTCATCACCCGCAGCAACAAGCGCGCCAACATCTACAACCAGGGCATCAGAAACTCGATTCTTGGCCGCGAAGAACTGCTCACCACGGGCGACATGCTCATGGTGGTGAAAAACAATTATTACTGGATTGAGCAATCGCGCGAGGACGGAAATACCCCCCAAAGGCCCGCTGGTACCGAGGTTGCTTCGAAAAATGAAACCCCGGCGCAGAAAGAATCGGCCATTTCGTTCATTGCCAACGGCGACCGCGTGCGGGTGGTGCGCGTGCGCAATAACCGCGAGCTCTACGGTTTCCATTTTGCCGATGTCTGGCTGCAGTTTCCCGACTACGACGGCTACGAGTTGCAGGCCACCGTGCTCTGCGACTCGCTCACCTCTGAGTCGCCCTCGCTCACCCGCGAGCAAAGCGAAGCCCTCTTCAGTGCCGTCATGGCCGACTATGAGGACATTCCGCACAAGGCCGACCGCATCAAAAAACTGCGCGAAGACCGCCATTTCAATGCCCTGCAAGTGAAATACGCTTACGCCGTCACCTGCCACAAGGCACAGGGCGGACAATGGGCACACATCTACGTGGACCAAGGCTACATGACCGACGACATGCTCACGCCCGACTACATACACTGGCTCTACACTGCCTTCACGCGCGCCAGCGAAAAGCTCTTCCTCGTCAACTGGCCCAAAACTCAAATCGACGACAGGTAGCCTCATGCCGAATGGCACCTTGAAACCAAGAAAGAGCGAAATATCTCCCGACAATATTTTCCTGATCCACGACAACAGGAAATTATTCCTCGGCAATACGCACAGATTCTCTAGAAAATTTTTGTCTATTCCTTTGTTTTATTTACCTTTGCACACGAAATAACCAAAAAATAATCGACATGAAAGAAACAACTCGCAACTTCCACCGACATAAACGGCCAGCCGGCAACCGTCAACGGCCAATAGTAAACGTCCCCCTGCACCTCGTTTTTCTCCTGGCACTGCCGCTACTGGTGCTGACAGCTTGCGTGTCGCCCTCTGAGCGTAAACACATGGAGGCCATGCTCACCGACTACGAGCAGCGCAACAGCCAGTACGACACGCTCAGCATCGACAGCACCCGCCGCCTGGCCGACTTCTTCAGCCGCCACGGCGACGCCCACCAGCGCATGCGCGCCTACTACCTGCTGGGCTGCGCCCACGAGACTGCCGGCGAGAGCCCACAGGCACTCGACATGTTCTACAAATCGCTGGAGCAGGCAGACACCACCGCCAGCGACTGCGACTACAAGCGGCTGAGCCGCATTCATGGGCAGATTATGCAAATTATGATGAATCAACATGCCTTTGACGAAGCTCTGGCCGAAAATGAAATCATCCATAGATGCGCGTTGCAGTCAGAAGACACCATTATGCTTCTCAGCAACATGGGGAAAAAATGCAATATCTATAACCTGATTGGCAAAAAAGACGATGAACTTGCCTTACGTGAGCATATTATCAGCCAGTATGCAAAATATGGTCTGATGCGCCAAAAAACCCAGTCAACAGGCCCAATATTGGATTTACTCATTGAAAGAAAAAGATTTGACGAGGCAAGGAAATATATCTATGAATATGAAAAGAATTCCGGATTCTTCGATTCTTCGGGGAACTTAAAACTTAAAAACAAGTCTTTCTATTATTTAAAAGGCGATTTCTTTTTGCAAACAGGTCAATTTGATTCAGCAGCTTATTATTTCAGAAAAGAAATAAAAGAAGCGGGAATAACCAATAACCTCGAAACAGGCTATTGGGGGCTTTGCCATTATTTTCAAAAGAAACACATGCCCGACTCTGCTGTTAAGTATGCCCTGCTTTCAAGGGAAATGAACGATTCATGCTACAATGAGTTGTCAACAGACTATTATCAGCGCTTGCAAGCTTCGTATAATTATTCAAGAGTAGAGAAAAAAGCAGCAATGCTGGAAACAAGGAACACCCGCTTGCTTGCTGCCGCTTTGCTGGGCTTATTCATACTTGTAACATTATTATTTATTGGATACATCCTCCTTGTAAAATACAGGCGTAAACAAGAGCAAGTTCAAAAAGACGTACAGGAATGGAGAGAAAAATATGCAGAGTTGCTGCAGGCTAAAAATGAGATGGATGTATTGGACAACAATAATATTGAAGATTTTTCTTCTATTATGGCTGAGAGAAATGAACAGATAGAACAGCTAGAGCACAGAATACAGGAATTACAGAAGCGCAAGCAGGTGGCAAGTTTCTATCACACAGAAGAAGGCCTTGTAGATGCCCCAATCGTTCAGTTGTTCAAAGATTCACTCTCTGACAAAAATATAATTATTCGCTTTGAACAATGGCACCAGCTAAAGTTGCATGTCAGCCAGCATTTGCCTTCCTTCTTGAATGCACTCAGAGAATACTATCCAGAAATGACAGATGGTGAACAAAGAGTGTGCATCCTTTTACGTTTACATTTTCCTTTAAAGGATATTGCTTCAATAGAAAAAATCTCTTTGCAGCATTTGGGCGTACTTCGTAAAAGGCTTCTCAAAAAAGTGTTTGCTTTAGAAGGCAGCGCAAAGGATTTTGATAAACATATTCTCACGATGCATTAGCCAACGGCTTCTTGCTGCCTTGTTTTCTTTTGTTAAGTGAAAAACACTTAGCAAACACATTCTGTTTTGTGCTTTGTAAATGACAGAATGTCAATGCTTTATAATTTTGTTTACTTTTGTTAAGTAAAAAAATGCATCTTTTTGCTGTTTTGTTATATTTTTGCACCACAAACCTTTTAATAGAAAAAGATGAGAAACAAGAAAAACAAAACTAATTATTTATTCTGCATGATGCTGATGATACCCCCGTTGCAGCGGAAGTTCCCGTTGCTGCGGATGTTCGGTGGAACCCGTTGCGGCGGATGTTCGAATTTGTAATTCTTTTGAGATGATAAGGAAAACAACAGTAATTGTCGCATCTGGAGATGCTGATACTCAATGGCGGCGGATTCGGAAATCCGCCGAACTCCGAGCCGAACTTCGCGCCGAACACTGCGCCGAACACCCAGCGGAACGGCGATTGGCGAGTTTTTGTAATCTGTTGCAAACCAGCCGCTTATCCGAAAAGTGAAAAAAGTGAACTGAAAAAAAGACAATAATTGGAAAAAATATATATATTTGCAGAAAATTACTGCAGAAACATAGTATAACCCTAAAAAGTACAAAGCAATGAAAAAGAAAAACTTAGTAATGGTTCCTGCCATACTGCTCATGATGACAACCATGTCCGTGAGTTGCGGAAACGACAACGACGACAATTCTCAACCTGCAGAGCAACGCGAGGATAACAATCCTCAGAAAGATGGCAATGAGAGTAGCAAAGAAGGTGACGAGGGAACGACAGGCACTGTGGAAACGACGGGCACTGTGGAAATGACCGGGACGACGAAGACCGCCGTAGATGGTGAGAACGGCACCGTCAACACTTCGGCCTTCAAGCTTAACTATTTCGCTCATACGGGATGCAAGCAGGCAAATGTAAATGGTACGCGAGCCGCTGACTCTGACGCAGAGTATTTCAAGTGTACTGCCCAAGCTGAGGGCGTGTTGAGCATCACCCATGTAAACAGCGTTTTCTGCTGCGATGCAGAAAACATGAAAACAAGGGTAGAGGCTTCGGGCAACGAGATCAGGGTTTACGAATCTTGCGACGACTCGGGAGCCAACTGCGTCTGCCCATACGACTTGTCCTACGAGATGGGGCCGCTGAACGAAGGCAAATACCGGGTTATAGTGTATAAGAACAACCTGGAATACACTTGGTTCGAGATTGTGTACAATTCGGATACTCAAGAGAACATCCTGGTGGTATTTGAATTTGTAATTCTTTAGATAATGATAAGGAAAATAACTGTAATTGTCGCATCTGGAGATGCTGATACTCAATGGCGGCGGATTCGGAAATCCGCCGAACCCCGCGCCGAACACCCAACGGAACAAAGTGTAAATAATTGCTTTACAATATCTTTAAAAAAACAGATAAAAAGGCTGTAAGTATTATTATTTCAAGATATAATTTTGAGAATATATGGAAATATTCTATCTTTGCAACGTTGATGCAGACAATGTGGTTCTTATCTTGGATAGAAACAGAAAAATCAAATATAACTGTTATAAACCAATTATTTAAAGGAATTTATGCTTATGAAAAGACTGGTATTATCAATTGTTGTTCTGCTTGTCTGTGGCATAGTGTATGCACAGAAAAGAACTATGCTTGGGGAAGGGAAGTCGTGGACTTACACTTATCACCATTTCGAGGCTACTGAAACGCCCGAAGAGATGGAGTATGAGGAAACAACATACCCTGTGAGCTTCACACTGGAAGGCAAGGCCACGGTGAAAAGCAAGAACAGCAAGAAAGACAGGGAGTATTTCAAAATCATGAGGCGCATTGACGGGGGAGAGCCTTCGCTGTTTGGCTACGTCAGAGAGGAAGGCACTGCCACCTACATGATTCCTTCGTACTCTGATACGGAAGAGAAAATGACTGAGCTGAATCCCAGGCAATTTGAGATTGACTATTGGCGAGACAACATGACCGACTTTCAGGACGTGATTGAGGTGAACGGGGAATCGTTCGTGCGCCACACCTACAAATCGGACATTCCCCAAATAACTGCCGTTGCGGTGGAGGGCGTCGGATTCAAGGAAAACGGGCTGTTGCTAGGCATGCACTACGAGAAACCGTCGTGCGTGTGCGACTACATGGTGTTTGAGGCTTGCTACGAGGGAGAGAAACTGCTGTTCAGCAACAAGGACTTCGAAGCTTCGTCAAGCGGCACACCGACCGCCATTAGTGAGAGGCCTAAGACAGAGAACAAAGCCGACAAGCTCTATGACCTGCAGGGACGAAAGGTGGGAAACTCTGCATCGACATCTGCAGAACTGCCCAAGGGAGTCTATATCAAGAGCGGACGAAAGGTGATTGGCGGCAGATAATGATGAATTAATAAATAACCGATTATTAAGACCAGCGCCAGCCTGTTTTTACGCAGACTGGCGTTAAATCTTTAAAACAGCTTTATCCTAATTTTTCATAAGTATATTATTCTACGCAACGCGTAATTCATCCTCCGTTGCAGCGGATGTTCGGTAGATTTGCAATATTTGCAATCCACCGAAGAATGAGTATTTGACTGTCTTGCTGCCCGGAGCATAGCGAAAAATTTGTAATTCTTTAGATCATGATAAGGAAAAGAAATGTAATTGTCGCATCAGGAGATGCTGATACTCAGATGCGGCGGATTCGGAAATCCGCCGAACTCTGAGCCGAACACCCAGCGGAACGGTGGATTCGGAAATCCACCGAACTCTGAGCCGAACACCCAGCGGAACGGTAGCCTCATGCCGAATGGCAGCTTGAAACCAAGAAAGAGAGAGACTTCTCCCGACAATATTTTTGCCGTGTAACGAGTTGTGAATTTATTCCTCGACATTATACTGAAATTTTCTAGTAAATTTTGGGTTGTTTCCGTGAGTTACTTTGATAAGATTTTGTAACTTTGCGCTCATGATTGACATTCTTCTTACCATAATAGGTATTTTGGTGGGCGCCGTGGTGGTTTATTTCATCCAGCAGCGGCGCAACGACACGCTGGCGGGCACCAACGCGCTGCTCTCCAGCGACCTGGCCGTGAAAACCAACCAAGTGAACACGCTGACAAGCCAGATGGACAGCGAACGCCAGCTGCACGAAAACCAGCTGCTCACCGAGCGGCAGGCTCACAGCGCGCAAGTAGAAAATCTGAACACACAGTTCGACCAACGGCTGACCGAACTCAACCAGCGCCGCGAACAAGAGTTGCACGCCGCCTACGAACGCTACGAACGCGAGAAAGCGGAGGCGGCACAGCGGTTCGACCGTCAGCTGCGCGAGAGTCTGTCGCTGGTACAGGAACAGCTGAAAACGGCTACCGAGCAACTGCTGCGTCAACGCTCACGAGAACTCGACGAAACCAACCAGACGCAGATGGGCGCGCTCATCAATCCGCTGAAAGAAACCATCAGCGAAATGCGCAAGGCCATGGACGACAACCGCGACTCATACAACCGCAACACCGCCACGCTGACTGAGCAACTCAGACAGATGCACGAGGCCACCCGTCACATAGGCGACGAGGCCGACCGCCTGGCACGGGCCCTGCAAAGCGGGCCGAAAGTGCAGGGAAACTTCGGCGAGATGAAGCTCGACCTGCTGCTGGAGCGCTTTGGCTTCACGCGTGGCGAGGAGTACGACCTGCAGCAGATGATTCGCGACGAGTATGGCAACGCCATCCGCAACGAAGACACCAACGAGCGCATGGTGCCCGATGTGATTCTGCACTATCCTGACCACAAAGACGTGATTATCGACTCGAAAGTGTCGCTCACCGCCTTCATCAACTACGTCAATGCCCAGACCGACGACGAGCGGCGGCGCGCGCTGGCCGAGCACGTGGGCAGCATTCGCAAGCATGTGGACGAGCTTTCGCGCAAGGACTACAGCCGTTATCTGAACAAACAGCGGGTGACGCTGGACTATGTCATCATGTTTGTGCCCCAGGAGTCGGCATTGCTGCTGGCGCTCACCACCGACACCGACCTCTGGAGCGAGGCTTTCGACAAAAAGGTTTTCATCACGGGCGAGCAAAACCTGTTTGCCGTGCTCCGCATGTTGCAGATTGCATGGACACAGCAGCGGCAGACGGAAAACCAGGAGCGGGTGTTTGGACTGGCCAACGATCTGCTCGACCGCGTGGGCGATTTCATGAAGCGGTTCGACGATATAGGCGAGAAAATTGGCCGTGTGCAGCAGTCGTACGACAATGCCCGCAAGAAACTCGACGGAAGGCAAAGCATGCTGGTGCCGGCCAACGAGCTGAAAAAACTGGGTGCTAAGCAGAATCCCGCACGCCCCATTCCTGAAATCTCCGACGAGGCCGATGAGCCGCAAAAAACACTGGAAGAAAAGGAAGAAGAAGGAGAGTAAACTAGTAAAAGGACAGGAAAGAAATAAGAACCATCGGATTAATGTCGCCAGAAAAGAATATCATTCAATTCTTTGGGGTAATTAATCCGATGGTTCTAATTTCTTTCCTATTATTATAATCTCTTGCTTAGAAATTGTCGAACTTGAAGGCCACGCCCGCCAGGATTTGGGCCGTTTTCATGTAGGGATTGCTGCTGATAACCGCGTAGATGGGCACCGAGAACTTGCGGAAACTCAGTTCCTTGCTGGCTTTGAGCGAGGCATTCACGCAGGCAGCACCGTTGGCGTAGGTGTAATACCACATGCCGTAGTCCTCGTCGCTCTCGTCGAAGACTTTCTGGTGGGCGCCGCTTTCCATGGGTGTGAAACCACCTTGAATCTGCCAGTCCAATCCGCCCAACTCAAACGGAACGGTGAGCTCGATATACGTAGAGTAAGCCTGCTTGTTGTCGCTTCGCTTACGGTCGTTACCCCAGAAAATGCAATAGCCCTGCAGACTGAAGTATTTGCACGAGTATCCAAGGTTGCCTTCCAGGCGGTGAGCCGTTTCCGCCTTTTTGTACTGGAAGTAGAGGTCGTACTTGGTGATGCCGGTTTCCCAGTAGTCGGTCACGCCCACATTGAGTCCGAAGGGCGCTTTGTAGCCCAGGGTGAGGTCGAGCTCTTCGGGGTCATTGCGCTCAAAGCCCGTGTTGCCGAAAAAGCTGAAGTAGGCTCCCATCCACGATACCTTGGCACTGGGCTGCAGACTGATGCCGCCCTTCTCGAGTCCTCGCCACATATACTTGCTTACGAGGTCGGCGCGAACGGTAGTCTCCACATCGTATTGTGCCAGTGCCGCCAAGGGAGAAATGGCCAGCACAACGGCTATAGCTAATGTCCTGAATATTTTCTTCATCATGTCAAATTGATAGGTTTTTGTATGTACAGTGAACTACAATTCTAAGAATCAGGGTACAAAGGTACGATTAAGTGAGCAAAAAACAAAAGAAATTCTATTTAAATATTTTGTAATTACCGAATTATTAACTAATTTCGCAGTGTTTTTTTCGAATCGCTATGCGCAAACTGCACCTTATCATCTTGTTGATGCTTGTTCTTGGCAGCCTGAATTGTTATTCTGGCGAATGCGACAGCGTGGCCTCTGGTCTGCTCGGCGGACGCTGGGGTGGCGCATTGCGGCTGATGCCGGGCCGCCAGGTGCCTTTGGACCAGTATTCGCGCCAGTGGATTCACGGAAAAAACACTTTCACGGTGGCAGCCGAGCTGACCAACACCACAGTGCCTGCCGATGGCGACGACTATGCCGCCGACTACGGTTATCCGACGCTGGGACTGGGCGTTGCCTACGACTTCAACCACGGCATCACCATGCACCGCTACCCCTCGCCCTCGTGGGGCAAGGCCCAGGAGGTGGATTATCACTCTGTGCTTGGCAACGCGCTTTCGCTCTACGTGTCGTTTGCGCGCCCCGTGGTGCGCAGCCGCCACTGGGAGGCAGCCTATGTGCTTCGCGGCGGCATTGGGCTGAACAGTCATTACTATAACAACACCGACGCCATCGACAACGAGCTGATTGGCTCGTTTGCCACCATCTATTTCGGGGCAGCGCTCATGGTCAGCTGGCACATTACGCCCGAGTGGGCCATCACGGGCAGCATGGAATACCGCCACCACAGCAACGGTGCGCTCTACCGCCCCAACAAAGGCGAGAATACGGTGGGCCCTGCCGTGGGAATTGTCTATTCACCTGCGTATCGCGACATTCTCGACGCCAGGACGAGCGGCAGCTCTGCCTCTCACTCAGCCCACCGCTCACCCCAGGCGGGCACTAGCCGCGCAGCCTTTCCCAAATACTGGTTCTTTGATATTACCGCCGGCCTTGGCGGAAAAACGCTGCTCGAAGACTGGCAGCTCACCCAGTTTCGCACCGACCCTGCCGACCCCGACTACCGCACCGAGCACTTCAGGCTGCACCCGGCCTACTCGCTGCAGACAGCTTTCATGCGACGCTATGCCCGGCGATGGGCAACGGGCATTGGTGCCGACTTGTTTTATGGCAGTTACTACAAACGTATCCGCCAGCTGGAGAACACCAGCGGCCATGCCGACGAAGCCGAGCGTGTGTCGCCCTGGTCGGTGGGCGTGGCCCTGAAACACAATGCCTACTATCACCGGTTGTCGCTCAACATGTCGGTGGGCGTTTATCTGTTCCGCCAGATGGGCAGCAGTGCCAAGGTGATAGAGAAGCCCTACTACGAGCGCATCGGCCTGCACTACACATTTCCGCGGCTGGGCGGCCTTCACGTGGGCGTAAGCCTGAACGCCCACCTCACCAAGGCCGACTTCACCGAGCTGGTGGTGGGCCTGCCCTTGCGTCTGCGCTGAGACAGATGCCGTGGCTAAGGTTGTATTGTTTCTTTTTCATGCACTCTTTCTCCTGATTCTGCATTTATTAGTCTGCTGTTTCGTTTTCCTTTATTAATATAACGGTTCAGACGGGCGGTTTTCGCCTGTCTGAACCGTTTTTTTTGAAAAAAAATCCCCGACACATCGCGTGCCAGGGATTTCTTCGTTCTTTTCGTTAAAAGAACCTCGTCCTTATTTGTATGTGTGCTTTCGTTATGTGTATATATTAATCGTTTTCTTTCCACTCCTTTATCTCACACCCCTCAAAAAAGTCGCGCTGAATGCTGTGGTCGCCGTTTCCGCGCCGCCGCCCGGCGGGAGTAAAGTTGCATCGCAGCCCTTTGATATTGTGACGCGAGAACTCGCCCTCCGTATCCGAACCAGTACTCATCACCGACAAGCTAAAACGCCCGAATTCCTTCAGACTGACCACGTAGCCTCGCTGCAACATATCCTTCATCACTTCCACCAGCTCGGTAAGCACTTGCCTCACGTCGCTCTTCCTCGCCGAGCAGTTGCGCTGAATAATTTCCTCCAGTTCTTCGCCCGTCACTTCTTTGATTCTTACAGTGTGGGCGTAGAATTTTCCGCAGGAATTTCGCGAGCGGATATTGTTTCGTTTCAGCGTATAATAGACTGCCATTTGTCAGGTTTTAGTTCGTTGGGTGCAAAATTACGATTTTTCTGATTTTTTTCCAATTTTAAAATGCTAATTTTTACTAAAATAAATTGTCTTTTTAGATAAATCAATTTGTTTTATTCAGCAATTTCTTTAAATCACGGCGATAAATATCTGATACAAAGCGAGGTATAAACAAAATTGAATTTAAAAAGGATTGCAGTCGTAAAACAATTTGTTTTTCTTGACAAAATCAGGGCTATTTTCGTGTTTTTTTATCGCCAAAACCCATTTTATTGCCGTGTTGCCAAGCAAGGAAAAAACAATGTCGGGAAATGGAAAAACAATGTCGGGAGATAAATGAATAATGTCGGGAGATAGAAAAATAACGTCGGGAGATATGTGCAAATTCTCTAGAAAATTTTGGTGTATCGTCGGGAGTTATTTTTCTATTGTCGAGGTTTATAAAAATAACGTCGAGAGTAAGATTGACATTTTGCTGCCTGGATTATTCATAAGTTCCTTATTTATACGCTACGCGCCTTTCAAAAACAAAGAAAAACCAAGAAAAACTAATAAAAACAGAGGTTTTACTAATAAATACCTGTTTTTCCTTGTTAGCTTTTGTTTTTATTTGTTTTTGAAAGGCGCGGAGCGTAAATCTAGGCAGGGCGATAGGAATGGATTCTCCCACGTGGCTTGCCCAATGGCTGCGATCAGTCGGGCCAATCCTCGAATTCCAGTTCAAGTTCCTGATAAATGGGACGAGAAGTCTGAGCAACGTCGGGGGCATTGTAGCCGTTGGCCGAAAGAGGGCTTTGGTTGGACACAGAAAGACCGATGAGTCTGATGGGGTGAGCTGAAGAAAACTCCACCTGACCGAGCAATGATTTAGCCAAAGGCAAGATGTGGTCCTTCGAAACCAAAGGACGGTCGGTGGTCTGGCTGCGAGTGATTTGCCGGAAGTCGGCAAACTTAACTTTCAGCGTGAGTGTGTGGCCGGCAAACTGGCTACGCTCAATGCGGCCCACGAGTTCGAGCACGGTGTGGTAAAGGTGAATGGTGACGGCCGAAGGTTTGCTGATGTCTTCGAGGAAAGTATGCTCACAACCCACCGACTTTCGCTCGCGGTCGGTGATGACAGGCCGCAGGTCGATGCCTCGGGCAAACTGGTAGTACATGGGGCCGGCCTTGCCGAACACTTCCTGCAGATGTTTCTCCGACACGCGGCGCAGGTCGGCACCGGTGAAGATGCCCATGCGGTGCATCATGTCGGCAGTTTTGGGTCCTACGCCCCAAAACTGTTCGATGCGCAGGCGGGCGATGAAGTCGAGCGCGCGGTCGGGGTGAATGGTGCAAAGCCCGTCGGGCTTGCGGTAGTCGGAGGCAATCTTGGCCAAGAATTTGTTGTACGACACGCCTGCCGATGCCGTGAGTTGGGTGGTTTGACGGATGCGCTGTTTGATTTCGCGCGCGATGTCAACAGCCAGGGGCATTGCTTTCTTGTTCTCAGTCACATCGAGAAAAGCCTCATCGAGCGACAGCGGCTCCACCAAGTCGGTGTAATCGTGGAATATTTCGTGAATCTGCGCCGACACCTCCTTGTACACTTTATACCGGCCCGGCACAACGGTGAGCATGGGACAGAGCCGTTTGGCGCGTGTCATGGGCATGGCCGAGCGCACGCCGAAGGGGCGGGCCTCGTAGCTGGCAGTAGAAACTACTCCGCGCGGACCGTCGTAGCCAACGGCTATGGGCTTATGGCGCAACTCGGGGAAGTCGCGCTGTTCGACGCTCGCAAAGAAAGCATCCATGTCGATATGTATGATTTTTCGTTCGTCCACTTGGCGAAAGTACAAAAAATTATTATCTTTGCAAAAAATTTCAGATACTATTTTTTGTATGAAAAACTTCAGATTGACTTTTGTTTTGATGCTGCTCATGGCGGCAACACAAGTGCTCGCACAGTTCGAGCAGACCGACGACGATGCCAAGTATGCAACCGAATTGCTGAAACCCGGACAGCAGGTGCCCGACGCGAAGCTAAAGACGCCCGAAGGCAAAAGCGTCAAGCTGAGCAAGCTCATCAAGGGCAAGTGGGCGCTGATTGACTTTTGGGCCTCGTGGTGCCCCGACTGCCGCAAGGATATGCCCAACGTGCAGCGCATGTATGCCGACTTTGCGCCGCGCGGCGTTGAGTTTGTGGGCGTTTCGTTCGACACCGAGACCGACAACTGGGTCAATGCCATCAGCAAATATAATATAAGGTACGCGCAGGTGAGCGACCTCAAGAAGATGCGCGACTCGGAGGTGGCCAAGGCCTTCGGCGTGAAGTGGATACCATCGATGATGCTCATCGACCCGCAGGGCAAGGTGGTGCTGAGCACTGTGCTGAGCGACAAAATGGAGAAAACGCTCACTGAGACCTTCGCCCAGAAACGCCCCATCGACGGCACCACCGAACAAATCAGCCTTGACGGTGGCAAAGGCCGGCTGGCAGCCATCCTGCAGAAGCCCTCACTGGCACAGGGCGCGCAATGCCCGATGGTGGTGTTTTGCCACGGTTTTGGCGGCTCGAAAGAGGGGCCGCTGTTCGAGCTGATTGCCGACTCGCTGCAAGCCCACGGCATTGCCAGTCTGCGTTTCGACTTCAACGGCCACGGTGCGAGCGAGGGCGAATTTGTAGATATGACAGTGCCCAACGAGATTGAAGACGCCATGAAAGTCATTGAGTACGTGCGCGACCTCCGCTACGTAAGCAAGGTGGCTTTGGTGGGTCACTCGCAAGGCGGCGTGGTGGCCTCGATGACTGCCGGAAAGCTGGAGCCGGGCGATATTGCCGCCGTGGCACTCATGGCACCGGCTGCCGTGCTGCGCGACGATGCCATACGTGGCAGCACCATGGGCGCCAACTACAATCCGCTCGACCCGCCCGAGTTTGTTGAGCTGTGGGGCGGCAAACGGCTGGGCCGCAACTACATCAAGACAGCATTCTCGCTGCCTATCTACGAGACGGCCGCCAATTATCAGGGCCCGGCGCTGATTGTTCACGGCACAGGCGACCGCGTGGTGCCCTACACCTACGGCGAGCGCTACAAGAGCGTATGGCCAAATGCCAAGGTCGAAATTCTCGAAGCCCAGGACCACGGCTTCGGGCAGAACATCTACCGTGCCACGCGCCTGGTATCCGATTTCCTGATCGAAGTGCTGAAGTAAGAACACAAATAGCGGCAATGGCACGCCATTCAACAGAAACGCCTGCCATTCGCCGAAAAGGAGCCTCAACTCACCAAAAAAAGCCCGCCATTCACCTAGCAATGTGAATGACGGGCTTAACATTATCGTTATTTTCCTTAACGGGAACCGAGAAAACGATTTAGTAGGTGACGCGCGGCTCCAGTTCTTTGGCCTGGTCGATCATCTTCTGCACTTCCTTCACCGAGGGAACGCGGTTGCAGAGATTCTTTTCGGCGTTCACTTCCTCGAGTTTGGGCTGCAGATTCTCGGCTACGCGGTGGCGAAGCTCTTTCACGGTGTCAACGCCGGCAGCCTCGAGCAGCTCAGAGAACTGCGGGCCAATGCCGTTGATGCGGAAAAGGTCGGCGTGATTGGTCCAACGGAGAATCAGTTTTCCACTGATTTCGGTTGCTTCCTCGAGTTCCTTGCGGCCCTTTGCCGATGCGCAACGGTCAAGGAGATCATCTACGGTTTTGATGCCAGCAGCCTGGAGTTTCTCAGCATAGACCTCGCCTACGCCTTCGATGTCAATAATTTTGTATGCCATAATCTTTGGGTTTAGTTAAACAATTGTTCAGGTTTATGGCGACAAATTTAGCGTTTTTTCTTGTAAACTGCAAATAATATGGTAAAAAAATGAGGCGCGAACCCATGCGCGCCTCATAAATTCTTTTCAATGGTTTCGGCCGGGTGGCCGCTGAGGTTTAAAAACCTGACAATTGGATGACTTTTTCGATGGCTTCACGCAGTCCGTCCTTGTTCTTGCCTCCGGCCTGTGCGAAGTGGGGCTGTCCGCCGCCACCGCCTTGCATAAGTTTGGCGGCTTCGCGCACCATCTGCCCGGCATTGAGATGATGTTCGCTCACCATGTCGTCGCTCAGCATGACGCTCAGCATGGGTTTGTCCTGATGAACACTGCCCAACACGCAGATGAGGTTTTCGGGAAAAGCCTGGCGCATCTTGAACACGAGGTCCTTGGCGGCAGCAGGCTCCATGGGCAGAATGGCTTTTACAATAGTGGCGCCGTTGCGTTTCTCGGCACGCTCGATGAGCACATTTTTGGCGCGCTCTACGGCCTTGGCCTGGAACTGCTCGATTTCTTTCTTCATCGACTCGTGTTCCTCCATGTATTTCTGAATGACGCTTTTCAGGTCTTTGGCATTGTTGAACAGACCCTTCAGCGCGCGCATGGTGTCCTCGAGCAGGTAGATGGCTTCCTCGCAGTTGCGGCCCGTGATGGCCTCAATACGGCGGATGCCAGCAGCCACGCTGCTCTCAGAGAGAATCTTGAAGAACCCTATCCGGCCAGTACTGCGGGCGTGAATACCGCCACAGAACTCGCACGACGGGCCAAAGCGCACCACGCGCACCTTGTCGCCATATTTCTCGCCGAAGAGGGCGATGGCTCCCAGCTGTTTGGCCTCGTCGAAGGGCACGTCGCGATGCTCGTCCAAGGGAATGTCCTGACGAACCATGTCGTTCACCATGCGTTCCACCTGACGCAGCTCCTCGTCGGTGACTTTCTGGAAGTGGGAGAAGTCGAAGCGCAGCGTATCGGCGCTGACATAGGAGCCTTTCTGCTCCACATGGTCGCCGAGCACCTGTTTCAGCGCGTAGTCGAGCAGGTGGGTAGCCGTATGGTTGGCAGCGCTGGCCTCGCGCTTATCGGTATCTACACAAGCCATGAAGTCGGCCTCGGGGTTCTTGGGCAGCTGCTTCACAATGTGCACGCTCTGGTTGTTCTCGCGCTTGGTGTCGATAATATTCACGGTTTCGTCTTCGCTGACGAGTACGCCGCAGTCGCCCACCTGGCCGCCCATTTCGCCATAGAACGGCGTTGCGTCGAGCACCAGCTCGTAAAACTCGTTCTTTTTCTGCTTCACCTTGCGGTAGCGCATGATGTGGCACTCGTACTCTGTGTAGTCGTAGCCCACAAACTGCTGTTCGCCCTGGCGCAGCTCCACCCAGTCGCCATTCTCTACGGCGGCGGCATTGCGGGCACGCTCTTTCTGCTTTTGCATCTCCACGTTGAACTGCTCTTCGTCAACGGTGAAGCCGTTTTCGCGGCAGATGAGCTCGGTGAGGTCGAGCGGGAAACCGTAGGTGTCGAACAGGCGGAAAGCCTGCACGCCGCTCAGCTCTTTGCCGCCTTGCTTGCGCAGCTCTTCCATGGCGTTGTTGAGCAGCTGAATGCCCTTGTCGAGCGTGCGGAGGAAAGCGTCCTCCTCTTCTTTCATCACACGGCTGACGAGTTGCTGCTGCGCCTTCAGCTCGGGGAAGGCGTCGCCCATCTCCTGCACCAGCGTGGGCACCAGTTTGTAGAGGAAAGCCTCTTTCTGGCCGAGGAACGTGTAGGCATAGCGCACGGCGCGGCGCAGAATGCGGCGAATGACGTAGCCCGCCTTGGCATTGCCGGGCAGCTGGCCGTCGGCTATCGAGAAACTCACGGCGCGCAGATGGTCGGCGCATACGCGCATGGCCACGTTCACGTTGTCCTGCTCCTTGCTCACGGGTGCCAGCTCTTCTTCTTCGAAGGTAACATATTTCAAGCCCGTGATTTGCTCCTCAGCGCGTATGATGGGCTGGAAAATATCTGTATCATAGTTGGAGTGTTTGCCTTGCAGCATGCGCACAAGCCGCTCGAAGCCCATGCCAGTGTCGATGACGTTCATCGAGAGCTTTTCCAGACTGCCGTCGGCCTTGCGGTTGAACTGCATAAACACGAGGTTCCAAATCTCAATCACTTGCGGGTCGTCCTGGTTTACCAGCTCGCGGCCGCTCTTTCCGCTGGCTGCGCGCTGTTCGGGCGTGCGGCTGTCAACGTGAATCTCCGAACAGGGACCGCAGGGGCCAGTGTCGCCCATTTCCCAGAAGTTGTCGTGCTTGTTACCGTTGATGATGTGGTCCTCGGGCACGTGCTTGGCCCAATAGCGGGCAGCCTCATCATCACGGGGGATGTTCTCCTCGGGCGAGCCCTCGAACACGGTGACGTAAAGATTGTCGGGATTCAGGTGGAGCACGTCAACGAGATACTCCCACGCCATATCGATGGCACCCTCTTTGAAATAGTCGCCAAACGACCAGTTGCCCAACATCTCGAACATGGTGTGGTGGTAAGTGTCGTGGCCCACCTCCTCCAGGTCGTTGTGCTTGCCGCTCACGCGCAGGCACTTCTGTGTGTCGGCACGGCGCCGCGGCTCAGGGTCGCGCGTGCCCAGAATAATATCTTTCCACTGGTTCATGCCGGCATTGGTGAACATCAGCGTGGGGTCGTCTTTCACTACCATGGGTGCCGAAGGCACAATGGCATGTTGCT
Source organism: uncultured Prevotellaceae bacterium (assembly GCA_900315565.1). Classification (GTDB taxonomy): domain Bacteria; phylum Bacteroidota; class Bacteroidia; order Bacteroidales; family Bacteroidaceae; genus Prevotella. The sequence continues at coordinate 58,784 of OMZS01000014.1, read as the reverse complement.
TCGATTCGAAGAAATTCTTGAACGAATTGCGAATTTCGTTGGCTGTCATCATATCAATTTACAATTTGACAATTTACTGTTTTCTATTATTGTGATGCAATTTTTCAATTAAACAAAAAAATTTTCAGAAAAGTTTTGCAAAGATACTCAGTTTTCGTTATTTTTGCAAAAAAATAATCAGAAATATGGCACTGAACACGAATAAAAACCTGAAGCTCTACTATTCCATCAAGGAAGTTGCACAAATTTTTAACGTCAGCGAGAGTCTGTTGCGCTACTGGGAAACCGAGTTCCCGCAGATTAAGCCTAAGACGCTCAGCAACAAGGTGCGCCAATACACCGACAAGGACATTGAACAAATACGTGTCATCTACAATCTCGTAAAAGTGCGCGGCTTTAAGCTGGCCGCAGCCCGCAAAATGCTGAGTGAGAACAAGCACGGAGCCGATAAGAGCGCCGACGTGCTGAGCTCGCTTATTCTTGTGCGCGACGAGCTGAAGACGCTGAAGAAACAGCTCGACGGCCTGGTGTAAACCGAAGCGGAATCACGGCGCGGCGAAATTATCTCACGACGCTGCGAAATTATCTCACGGTAATAAAACAATAACTCACGGTAATAGAACTGTAACTCACGGTAATAAAATATTATTTCACGATACGACGATAATATCTCACGGCGAGAGGCTCAAATTATCTAGAAAATTTGATGCTCTCGCCGTGAGATATTTTTCTGTTGTTGCGGAAGAGTGAAAAAACGCCTGATGCGATGGGCGGGACTCGCACTACGGGTTGGCTAATAGCTGGCAGTACACGAAATGCCGGCGGCAATCACCCGGTCGCGAATGGCATTGAGTTCGTCGGGAGTGGCTTTGAGCAGGCCGCCGACGGGTGTTTCGCGGTCGATGGTGTAAATCATCACCTGCTGGGGGCGTATTTTCACCACCGCCTCGAGCCACGGAGCCACTAAGCTGTCGCCCGTGTTGTCAACATCGAAGGTGTGGCCGTCGATGGTGGCATTGCCCTTCATAAACATGGTCTGAATGATGACGTGTCCGCGGAAGCGGCAGAGCTGTTCCACCACCTGGTGCACGTCGTAGGCGGGATTTTGCGGGCGGTCCACCTTATTAATATATAAGGGGTCGAAGGTGTCGAGTTTCTGTATGTTGTTATCCACACGCATCAGCGCGTCGTGAATGTGAGGCCGGCTCAGCATGGTGGCATTGCTCAGCACGCTCACCTTAGCCTTGGGACAATACTCGTTGCGCAGGGCAATGGTGTCGTCGATGATGTGGGCAAAGTCGGGATGGCCCGTGGGCTCGCCGTTGCCGGCAAAGGTGAGCACGTCGGGCAGCAGATTGCCGGCTGCCATTTTCTGCAACTGTGCCTGCAGGGCCGTGCGCACCTCCTCGCGGGTGGGGCGCGGCAAACGCGGACGGTGTTCGCGGTTGAGTCCGCACTCGCAATAAATACAGTCGAACGAACATACTTTTCCGTCGCCCGGCATCAGGTTGATGCCAAGCGAAACACCCAGCCGGCGGCTGTGGACAGGCCCGAAAATGGGCGAAGGATAAATGATGGTGCTCATGGTGCAAAAGTAACAAATCATTCGCATAAGAAGCCGCGAAGCGAGTAGTTTTTTTCTCGCGTGTGTTAATAGTGGTTAAATACTCGTTTTGCTGTCATTTTTTTGCTACATTTGCACCAAATTTGGTGTATTATAGCCTTTTTAGAAATGGGAAAAAAACGTAAGAAGTCCGGCGGCCGCTCAGGGCTGCAGGTCATAACACTATGCATAAGCACCGCTATGGTGCTCATTTTGTTGGGAATGGTGGTCTTTTCGGTGCTCATAGCCCGAAATCTCTCCACATACGTCAAGGAAAACCTCACCATCACCCTCATATTGGGCGAGGACATGACAACGCCCGAGGCGCGCATCCTCTGTAAAGACTTGGCCAAGCAGCCCTACATTCACCACCTGAACTTCATCAGCAAGGAAGAAGCCCTGAAAGAACAATCGAAGGAAATGGGCACCGACCCCACCGAATTTACCGACTTCAATCCTTTTGTGGGCTCGGTGGAAGTGCAGCTCAAAAGCGACTATGCCAACAGCGACTCGGTGAAATGGATATCGAAACAGCTGCGCAAAAATCCGCAAATCACAGACATCACTTATCCGCAGGAGCTGATGGACAGCGTGAACAGCAAACTGAAGAAAATAAATATTGTGCTGCTCATACTGGCGCTGCTGCTCTCGTTTGTATCGTTCTCGCTCATCAACAACACGGTGAGGCTGGGCGTTTATGCGCGCCGTTTCTCCATCCACACCATGAAGCTGGTGGGCGCGTCGTGGGGATTCATCCGCCGGCCGTTCCTCAAGAAATCCATTGTAGCGGGCATTGCCGCCGGCATCATTGCCGACGCTGTGCTGGCGGGCGGCGTTTATGCGCTCTACAGCTACGAGCCCGAGGTAATGACGGTCATCACGTGGGACGTGCTGCTCATTACGGGCGTGTCGGTGCTGCTTTTCGGCATTATCATCACCATGCTCTGCTCATATTTCTCGGTGAACAAGTTCTTGCGCATGAAAGCGGGAGACCTGTATAAGATTTAGGAGTTACGAGTTAGGAGTTAGGAGTTACGAGTTTGGAGTTAGGAGTTACAAGTTAGGAGTTAGGAGTTTTAAGTTTAGAGTTAAGAGTTTAGAGTTTTAATTAAAAATATGGACAGAAGAAATTATGCTTTCGACAAGGTCAACTTCATTCTGTTGGCCGTGGGAATGTTAGTGGTGATCATCGGATTTATTCTGATGAGCGTAACCGGTTCAACTGAAACCCACTACAATCCCGAGATTTTCAGCCCCTTGCACATCAAGGTGGCACCAGCTGTTTGTTTCGTGGGCTTTGTTTCCATCATTTATGCCATCATCCGCAAGCCCAAAGACAACCAGTAACCCCAAAACAAAAAGCATCAAGACATTAATTTCATCGCGAAATGGATTGGTTAGAAACTATTATCATCGCCATTGTTGAGGGACTGACAGAATTTCTGCCCGTGTCGTCAACAGGCCACATGATTATCACCCAGAACCTGCTGGGCATTCCGCAGGGCGACGCGTTCGTCCACGCATTTACGTTTATTATTCAGTTTGGCGCCATTCTTTCGGTGGTGTGCCTTTACTGGAAGCGTTTCTTTCAGTTCGACAACACTCCCGCTCCGGCAGGCAGCAACCTGTGGCAACGGCTCAAACACAAATTCCACTTCTACTGGCTGCTCTTTGTGGGCGTAGTGCCCGCCGTCGTCATTGGCCTTCTGGCCAAGAAGTCGGGCCTGCTCGACTGGCTGCTCGACAGCGTCGAGGTGGTGGCCGTGATGCTTGTGCTGGGCGGCATTTTCATGCTCTACTGCGACCGTCTGTTCAACAAAGGCAGCGACGCCAACAAGGTGACCGAGCGCCGCGCCTTCAACATCGGCCTTTTCCAGTGCATTTCGGTCATTCCGGGCGTATCGCGCTCGATGGCCACTATCGTGGGCGGCATGACGCAGGGACTTACGCGCAAGCGCGCGGCCGAGTTCTCGTTCTTCCTGGCCGTGCCCACCATGGCCGGCGCCACCCTGCTCGACTTGCTCGACCTGTTTAAGGAAGACACCTCGTGGGCCACTGGCCACAACATTGCCATGCTCATTCTGGGCTGCGTGGTGGCCTTTGTCGTGGCCCTGCTCGCCATGAAATGGTTTGTCAACTTCCTCACCAAATACGGTTTCAAGGCATTTGGCTACTACCGCATCATCGTGGGCGGCATCATCATCGTGCTGCTGCTCACCGGACACTCACTAGCCATGGTTGACTGATGAACTTTAAGGAAGGCGAAATTATCTATATCAACAAGCCCTACGGCATGTCGAGCTTCGGCGCGCTGGCTCATGTACGCTTCCTCATCTCGAAGAAAGCGGGAGTGAAGCGCGTGAAAACCGGCCATGCAGGCACACTCGACCCGCTGGCCACAGGCGTGCTGATTCTCTGCACCGGCAAAGCCACCAAGCAGATTGAGCAGATGCAGCTGCAGACCAAGGAATACACCGCCACACTGCAGCTCGGTGCCACCACGCCCAGCTACGACAGGGAGCATCCCGTTGACGCCACTTACCCTACATCGCACATCACACGCCAGCTCATCGAACAGACATTGCCGCGCTTTGTGGGCGAAATAGAGCAAGTGCCGCCTGCATTCAGCGCCTGCATGGTGGATGGGCACCGCGCCTACAAAATGGCGCGCAGGGGCGAGGAGGTGAAACTAAAACCCAAGACGCTCCGCATTGACGAGATAGAGCTGACACACTTCGACCCCGAAACCATGCAAATGAGCATCAGGGTGGTGTGCGGAAAAGGCACCTACATACGAGCACTGGCACGCGACATCGGCGAGGCTTTGGACAGCGGAGCCTATCTCACGGCCCTCTGCCGCACCCGCGTGGGCGACGTGCGCATAGAGCAGTGCATCGATTTCGACCATCTGCAAGAATGGCTCGACCAACAAACCATCGAAGGATAGACGTCGGTTCTCCATCCACCCACCCCATTACCCCAATAAGACCCATTACTCTCAAAAGACCTATATAAGCAACAATGAAACTATCGCAATTCAAGTTTAAACTGCCTGAAGAACAAATAGCGCTCTACCCCCACTTCATTGAGCGCAAGTTCAAGAACGAAGCCGGCGAAGACGAGGTGTTCCGCGTCACACGCCGCGACGAGTGTCGCCTCATGGTGCTCCACAAACAGTCGCAAACCATCGATATGTTCCACAAAGACGAGAACGGCAAACCCATTGAGGGCGACTTTCTCGACTTCCGCAACATTCTGGACTATTTCGACGAGGGCGACACCTTCGTTTTCAATGATACCAAGGTGTTTCCAGCACGCCTCTACGGCACCAAGGAAAAAACCGACGCAAAGATTGAAGTGTTTCTGCTGCGCGAGCTGAACGAGGAAATGCGCCTGTGGGACGTGCTCGTAGAGCCGGCACGAAAAATACGCATTGGCAACAAGCTGTTCTTCGACTCCAGCGGCACCATGGTGGCAGAAGTTATCGACAACACCACCAGCCGCGGACGCACACTGCGTTTCCTCTACGACTGTCCGCACGACGAATTCAAGCGCGAGCTCTACGGGCTGGGCGAAGCACCACTCCCCCACTACATTGTTGACCACCGCCCCGCCCGCGAAGAAGACATGGAAGATTTTCAGTGCATTTTCGCCCGCAACGAAGGAGCAGTCACCGCTCCTGCCACGGGACTGCACTTTAGTCGCGAACTGATGAAACGGCTGGAGATTCGTGGCATCAACTTTGCCTTCATCACCCTGCACTGCGCGCTCGGTAACTTCCACGATATTGAAGTGGAAGACCTCACCAAGCACAAGATGGACTCTGAGCAGATGAAGATTGACAAAGAGGCTTGCCGCATTGTCAACGCCACAAAGGCCAGCGGCCACCGCATCTGCGTGGTAGGCACCAGCGTGGCTAAGGCCACTGAGACGGCCGTGGGCACCGACGGACAACTGAAAGAGTACGACGGATGGACCAACAAGTTTATTTTCCCGCCTTACGAGTTTGGACTGGCCGACAGCATGATTGCCAACTTCTATCACCCGCTTTCCACCCTGCTCATGTCAACAGCTGCTTTCGGCGGTTACGACCTGGTGATGGAAGCCTACGACCTGGCCCTGAAAAACGGCTACAAATTCGGCTGCTACGGCGATGCTATGCTCATCGTGAACGACTAAAGCGCAGCAACTAACGGCTCATGCATACCGTTTACCTCAGTCTGGGAACCAACTTAGGCCGTCGTCGCAGCAACATCAGCCGCGCGACAACCCTTATCAGAGAGCAGATTGGCACCATTGTGCGCCAGTCTGCTCTCTACGAAACAGAGCCCTGGGGGTTCAGCTCAAAAAAGAAGTTCATCAATGCTGCCATTTGCGTGATGACCGAGCTTACGCCCCACCAGCTGCTCTCTGCCACACAAGCCATTGAGCGCGAGTTGGGCCGTACCCACAAAACGAAAAAAGCCGCCGACGGAAAACCCGCCGACGGCACCACCTATCTCGACCGCATCATCGACATTGACATTCTGCTCTACGACGACGAGACCATCGACGAGCCCGACCTGAAGATTCCCCATCCGCTGATGTACGAGCGCGAGTTTGTGATGAAGCCCCTGCGCGAAATCATGCCCGACGCTGCGACGATGATTACTACGGTTGCGACACGCTGACGCTCAGCCCTGCCAGACAGGCCCGAATCCATGAAATACAGAAATCCCTGCAAATCGTTACGACTTGCAGGGATTTCTCATAAATCTTTTTGCCCAGCAGAGATTATCGGCGCAGACCGAGAGCCTTGACGATGGCACGGTAACGCTCGATGTCGCGCTCCTTCAGATAAGTGAGCAACTTACGACGCTTACCAACAAGCATGGTCAGCGAGCGGGCTGTCACATGATCCTTGTGGTTTTTCTTCAGGTGCTCAGTGAGGTGCTTAATGCGATAAGAGAACAGTGCAATCTGGCTTTCGGCAGAACCTGTGTCGGCAACGCCGTTGCGGCCATGCTTCTCAAAAATCTCAGCTTTCTTAGCTTTGTCTAAATACATAGTGTTGTTTGTTGTGATTAAAATGAATAAAATTACATCCTTCTGACGCCTGCCGCACTCGCTGTCAGTCGTGACAACCGTAATCACGCGCACGGTTTACGTCGTCGAATGCATCGGATTTTCCGAAATCGGCTGCAAAGGTACAACTTTTTCTGCTATCACCCAAACTTTTACCCTGATTTTTTCGTTCTCTCCGCCTGAATCAGCTGTTTGGCTTGCTTTCAGGTGGAGAGAACACCGGTTTCTCGGGCTTTTTACCTGGGCTGGCAGTCGTCAGGACGGCTACCCCAGTCGTAGTTGGGCGCAGAGCCCATCGAGAGCTTCAGCGTTCCACCATTCATGATGTCCTGATGGGTGATGTAGTTTTTGGTGTAAGGCACCCCGTTGAGCGTGGCACTCTGTATGTAGTAGCAGTCGGCCCAGGGGTTGTCGTTCTCGATGGTGAAAGTCTTACTGTTGTCCAAATGAATCTTGATGCTCTTGAACGAGGTGGTTCCGAGCATGTAATAAGGTGTTGCGGGACACACAGGATAGAATCCCATGGCCGAGAACAAATACCAGGCCGACATCTGTCCGGCATCATCGTTGCCCGAAAGTCCGCCGGGCACGTTTTCGTACTCTGTGTCGAGAATTCTACGCACCTCGCGCTGCGTTTTCCACGGTTCGCCGGCATAGTTGTACATATAGGCCATCTGATGGCAAGGCTCGTTGCCGTGCCAGTAGCGGTTGTGCTGGAAAGTGCTGTCAAGACGTGCCACATAGTAAATTTTGCCTCCCATGGCATCCATCAGTCCATAGGGATCGTGAGGAGCATAGAAAGTGTAGTGGCAGGGGGCGCCCTCAGTGATGAACTTCACGCGCTGAGCCACATTGTCGTCGGTGAGGAACTGTCCGTTGGCGTGGCGTCCCTGTGCATAGCCCGTGCGCGGGTCAATCACATTGCGGTAGTATTTCGAGCGTTCCATCAGCTGCTGATAGTCGTCGTCCTTGCCCAGCTGTTGCGCAACTTGAGCCAGGGCAAAGTCGTCGTAGGCATACTCCATGGTACGGCTCACTTGTTCGTCGCCGTGATAAGCCTCGCGAATGATTTCCTCAACGGGAATGAAGCCATACTTCAGATACGACGAAATGCCTCGGCGTCCGTTGCCGTTTTTGAACTCGCGCATGGTGGCCGATGTGCGGAATGCGTTTTTCGCCATGGCATCGTAGGCATTGGTAAAGTCGAAATTGCGAACTCCCTTCACGTACGCATCGCTCAGGGCCGAAATACAGTGGTCGCCAATCATGGCTCCCGTATAGCTGTTCCAGCAGGGGAAGATGGGAAGCCAACCGCCCTGCTGATACATATCGACGAGGCTCTGCATCATTTCGCCGTTGGTTTTGGGGGCAACAATGTTGAGCAGCGGATGCAACGCACGGTAGGTGTCCCACATGCTGAAGTCGGTGTAGTATTTGGCACCACGATAGGTTTGCTGCGCTTCGGTACCGTTGAAGCCCGGATAACGTCCGTCAACATCGCTGAACTCGCGGGGCAAGAACGATGCCCGGTAGAAAGCACTGTAGAATTTGTTTTCTTCCTCGGCATTGTCGGTCTCTATTTCGATGAGTCCCAGCCGTTTCTGCCACAGTGCGTTCAGCTCGTTGCGCGTCTTATCGAAGTTCCAGTGGGGAATCTCGGCCTGCAGATTGCGCTGGGCACCCTCTACGTCGTTGAACGACGAGGCTGCTTTGACCAGAATCTGATCGTCGCGGTGGGTGTCGAAACAGAGATAGAACCCAATGTTCTGCTGATAGCCAATCTGCGTCTGTCCGGGATAAACCTGATCGCCGCAGAAGGCGCCGTAGCTGCTCGGCGTGCGGTCGTACTTCACAACGAAATAGCCACTGAAACCTGCCTTTTCGCCAGCACCCTGATAAATGCGGTGAACGGGATTGAACCCATACACCTCGTGACGCACGGTGTCGATAGCGATGAAGCCCTCGCCCTCGTCGCTGTTGGGATTGATGACCAAGTAGGTGCGCGACGGTCCGTCGCAGGTAAAGCGCATGATGGCTGAGTGCGAACGGCCTGTCAGCTCAGCGGTGATGTGTTCCCAGGGCAGCTTCACCGAGTAGTAGTCGGGATGCGAAATCTCTGCTTTGTGCTCAAACGGTGTTGCGCGCCGCTCGGGTGTGGTTCGCAGCGAGTCGCCCAGCACGGCAATGGTAAACGAGCCGTAGTCTTGCGTGCATCCGCCGTTGATCCAGTGGCTGTTGCGGAATCCCATCCAGCGGGTATCACTATAATAATAAGGTGCTACGCACTTCTGCTCGGTGTCGCGTGTTTGTGGGGTCCAGAAGTTCATGCCGTTAGGTTCGAGCACGGCCGGAATGGTTTGTCCGCTTTGTTCGGTTCCCTGTGCGTAGATGCTTGCCGACGGCATGACGGCCTTGTCGGTTCCCACCATGGTGTTGAGCATCGACACTCGGTTGCGCTGGTGAGCCAGGCGAAGCCATTTGGAGTAGTGTTCTTTCACTTCGTTCCAGTGGTAGAAGGCACCCATGGTGGTGGGCATGGCCAGCTGCACTTCGCGCTCGTTGTGCAGGAATTTCACCAGCACGTCGCCCCGCTCGTTGCGGTAAAATATCATCTGCAGGTTGGCGGCCATGGGAACGATGTTGAACATGTCGTTGCCCAGGTTAATGCCCAGGAGCGTCAGGAGGCGATAGAGACAGGTGTCGTGGCCAAAGCGCAAATCAGCCGAAATGCCGTTGCCTGCAATGGCTGCGTCGGCACTCTCCACAATGTTCTGCCAGAGCGACGTGGCCGACATTTCGGGAGCGTCGTTGTTCGAGGCATCCTCGCCGTTGATGAGCCTCATGCGCTCGTCGTGCCAGTCCTCGAGTTCTTGCATTTCCTGCGGAGTGAAAATGTCGAAGAGGTTCACCTTTGCCTCAACGTTCTGCATGTCGGAGGCGATGGTGTGCAGTTCTTCCATGAGTTTGAGCGGATCTTTAATGCGGCTGGGGTCGCGGAACAGCAAACGCATGAGCCGCTCTGTGCTGCCGTAGAAACGGGGATTCACAGTGGCATAGAGTTCTTCTATCTCGGGCGAGCTGTAGGCGATGTAGGCCATGTGTTTCTCGCTGGCATCCTGCGTAATCCACAGATCCTCGTTCATTTTTTGCAGCTGCCCGGCAAAGGCGTTCATGCTCTTCACACAGCGGTTCGATGTGCTCGAACGGGCAACGATGGTTTTCTTGCCCTTAAACACCTCAGGAAAACGTTTTGCCATGCGCTCGGCTATCTCGCGGTGCTGGCGGGCACCCAGGGGCGTGAGTTTGCCGGCATTGCCCTCGGCATCGACCATCACTTTGTACATTCGCTGACGCACCGACACGCCCGTCTTGGTCAGATTCTCGCTGTCCATAAACTGGTCGTAAACATAGTTGTAGCGCTCCTGCTTGGTGAGCCAGCGCGAGCCGTGACGGCCATAATGGCTGATGTAGAAAGGCGCGTATCCCTTGGGGGCCGGGGTGTACTTCCCGTCGTAGGGATGGTAGGCGTAGTAAACGCCGCCCGTCTGCTCGGGCGTATGCTTTTGTGCCTTTTTCTGGGCGGCACCCGATGCGGCCAGCGCCAGCATGAGCACCATCAAAATACTTCTGAAAGCCTTCATTTCTTTTACTTTTCTGTCTGTTGTAATATTTTTGTGTGCAAAGGTACGAAATTTCGGGTAAGTGAGCGCAGAGAAACCATGTTTTCTTTTTCAGACATCATTATTTTATGAAATAATGGGCATGAAAGCACTTCGGAAAACTGCTTTCGCTGAAAAAACGCCGACTTTTCAGAACAAAAAACAAGCTTACGTGCGCTATGTCGCAAATTCTTTGTAATTTTGCAGCCGAAAAAAATGATTTATAGAATATGCAAGACATCAGAAACATTGCGATTATCGCTCACGTTGACCACGGAAAGACCACTCTCGTAGATAAGATGATGCTGGCAGGCAACCTGTTTCGCGAGGGGCAGAACCTGAGCAGCCAGGTGCTCGACAACAACGACTTGGAAAGGGAGCGCGGCATCACCATTCTTTCGAAAAACGTTTCAATCAACTATAAAGGTGTAAAAATCAACATTATCGACACCCCGGGACACAGCGATTTCGGCGGCGAGGTGGAGCGCGTGCTCAACATGGCCGACGGCTGTCTGCTGTTGGTGGACGCCTTCGAAGGTCCCATGCCTCAGACGCGCTTCGTGTTGCAGAAGGCACTGGAAATAGGGCTGAAGCCCATAGTAGTGGTGAACAAGGTTGACAAACCCAACTGCAGGCCCGAAGAGGTTTACGAAATGGTGTTCGACCTGATGTTTGCCCTTAACGCAACAGAAGACCAGCTAGATTTCCCCGTGGTGTATGGCTCGGCCAAACAGGGCTGGATGGGCGAAGACTACAACACGCCTACCGACAACATCACTTATCTGCTCGACAAAATCATAGAAGTGATTCCCGCTCCCAAGCAACTTGAGGGCACTCCGCAGCTGCTCATCACCAGTCTTGACTACAGCAGCTACACGGGCCGCATAGCCGTAGGCCGTGTTCACCGCGGCACGCTGAAAGACGGCATGCAGGTGACCATCGTGCATCGCGACGGCTCGCAGGAAAAGACCCGCATCAAGGAGCTCCACACCTTTGAGGGCATGGGCCACGTTCGCACCAGCCAAGTTGACTGTGGCGACATCTGTGCGGTCATCGGTCTGGAGCATTTCGAGATTGGCGACACCATCTGCGACTTTGAGAATCCCGAAGCCCTGCCCCCCATTGCCATCGACGAGCCCACCATGAGCATGCTCTTCACCATCAACGACTCGCCCTTCTTCGGAAAAGAAGGAAAGTTTGTTACGTCGCGCCATATCAACGACCGGTTGGAGCGCGAGCTGGAAAAAAACCTGGCATTGCGCGTGGCACCCTTCGAGGACTCCACCGACCGATGGATAGTATCGGGCCGCGGCGTGCTGCACCTGAGTGTGCTCATCGAAACCATGCGCCGTGAAGGCTACGAGCTGCAAGTGGGACAGCCGCAAGTAATCTATAAGGAAATCGACGGCCAGAAATGCGAGCCCATAGAAGAGCTGACCATCAATGTTCCCGAGGAGTTTGCCTCGAAAATGATTGATATGGTGACGCGCCGCAAGGGCGAGATGACCAGCATGGAGAGCCAGGCCGACCGTGTGAACATTGAGTTCGACATGCCTTCGCGCGGCATCATCGGCCTGCGCACCAACGTGCTTACCGCCAGTCAGGGCGAGGCCATCATGGCGCACCGCTTCAAGGAGTATCAGCCCTACAAGGGCGACATTGAGCGGCGGCAGAACGGTTCGATGATTGCCATGGAAACGGGCACGGCTTATGCTTACAGCATCGACAAGCTGCAAGACCGCGGCAAGTTTTTCATCGACCCGGGCGAGGAGGTTTACATGGGACAGGTGGTTGGCGAGCACGTTCACGACAAAGACCTGGTTATCAACGTCACCAAGGCCAAACAGCTCACCAATGTGCGTGCAAGCGGCAGCGACGACAAGGCGCGCATCATTCCCAAGACGGTAATGAGCCTTGAGGAATGTCTGGAATACATCAAGGCCGACGAACTGGTGGAGGTTACCCCGAAATCGATGCGCATGCGAAAAATCATACTGGACCACGACCAGCGCAAAAAGGCCATGAAAGACAACTGATGAGCAGTCTTTCGGATTTGTAAATGAGAGATGGAGCAAAAATAATGAGTTATGAGGCGTTTATGGCTGATACTTATGGCAATGCTGATGCTTTCTGGCAGTGCGAATGCCGGATGGCAGGAGCGGCTGAGCCATAAGATTGACCGCATAGCCAAGGGCAAAGGCATGACCATCGGCGTGGCTTTTGCCTACGACGGGAAAAAATACGCCTACAACGACAAAGAACGGTTTCCGCTTGCCAGCGTTATGAAATACCACGTGGCAGTGGCCGCTCTGCTGCAAGAACTGCCTCTCGACTCGCTGATTGACGTGCAGGCTTCCGACATGCGGCCCGACACCTACAGTCCGCTTCGGCTGCTTCATCCCGGGGCCGATTTCCGCATCACACTGGCCGATTTGTTGCGGTGGAGTGTTGCCCAGAGCGACAACAATGCCAACGACCTAGTGATACGCCAGTGCGGCGGCATCGACCGAGTGGAACAAATCATTGGCGAACTGGGCATCGGCGATTTCGAACTCAATTACAACGAGTCGCAACAGCACGACACACCCCTGCGATGCTACGACAACTGGACCTCCCCCTCGGCCATGACGCAGCTTTTCATGGCCTACGACCATGAGATTCTTGGCCAAGTGCTGTCACAGAGCACGGCAGGCGAAGACAGAATAAAATCGGGACTGCCCAACTGGGCCGAAATGGGGCACAAAACGGGCACGGGGCCTTTGCTCAACGGTGTAAGAGTGGCTTACAACGACGCTGCCGTGATAAAACTGCCCGACGGCAAACGGTGTTATCTGGCTGTTTTCATTAAGGACTCGAAAGAAACCGACGAAACCAACAGTTTCGTGATTTCGTTTATCACCAAAACCATCTTCGACATGTTTCTTCGCGAAGAACTGAAGTAACGGGCCAATACCACGAACCAGAAATAACGAGTTCAGAGTTGTGATTTCCTTTACAACTGAGGAATCATCACAACTCTGAACTCGTAGTTTTTTGTCAAAATGCTGACTTACAGGCTCTCGACAAACTGTTTGGTGACGCGGAACGAGCCTTCGGCCAGCCGCGCCCAGAAATCGAAATACTGGCTGGCGTCAGTGTCCTTGAGAGGAATGTCGCTGATGATGCGGAAGGAAACAAATGGCACCCCATAAATATGGCACGTGTGAGCAATGGCACAACTCTCCATATCCACCGCCTTGGCCTCGGGAAACTTCTCGAGAATGGCCTGCATCTTCTCTTTCTTGTCAACAAACCAGTCGCCCGTCACTATCAGGCCTGGGTGAACGACAGTCGCCACACTTCCAGCAGCAGCCTTAGCGCCACCCTCTGCAGGGGTGGCATTATTGTTACAGGCCTTGGCTATCAGCTCCTTGGGCGAACGAAAACGGGCAGGCGTACCAATGAGCTGGCCGTAAGCAACGTCGGGGCCACAATAAACATCGTGGTAAGTACACTCGGTGCTCACCACCACATCCATGATATTCATGCCCACATCGGCACCACCGGCAACGCCAGTGGAAATGACAAGGTCGGGCTGGTAATGGTCTATCATTTCAACGGCACCGATGGCGGCATTCACCTTGCCAATGCCGCACTGCTGCATGACGATGGTGTTGTTGCCCATCTGTCCGACAACAAAATCCTTGCGGTTGTGGCGCTCGGTAGAAGCTTCGTCGAGCAAAGTGCGCAGTTGCACAAACTCTTTCTCCATGGCCACAATAATTCCTATAATCATAATTGAAAACTTTTCGTTATTTGCTTTTTCAGGTTGCAAAGGTAGTGTTTTTTGTTCAGAAATCCGCTTTTTCTGGTCTAAAATCGTCAAAAAGAAGCCTACAAAAAGACAACGGCCAAAAGCAACGATTCCCATATTTGCAAAAAATAAAGCAATCGTGATATTTCTGCGAATTTGGGAATCAAACATGCCCGCGTTGCCTTACCTTTGTATAAATTTATGCAAAGGCACTCTGTTGAGAACCCACGGAGTGAATGAAAAAACAGCAAATGAAAAATTCATTAATAACTAATAACAACAAAACAAATTGTATCATGGAAAAACTAATCATGAAAATCTTTGCAGGTGCAGCTGCCCTGGTGCTGCTGGTTGCCTGTGGCGGTGGCACAACAGGAGCAACCGACGATGTGGTTGACTCACTGGCTGCTGAAAACGAGCAGAAAGAACAAATTATTGGCGGTGTGAATGCCGTGCTCGACGACCTGTCGCTGATGATTGACAGTCTGGCAGCTCAGGAAGGCCTGCTTTTCGTTGGCAAAAACAAAGAGGTGATTAAGGACCGCAAACAAATCAAGAGCAACCTTGCCGCCTACGGCAAGCTGATGGCCGACCAGAAAGCCAAACTGAAGGATCTGCAGAAAAAACTGGCAGAGAGCACTGGCAGCGAGGCTCATTTGGGCAAGGTGATTGGCATGATGATTGACCAGCTCGACTTCAAAGAATACGAAATAGTGGAAATGGAGCACGAACTGGAGGACGCCAGCTTCGACATTGACCACCTGCGCAACCACCTCTGGCGCAAAGACCGCAAAATAGAGGATCAGCAGCGCATTATGAGCGCCCAGGACAAAATGATCAACGAGTGCTACTATCTGGTGGGCACCAAGAGCGAACTCAAGGAGCTTGGCATTCTCACCGCCGGCAACCTCTTCAAAAAAGGAAAAGTGGATATGGGCAACATTCCGCAGGAAAAATTCAAGCCTGTGGACATCCGCAAATTCCAGACGCTGAACCTGCCCGGAAAGAAGGTGAAGCTCATTTCGCCTGCTCCCGACGGCTCGTACCAGTTTGAGGAAACCGCCGACGGCAACGTGCTGAAGATTCTTGACCCCGGCCAGTTCTGGAGCGTGAGCAACTATCTCGTTGTGCAGTGCGACTAACCCCGAAAAAACTTCAAGACCTATGAAACGATACCTTATTATGCTGCTGCTCGCGCTCGTGGTGATTCCCATGAGCGCGCAGCGGCCTACCAAATACCGCGTGCAGCGCGGCGAGACCATTGCCTCTATTGCCAGAAAATTTGGCATGACCGAGAAAGAGCTCAAGCGCATCAACGAAGACCTGAGCTACTGCTATGCGGGCATGATTATTCTGGTGAAAGACAAGCGGGGAGCCGCTGCAGAAGAACGCTATGACGACTATGCCGACGACGGCGGTTATACCGACGACCGCATCGACATGGGTGCCCCCGCCACAATGGCTGCTCCACTTGGCGATCCGCTGCTCGAAGAGGCGCACCAGCTGGAGCAAATGGGCAAATTCAAACAGGCCGTCAAGTGCTACGACAAGGTGCTCGACCGCGGCCCGTCGGCAGAGCTGTTCTACCAGCGTGGCGTTTGCTACTTCCAAATGAAAAAATGGAAAAAAGCCATCGAAGACTTTGAGCGCGTCACCCGTTCAAACGACGCCACCCACGACTTGCGCAGCCGCAGCGAGGACTTCATCGACGAGGCATACATGCGCTGGGACAAGGCCAAAGAACGCCGAACCAACACGTGGGCCGGCATCATTGGCGGAGTGGTGGCCGTGGGTGCCGTGGCCGATGCTCTGAGCGGCCCAAGCAGCAAAGGCGACC
Organism: uncultured Prevotellaceae bacterium; assembly: GCA_900315565.1. GTDB lineage: Bacteria > Bacteroidota > Bacteroidia > Bacteroidales > Bacteroidaceae > Prevotella. The sequence continues at coordinate 42,828 of OMZS01000014.1, read as the reverse complement.
ACAAAGGCAAGGACGGCCCTCGAAAGGGTAAAGACGGTCCCCGCGACAAAGACCACAAGAACGGAAAACAGGGTCAGGCGCAGGGCAAGCCTAACGGTCAGCAGGGCGGCAGTCCGCGCACCGGACAGGCCGACCGTGGCAACCGCAACGGCCAGAATGCCCGCCAGGGCGGCGACCGTGGCAACCGCGACGGACAGAATGCCCGACAGGGCGGCGAACGCGGCAACCGCGAGGGACAGAATGCCCGTCAGGGCGGCAACCGTGGTAAACGCGACGGACAGAATGCCCGTCAGGGTGGCAACCGAGGCAGCGGCAATGGTCAGAACGCCCGTCAGGGTGGCAACGGCAACCGAGGCAACCGCGACGGAAACCGCGATGGAAACGAACGTCGTCGTGATCGGCAATAACATCGCACGACCTCAGTTCCTCCTTTCCTGACATCCGCTCAACAATTCACGGCGCGGCGTTGAAATTTACTAGCCTTAATTATTCATACCTTCCGGTGCGCCAGCCTCTCCCCGCCCATGTAGGGGCGGGGTGGCCGTAGGCCGGGGCGGGGTCAGTATTATTTCGCAAAATAGCAAAATTACAGACCCCACCCCTAACCCCTCCCCTTGAAGGGAGGGGAGCTGCTTCTGCCTTGTGTTACTGTGAATAATACAGGCTAGAGAATTTTATCCTATCTCACGGCGATATTTTTCTAAAACACGATTACAGGAAAATAACGCTCGACAATAGACTCAAATTCTCTAGTAAATTTCAACGCCACGCCGTGAGTTATTATCACAACTCACGACACTACTATTTTAATTCACAGCATCACGCCAATCATTCTCCAGCATGCACTACGCTTTCTCCACAAGGCGTGCAAACACTTGCTTGTTGTTCTTCTCGTTCTCGCCTACCCCCATGGCCATGCCGTAAGTTGGCTTTCAATTGTCAGCATAACATTGTTTTGGAGATGGGTAAAAAACAAGGTGTATGGGTAAAAAAAAGAAACGTTCCAGGGTTCTGGAACGTTTCTAACCGTAGAAGCTTTTGCTGAGAATTGCCAATAGTTATTATATATCTTGTACGGTTAACGGCGATGGTGGCGGTGACGGTCACGTGGGCCATCGTGGCGGTGTCTTGGGCCGGGACGATAGTCTCTGCGTGGAGGCGGGCCTTGGCGACGGTCAGTCCAGCGGAACCACTGGCGGTCGTCCATCACACGGCGGTATGCGCGGTCGCGGCGCTCGATGCCAATTTCGCGCAAAGCGTAACGCAGATTGATGTGATAGATTTCGTCGTACTGTCCTCGGCTGAGTCCCACAACACGGTCAACGTGATTGGTCAGTCTGCGAGCTTCTTCCCTGGCACGTGGCGGTTGAGCCGATACCGAGATAGCCATGAATAGAGCAATGGCGGTGATAAGGATTCTTGTTTTCATGATAAAATGTTTTGTTAAATGAATGAATATTTGTTTTATTACTTATTTATATATATGCATCAATAATAATTCTGACGGTTTTGGCGATTACCACCTTGGCGCATGTTCTGACGATTGCCGCCTTGGCCACCACCCTGACCGAAGTTCTGACGGTTGCCGCCTTGGCCACCGCCTTGACGCATGTTCTGACGGTTGCCTCCTTGGCCACCGCCCTGACCGAAGTTCTGACGGTTGCCACCTTGGCCACCGCCCTGGCGCATGTTCTGACGGTTGCCACCTTGGCCGCCGCCTTGACCAAAGTTCTGACGATTGCCTCTTTGGCCGCCGCCCTGACCGAAGTTCTGACGATTGCCTCTTTGGCCACCGCCCTGACCGAAGTTCTGACGGTTGCCGCCCTGGCCGCCGCCCTGACGGAAGTTCTGACGGTTGCCGCCCTGGCCGCCGCCCTGACGGAAGTTTTGGCCGCCACCTTGGCGGAAGTCACGGCGATCGCGCTGACCACCTCCGCGACGCATATCACGGCGCGGGCCGGGTCCATCGCCTCGGCGGAAATCACGGCGTGGGCCGGGGCCATCTCCTCTACGGTAGTCGCGACGCGGGCCACGATAGCCGTCGCGTGGGCCACGTCTTGGGCCGGGTCTGTAGTCGCGGCGTGGAGGCGGGCCTTGGCGTCGGTCCATCCAGCGATACCACTGGCGGTCGCTCATGACACGGCGGTACTCCCTGTCGCGATGTTCTATACCAATCTGGCGGGTAGCGTAACGCAGGTTAATACGGTAGATAGCATCATATTGCCCTCGGTGAAGTCCCACTGTGCGGTCAACGTGGTTGGTCAGCCGGCGTGCTTCCTCGCGGGCGCGTGGCGGCTGAGCAAAAACCGACAAGGCCACAAAAAGGGCAACGGTGGTAATTAGAATTTTTGTTTTCATGATAATAATGTAGTTTTATGATTATTCTTGACTTGTTTTTGCAAAGTTACACACAATCCCGATAACCTTGTTCCCGAATTAGCATAAATGTTTCCCAAATTTGCAGAAATGATTCCCATATTCACAATTTCTGCATTGCAAAGTTCCCATATTCGCAATTTTGCCTTATCTTTGCCGCATGTTCACAGGCTTTGTCATTTTTCTGCCACTATTTGTTTCACTGGTGTTGGCACTGTTGTTGGCTCTCGATTTGCTCGACGAGCACGAACGCTATGTTGTCCGCACCAAAACCTGTCTGCTGGCCTTCGTCATGGCGTGTTTGTTTCTTTATTTAGGCCATGCTGCCTATTTTTCTTACGCCTTCGAACTGATTCCGTTCACCGATTCGCTATATTGTTTTTGCAGTCCGGCAGTCTATCCCCTCTATTACATTTATCTTAGCGAGCTGAGCAATTCGCGCACTCACTGGTATTCGGGTCTGGGATGGCTTTTGCCGCCACTGGTTTGCGGCGTGGCCGTTACGGTCTGCTATTTGCTGATGGACGAGTCGTGCACGCGCCTGTTCATCGAACGTTATCTCTATCGCAACAGTTCCGAAGGCCTCACGGGTGCTGCCTTGTGGCAAGTCTATGCCCATGAGATGGAGAAGTGGGTGTTTGGCCTGGAAATCATTCCGCTGGCCGTACTCGCCTTGCGCAAGATTCGCCACTACAGCAATATGGTTTCGCGCAGCTATGCCGATGCCAGCCAGCACAGTCTTGTAATGCTGAGACTCATGTTTTTGCTGTTTTTGGCCACATCGGTGCTCTCGGCCATCAGTAATGCCCTGGGTCGCTATCGTTTTCTCGACGACACACTCATGTTGGCCTTCCCCTCGGTGGTGTTTGCCCTGCTTATTTTCATGCAAGTGTATATCGGCATACGCTACAACTACCCCGCCATTGCCACCGACAATAGCGACGAGACAAGTCCAAACACATTGACAGCCGCCCCCGGAAGCCTGACTCCACAACAGCAGCAAACCGACGAAAGAAACAACAAAGCACGCCAGGAAGCCGCCGAACGCATGCGCGAACTGCGCCGCCGCATAGAAAAGCTCATGGACGAAGAAAAGATTTTCTTACAGAACGGATTGAAAATCAGCGACCTGGCCGAACAGCTCTGCTGCAACCGCAATTACATCTACCGCGCCATCAACGTGGAAATGGGCATTTCGTTTGCCGAGTATGTCAACAAAAAGCGCGTTGATTACGCCAAGCAAATGATTGAGCAGAAGCCCGACCTGCAGATGAACGAATTGTACATGCGTGTGGGGTTCTCGTCGTCCAGCTCGTTCTACCGTTGTTTCAGACTGTTTGAGGGTTGCACCCCGAAAGAACTTCAGGACCGCCTGCGCAAGGAGAAAAACGCCCAGTAAACGTTTCACCTAACCGTCATCGCCGTTGCAAAGAGCCTAAAAACACTTACTAGGCCCTGCGACGGCCATTTTTTTGCAAAATTCTTTTCTTTGTCATGTTTTTTTGTGTATTTTTGCACTTTGATAGGACACGGGGCCTCCAACAGGCTACCCGGTGCCCGCCACCAACACCCTTCACCCCAACAAAACACCATCATGAACAGCCAGTTGAGAAAAATTCTGCCCGAAGTGCTCGTTGTAGTGCTTTTTGCCATTATTTCGTTTGCTTATTTCTTCCCGGCCGACATCGAAGGCCGCATTCTCTACCGACACGACTCGTCGGCAGGACGCGGAGCCGGGCAGGAAGCCCTCGAATACTATCAGAAAACAGGCGAGCGCTCGCGCTGGACCAATTCCACGTTCGGTGGAATGCCCACTTATCAGACGGCTCCTTCGTACAGCAGCACCGACGGCCTGGGCAAAGTCATCAAAGCCTACCACTTGTGGCTGCCCGAAAACGTGTGGTATCTGTTTGCCTATCTGCTGGGCTTTTACATACTGCTGCGCGCTTTCGACTTCCGCTGGCAACTGGCCGCGCTGGGGTCGGTCATCTGGGCTTTCAGCAGCTATTTCCTGATTATCATTGCCGCCGGTCACATCTGGAAGGTGATGGCCCTGGCCTATCTTCCGCCCCTCATTGGCGGCATCGTGCTGGCCTACTGTGGCAAATACCTGTGGGGAGCCATCGTGACGGCCATTTTTGCTGCCTTCGAGGTGAACGCCAACCATGTGCAGATGACCTATTACTATCTGTTTATCATCGCTGCCATGATGATAGCCTGGCTGGTGGATGCTCTCCGAAAGAAACAAATGGCCCATTTCCTAAAAGCCACGGCGGCTTGCGTTGTGGGTGCTCTGTTGGGCGTATGTGTCAATATTTCTAATCTTTACCACACCTGGCAGTACGGACAAGAGTCGATGCGCGGCAAAAGCGAGCTGGTGAAACAAAACTCTGCCAACCAGACCAGCAGCGGACTGGACCGCGACTACATCACCCAGTGGAGCTACGGCATTGGCGAGACATGGACGCTCCTGGTGCCCAACACCAAGGGCGGCGCCTCTATTCCACTCAGCATGAACGAAACGGCCATGAGTCATGCCCAAAACGACTATTTGCCCATCTACCAGCAGCTGGGGCAGTATTGGGGTGAGCAGCCTGGCACCAGCGGCCCTGTTTATGTGGGTGCGTTTGTGCTGTTCCTGTTTGTGCTTGGACTGTTCATCGTGAAAGGTCCCATGAAGTGGGCTTTGCTGGCAGTCACCGTTTTGTCGGTTCTGTTGTCGTGGGGCAAGAATTTCATGGGGCTGACCGACTTCTTTATCGACTACGTTCCCATGTATGCCAAATTCCGTACTGTGGCTAGCATCCTGGTGATAGCCGAATTTACCATCCCGCTGCTAGCAATGCTGGCACTAAAAGAGCTGCTGACCGGCGGACGCACGCTGAAACAACTGCAAAAACCGCTCGTGGGCAGCTTTGCACTCACGGCGGGCATTTGCGCCTTGTTTGCCGTGATGCCGGGCATGTTCTTCTCCGACTTCGTTTCGAGTGCCGAAATGCAGGCCTTGAGCCAGTTCCCGCCCGAGCAGCTCAATCCGCTGCTCGACAACCTGCGCGAAATGCGCCGCGCCATGTTTACAGCCGACTGTTGGCGGTCGTTCTGGATTATTGTGGTGGGAGTAGTGCTGCTGGTGGCCTGTCTGATGAAGAAACTCAAAGTGTCCTATGCGGTGGGCGCATTGCTGGTGCTCTGTTTGTTCGATTTGTGGCAGATAGACAAGCGTTACCTCAACGACAGCATGTTTGTTGAGAAGAGCCAACGCGACGCTCCGCAACCCCTCACCACCACCGACAAGCAGATACTGCAAGACAAGAGCCTCGACTACCGCGTGCTGAACCTGGCTTCGAACACTTTCAACGAGAACGAAACGTCGTACTACCACAAGAGCATCGGCGGCTACCATGCCGCTAAGCTTCGCCGTTATCAGGAAATGATAGATGCCTACATCATGCCCGAAATGCAGGCCATGATGGAAGCCGTGGCCGACGCGCAGGGCGACATGACCAACGTGGCCGGCGACTCCATCTATCCTGTGCTCAACATGCTGAACACCAAATATGTCATCATGCCGCTGCAAGGCGGACAGACGGTGCCCATTCAGAATCCTTACGCCTACGGCAACGCATGGTTTGTGGACAAAGTGGAGTTTGTAGAAAATGCCAATCAGGAAATCGAGCGTGTGGGTAAGATTGACTTGCGCCACGAGGCGGTAGCCGACAACAAATTCAGTCAACAGCTAGGCCAAAGCACCACTCAGGCCAACTCGGTGGTGACCATTACCGCCTACGAGCCCAACAAACTGACCTACGACGTTGAGTCCGACAAGGGCGGCGTGGTGGTATTCTCAGAAATCTACTACCCCGGCTGGACGGCCACCATCGACGGGCAGCCTGCCGAGCTGGGACGCGTCAACTATATTCTGCGCGCACTCAATGTAAAACAAGGAAAGCACCAGGTGGTGCTCTCGTTCGACCCGAAATCGGTAAAGACCACCGAGACCGTGGCTTACGTCTCGCTGGTGCTGCTTATTCTCTCAATTTTGGGGGTTGTTTTCTTTGAGTTCAAGCGAAAGAAAACAGCTCAGGCATAAAGAACGGCTGTCAGCATGGCGCACAACCGCTCCAGATAGTGACGGTCGGTGTCGTCGAAAGTCGCCAACTCCTTACTGTCAATATCCAACACGCCCACCACATGGTGGGCGTTGTTCATGATGGGCACCACTATCTCCGAGCGGCTCAGCGAGCTGCACGCAATGTGGCCGGGAAACTGTTCCACGTCGGGCACCACCTGCGTCAGAGCTTCGGCCCATGCCGTTCCGCACACGCCCCGGCCGTGCTGAATGTGCATGCATGCCACAGTTCCTTGGAACGGGCCCAAGCGAAGCTCATTTTGGCGCACAAGATAAAAACCCGTCCAAAAAAACTGTGCGAAGGCTTCGTGCAGGGCGGCGCTCACGTTGGCCAGCACGCTGGTTTCGTCGGTCTCGCCCTCGATGAGGGCTGCTATTTGCTGAAGCAGTTGCTCGTAGGTTTCTTGTTTGTTCATGAGAACTGTAGGGGTTAATGGGCTTTGGTGTGTAAATGGAGTGTGAAAGTCTCTAGAATGCCCGCGACACGCTAGCCACCATGTTGGTGAGCTCCACAAACTCGGCGATAGTGAGCTGCTCTGGGCGGCGCGTCATAAACGGGTGGGTGAAGAAATCTTTGTCGGGCTGCTGTCCACCGTCGAACACCTGCCGCAGACTCACGCGCAGCATCTTGCGCCGCTGATTGAACACGGCTTTCACTATGCGTTTGAACAGTTGTTCGTCGCAGCCTAGATGCTCAACATTGTTGCGCGTCATGCGGATGACGGCACTCTGCACCTTGGGCGGTGGGTTGAACACCGACGGCTCGACGGTGAACAGATATTCCACGTCGTACCACGCCTGCATCAGCACCGATAGAATGCCATACTGCTTGTTGCCGGGCTTGGAGGCCATGCGCAGCGCCACCTCATGCTGAATCATGCCCGTGCAGCAAGGTATGAGGTCGCGGTTGTCGAGCATCTTGAAGAATATCTGCGAAGAGATGTCATAGGGATAGTTGCCTGTGAGCACGAAAGGCCGCCCGTCGAACACCCGCGCGAGGTCCATGCGCAAGAAGTCCTCGCCGATAATGTCGTCGTTCATAAAAGCAAAATGCTCGTGCAGGTAAGCCACCGACTCGCTGTCGATTTCCACCACGCGCACGGGACGGTTTTTCTTCACCAGATACTGCGTCAGCACACCCATGCCAGGGCCTACCTCCAGCACTGGCAGTCCGGGGCAGGCATCCACGGTGTCGGCAATGCGGCTGGCTATGCCGAGGTCGGTCAGGAAATGCTGGCCGAGATTCTTCTTGGGTCTCACTTGTTTCATGGTTGCAAAGGTAGCAGAAATATCAGTTTGCGCCAAGAAAAAAGCCGAAAAAAGGCGGATTCACTTGCATGAACCCGCCTTTCTGCTTGATTTTATTGTTTCTATTTGCGGACAAAGTCCGCTACCTGCCTTGTTTATTCTTGGGCATCCAGGTCGATGTCTTTGCTCACCTTTACTGCCTCAGCAATAGTGATGGCGATAACCGCCAAAATCATAAATGCTACTGTCATCTTTTTACCCTTTCTTTTTTTAAAGTTTGTACTTGTTATCCTTTAGTGAAATATATATGGTGTAAGTCTCCATCCTGTGTTCCTCTGAACACGGTGCAAAGGTACGCAGTTTTTACTGTTTGCGCAAACAGCCGCAAGTTTTTCGCGCCAATGCCGCCGTTTTTTTGACGCAGGTCAAGCAGTATAAGTAAAATTAACCCTTTTTATTTTGCCATTCCGCAAAAACACCGTAGCTTTGCATTTTATCAGATGAAACACGCTTTCAACAACACTCTGAAAATAGGGCTTCCGCTTGTTTTGGGCGGAGGTATTCTGTATTGGATGTACCGTGGATTCGACTTCCAGCGCATCGAGCATGTGCTGTTGCACGAGATGAACTGGACATGGATGCTGCTGTCGTTTCCGTTCGGCATTCTGGCACAGGCTTTTCGCGGATGGCGATGGCGGCAGACGCTGCAGCCCACGGGCGAGCACCCTCGCACCAGCACCAGCGTCAATGCCGTGTTTCTCTCCTACGCGGCCAGTCTGGTGGTTCCGCGTATCGGCGAGTTCACGCGCTGCGGCGTGCTCACCCGCTACGACGGCATATCTTTTTCCAAGGCCCTTGGCACTGTTGTCACCGAGCGCGCCATCGACTCACTGCTGGTGCTGCTGGTTACGGGCCTTACGCTGCTCTTCCAGCTCAGCGTGTTTGGCACTTTTTTCGAGCGCACGGGCACCAGTCTCGACAGTCTTTTCACCCAGTTTTCCCTGACGGGCTATTTGGTAACCGGAATTTGTGCATTGGCTGTTCTGCTATTAGCCGTCTTACTGCTGCGCAAGCTGCCACTATATAATAAGGTGAAAGACATGCTCTTTGGCATCTGGCAAGGCATCGTGTCGCTGAAGGATGTAAAGAACATTCCGCTGTTCCTGTTTTTCACCCTGGGCATCTGGGTAAGCTATTTCCTGCACTATTACCTCACCTTTTTCTGCTTCTCCTTCACCGAGCATCTGGGCATCGCCTGTGCGCTGGTCACCTTCGTGGTGGGCAGCATCGCCGTCATCGTGCCTACGCCCAACGGTGCCGGTCCCTGGCATTTCGCCGTCAAAACCATGCTCATCCTCTACGGCGTGGCCGACGAGCAAGCCCTCTACTTCGTCCTCATTGTCCACACGGTACAGACCATGCTGGTCATCGCACTGGGTATATACGCCTGGGTGGCGCTAAACTTTACGAAAAAGAAGAAACAAAACAGCATAGCAACAGAAGAAACGAGCACAGATTAAACAGATGACACGGATGATTACAATCTATATTGCCGTAAACGACAGATTTAACAGATATATGCTGCGTTCATCGCGGCTTTAGCCGCAGTAATCCGGAGAAATCACCCAGGAAATAAAGATGGCGGGAAAATCCGTACAATCCGTGAAATCTGTGGTAAACACGAACATCAGAAATAAAAATATTAACTAAAACCTAACCACTATGAACGAAATTCAAAACTTAAATCCGCAGTGCGTATGGAAGAATTTCTATGCGCTGACACAGGTGCCGCGTCCGTCGGGACACCTCGAGAAAGTACAACAGTTTCTGCTCGACTTCGCCAAACAGGCCGGAGTGGATGCATTCAAAGACGCTGCCGACAATATCGTAATGCGCAAACCGGCATTCCCCGGCATGGAAAACCGCAAAGGCGTCATTCTGCAGGCCCACATGGACATGGTGCCGCAGAAAACCCCTGAAAGCAAGCACAACTTCGAGACCGACCCCATCCAGCCCTATGTTGACGGCGAGTGGGTGAAGGCACGCGGAACCACGCTCGGCGCCGACAATGGCCTGGGCGTAGCCTCTATCATGGCCGTCATGGAAGACAAGACCCTGAAGCACGGTCCCGTGGAGGCTCTCATCACAGCCGACGAGGAGACGGGCATGTTTGGTGCCAACGCGCTGCCCACGGGCGAGCTGAACGGCGACATTCTGCTCAACCTCGACTCTGAGACCTGGGGCAAATTCGTCATCGGCAGCGCCGGTGGCATCGACGTTACCGCCACCCTCAACTACAAAGAGGCTGACACCGACCCCGACGACGTGGCCGTGCGCGTGACGCTCAAGGGGCTGCGCGGCGGACACTCTGGTCTGGAGATTCACGAGGGCCGCGCCAACGCCAACAAACTCATGGTGCGCTTCGTGCGCGAGGCCATTGAGGAATGCGAGGCACGGCTGGCCACCTGGCACGGCGGAAACATGCGCAACGCTATTCCGTTCAAGGCCGAGGTGGTGCTCACACTGCCCAAGGAGAACGTTGCCGCCCTGCGCGAGCTGGTAGATGACTGGAAGGCCGACTTCACCGACCAGTTTAAGAACATCGAGAGCGGCATTGAGTTCTACGCAGAGGATGTTGAGGCACCCAAAACCGAGGTTCCAGTAGAGATTCAGGACAATCTGGTCAGCGCCATCTATGCTTGCCACGACGGTGTGGTGCGCATGATTCCCTCTTACCCCGACGTGGTGGAAACCAGCTCGAACCTAGCCATCATCGACATTGCCGACGGCAAGGCCGCACTGAAGATTCTTGCCCGCTCTAGTCGCGAGGACATGAAAGACTACATTGTCTGCATGCTCGAAAGCTGCTTCAACATGGCCGGAATGAAGGTAGAGACTGCCGGAAGCTACGGCGGCTGGGATCCCAACCCGCAAAGCGAGATACTGCACCTGCTGCTGCGCGAATTTAAGGAACTTTTCGGTGGCGAAGGCATCATTCAGGTGGACCACGCCGGACTGGAATGCTCGGTTATTCTGGGCAAATACCCGCACCTTGACGTGGTTTCGCTCGGTCCGACCATGAAATCGCCCCACACCACCAGCGAACGTGCCCTCATCGCCACCGTCGAGCCGTTCTGGCAGCTGCTCAAGAAAACGCTCGAGGACATTCCCGAAAAGTAATTCGAGAAAAAGTCCAGAAGCATCTGCATCTTTTTTACGCTCCGCGCCTTTCAAAAACAAAGAAAAACCAAGAAAAACGAATAAAAACCGGGGGGGTACAAATAAAAACCTGTTTTTCCTTGTTTGCTTTTGTTTTTCTTTGTTTTTGAAAGGCGCGGAGCGTAAATCTTCATTCTTTCTGTATAATTCAAACTTGATAATTTTGGCATATCGTCGTGAGATATTTTTTTATCGTCGTGGTTTAGAAAATTATCGTCGTGAGTTATGTTGTAATTTTCTAGATAATTTGGGTGTATCGTCGTGAGATAATTCTGCTTTCCTGAGAATGATGAAAACCATTCACGACAGAAACTCTCTGAAAGGCCGCTCACACACTTTCTAGAGAAAGCATCGCGGATAAAAAGGTGAGAAACAGGCAAATAATTGCACAAAACAGCCGATTTGCGCACAAATGGAGCGATTTTGTGCATTTTATTTTGTAAAGTGCCCAAAATAGTGTACCTTTGCACCCGCTTTTTAAAGAAGATAACACTTTTTATTTTATATTTTTTATGGCTTTAAAGATTGTTGTGCTGGCCAAACAAGTGCCAGACACCCGAAATGTGGGTAAGGATGCAATGACAGCCGAAGGCACCGTAAACCGTGCTGCCTTGCCCGCTATCTTCAATCCCGAAGATTTGAATGCCTTGGAACAGGCTCTTCGACTGAAAGAGCAGCACCCGGGCTCTACAGTAGGAATCCTCACGATGGGACCTCCGCGTGCTGGCGAAATTATTCGTCAGGGACTTTACCGTGGTGCTGACACAGGCTGGCTCCTGACCGACCGCCTGTTTGCCGGTGCCGATACGCTAGCCACCAGCTACGCATTGGCCACCGCCATCAAGAAGATCGGCGACGTGGATATTGTTATCGGCGGCCGCCAGGCCATCGACGGCGACACTGCCCAGGTGGGCCCGCAGGTGGCTCAGAAACTGGGTCTCAATCAGGTGACCTATGCCGAGGAAGTCTGCTCGGTGAACAACGGCGTTGCCACCATCAAGCGCGTCATCGACGGCGGCGTGGAGACCGTAGAGGCTCCGCTGCCCGTGGTCATCACCGTGAACGGAAGCGCAGCGCCCTGCCGCCCGCAGAACGCCAAGCTGGTGATGAAATACAAATATGCAACATGTCCGCTGGAGCGCCCAGCCGAAGGAACAGCCTACGACTATTTGTACGACGAGCGCCCCTATCTGACACTCAACCAGTGGAGCGTGGCCGACGTAGATGGCGACGCATCGCAATGCGGACTCTCTGGCTCTCCCACGAAGGTGAAAGCCATCAAGAACATCGTGTTCCAGGCTAAGGAGTCGAAAACTTTGACGGCTTCGGATGCTGATATCGAAGGAATGATCAAAGAATTGTTGGACGAGAAAATCATTGGCTAAAACAATGCATCATGCATCATGAATTGAAATTATGAACAACGTATTTGTATATTGCGAGATAGAAGGCACAACCGTGCAGGAAGTATCTCAGGAGCTGCTGACCAAGGGTCGCAAGCTCGCCAATGAACTGGGTGTTGAGCTCCACGCCGTTGTTGCCGGAACGGGCATCAAGGGTCAGGTAGAAGAGCAGATTCTGCCCTACGGCGTCGATCAGCTGTTTGTTTTCGACGGCGAAGGACTATTCCCCTACACCTCGGCTCCCCACACCGACATTCTGGTGAACCTCTTCAAAGAGGAGCAGCCGCAAATCTGCCTGATGGGTGCCACGGTCATTGGCCGCGACCTCGGACCGCGCGTCAGTTCGTCGCTCACCTCTGGTCTGACAGCAGACTGCACCGAACTGGAGATTGGCCCTTACGAGGATAAGAAGAATAATAAGGTTTATGAGAATCTGCTCTATCAGATTCGTCCCGCCTTCGGTGGTAACATCGTGGCCACCATCGTCAACCCCGACCACCGTCCGCAGATGGCCACGGTCCGCTCGGGCGTCATGCAGAAAGCGCTCTACGATGGCGAGTGCCGCAAGGAGGTGGTTTATCCCGAGGTAAGTAAGTACGTCAGCCCCGAGGCTTTCGTCGTCAAGGTGCTCGACCACCATGTGGAGGCTGCCAAGCACAATCTGAAGGGTGCGCCCATCGTGGTGGCCGGTGGTTACGGCATGGGCTCGAAGGAGAACTTCGACATGCTGTTCCAGCTGGCTAAAGTGCTGCATGGCGAGGTGGGTGGTAGCCGCGCTGCCGTGGATGCAGGATGGTTGGACCACGACCGTCAGATTGGTCAGACGGGTGTAACGGTTCATCCCAAGGTGTATATCGCCTGCGGCATCTCCGGTCAGATTCAGCACATCGCCGGTATGCAGGACTCCGGCATCATCATCAGCATCAACTCTGACCCCGATGCGCCCATCAACCGCATTGCCGACTACGTGATTGTAGGTACCGTTGAGGAAGTGGTTCCCAAACTGATCAAGTACTACAAGCAGAATTCGAAGTAAGATGAAAGCATTTTTAGATTATTTCCTCTTCATTTTCGCCCTTGTACTGCTCGGCGTAGCCTATTACCTTTTTACAAAAGGTGATTTTAAGCTTGCAGCATTAGTAAACTTTTGTGCTTTTGTGTTGGGCACTGTTTCTGGCTCAAGAATAGGAGGAAGAATTCATAAGAAGAATCAAGAAAACAAATAAGAACATAATATCTTAAAGAATAACATGCCGAAAACAACCAAGCTACTGATTCTCATTGCAATATGGCTATTGCTCTTTTTTCTCTTATGGGCAAAGAACCATTACGCCGCAGCCCATCATTTCGACAAATGGTGGCTGTATGCAATAGATATTGTTCTTTCGGCATTATTATTCAAATGGTCCATCAAGTTTTACAAGAATAAATAGAAATAAAACATGGCAAATTATTATAGTGACCACCCCGAGATAGGGTTCTATCTCAACCACCCCCTGATGGCTCGTATCGTTGAGCTGAAAGAAAAGGGTTTCGCTGACGCGAAAGAATATGACTACGCTCCCGTTGATCTGGGCGACGCCATCGAGAACTACAAGCAGATTCTCGACATCACCGGCGACGTGGCTGCCAATATCATCGCTCCCAATAGCGAGGACGTTGACCTCGAGGGTCCGCACCTTGAGAATGGCCGCATGATTTATGCAAGCAAGACGTTTGAGAACCTCGACGCCACCCGCAAGGCTGGCCTGTGGGGTGTTAGTATGCCCCGCCGTTACGGCGGCTTGAATCTGCCCAACGCCGTGTTCTCCATGCTGAGCGAGGTAATCAGCGCCGCCGATGCCGGTTTCCAGAACATCTGGAGCCTGCAGAGCTGCATCGACACCCTCTATGAGTTTGGCAGCGAGGAGCAGCGCCAGAAGTACATTCCGCGCGTCTGCGCTGGCGAGGGCATGAGTATGGACCTCACCGAGCCCGATGCCGGCTCCGACCTGCAGCGCGTCATGCTGAAGGCCACCTACGACGAGAAAGAGCAGTGCTGGCGCCTGAACGGTGTGAAGCGTTTCATCACCAACGGCGACTCAGACATCCACCTTGTGCTGGCCCGCTCTGAGGAAGGCACCAAGGACGGCCGCGGCCTGTCGATGTTCATCTACGACAAGCGTCAGGGCGGCGTAAACGTTCGCCACATTGAGCACAAGCTCGGTATCCACGGCTCACCCACCTGCGAGCTGACCTACAAAAATGCGAAGGCAGAACTCTGCGGCAGCACCCGCTTGGGACTCATCAAGTATGTGATGGCCCTGATGAACGGTGCCCGTCTGGGTATCGCCGCACAGAGTGTGGGTCTCAGCCAAGAAGCCTACAACGAGGCACTGGCTTACGCCAAGGAGCGCGCCCAGTTTGGTGAGAAAATCATCAATTTCCCTGCTGTCTATGACATGCTCAGCCGCATGAAGGCCAAGCTCGACGCAGGCCGCTCGCTGTTGTATCAGACGGCTTGCTACGTGGATGTTTACAAATGTCTTGAGGACATCGAGCGCGACCGCAAGCTGACGCCCGAGGAGAAGCAGGAACTGAAGAAGTATCAGCGTCTGGCCGATGCCTTCACACCGCTAGCCAAGGGTATGAACTCCGAGTACGCCAACCAGAACGCCTACGACGCTATCTCTATTCACGGTGGCTCGGGCTTCATCATGGAGTACAAGTGTCAGCGTCTCTACCGCGATGCCCGCATCTTCAGCATCTACGAAGGCACAACCCAACTGCAGGTTGTTGCCGCCATCCGCTACATCAGCAATGGCACAATGCTCAACAATATCAAGGAAATGCTTGAAGCCCTCCCCGAGGGCGCTGATACAGCTCTCAAGGCCCGTGTAGAGAAACTCATCCCTGTGTATGAGGACGCACTCGCCTACGCAAAGGGCCTGGAGAATCAGGACGCTTTCGATTTCCTGGCCCGCCGTCTGTACGACATGACTTGCGAGCTGGTGATGTCGCTGCTCATTATCCGCGATGCCGCAAAGGCTCCCGAACTGTTCCAGAAGTCTGCTGACGTCTATGTACGCATGGCTGAAGAGAACGTGCTCGGCAAGGCCGCATACATCAAGAACTTCCAGACAGAAAACCTTGACAGTTTCAAAGCCTAAGAGTTGAGATATGAGAGTTGAGGTTTGAGGTTTGTAGTGAGAGTGTTCATCACTTTACAAATCCCAAACCTCAATTCTCTATTTTCAATTCTCAACCTTCAACCCTTAATTATCAACCTCTCAACCCTCAAATCTAATCATGGCTCTCATCAAAAGCATCAAAGGACTGACCCCTAAATGGGGAAAAGACTGCTATTTCAGTGAAAATGCCACCATCGTTGGCGAAGTCACCATGGGCGACGAATGCTCGGTGTGGTTCAACGCCGTCATTCGCGGCGACGTGGCTCCCATCACCATTGGCGACCGCACCAATGTGCAGGACGGCTCGTGCATTCATGTCACCCACGACACCGGTCCCACGCACATCGGTAACGATGTCACTATCGGCCACAACGTCACCGTACATGCATGCACCATCCACGACGGTGCGCTCATAGGAATGGGCGCAACGCTACTCGACAACTGCGAGGTGGGCCCCGGTGCCGTTGTTGCAGCAGGCGCTCTCGTGCTCCAAAACACAAAGATAGGAGCAAACGAAATATGGGGTGGCGTACCCGCCAAGTATATCAAGCCCACACGCCCCGGACTGACCGACAACGCCAAGCACTACGTTGCCTATTCGAAATGGTATCTCGAAGAGGACGCAAAGAAAGAGGAATAAAATGAATGCAATCCAGGCACGGGCTTTCAAGGACGACGTGCTGAACATCGTCAGCCAGATACCTGCCGGAATGGTGACCACCTATGGCTACATTGCCGCCTTGGCAGGATGGCCGAGTCACGCCCGCATGGTGGGGCGCACACTGCGCTACACGCCTGGTGCTGAAAAACTGCCCTGCCACCGCGTAGTGAACGTTGTTGGGCGCACTGCTCCCGGATGGAGCCGTCAGCGTGAGCTATTAGAACAAGAGGGTGTAAAGTTCTGCCCCAACGGCCATGTGGACATGAGCCGCCACCTGTGGGAACCGACGGAAAATGAGGAATGAGAAATGGGAAATAAGGATATCCTTATTTCCCATTTCTCATTCCTTAAACTAGTTTTGCCAATGCGCGGAAAGTTTTTAGTTCCTTCGTACTGAATTGCGCGGCAGCCATTTGGTTGCCGTCGGGAAGGAGGCCGAGAAACAGCAGGCACAACTGTGCCAAAAAACTGCTGGAGAAATAGAGCGGAATGGCATCGTTGCCCTCATCGGTGGCCGCCTGACTCTGATACTGAATCAAACCGTCGTAGATGGGGTGACAGTGAATGCTCAGCTGGCGATAGAGCAAAGCCGTTTGCTCGTTGTCGAACAGATAGCGCCATGCCTGACTGTAGGAAACGCGCTTCACGTCGTAACGGCCGTCATCCTGCGTGAAAGCTATGCAACCATTGCTCGCAAGGGTATGAGGACTGGTCCATTTGTCAAGTTTTGCCCAGCATTGTTGCCCAATGGATGTTTCTTTTATCTGGTTTCTCAACTGTTCTATTTCGTCAATGTTCTGCTGCTCGGCAGTAGGCACGGGCACGCTGGCCGTGGCAGTCGCACTCAGCAAGTTTTTCTTGCTGTTGATTTGCCAGTACAGCCATACGATGCTGCGCTCAGCGGCACTTTTGGGATGCGCAAAAAGAAAATAGAACGTGACCAAATGCTCATAAACCGAGCGCGTCAGAATCGTTGTCTTGTATTCCTCGTGCAACTCAAACGCCTGCCCTTGATAGCTATAGACAATGCCCTCGGTGGTCAGCTTGTGGTTGCTCAAATGGGTGGTAAGCGCCCGCTGCAAGAAGGCATGCGCCACTCGCAGTTGCTCGTTCTGCTGCAACAGCTGCTGACAATCGACCATGGTGCGGCAGATGACATAAGTGACAACCTGCATGACCAAGTCCGACATGCTCACCGCAATCTCTGTGCGGCGCTTCGCAGGCAGGCGGTCGTCGAAAGGAGCGTATATTAGTTTTTTGTTTATCATCCTGAAAATTTTTTCGCATCAACGCAAAAGCGTCAATGAAGTATCAATGCTCAAAGCTCAAAGCTCAAAGTTCAAAGTTCAATGGCTGCAAAGTTAATCATTACAATCAACTTGCAAGGGCCAGAACGAATAGAAAATGATTTTTGCTGCTGAAAAACAAACATAAATCAATTTCAGCATTTCACCATTTCCACTCACGAGTGCCATTGTCTCCTCAACGCCGCATGCGACAACACTCTTATTTCTACGTTATTTTTCCTCAAACCCGGCACTATAGATTTTTGCCATGAGGGCACCGCTGATGTTGTGCCACACACTGAAAACAGCACCCGGGATGGCAGCCATAGGAAAAGCGGCAAAATGAATGGTAGCCAGCGACGTGGCAAGACCACTGTTCTGCATGCCCACCTCAATACTCATGGCCACCCTCTTTGCACGCTGCATGTGCAACACTCGTGCCACGCCATAGCCCAGCGTCAGTCCACATATATTGTGGAGAACCACCACTGCCACTACCAGCAGTCCGCCTGTGAACAGCCGTGGAGCATTGTGAGCAACGATAATACCTACCAGCAGTGCTATCATTGTCGATGAGAAGGCGGGTAGCCAAGGCACCACGCGCTTAGTGAACGAAGGGAGGTAATGCTGGATAAGAAATCCCACCAGAATGGGAGCAACCACCACATAGACAATGCTTAGCAGCATGCCCCACGCATCGACATTGACATAGGTTCCCGCCATGAGCCACGTGAGCAGCGGAGTGAGCAACGGAGCAAGCACCGTAGAAACTGCAGTCATACCTACCGAAAGAGCCAGGTCGCCCTTGGCCAGATAGGTGATGACATTCGATGCCGTACCGCCTGGGCAACAACCCACAAGAATGACTCCTAAAGCCAGGTCGGCGGGCAAACTGAATGCCTTAGCCAGCAGCCACGCAGTAAGCGGCATGACGGTGAATTGGGCAAGACAGCCCGCAAGCACATCTTTAGGACGGCTGAAAACGACACGGAAATCGGTAGGTCGCAAAGTAAGTCCCATGCCAAACATGATGAGTCCCAGCATGGGATTGATGACCCACGTATCCACCTTGCTGAGCGGAGCGGGAACAAAAAGGCAAAACAAAGCCATGAGTAACACCAACACGCCCATCCAGCGTGTAATGAAATCGCAGATTGTTTTCATTCTGACAGTTCGTTTAACGGATTCTGAGTGTTCATTTGATAGACGGCAAGCCCGAATTGTGGCGAAACGGCATAGAAGTGCTCCATGATTTCTGCCAGACTGTGCTCGTAATGCATATTCTCGACATTGCTTACAAAGAAACAGAACTCGAGCGGCAAACCGGCCTGAGTGGCTTCCTGCTGGCGCACCACAATGGTGAGTTGGGTGTTTACATCAGGGCGGCTGTGCAAATAACGCTCGGCATAACGTCGAAACAGCGTGAGATTGACCGCTTCGCCCTCCATGTCAGCAGGCTCAGCAAGTCCCTGCGCCAGCAATTCTCTGCGCAACTCAGGGGTAGCAATCTTAATGGTACGGAAGTCGTAATAAACCTTGCGGCATACGCGCCGCCCTGGGCTTAGCTGCATGGCCGTCCAGTTGTGGAATGAGTCATCGACGAGCGCCTGTGGAGTAACGGTAGTGACGGTATTGTCGAAATTGCGGATTTTTACCGTTGTAAGGCTGATATCCTCCACTATGCCGTTGGCTCCTGCCTTGGTCACGGCTATCCAGTCGCCCTTGTGCAGCATGTCGTTGCTGGTGAGACGGATGCCTGCCACAAGCCCCTTGATGGTATCTTGAAACACCAGCATCAGAATGGCCGAAGTGGCGCCCAGTCCGGCGATGAGCGTCATGGGGTCGCGGCTGAGCAGGATGGCAAACACTACTATGACCGACAAGAAAATGAGCACGATGCGCATGACACCAATAAAGGTGAGCATATACTGCTGCCGCGAGCTGGGCCGTGCCGACTCCAGATTTTTCATGGAGTCGAGCAGCGTGAGCAAGAGGCGCACTGTCATGACGGTGATGTAAATGGAGGTTAGTTTGCCAAGGAAGTTCTGCAGTACCGGATACTCGAAGAACACCATTGGCAACAGCAGCCACACCACAATGGCAGGCACTATCTGGCATGCGGCAAGAAGCACTCGTGAGTTGATAATCACATCGTCCCATTTGGGTGCCGTACGCTGGGTGATGCGCATGATGACGGGCACCAACAGTTTGTGGCAAATCCATCCGGCCAAAGCAGCCAGGAAAGCAGCTGCCGCCACCATTACCAACATGCGCGCCAATGGCAGCCATGTGCCAGTTAGTCCTATACGCTCTAACAATTGCTCAAGCCATAAGCTAAGTTCATTCATTTGACAATTTCACAATTTTACAATTTTACAATTTTATTATGCATTATGAATTATTCATTATGCATTATGCATTATTCGCACAGGGCAACGCAGACGCGATCCTGAAAAGCACGGCCCGTGCTACCGCGCATTACACCTTGATTGATGATACAGAACGCCAGTCGGTGACCATTCGAGGCGGTGCAATAGCCGGCAAGCGACGAGATGCCCGACACGGTGCCGGTCTTGGCATGCACATTGTTGGCAGCGGCCGTTTTCTTCATGCGCTTTTTCAGGGTGCCATCAACGCCGGCAATAGGCAACGAACTGTAAAGTTTGACAAAAATCATGTCGTCGCGGAAGGCATATTTCAGGAAAGCCACCTCAAGCTCTGCCGACACATAATTGTAGAGTGAGAGTCCGCTGCCATCGGCTACTTTGTAGGCCGACGGGTCGAGCCCCATGGTCTTGATAAGCTGGCGCGTCTGCTGACGGGCATGACTGGCCGATGCCGGTCGCTGCCCCGAAGCGGCGGCGGTCTGATAGAACATTGACTCGGCAAACAGGTTGTCGCTCTCTTTCATCATGGTGGTGAGCACTTCGTCGATAGTGTGGGTGCGCTCGCAGAGTACGCTAACACCCAACGGAGTGCGCCCGACCGTGCGGTTGCCGGTCAGGGTGATGCGCGCAGCGCGCAGCTCTGCCTCGAAACGCTGCATAAACTGGTCTTTCTTTCCGATAAGCAGCGGTGTGAGCATGGGATTGTCGTCGTCCCAGCACCAGCCTTCGCCCAAGATGTCGTTGTCCTTAAACGAGAGGTCGGCAATGAGCCGCCCTTGAATGGTGTCGATACCGGCAGCACGCACACTCTCGACAAAAGCCTTGAGGTCGGTGTTGTCGAAGAGGGGGTCCATTCCTCCCACGCAATAGAGGTCGCCCCTGAGTGTACGCCCCTCCATCTTACCATTGGCGCAGAGGCGCGTGCGATACTTATAGCCGCCGCCCAGACGGTCGAGGGCGGTGACGGCAGTAATCACCTTCATGGTGGAAGCTGGGCGAAGCAGCTGGCGGTGGTTGTAACGGAAAATCACAGAATCGGATGTGAGGTCGTGCACCATGAGCCCCACCTGCGAGGTCTCGAACATGGGGTGATGTATCAGTTCTTCGAGCCGCGCCTGCAGGCGTTGCGGCCACGGCAGTGTGGGAGGCACGTGGCTCTCCATTTGCAGCGTGTCGGTTTCGTCGGGAGCAGATTCTTCTTCAACCGTCACCACGTCGACTCCAGCAGGCGGCAGCACCAAATTGCTGTAAGATGATGTTGAGGTGGAATCGGTCTGTGCTGCCACTGGCAGGGCAAACAGCAACAAAGCCAACGTTATAATTGATAATTGATAATGCATAATGTATAATGCATAATGCATAATAAAATTGTGAAATTGTGAAATTGTAAAATTGTGAAATGATTTCATGCGTTTTGTCGTTTATTAATTTCACTGATAAATGCCTGTTCGTCGGCAGGCTGAAGACCTATCTCGCGACCGTCTTTGAGTCGCAAAAGCACATAGCGCTGCACACCGAGTGGCTTTCTGACTATGGTGGCCTCTTTGATATGATCTATGTCTATCACCCGTTCGCGGGCAAACCGTCCACGGCTGATGCGCAGCAGGCTGTTTTCGAACGTATAACTGGTGTGTAGCATGCGCTCTACAAGCATCACCGTGTTCATGGCCAGCAGCAGACCCACAACGATGCTCGCCGGCCGCTCGCGATGCCAAAGAAAGAAGAGCGCACACAGCGCCAGCACGACGATGGCGGCATAGGCAGCCCACGAAATGCGGTGATGGAAAATTCTGTTCATTTCACAATTTCACAATTTCACAATTCTCATTTGTCATTTGTCATTTATCATTTAGGGCGAAGCCCGATGCAAAATTACTGCAAAAAGAGAGCAAAGCCAAAAAAAATCAAGAAAAGTAATGCGTTTGTAGTTGAAAAACATTACTTTTGTAGTCGGAAAACCTTAAAAACAACGCTCCATGATAAAAAAATATGATTTTCTCGTCATCGGCGCAGGAGTGGCTGGCATGAGCTACGCGCTGAAAGTGGCAAGAGCTAAAAAGGGCAAAGTGTGCATGATTTGCAAGACAACACTCGACGAAGCCAACACCTCGTTCGCACAAGGTGGCGTGGCCTCGGTAACCAATCTGAAAGTCGATAACTTCGACAAGCACATCGAGGACACCATGATAGCGGGCGACTTTATCAGCGACCGCGCTGCCGTTGAGCAAGTGGTGAGGAAGGCTCCCGAACAGATTAAAGAACTGGTGAAATGGGGCGTTAACTTCGACCGCAATGCCGACGGCGAGTTCGACCTCCACCGCGAAGGCGGACATTCGGAATTTCGCATTCTGCACCATGCCGACGATACCGGTGCCGAAATTCAACGCGGACTGATGGAAGCTGTCAGGGCTTGCCCCGACATCGAAATCAAAGAAAACCATTTTGCCGTTGAAATCATCACTCAGCACCATCTTGGCGCTCGCGTCACCCGCCGTTCACCTTATATTTATTGCTACGGTGCCTACGTGCTCAACCCCGAAACCGAGAAAGTAGATACTTATCTGGCCAAAGTCACCGTGATGTGTACGGGAGGCTGCGGAGCCGTCTATCAAACCACCTCAAACCCCGTCATCGCCACCGGCGACGGCATCGCCATGGTTTATCGTGCTAAGGGAACCGTGCAGGACATGGAGTTTGTGCAGTTCCACCCCACCGTGCTCCACAATCCCAGCGAAACCCATCCCGCCTATCTCATCACCGAAGCCATGCGCGGCTATGGCGGCATACTGAAACTGCCCAACGGACAGACGTTCATGGAGAAATACGACGACCGGCTCTCGCTTGCACCCCGCGACATCGTGGCCCGCGCCATCGACAAGGAAATGAAAATACACGGCATCGACCATGTTTGTCTCGACGTCACCCACAAGGACCCCGCAGAAACACGCCACCATTTCCCTAACATCTACCAGAAGTGCCTCAGCATTGGCATCGACATCACCACCGACTACATCCCCGTGCGGCCGGCAGCCCACTACATGTGCGGCGGCATCAAGGTGGACTTGAACGGCCAGACCAGCATACAACGGCTCTATGCCCTGGGCGAATGTTCGTGCACAGGCCTGCACGGCGGCAACCGCCTGGCCTCCAACTCGCTCATCGAAGCCGTGGTCTATGCCGATGCAGCAGCCGAGCACTCGCTCCGCCAGGTAGAGCTCAACGACTGGAACGACAAAGTGCCCGAATGGAACGACGAGGGCACCATGACCAACGAGGAGAAAGTGCTCATCACCCAAAGCGTCAAAGAAGTGGGCCAAATCATGTCGGGCTACGTGGGCATTGTGCGCTCAGACCTTCGCCTGCACCGCGCCTGGGACCGCCTCGATATGCTCTACGAAGAAACCGAACGGCTCTTCAAACGCGTAAAAGCCAGCAAAGACATCTGCGAACTGCGCAACATGATCAACGTGGGCTATCTCATCACCCGCTTCGCCCTGGAGCGAAAGGAAAGTCGCGGACTCCACTTCACCATCGACTATCCCGTGCATGCCTACGACAAAAAAGACAACGCCAGCGAGAACGACAACCTTAACCATAACGATAACGACATGTATCAGGAGGCACTGCGCCTGATGCAGTCGAACCGTGGAAAAGGCGACCAGCCCAAGGTGGGCATTTTTTGGTACAACCCTGCTAAAAAAGAACTTTACGGTGTTGTCAGCCATAAATACAGCGACTACGAAAAGCCTAACGCCCGTGGCGGTCTGATTACTTGCAGCGAAATGCACGAGGACATTTGGAAAAAAGAATTCCGCAAACAAAAGTATCATGGCGACGGTTCTGGACCCTTCAAGGGAGAATACCAGTGGAAGCCGCGCGGAAGAGTGTTTTACAATCCTTCTGAAGACCACTTCTATATTGGGATTGGTCAATGGATAGACCAAAACCCCGAAGCAGAAGCGCTTGTCATCGAGGAGTTTGACCTGCCACGTGAGAAGACAACCCTTTGGCGTATGCCACACTGGGATCTTGGTCAAACATGGAACGACTGACAGTCTGAGCAGACAAATCCATATTCCGATAATAGGAAAACAGGGAAAGACAATACTATATTATTTCACGACAAGAAATAATTATCCCACGACAACAGAAAAATAACTCCCGACGATACGCACAAATTTTCTAGAGAATTTTGGCGTAACGTCGGGAGTTATTTTTGTGGCATGCTGAAAGGCGAAAACAAACGGCGGTAAGAAGAGAGGAAAACGAAGTGGTTTTTTATTCAATAAATATTTGGTAATTATCAGCAAAAGAAGTATATTTGCAACGCATTTCTGCAAACCACTAACTATAACCCTAACGATAACGTTAACCCTAACGACAATCCTAACGATAGCAATATCGTTAAGGAAACGATAGCAAAACCTGATCTCTATGGAAAAACAGATTATCGAGTGCGTCCCCAACTTCAGCGAGGGACGCGACATGAATGTCATTAACCAGATTACCAACGAAATCAAGGCCGTGAAAGGTGTGCGACTGCTCGATGTGGATCCGGGCGAGGCAACCAACCGAACAGTGGTTACATTCGTGGGAGCTCCCGAAAATGTGGTGGAGGCCGCTTTCCGGAGTGCTAAAAAAGCTGCGCAGCTCATTGACATGCGCCAGCACCACGGCGCACACCCGCGCATGGGTGCCACCGACGTACTGCCGCTGATACCTGTAGCAGGCATCACACTCGACGAGTGCGCTGCCCTGGCCCGAAAGCTGGCCGAGCGAATGGCCAAGGAGCTCTGCATTCCCTGCTACTGCTACGAGGCTGCGGCATTTACGCCCGAACGGAAAAACCTGGCCGTTTGTCGCGAGGGCGAATACGAGGCTCTCGTCGAGAAACTCACCACACAGGGCAAGCAACCCGACTATCTGCCCGAGGCGTTCAGCGCCGAAATCATGAACGGGCCAACCGCCTCACCATTGGCCGACAGCATCCGCAGGAGTGGCTGCACGGCGGTGGGCGCACGCGATTTTCTCATTGCCGTGAACTATAACCTGAACACCACCTCCACGCGCCGCGCCAATGCCATCGCCTTCGACGTGCGCGAGAAGGGGCGACCCGTGCGCGAGGGCCATCCCATTACGGGCAAAATAGTCCGCGATGCCGACGGCAACCCGCTCATGAAGCCCGGAACGCTGAAAGCAACCAAGGCCATAGGATGGTTTATCGACGAATATGGCATCGCTCAGGTATCCATGAACATGACCAACCTCAACGTAACGCCACTGCATGTGGCCTTCGACGAGGTTTGCCGCTGCGCGCAAAACCGCGGCATCCGCGTCACCGGTACGGAAATCGTGGGACTCATCCCTAAGCGCACCCTCATCGATGCGGGCAAATACTTCCTGAAGAAACAAAACCGCTCGACGGGCATTCCCGAAGCCGACATCATCAACATTGCCATCAAGAGCATGGGACTGGACGACCTGAAGCCCTTCAACCCGCGCGAGAAAGTAATAGAATACTTGCTGGAGGACGGCGACAACGCCTCAGCCAACAAACTCATCCGTCTGACAGCCAAAGATTTTGCCGAAGAAACATCGCGCGAAAGCCCTGCGCCTGGCGGCGGAACCATTGCCGCCTACATGGGAGCTCTGGGAGCCGCATTGGGAACCATGGTAGCCAACCTGTCGAGTCACAAGGCTGGCTGGGATGAGCGCTGTCCTGAGTTCTCTGTTTGGGCTGACAAGGGACAGGCGCTGATGACCGAGCTGCTACAGCTGGTTGACGAGGATACCGAGGCATTCAACGCCATCATGGCCGCCTTCGGGCTTCCCAAAAAGACAGAAGCCGACAAAGCCGCCCGCTCGGAAGCCATTCAGCAGGCCACGCTCCGTGCCGCTCAAGTGCCCCTGCGCACCATGAAAGCCTCACTCAAGGTGTTTGAAATTTGCCGTGCCATGGCCGCCGAAGGCAACCCTAACAGCGTGACCGACGCCGGAGTGGGTGCACTGGCAGCCCGTGCAGCCGTTTTGGGCGCTGGCCTCAACGTCAGAATCAATGCCGCAAGCCTGAAAGACCGCGACTCAGCCGACGCGCTCATCGCAGAAGCCAACATCCTGGCGCAGCAGGCCGACGTAGCCGAAAAAGATGTAATGGAAATCGTAAACAGCAAACTGTAAACCTTAACTTGTAAACCATAAACTATAAACTGTAAACCCTATATACATCGCTATGAAACCTTCATTTCAACAAGAAATAGCCCAGGGCATACCTTCTACGCTGCCCCAACCCAAACCTTACGACCCCGAAATCAACCACGCCCCGAAACGAAAGGACATTCTCACACCCGAACAGAAGCTGTTGGCGCTGCGCAACGCGCTCAGATACTTCCCCAAGCACCTGCACAAGCAGCTGGCACCAGAGTTTGCTGACGAGCTGCGCCGCTACGGACGCATTTATATGTACCGCTATCGTCCTGACTACGAGATGTATGCGCGGCCCATCGACGAGTATCCTGCCCGCAGCCGACAGGCTGCCGCCATTATGCTCATGATTCAGAACAATCTCGACCCGCGCGTGGCCCAGCATCCGCACGAACTAATTATCTACGGCGGCAACGGTGCCATTTTCCAAAACTGGGCACAGTACCGGCTGGTGATGAAATACCTGAGCGAGATGACCGACGAGCAGACACTCGTCATGTATAGCGGCCACCCGCTGGGACTGTTCCCCTCGCACAAAAATGCGCCGCGCGTAGTGGTCACCAACGGCATGGTGATTCCGAATTATTCAAAACCCGACGACTGGGAGCGCATGAATGCCATGGGTGTGAGCCAATATGGCCAGATGACCGCAGGCTCGTACATGTATATTGGCCCTCAGGGCATTGTTCACGGCACCACCATCACCGTACTTAACGCTGCACGCAAGGTGGGAGGCGACAACATGAAGCTTTTTGTCACCGCAGGACTCGGCGGTATGTCGGGTGCGCAGCCCAAGGCCGGCAACATTGCCGGTGTGGTGAGCGTCACAGCCGAAATCAACCCCAAAGCTGCCCAGAAACGCTTCGACCAAGGCTGGGTGGACGAACTGCACAACGATCTGGACGAACTAATTCCCGCCGTGCGCAAGGCTGTCAGTGAACGGCGCGTGGTCAGCATGGCCTATGTGGGCAACGTGGTGGATTTGTGGGAGCGTCTGGCCGAGGAAGACATCAAGGTTGACTTGGGCAGCGACCAGACTTCGCTGCACAACCCGTGGGCGGGCGGCTACTATCCCGTGGGTTATTCGCTCGAAGAATCGAAACGCATGATGGCCGACGAGCCAGAGCGTTTCAAGGAGGCCGTTCAGGCATCTTTGCGCCGCCAAGTGGCTGCCATTAACCGGCTCACCGCGCGCGGCATGTATTTCTTTGACTATGGCAATGCCTTCCTGCTCGAATCGAGCCGCGCTGGTGCCGACATTCTGCGCGAGGACGGACGTTTCCGCTATCCGTCGTACGTGCAGGACATCATGGGCCCCATGTTCTTTGACTACGGTTTCGGCCCCTTCCGCTGGGTGTGCACGTCGGGCGACCCGAAAGACCTCGCCATTACCGACCGTCTCGCCGCCGAAGTGCTGGAAGACATCATGACAACAGCTCCAGCCGACATTCAGGGCCAAATGGCAGACAATATCCACTGGATAAAGGAGGCCGGACGCAACAACCTCGTGGTAGGCTCCCAAGCGCGTATCCTTTATGCCGACTGCGAAGGGCGCACCAAAATAGCACTCGCATTCAACGATGCCATTCGCCGCGGCGAACTGTCGGCACCCGTGGTATTAGGCCGCGACCATCACGATGTGAGTGGCACTGACTCGCCTTTCCGCGAAACCAGCAACATTTACGACGGTTCGCAGTTCTGTGCCGATATGGCCGTACAAAATGTCATCGGCGACTCGTTCCGCGGTGCCACGTGGGTGAGCATCCACAACGGTGGCGGCGTAGGCTGGGGCGAAGTCATCAACGGAGGCTTCGGTATGGTTATCGATGGCAGCAACGACAGCGAGCGTCATATTCGCGAAATGCTACTTTGGGATGTGAACAACGGCATTGCCCGCCGCTCATGGGCGCGCAACTGCGGCTCAATAGATGCCATCCGCCGCGAAATGCAGCGCACCCCCGGACTCACCGTCACGCTGCCCAATCTGGTTGACGACGAAATTCTTGAAGAATGCATCATGAAGAATGCATAATGCATAATAAAGAATGCATAATACTATTTATTAATTCGTAACTCGTAAATCAGAAATTGTCAATTATCAATTGTCAATTATCAATTATCAACAACTATGACACACTACATTTCTGCAGAACACCTGACCATTGAAAAAATTGGAGAAATCATTTACGGAGGAGCAAAACTCGAACTCTCGGAAGACGCAAAACACCGCATACGCCGCTGTCGCACCTATCTCGACAAGAAAATCAGCAGCAACGGTGAGCCCATCTACGGTGTGACCACCGGATTTGGCTCACTCTGCAACGTGAGCATCGGCAAAGACCAACTCTCGCAACTGCAAATCAACCTGATAAAAAGCCACGCCTGCGGCACAGGCGAACGTGTGCCCAACGACATCGTGAAAATCATGATGCTGCTCAAAATCCAGTCGCTCAGCTACGGCTACTCGGGCGCGAAGATGGACACTGTACAGCGGCTCATTCAGTTTTTCAACAACGACATCTACCCCATTGTCTATAAACAAGGCTCACTCGGTGCCTCGGGCGACCTTGTGCCGCTTGCCCACCTATGCCTGCCTTTGCTCGGCTTGGGCGAGGTGGAGTATCAAGGAAAGATCATAGCTGGCAGCGAGATGCTGCACAAGAAACGCTGGAAACCCATCCAGCTGGCTTCAAAAGAAGGGCTGGCACTGCTCAACGGCACACAGAACATGAGTGCCTTTGCCGTGTGGGCACTGCTGCAGGCACAGCGGCTGAGCGACTGGGCCGACAAGATTGCCGCCATGAGCCTCGATGCTTTCGACGGGCGCATTGAACCGTTTACACACGCTGTACACACCGTGCGACCGCATCTCGGCCAGATTGAGACCGCGCGCCGCATGCGCGAGCTGCTGGAAGGCAGTCAAATCATCAGCAATATCAAGGCCCACGTGCAAGACCCCTACTCTTTCCGCTGTGTGCCCCAGGTGCATGGAGCCGTGAAAGACACCATTCGCTACGTTAAGTCGGTCATCGACATTGAAATCAATTCGGCCACCGACAATCCCACAGTCTGCCCTGAGGAAGACCTCATCATCTCGGCCGGCAATTTCCACGGCGAACCCATTGCGCTGCCCATAGACTTTCTCTCCATTGCTATGAGCGAACTGGCAGACATCAGCGAACGCCGCATCTACCGTCTTGTTTCGGGCACACGCGGGCTGCCCAGTTTCCTTGTAGCCAATCCTGGCGTGAACAGCGGTTTCATGATCACACAATATACTGCGGCCAGCGTCGTCTCGCTCAACAAGAGTCTGGCCATGCCCTCGTGCGTTGACAGCATTCCTTCGTGCCAGGACCAGGAAGACCTCGTATCGATGGGAGCCAACGCTGCCATCAAACTGCAAAAAGTGATTCTCAACACCGAGCGCGTGCTGGCCATCGAACTGTTCAACGCCGCACAGGCGCTCGATTTCCGCCTCCCGCTGAAATCGTCGGCACCGTTGGTGCAACTGCACGACGAATTCCGCAAGGTGGTACCGTTTATCTTGAACGACGAACTGATGTATCCGCACATTGAACGGGCTATTCAGTTCCTTCGCAACAACAAGCCCCTTTGATAATTGATAATTGATAATTGACAATTGATAATTGTGAAATTGTAAAATTGTGAAAATGTGAAATTGTGAAATTGTGAAATGAAAGAACTGCTCATTACCAACATCGGCCATTTGGCTGGCATAGACCAAGGCAAGCCCTATCTGAGCGGTGCCGAAATGGCGCACTTGGAAAGTCTAAACAACGCGTGGCTGCTTATTGAGCACGGGAGAATAAAGGACTGGGGCACAGCCCCCCTGCCAATGCCTCTGTTGCGGCGGATTTCAAATCCGCCGAACGCCGAGGTGACTGTTCTCGATGCCCAAGGAGGCAGCGTGCTGCCCGCCTTTTGCGACTCGCATACCCACTTGGTGTATGCGGGCAGTCGCGAAGGCGAGTTTGTTGACAAAATCAACGGGCTGAGCTACGCCGAAATTGCACAGCGAGGCGGCGGAATACTGAACTCCGCCGACCGCCTGCATGCGGCCAGCGAGGAGCAGCTCTACCAGCAGGCCATGATTCGAGCTGACGAGATAGCCGCCAAAGGCACCGGGGCCGTGGAGATAAAGAGCGGCTACGGTCTGAACACTGCCGACGAGCTGAAAATGCTGCGTGTGATACGACGCATCAAAGACAGTTCGCCGCTCAAGGTGATGAGCACTTTCCTCGGGGCGCACGCCGTGGGGCGCGCCTACGTGGGACGACAGAAAGAATATGTGGATTTGGTGGTCAACGAGATGATTCCCGAAGTGGGAAGAGAGCAACTGGCCGACTTCATTGACGTGTTTTGCGACCAAGGATTCTTCACGCCCGAAGAGACAGCCCGCATTCTCGAGGCGGGTGCGAAATGGGGCTTGCGCCCCAAGATTCACGGTCAGGAGCTGGCCGACTCGGGCGGCGTGGAAGTAGCGGTAGCCCACAACGCACTCAGCGTGGATCATCTGGAAAGCATGACCGACCACGACATCGCACTTTTAGCTCAGAACTCAGAACTCAGAACTTCTAACTCCTCACTCCTCACTCCTAACTCACCCACCATCCCTACGGCACTGCCCGGCACCTCTTTCTTCCTGAACATGCCATTTGCGCCTGCGCGAAAGATAATCAGTGCGGGACTGCCACTAGCCATTGCCAGCGACTATAATCCCGGCTCTACGCCGTCGGGCGACATGAAGTTTGTTGTGTCGCTAGCCTGTATCAAGATGCGACTCACGCCCGCCGAGGCCATCAACGCGGCAACCATTAACAGTGCCGCAGCCATGGGCATCAGCCAGGAATACGGTTCCATAGGGCGTGGCAAAGTGGCCAACCTCATCGTCACAGCGCCCATTCCTTCGGTTGATTTCATTCCATACGCCTACACCACACCCATCATCCGCCACACCATACTCAATGGGAGGACGCTTCGCTAAATGAGAAATGATAAATGATAAATGATAATTGACAATTATGAATTATGCATTATTCATTATGCATTCTTCATTATCTTATCTTGTTAGCGAGAACTTCAGCGAGAGACCAAAGTCCTGCGTAGTGGTAGGATAGCTGCTGGAGGAGAGCAACGGGGTGTTGGTTTGCCGGTCGTAATAGAAACTGAGGGTGAGCAGACGGCTCATGGTGTAGTCGGCAATGAAAGAGAGTTTGAAAGCCGAGTTGCCGCTGCTGGCACTGCTGGTCATTGAGGCTATGTCGCGAGTGATGGCAGCCTGGCGGCGATAGGAAACGTCGAGGCGCAGATTGAGGTCGTTGTTGAATCCGTTGTTGCTCTTGCCCTTTGCGTTGGCCGAAGAAGTGTTGGCACTGTCTTTATCGCTGTCTTTGCCGTTACGGTTTTTCTTGCTTTTGGCCTTACGTTTCTTGTCGGCTCCCCATCCGAAAATCTTCACATCGTTTACTTTGTAGCCAGCACCAATGACCCAGTCGTTGCTGGTAGTTTCGTTGAGCTGAACGCTGGTGGTGCTGAGGGTAAGCACACGCGTAGAGCGATACTCCAGTTTGCACGTAAGATTGTTGTAGAGCGTAAGGTCGATGCCGAGCAATGGCGAGAACGACTCGTTGACACTTACCGTCGATACGTTGAACATGGAGTTGGGAATGGGGTTGCCCGAAGTGGCTTCGGTAATGAATCCGAGTCCGCCCATATACTCAACAAAGGTGCTAAACGACGTGTAGGCACCAACGGCATACACACTCTTGTAGGCATGATTGATGTTGACACTCTTAAAATGGTCGCGCAACCAGGGCAGCTGGCCCAGTCCGCTGTAACGGATGGTCCAGTTGGGCAGTAGCCGTGAGAGGGCCGGGAAGATGCTCAGCCCGGCATCGCCCATATTGGTGTAGGCACTGAGGAAGGCTGGCACGAGCACGTCGGCACTATAGCGGTTGACGGCGCCATTGGCAGGGTCGAAGGGTTTACCGGCAAAGGCTGTGCCCTGCGGATAAACGGCATTG
This sequence comes from uncultured Prevotellaceae bacterium, assembly GCA_900315565.1. Taxonomy (GTDB): domain Bacteria; phylum Bacteroidota; class Bacteroidia; order Bacteroidales; family Bacteroidaceae; genus Prevotella. The sequence continues at coordinate 10,704 of OMZS01000014.1, read as the reverse complement.
GCATACTGATTCTCCACACGCTGGCGGAATCCCTCAAGCGACTGGCAGAACTGCTCAAACACGCTGGAGTGATAGCCGTTGTTGGCATTGCCGCTGCTCTTGAAGGCACTCTTCAGACTGATGGTTGTCATGGTGAAGTTGCCGCTGAGCGTAGTGGGATTGCCCTGGAACATATATTTCATGCTCTTGGCACGGGTTTCCGTGCGGCTGGCGTTGAGGTCAATTTTGAAGTTCTTGACCGGTTCGAGCGTCATGCGCAACTGCAAGTCCTCGGTGCGGTTGGTAGAAGCAGGGGCGATGCTATCGCTCATGATGAGCCAGTTGTTGCGTGCGGCTTTCTCTATATACGAGTCGTCGGTCAGTCCGAAGGCGAAGTCAAGACCCGGAGAAAGCAAGTCGCCCGAACGCTGGCCGAAGGCTTTGCCCACATCGGGAAGGAATCCGGCCAAGCTCATGGAGTACTGGTTGCGGTAGCTGATGCTCACGTTGCGCAGCATCATGGCCACACGGGCTATGCTCTGCGCTATTTTGTAGAGTGGCTTGTTGTCGAGCGGCTCACGGGCGGTGACAGTGAGTTTCAGCTTGACGGGCTGGAGCAGCGGGCTGGACTCTTTCTTTTTGGAGTTTTTGGGGTTCTTCTCGGCTTTGTCGGCGAGGGTGTTGGGTGTTGGGTGTTGGATGTTGGGTGTTGGATGTTGGCTGTCGGCCTGCAAAAGTGTGCTGTCAGCCAGTAAAAGCGTGCTGTCGGCCTGCAACGAATCGGCACCATTTTTTCTCATTCGGTTTTTCAACTCGGCAAGCCGCTTGGCAGCGGAGCTGTTGGCTTTGTCTGCCAGGGTGTTGGCTGTTGGCTGTTGGCCGTTGGCTTTATCTGTGCGCAAATCCTTCTTTCCGGCAGCACTTGCAGACGGGGTTGCAAGGCTGTCGTTTTTCTGGTTATCTTGCACGGCGGCCAACTCGGCTTGTTTTTTCATCTCAGCCACATAGCTCTTTGGCAGACTCACCTTGATTTTATTATCATCCACCACCTTATATTTCAGCTTGACGCTCTTGCCGTCGGCAGTCTTGGCTGTCACATTGAGCCGGCGCGACTTCTTACCGTGGCTCACCTCGATGGAGGTGTCGGGAGCCAGCGTGATTTCCTTTTCATAGGAGCGTTTGTTCTTGGGGAGTTGCTTGGCTTCCTTCTCTTTGTCGGCCTTCTCCTGATCTTTGTCACCGTCCTTACTGCCTGGTTTCTTCAGGTTCTTGGCCTGTTCTTTCTTCCGTTTCTCGGCATTGCGGTCGTAGCGCTGGTTTTTGTTGAACCGCTCGTTGGTCTTCTTCAGGAACGGAATCTGGTTGTAGAGTTTCTCCATGTTAAGCGTCCCGTTGATGTTGAGGTTGCGGTTGTTATTGATGGTGTTGCCAAGGCGGAGTCCGCTTTCCAACTCGGCACCACGGTTCCAACGGTAGGTGGCGTTATAGCTGGCATCGGCATTGAGCCAGTCGAAGATAGGTATCAGGTTGAGCGGCAGCTGGTACGACATAGTGAAATTCTGCTGATAGTCGAGCGGAGTTCCAAAGTTCTTGATGCTGGTCCACACAGAGTCTTTCCAGGCCGTGTAGCGGTCGGAATAGAGGTCTTTGTTTACGGGAGTGTAGGGCTCTTCTATCTGTGCGCGGGTGGCACTGTTGAAGTTCATGTGCAGATTTTTAGTGAAATCCCATCGCAGAGAGAACTCGCGGTTCCAGAGGAACTGCTCATTGAAGGTGAGGGGCAACTGATCGCCTCCCATGCTCTCCATGTCGCGCATCTGCTGCTCATAATAAACACGGTTCAGGTCGGTGCTAAACTGAATGTTCTGCGGCAGCCAGTTGATGCCAAAGCGCTTCAGAATGTCCCAATACTTACTCTTACTCTTTATCTTCTTAAAAGGTTCAAAAGCCTTATATACAGGCGTGTAGCTATAATTGAAGGCTCCACGCCAGGTGTCGTCGTTCTCATAAACGAGCGTCTCGCCGCTGCTATGGCGGTGGGAGTGGCTGTAGGAGAACGAGAAGTTGGCCGGATCGTAAGGCATGGGATGGCCTTTGGTCTGCACACCCATGCGCACATTCGACAACGAGAAGTTGGTGTTGGTGGTTTTGGTAACGGCTATGCTCTCAATGGAGTCGCGCTCGTGCTTGCTTCCTGTAGATTCGAGCGCGTCTTTGAGCAGCATGTCGTTGTCGAGCGGATTGTATTTGGGCCGCGACTCTTCTTTCTGCACCGAGTAATAGATGGGTGCCGACACTTTAAGCTTATCGGGGAAGAACTTGCCCAGTTCAAAGTTGGCCGTAACGTTGTAGGACTTCTCGTCATTCTGCGAACGTTGGCTGACCCCTTGCTCCAGCCCGCCGAAGCCTTCGGTCATCATGCGCCCGGAGACATTGAGTGTACCCACGTCGGAAAGCTGCATGTTGAGAGCACCCTGAGCCGCCCAACCACCGTTATTATTATATTCTTTCAGTCGCAGCTCGTTGACCCACACCTCGCCCGACTTTTGTTCGCCCGACAGGTTGCGCACACCAATAATCATGGTCTTCACCTCGCCCAGCGTGGGGTTACCCATAATGCTCACCTTGTTGGCGGGTTTGTCATCGTCGTAGGCCGTGAACAGCTGGTTGTAGGAGGCGCGCCCCTCGGCCTTGGCTTTGTTGCGCTCTTTCTTCAGTTTGGTAAAGATGTCGAGCGGCACATCGAGCATGTTTTCCTCGGGCCACACCATGCGGCGGTCGTTTACGTTGTCGTAATAGTTGCCTGCAGGAGTGAGCTTGAGCGGAATCTCATACTCATAGTAGTTGTTCTTATAGTCGCTTCCCAGACGTATGAACATGGCCAGCTGATTGTCGCGCAGTCCCGTGGCATTGGGCTCAATCACGTTGGCATGGGCGAACATCTGCAGACGCTTGTATTGGCGCAAGTCCTGGGTGGTGTTCTTATAGACAGCTTTCGACTCGCCCGGAGCCAGGTTGGTGACCATGATGTTGAGGGCCTGCTCATTGCTTTCCACCAACTGGGGCTGTGTGGGGTCTTGCACACGGCTGATGCCCGGCGGCAGCACATAGTTGACGGGAGTCTTGTCGCTGTTCTCCTCAATGTTAACCGCACTTACCGACATCTTGCCGGTCTCGGTGCTGCCCGTATTGAGCGACTGCTCGTAAATGCGCCACTCGCCGCGCACCAGGTCGAAATTGGCAAAGCGCAGCACAATGGGTTTCTCGAACGCCGTGAGGAACATGCGCATGAAGCGTATGGAACTGAAATCGTTGATGGTGCCCACCTTGGTCTCGTAGTCGCGAATGGGAATGCGGAACTGATACCACCTCACGCTGTACTTCTCGCCGTTGCGCAGGGTTCCACCACTGGTACGCTCGTCAACAATGTAGTTGCGCCCCACCACCATGTCCTGGGGACGAATGCTGAGGTGGTACTGATAGTATTTCTCATACTCATTGAGCGTGTGGTCCTGATTGATGTCCTCCACGTCGGGACCGGTCTTGTACGAAGTGTCGTAGCTTTCGGTACGGCTCTCGTTGTCGGGCGAGTTGCCCTGCGGATTGTTGATGCGCTTATAGCGTTCCAGGATGGAGAGCTCACGCTGGTCGTAGTCTGAGCCTCGGAAGTAGTGATAGTCATCGTTGGCGGGGTCGTTGAAAATAGAGTCGAACACAGCCGGGGACACCTTGCCCTGAATGGCGGTCAGAAACTCTTTGTAGGCTCCGTAGCTGCGCTCTTCCTCGTCGGTGAGTCCGTTGAAGCCCACGTCCTGCAAAGCACGCGAACCACTGGTGGTGACAAAGGCATAGTTCTCGTTGGCCTGCACGGGAATCTTACCCCACTGTGTGGTGGTGAAGCTGCTTGTGCCATCAACGGGCATACCACTCTCATGAAACTTTTTGCCATCGCGGAGAATGTCCTCGCTCACCTCGCCCAAATTGATGTAGAAGTCGCCACCATACTGGTTGGCATCGCTCTGCTCGGCGGTGTAAATGAAGGGGTCGAGCATCCAGAACTCAATATACTCAATGTTGGCCGTCTCAAAGTCGTTGGTGTCGAGGCGCCGCATCATTCCACCCCACTTCTCCTCGGGGTTGGTGAGCTTACCGTCCTGGGTGAGGTCGGGGTTCAGGTTGTACGGACCGCGCTCGTTGGGATAGTAGGCCATGTTGAGCACCATGAGCGGAGCGGTGGAGCCGTTGTAGCTGCTCTGCTGGCGGTTGGGGAACACCTCGTTGACGTAGATTTCGCGCACGTAGTGGTTGGAGAGCTGGTTGAGGTCGCTCTTGATGTGACTCGGTGTGAGTGAGCTGCTACGACGTGTAAACAACTGGTCGATGGTGTACCAGGCCAGCTGCGAGCGGTTGTATCCGCTGGCAACGGTAGTTTTGTCCTTCTGTTCGGCAAACATGCTGGGCACGCTGCTTAGCACCCACGATGTGGGCGTACTCACGTCGATGGAGTTATTGGTATTCTCGAAGTCGTCGAGATAGGAGGCATTGTCTTGCGTGCCGCGACTTTGTCCGGCAATGAGCTGGGCAAACTCTCCCCTGAAGGTGATGTTCGAAGGCTGGGTGCAATGCAGCAGCGGCAGGCGGTCGAGCAGATTGGTGAGCCACTGGCTCTCTTTCTTCCAGTTAATGTTCACGCCCCACAGCGTATTGTTGAGCGGCTCCGAGCCCATGTTCACCTTGGTGGTGAGCGACTGCTCGGAAAGATGCTGCAAGGTGCCGCTGAGCTGCAAATTTTTCGAAAAATCGTACTCCCAGTTCACTCCGAACATGGTTTTGCGCTGCTGCCCGTAGTCGGTGTTGCTCTCAAAACTGGCATTGATTACTGGCTGCGCGTCGAGAATGCTTTGGTTGATGATAGTTACCTCTCCGGCACTATAATCCACGGTATAGTCGCTTCCCTCGTGAAGCTCCACCCCGTTGGCAGTCACCTTCACGCTACCTTGTGGCACGTTGTAGGCACCCAAGCTGATGACGCTGGCCGAAGTGCCTCGGAACTGGCCTACAAGCATAAACTTGTCCTTTTCGGCTATCTGCTTCGCAATGGTCTTGGTTGAGTCGTAAAGCTCGTTGAAGCAATATTTGCGCGCCACGTCGGCCGCGACGCCCTTGCTGGTGAGAAACCGGTAAAGGTCGGCTCCGAAAGGCTCTGCCTCGGGGAAGAATACGCGGCCGTTGCTCACGGTGTAGCCTTCCACGTAGTCAAAATAGCCGTTTGAGTGCGCCTTGTTGTTATTGTCCAGCCGGTCGGCTCCCAACAGACGGATGATAGGCTCGCTCTTCACCTCTTTCTCGGGGATATACGACAGATAGACGCCCGCCGTGTCGCTCTGGAACTTCACGTCCAGGCGGAATTTGTCTTTCTCTACCGTCGAGGCCAGGTAGTAAACGTTTTTCATCATCAGGTTCCAGTTGCCCTGCTGCGGGTTGTTGCTGGTGTTTTTCAGCGACTTCACAAAGAGCGCCTGCTTCACGTCAGAGATGTTGTTGGCCAGCTCTCCCACCTGATAGGTCACACCGCGGTAGGTGTACTCGTAGGCCACGGCCAGCACCTGGTCGGTTTGCAGGGCGGTCTTCAGCGACACATAGCCCATGGCGCGGTTCACGGTATATTCCGACGGACTGAGCAAACGGGCGCTCTCCAGCTTCTCATAGTCGGTGCCGCCCACAAAGTTGCCAATGCCGTCGAAGGTAGTGCTCGTCTGGTCGATGTTACGGGCAGCGGCATACGCGCTCACCATCTGGCCATACTCGGTGTTGGCATTGTTGCTGGGCACATCCTGGCCAGTGGTGGTCCAGAGGCTGTTGCTCACTCGGCTGTTTTCGCCCAGGTCGGTCAGGGCGATGATGTTTCGTGTGTTGTTGGTGTTGCCCGTCTTGTTGGTCACCCATATCTCCACGTGGCTGATGTCGATACCCGTGGTGACATTGGGCAGGGTCTTCATCGACTCGGCATATTTGTCGCGGAAGAACTGCGAGAGGAAGAAGTGGCGGTTTTCCTCATAGTCGGCCGCGTCAATCTCGAAGGGTTTCAGCTGCACGCCGCCCTTCGACGAAACACTCTTCGACGACGATTTCTTCTGCGACACCACGGTCTGCAGCTTCAGTTTGCCAAACTGCCAGTCGGAGCGGATACCGAAAAGCGAACTGGCTCCCGTTACCAGCGACGAGTTGCTGGGGAACGACACATTGCCCGCCTCCACCAGCTTGATGATTTCGTCTTCCTTGCCCTCGTATTTCAGTTTCAGGTTTTGCGAGTCGAAGTCGAAGGTGGCGTCGGTGTTGTAGTTCAGGTTCATGTTCACCTTATCGCCCACCTTTCCGTTCACGTTGATGTTGATTTTCTCGTCAAAGTCCATGCTCGTGGTCTTACGGTTGCGCACGGGCAGCGAGGGATTGTCGATGTTTTTCATCGTGGCCCCGAACTTCAGTTCGGCTGTACCTTGCGTCTTGATGCGCACGCCGCCTGGGCCGAATATCTTCTCGGCGGGCCCCAGGTCGAAGTGCATGTCGGTGAACGAGAATTTCTCCTTGCCCTGCGTCTTCAGAATCTCCTCGCTCTTCGAGCGGAAGAAGTCGCGAAACGCCTGGCGCTCGCTCCACTTGCGATACTCCTCGGGAGTCATCATGATGGGCGCGTTAATATACGAGTCGCCTATCTTCGAGCCGATGATATAGCGGTCGAGCGTGTCGTTGTAAACTACGTTCTGCTTCAAGTTGTCGGGCATCGTGAGGTCGGCTGAGCCGCGACGCAGGTCATCCTCGGTAATGGGCGTGGTGCGCTGAATTTTCCAACGCGGATTGAGCAGTGAGTCGGGAATATCCTCATCCTCTATCACTATCTGGTTGAACTGAGGCACCTTCGTCGAGGCGGTATCGCGACTGGCCGCGCTGCCCGTTCCCTGAGCAGGGCGGTTTCCCGGCCCCTGAGTGCGGCGGCTCTCAGGACTCTGTGCACGGCGGCTGTCCTCTCTCCTCTCTCCACTCTCCTCTTTCTTCTCCTGAGCATTGTTGCGTTGGCGGCTGCGTATGTCCTGCTGCAAGGGCAAAGCCAGGCTGGCCAGCACCGTCAGGATGCCGACCGCCATCAGTAACAATGTCATTAGCTGCCTTTTCAACTTTGATCTTTGAACTTTGATCTTTGAACTTTGAACTTTATGATTTGTTCTTTAAATTCTGAACTCCCCTCTTCGCTCTCCCCTCCCTTGGGGAGGGGCTGGGGGTGGGCTCTTTTTTACTTTATCTGCTTCAGCGCCATTTTCACCACCTGCTCCACGGGCAGGTCGGGCTGCTCTTGAAGGATGGCCGAAACCACTTTGGCCGATGGTGCCGGCGAGAATCCCAACATGGTGAGAGCGCCGATGGCCTCGTCGCGCACCACACGCTGTGCCGCGCCCATGCCTGCAGACGTTTGGTTGGCCGCACCTCCACCTTCCTGCGGGGCAAAGAGCGGAGCCTCTATCTTGTCCTTCAAATCCACAATGATGCGCTGCGCCGTGCGCAGGCCGATGCCCTTCACGCTCTTCAGCATGCGCTCGTTGCCCGTGGCGATGACATTGCACAGTTCCTGGGGCGCAATGCTCGAGAGAATCATGCGCGCCGTGTTGGCACCCACGCCGCTCACGGTAATCAGCTGCCGGTAGAGCTCGCGCTCCTGACGCGAGGCAAAGCCGTAGAGGGTGAACGAGTCGTCGCGCCCGCCCGTAACAAGTGCCTCGTGCACATAGAGTTTCACCTGTTGTTTGCCTTGAATGGCACTGAACGTATTGAGCGAGATGTTCAGACCATAACCCACACCGCCAGCTTCGACGACAGCCAGCGCAGGAGTAAGCTCGGTGAGCTCACCCTTCACATATTCTATCATACAAACTTACCTTTTTATGTATATATACATCAATACTAACGAACAAAACTTACATTTTATTGCATCAAGGCAATTATTTTACCTTTTGACACCTTTCGTGCAAAATTTTTGACTATTTGTAAACGCGTTTCAAGTTTTTTCTGTACTTTTGCACCCAAAACAACCAAACTCAAAAAACAAAATGAAAAAAATCAGAGCAGCCGTAGTGGGTTACGGCAACATCGGAAAGTACACCATCGAGGCTCTTGAGGCCTCCAACGACTTCGAAATCGCAGGCATCGTGCGCCGTAACGGGGCAGAAAACAAACCCGCTGAACTGGCACCCTACGCCGTTGTGAAGAACATCCGCGAACTGGAGAACGTAGATGTGGCCATCTTGGCCACACCCACCCGCTCGTGCGAGGAATTTGCCAAGCAGATACTGCCCCTGGGCATCAACACCGTTGATTCGTTCGACATACACACCAACATACGCGGCTACCGCGAGCGCCTCATGGAGCTCAATAAGCAAACCGGCACCGTGAGCGTCATTGCCGCCGGATGGGACCCGGGCTCCGACAGCATTGTGCGCACACTCATGCAGAGCCTCGCCCCCAAGGGCCTGAGCTATACCAATTTCGGCCCCGGTATGTCGATGGGGCACTCCGTCTGCGTGCGTTCTAAGGAAGGTGTGCGCAACGCCCTCTCCATGACCATTCCTCTCGGCGAAGGCATCCACCGCCGCATGGTGTATGTAGAGCTTGAGGACGGCGCCCGCCTCGAAGATGTCACCGCCGCCATCAAGGCCGACCCCTACTTTGCCAACGACGAGACCCACGTGTTCCAAGTGGAGAGCGTCGATGCCGTGCGCGACATGGGTCACGGTGTCAACCTCGTGCGCAAGGGCGTTAGCGGCAAGACCCAGAACCAGCGTCTGGAGTTCAACATGAGCATCAACAACCCCGCCCTCACGGCTCAGGTACTCGTCAACGTCGCCCGCGCCAGCATGCGCCAGCAACCCGGCTGCTACACCATGGTCGAGATTCCCGTCATCGACATGCTCCCCGGCGACCGCGCCGACCTCATCGAGCACTTGGTGTAAACTCTGATCACGTAATGTACTGCGCCTGCCCCAGACTCAGAGAATCCGCCGCAGCGCGTCGTTAAAAAAGGAATCCACCACTTGGCTTTACTGAGCCATTCGACGAACTGATAGAAATATCTCCCGACACTGTTTCAAAATTTTCTAGAGAATTTTGGCACAGCGTCGGGAGATATTTTTGGTTCGTCGGAAGATGTTATTATATCGACGGAAGATATTTCCTTTTTCTGAAGATTTTTTGCTTTAACTAAGGAAAAACAGGGTTTATCTCAACAAGTGTTTCATTCATTTTATACACTTTGCCGCTAAAAACAATTTCGGTTCCTTCGACAAACTCTTTATTGAACACTTCTTCATAGTTGCCCAAGGGTGTCACGGGAAAACAGTAATACCTGTCCCCATTGGATGTTTCAATATAATGATAGTTATGCCCATTTTCGGTGTAATGGATAAGACAATCGAAGTGTGGTTTTGTAAATATCTAATTGTTCTTTATTAGTTGACGATGATGCGCTTCATTTGCGGAATAGAGTTCTCAAAAGCCTGTCTCACCTGCTCGTTCTCAAAGTCCAAGGGTGTTCCGTCCTCATAGTAGCTGTCACAGAGGAAACAGCCGTCTTCTTTTATGTAAATATAGTAATAAACAGTGTCGTTCCATTCTCCACGGAATAGTTTGGGGTCGTTATACCCTTTTCGGAAAATTACTCCACGCCGGTTCGTCCTTTCTTCTTCAGAGGCAATCCACGCCCTCAGCCATTGCGGAAGGCTCTCCAGACTGACATACTCCCTCCGGGCATTATCATAGTTGTAGCCGCCATAGTATGGGCCGTAATTTGTGTCATAGCTGTATTCAATCTCTATAGGATACGACGAGCGCTTCCATTTGTTGGTTTTATCATTAGCGACCAGCTTGCCGTCTATATAGCGAAAAGGTTTCATTACCAGAATATCATTTGTCAGACTGATTACTGCCATTCCACCTTCCCGGTACTTGTTAATGCAAATGACACCATTCTCCAGTACCTTCCATGTATAATTTCCCCACAGAGTTGCAGGAACATACGCACTGTCTTGTAGTAAGAAATCAGTCACTTTCTTTCCTCCGTCACCAAAGAAGGTGTCTTCTTCTTCAGAAATCCAAAGGCCATTTTTTGAAATGCCGCTATCCGTCACCATGAGCCAATAGCCTGGTAGCAACGATGAGTCCAAATTGTTAGGTACGTTGGCAAAGACATCATCATCATCTTTGCTGCAACCTGCAAAAGCAAACAAGACAGCAGTAAATAAACACAAGAACTTAAGCTTTTCCATAGTTATTATTTATTATTGTTTTTTACTTTAAAAACGAGTATGAAATGAGATTTTGGTCGTTTATTAACACATTATTTGTTAAATCTCTCAAAAACTCACTGCAAACCAGGCATTAAGGACTGCTGACACTAAGCCGGAAACATTCATCGCAGCTGCTGCAGCGACAAAAGCCGGGTCAGCGGATTTTCCTGGTTGGCGGATGCAGGCTAATCAAGAATAAAGTGTTGCTAGTCTGTACATGAAGAACCTGATATCCCCCACGCCTCTGAACTGAGTCCTGAAAGCCTTGATTTTTGCATTGAACGACTCTGCCGATGCATTAGTCAGTCTGTCCTCAAAGTAATTGATGATAGTATCGTTATGGTTCTCAAAGGTCTCGATGACCTTGCTGAATCCGTCATATCCGAATGCCTCG
>OMZS01000011.1 GCA_900315565.1 uncultured Prevotellaceae bacterium | reverse complement strand
AATATTGTTTTCTGTTCTCTGCCAGGAGGCGCGTCAGGGAGTTTGCCGGGTCCCTTTCCGTGTTCTGACAATGCAAAGATAGGGGCATTTTACGCCTCGCTCCAAACATTTTCAGCATAATCTCCTGAAAAGCATCGGACAGCCTCCCCCTTTTCGGACAAACGCCGGAAACGGCCCAAAATGTTGTCCGAAAGGGGGGGCGGAAACGAATAAAAAAGCAAGAACCCACCGCCGTGAGGGGGTGGGTTCTTGGGTGAGAGCTTGTGAAAGTCGAATTACTTATTCAGTTTCCAGGTGACACCGTCTTTGGTGTCTTTCACCTCGAAACCGGCGGCGGCCAGTTCGTCGCGAATCTTGTCGCTGGTGGCCCAGTCCTTGGCAGCCTTGGCCTTGGCGCGCAGGTCGAGCACCATATCTACCACCTTGCCGAAAGCCTCCTCGCGCTCCTTGGAGTTGGCGCCCGCCGATGCTGCTGTGGGACTCTGCAGCCCCAGAATGTCCTCGGTGAAAAGATGCATCACCTCGCGCAGCTCGTTCAGGCAGTCGGCGCAGATGGTGGCCTTGTGGTCGATGAGTTTGTTCACCACGGTGCAGGCCTCAAACAGATGGCTGATGACCTGTGGCGTGGCCAGGTCGTCGTTCATGGCGTCGTAACACTTCTGGCGCAACGCCTTGACAATGCGCTCCGTTTCGGGGTCGCATTTGTCGGCGGGCTGAATGCGGCTGAGGTCACTGAGGCTGTTCATCAGTTTTTCGAGTCCTTTCTCGCTGGCCTGCAGGGCCTCGTCGCTGAAATCCACGGTGCCACGGTAGTGAGCCGAGAGGATGAAGAAACGGATGGTCATGGGCGAGTAGGCTTTCGAGAGCAGCGGGTGCTGACCCGTGAAGAACTGCTCCAGGGTGATGAAGTTGCCCAACGACTTGCCCATCTTCTGCCCGTTGATGGTAATCATGTTGTTGTGCATCCAGTAGTGCACCATGTCGTCGCCCTGCGAGGCCACGCTCTGCGCAATCTCGCACTCGTGGTGAGGGAACACCAGGTCCATGCCGCCGCCGTGGATGTCGAAATGGCTGCCCAGGTACTTGCGCCCCATGGCCGTGCACTCGCAGTGCCAGCCGGGGAACCCTTCACTCCAGGGCGAGGGCCAGCGCATGATGTGCTCGGGCTGTGCCTTCTTCCACAGGGCAAAGTCGGCCTGATGGTGCTTTTCGCCCACGCCGTCCAGCTCGCGGCTGGCATCCTTGATGTTCTCCAGCGAGCGGCCCGACAGGCGGCCGTACTTATATTTCTTGTTATAGGCCTCGATGTCGAAATACACCGAGCCGTTCGACTCGTAGGCAAACCCGTTGTCGAGAATCTGCTGCACCAGCTGCTGCTGCTCGATGATGTGGCCCGTGGCATGCGGCTCGATTGACGGCGGCAGCACATTAAGGGCCTCCATGGCCTGATGGTAGCGGTTGGTGTAATATTGGGCAATCTCCATGGGCTCCAGCTGTTCGAGGCGCGCTTTCTTGGCAATCTTGTCCTCGCCCTCGTCGGCATCGTGCTCCAGATGGCCCACGTCGGTAATATTACGCACGTACCTTACCTTATAACCCAGGTGGCGCAGGTAGCGGAACAGCAGGTCGAAGGTAATGGCCGGGCGGGCGTGGCCCAGATGCGGGTCGCCATAAACGGTGGGTCCGCAGACGTACATGCCCACGTTGGGCGCATGCAGCGGCTCGAAGCGCTCTTTCTGGCGCGACAGCGTATTGTAGATAATCAGTCGTTGTTGCATGGTTGTTTTCTTTAAAAAAGTTGTGTTGTTAACGGATTATGGCTGCAAAGTTACAACTAAGCAAGCAAAAAAGAAAAAAGAAAACCCACTTTTTTTTATTTTAATGAAGAATGACGCTTCGCTAAATGATAAATGAGAAATGATAAATGAGAAATGTGAAATGAGAGAGATATAGGAAAGAAATTAGAATAATTAGAATAATTTCACCATGAAAATTTTAAAAACTTAATTCTTGGATAATTATTCTAATTATTCTAATTTCTTTCCTAACCCTCCTAACTCCTATCTCCTAACTCCTAACTCTTTAATTCGTTTTTGCCCATAAGATGCAAATTTCTTGCATTTTCTCGCGCTAAGTCAGAATTTTTATATAATTTTGCAGCCGTAACACTAGAGTTATTCACTAACATTATTATTTCTAATACAATATTGTAAAATCATGACCGTTCTGACAGGATTGTTGGCATTTGTGGCCTTGGCTCTGCTGGGCTGGGCCATTGCCGAAGGAAAAGACAAGGTTTTCAGCTATCATAACAACGACGAAGAACAGGAGTCGCTGAACCGCACACACGAGATGCAAAAGCAGAACGACTATGCCGAGCTCGACATCAACGACGTGATTCGTACCATCAGCACCAAGGGTTTCTCGGCCTGACAAAGTTTAAAGTTCACCATTCTGTGTAATCTGTGTAATCTGTGTGACAAAGTTCAAAGCGAAGAGAAATGACTGGCGGAAAAACACAAATGATAGCAGAAACACTCGAGAAACACGGTGTGAAGCCTACGGCCAACCGCATCGTGGTGTATGAGGCATTGGCCAGCTCGTACCGGCCCATGTCGCTGGCCGAGCTGGAAAGAAAAATTCTGACCATCGACAAATCGGGCATTTTCCGCGCGCTCAGCCTCTTTCGCGAAAACCATCTGCTGCACGTCATTGAAGACGGGGGCGACGGTGTGCGCTATGAGCTTTGCCACAGCCACGACCACCACCGGCACGATGATGACACGCACGTTCACTTCCACTGCGAGCACTGCGGACGGACGTTCTGCATCGACAACACGCCCATACCCGTGGTCGAACTGCCCGAAGGCTACCTCATGACCTCGGCCAACTACGTGGTGAAAGGCGTTTGCCCCGACTGCACGGGAAAAGCCCGTTAACTTCAGCTAACTCCCTGCAAGCGAGCCCAGCGAAAGTTGAAAAGTATAATTGTAAATTGTCAAATAGTAAATAAAATTATGTATGCACGTATGACCGCTGCCGAAGCAGCAGCACTGATCAAACACAACGAGAATCTTGCACTCAGCGGATTTACGCCCGCCGGAGTGGCCAAGGCAGTAACCAAAGAGCTGGCCAAAATTGCTGTCAAAGAGCACGAGGCCGGACGCGAGTTCAAGGTGGGCATCTTCACCGGTGCCTCCACCGGACAGAGCACCGACGGCGACCTGGCCGCAGCCCAGGCCATCAAGTACCGCGCACCCTACACCACCAACCCCGACTTCCGCAAGCATGTCAACATGGGCGAAATTCCCTACAACGACCTGCACCTGAGCCACATGGCACAGGAACTGCGCTACGGATTCTACGGCGACGTTGACTGGGCTATTCTTGAGGTGTGCGACATTGAGGAAACTCCCACCGAATACCGCGCCTACCTCACCGCTGCCGGTGGCATCAGCCCCACCGCAGCCAAACTGGCCAAGCACGTGATTCTGGAGCTCAACTCGTTCCACAATCCCAATGCCAAATTCATTCACGATGTCTATGAGCCGCTCGACCCGCCCTATCGCAAGGCCATTCCCATTGAGCATGTGAGCGACCGCATCGGCGTGCCCTACGTCAGCATTCCCAAGGAGAAACTCGTGGGCGTGGTGGAGTGCAACATCCCCGACGAGGCTCGCGCCTTCAAGGACAGCGACCCCGTGACCGACCGCATCGGCTACCTCACCGCCGAATTCCTGGTGGACGAAATGCACGCCGGACGCATTCCCAAGGAGTTCCTGCCCCTGCAAAGCGGTGTGGGCTCTACGGCCAACGCCATCCTCGGCGCACTGGGACAGGACAAGCATGTGCCCGACTTCAACATCTACACCGAGGTGCTGCAAGACTCCGTGGTGGGCATGATGATGAACGGACGCGTGAAAGATGCCTCGGCCTGCTCGCTCACCGTGTCGAACGAGTGCCTGCTGCAGGTGTACGACAACATGGACTACTTCCGCCATCACCTCACCCTGCGCCAGAGCGAGATTTCAAACAGCCCCGAAATCATCCGCCGACTCGGTGTCATTGCCATCAACACCGCCATTGAGTGCGACATCTACGGCAATGCCAACTCCACCCACATCAGCGGCGTGAAGATGATGAACGGCATCGGTGGCTCGGGCGACTTCATCCGCAACGCTTACCTCAGCATCTTCACATGCCCGTCAACGGCCAAGGGAGGACTCATCTCGAGCATCGTGCCCTTCGTCAGCCATCAGGACTCTTCGGAGCACGACGTGAACATCATCGTCACCGAACAGGGTGTGGCCGACCTGCGCGGCAAGAGCCCCGCCCAGCGCGCCGAGCACATCATCGAACAGTGCGCCCATCCCGACTACAAGCAACTGCTTTGGGACTATCTGAAGATTGCCCGCGGCGGACACACACGCCACAATCTGCCCGCAGCCTTCGCCCTCCACGACACGCTGGCCCGCAAGGGTGACATGCGCCTCACCGACTTTGCCGAGTACGTGAAATAACTCACACAGAGGTTTTTATCTCACACAAAGGGAACAGAGGTTGCAGAGTATATTGCTCTGTAGCCTCTGTTCCTTTTGTGTGAGACTTTTTATCTGGAAATCTGTGCACATATTGTGCACAACAAAATTTTCTTTTCTTGGATTATGAGTCTGGGGCGTCAGGTTAATCAGCAGACGGGGAGTCTGGTTTATCTGTTTTTTCTTTTGTTTTCTTTGTGCTGGTTCTTTTCCGTGTGCTCATGGTTTTTTGCCGTTGGGCTACTTCTTTTTGGCTTTCCTCTTCCTTGAGGCGTTGCTCTTGGCTTGAGCGTTCTCTTTTCTTTTTCACATCCTGCGGCTCGGTTGAGTCGAGCTCCATGCCCTTTGCTGCGGCGTTGGCATAGGTTGCGAGGCCGTTGTTGCCCACGAGGTTGAGCAAGGTGCCTGCCAGGCTGTTCATGCTGAAGAAGTCGGGATAGACCTCAGCGAAGTTGTCGCACACCTTGTCGGCAATGCCGAACAGGGTGGCATAAACCAGATACTCGTCCCAAAGCGGCAGCTCCTTGATTTGTTTGTCGGCGATGAGCGTGAAGTCTTCCAGAAAATGCTTCAGGCCAAAAACCTGACTGGCCACCTGCGGATCATTTGCCATTTTTTTCTCCTGTTCGTCGAGTTTTTGCAGACTGGTGACGAAAGGTTCAAAATGTTCGCCACGTGTGCGCATGTACTGTTGCAGTTCGCGCGGCTGCAGCACCCGGTCGACACCCGAGGCACCGCTTATCATGTTGTAGAACTTCCATTCCAGCGACCGCTGCTCCGCCACGCTGGGGTTCCAGTCGTTGACGGTGAGCACGGTGTGCGGCTCGGTGCCGTACATGGTTGCCTTGTGCTCTATGCGGAGTGCCTTTTGGTTGAACAGGCGCAGGAAGAGTGCGCCAAACAGTCCGTTGTAGTTGGTGATGAGCGCGGGCGAGAAGGCGTTGGTGACTGTTGCCGCCACTTTGAGGTTTCCTTTTGCGGGCGGCTCGCGGAAATAGGTGCCATCGCGGGTCAGTTTGCGCTTTTTTAGCCATCGGCGCAGGGGCTGCAGCGAGATGATGTACCAAATGACGCTGAACGTCTTGCGCCACATGCCAACGAAGACCACAACGACCACCAGGGGTACGAAGAAAATCAGCAGGAAGAAGATAGCCATTTCGAGCCATTCGGGCAGAAATGGCAGCCAGCTGCCGTTTTGTGGCTCTGTCGGCTGTGCCATCAGCGGCAGGATGGACAGAAGTGACAGAAGACCTGCCCCGGCCAACCTGCCCCAGCCCTCCATGAAGAAAGGAGTAGTAGTTGTCTGCCGGATGGTAGAGGGTATGAAGAATAATAGTTGTTTTTTCATTGTGTTTACTAATAATGAACCATGAACTTGCAAATCTAAACTAAAAAACTCGTAACTCGCCTACAAGTCGTAGAGTTCGTCGGAATGCCAGGCGATGGGCAGGCGTCCCAGGTAAGCCGAGGCTGTGTCTTCGGCGTAGGGAGTGGCGTCGCCGGCCGCCGTCAGTAGCTTTTCGAGCGCCTGTCGGTGGGGCTTGCTGGTGAGAATCTTGTTGAGCGTAGCGTTGGCACTGAGCTGCGACTGCATCTTCGACATTTTCTTGAGCACACTGTCGCCAAAGCCGAACACATAGCCGAAGGCCACATATTCAGGCCACACGCGCCTCAGTTCAAGCGCAGGCGATTCGGCAGTTCCCTTTGCCACGGCATATTTGTCGAACGAGCCGGGAAGCCCCTGTAGGAAGCGTTTCATGCCATACATATTGGCAATCTCCTTCTTGCTGTAAGAGTGGACGCTCACACTGGTGCTCAGCAGATCGGCAAAGCGCAGCTGGTTTTGATAGTCATAGCTCTTGTCGGCTTTCTTGACGTTTTTGGGCACATAACCGATGGTCTTTCCGAGCGTCTTGGGCACAATGGCACCGCCATCCTTGGCAGCGCTCTGCTCAAGGAACCTGTAGAGAGTGCGCTCGAAAGCCTGGTCGATACCGTCGCTTGGCGAGTCTGTCCATTCGGCAAGACGGAAGGTGGCATTCTCGCTGCTGTTCTCGTCAAACACCAGCACTTCACGTGCCACCATGCGCCAGAGGGCGGCCTTCACGGCGGGAATCTTGTTGCGGAAGATGGCAGGCGACAGTTTGAACAGCATTCCCTGCGTGTCGGTGATGCTCCCGTAGAGTGCAAGATAGGGATAGGGCTGCTGGCTGAAGCCCGCATAGTGCCAGCGGCGGATGAGTTTGCGCAGCGGCTTGAGCGTGCAGATGCTCCACAGCAGGTTGGCAATGAGAAAAAGAGACATGACCATGGGAAAAATCTTCACGCTGCCACTCTTGCCGAGGAACATTATGCGGAACATCCACACCATGAATCCCAAGCCCAAGCAAAAAATCATCGCATCGTTGAATGTGTCCATGCTTGAGGTGCCCATGATGAAAAACAGGATGGCCAGCGCCGCTCCTTTCCAGTATTTTTTTACTACATATTTAAACATAGGCGTTCGTATTATTTGATTTAGGTTTTTGTGTCCTTTCAGACGGTTTTGGCATTCATCATTTTCTCTGCATGCAAATATAATAAAAAAAGGTGAATCAAGGTGTACAGAATGTCTTTTTTGTGCACAATTTGTGCACAAAAATTTCAGCTTGTTTGTTTAACAACCTGTTTTATGAATAGTTTCAATAAAAAAACAGAGAAAAACAAACAAAAACAGAGAAAAACAGATTTATATGACAATTAGACAATTTACGATTATACAATTTAACTCAAAACCCCAAGAAAGATAATCCGTGTAATCCTTTTATCTTCGATATCTGTGAAAGTTGATTGGATTAGATTCTGTGAAATCTGTGAAATCTGTGTGACAAAGCTCAAGGCATTGTGAATTATTCAAGTCAGATAATATCTTCCTGTCTCACGACGTTATTTTTCTAATCCACGACAACAGGAAATTATTCCTCGGCAATACGCACAGATTCTCTAGAAAATTTTTGCCTATTCCTTTGTTTTATTTACCTTTGCATACGAAATAACCCAAAAACAATCGACATGAAAGAAACAACTCGCAACATCCACCGACATAAACGGGCAGCCGGCAACCGCCAACGGCCAATAGTAACCGTCCTCCGTTGCTGCGGATGTTCGGTGGATTTGCAATCCACCGAAGAATGAGTATTTGAATTTGGGAAAATAACTGTAATTGTCGCATCTGGAGATGCTGATACTCAATGGCGGCGGATTCGGAAATCCACCGAACCCCGCGCCGAACACCCAACGGAACAAAATCTACGAACTTAAACCATATAACCCATGGAGCATAAGAAGAGGTATCAGGCAATTGGATACATACAAGAAAGTCATAGAGTCATCAGACCCATTAAAACTAACTTGGGAAACAATAATAGAATTGTATTAAAGAATCATCAATCTTTGAATATATGGAAACAAAGGAGTTTAGGAAAAAATTTGGTGTAGTCTTGAAATCTTTAGGTTTTAAGAAGTATAAGTCGTTTTGGATTAGAAAGGGCAAAGAAGTGTCGGAGTTAGTGGAACTACAACGGTCTCAATACGGTCGTTTTTATTATTTCCATTACAAGTATCTGATAAACAACCTTAATGTTGAAAATGTCATTTTTGGAGGACACGCAACAGCAATGGTTGATATAGATGACTCTGAAATGAAAGTATTTAAAGGCACACTTGATTTAGAAAATAATCTCTCTGACAATGAGAGAATGTTGAGTTTGGAGTTTTTTCTAAAAAAAATATTGGAGGGTAAAGCCAATATCATAGATACGGAAACAAAACTTATTAAATATATTGTTTCAAATGAAAAGGTAATCACATTCAAGCCTATTGTTGATTATCTGAAAATGAATCACCCGGAGGTGAGCTCTAAAGATTGGGGGCGCTTTCAGCTTCCCGTTGCGCGGGATGCTAATCAATAATGACGGCATGAAATCCCCCGTTGCGGCGGATGTTCGGTGGATTTGCAATCCACCGAAGAAAGAGTATTTGAATTTGTAATTCTTTTAAGATGACAAGGAAAACAACTGTAATTGTCGCATCTGGAGATGCTGATACTCAGATGCGGCGGATTGCAAATCCACCGAACCCCGCGCTGAACATCCAGCGGAACGGCCAATAATAATGTCACCTTTATTTCCTTTCAATCATTAATATTTTTGCATCATGAAAAAAATAGTATATTTGTTGTGTTGTATTTTTTTAGCCCAATCCTGTATTCCTGTTTGTACTTTAGAAACAATGAAAATTGTTAATTGTACAAATGACACAATTCTTATTGGCTATGATGATAATAATACAATTGATAGTCTTAGGTGGTTCATAGATCGCTGGATTGTTAGGTATGATTCATCAAGGACAGTAATAGAATATAAAAAGGATTTAAGTGTTAGTAATAATAATTTGATTCCACACGATTCTATAGGTTGCTTTGCAAGAACCTCTCTCTTTAGTGATTTTACAAATAATAGAATCATTTTCTTTGTGATAAAATGGGATGATGCAAAGAATAACAGTTGGGATAATATTTGTAAAAAACGTTTATACGACACTTTAGTTGTTGTTCCAGAAATGGTGGAAAAGGAACATATAATTGAATATAAAGGAAAGAATTAACATACAGTTTCCCCGTTGCTGCGGATGTTCGGTGGAACCAACGGCCGCTGGCCGAAAAGGGAAAAGCAATTGCAATCCACCGAACCCCGCGCCGAACTCCGCGCCGAACATCCGGCTGAACGGAGTTAGTGGCAGTTAACGAGCCTTGGCTCGTGAAGTTAACAGACAATAGTCCATAATACACGAGCTGATGTCTGTTAACTCCAGAGGTCGCAGACCTCTTAACTTCCGATAACTACAGATAACTTCTAACATGCGAAAGTTGAATACTTATAAATAATATAGGATAAAGCTGTTTTAAAGAACCAGCGCCAGTCTGTGCAAAAACAGGCTGGCGCTTTGTTATACCCTGATATGCCGTTAAAAAAAGTTTTTTTTATATAGTAATGCGCTCAGTGTCAGAAAATATGCTTACCTTTGCGCCGATTTTCAAGAACAGATACACATTATTTATATAAATAATACAATTTTACGACAGAATGGATAAACTGAGTTATGGCCTGGGACTGGGCATCGGCCAGCAACTGGCACAAATGGGTGTGGGCGACACCATCAATGTAGCCGACTTTGCTGCAGCCATTACAGATGTCATTAAGGGCAACGAACTGAAAGTGAGCCACCGCGAGGCGCAAGCCATCGTTCAGGATTTCTTTCAGAAACAAGAGGCCAAGATGCAGGCCGAGCGTTCGGCCAAAGGTAAGACTGCCAAGGCTGAGGGCGAGAAATATCTGGCAGAGAATGCCAAGAAGGAGGGTGTTATCACGCTGCCCAGCGGACTTCAGTATAAGGTGCTGCGCGAGGGCAACGGCCGCAAGCCGAAAGCCACCGACAGTGTGAAATGCCACTATGAGGGTTTTCTGATTGACGGCACCGTGTTCGACAGCAGCGTGCAGCGCGGTGAGCCTGCCACCTTCGGACTGCAGCAGGTGATTGCCGGCTGGACAGAAGGTTTGCAGCTGATGCAAGAGGGTGCCAAATACCGTTTCTTCATTCCCTATATGCTGGCCTACGGCGAAGGCGGTGCCGGCGGAATGATACCTCCTTTTGCCACACTCATATTCGACGTGGAGCTGATTGAGGTGAAATAAGGAAGAACCCACCCCGACCCTCCCGAAGGGAGGGAGTGCCCGCCGGTCAGGGAGGATGAAAGGAGAGGGGCACAAGCCCCGTGAGCCCTTTAGGTTCCTATAGTTTCTATAAGCCCCCAAAAAGAGAAAACATAGAAAGAAAACAAGAATATTAACAAACAAACAAAAGCAATGAAAAAACTAACATTTGTAGCCGCTATGGCTATTGCAGCTGCCACTATCAGCAGTTGCGGCAACTCTACCCCCAAGGCTAGTCTTAACAGCGACATCGACACTCTGAGCTACGCTGTGGGTATGGCACAGAGCCAGGGTCTGAAAGAGTATCTCTCTGAGCGTCTGGGCGTTGACACTGCCTATATGGACGAGTTTATTAAAGGTGTGAACGAAGGTGCCAATGCCGGTGACGACAAGAAGCAGGCCGCTCGTTTTGCCGGTATCCAGATTGGTCAGCAGATTAGCAACCAGATGGTGAAGGGCATCAACCACGAGCTTTTTGGCAACGACTCTACCAAGACCGTCTCGCTAAAGAACCTGCTGGCAGGCTTCATCAGCGGCACAGCTGGCAAGAATGGTCTGATGACCTTTGAGCAGGCTGGCGTACTGGCACAGAAGAAGATGGAGGCCATCAAGTCGGAGAGCCTCATGGCACAGTATGGCAAGAACAAAGAGGCTGGTGAGAAATTCCTGGCCGAAAATGCCAAGAAAGAAGGCGTGAAAACACTGAAGGGCGGTGTGCAGTACAAAGTCATTAAGGAAGGTACTGGCGATATTCCCAAGGACACTTCGAACGTGAAAGTGAACTACGAGGGTAAGACCATCGACGGCACCGTGTTTGACAGCAGCTACGAGCGCAAGGCTCCCGTTACGCTCCGCGCCAACCAGGTAATCAAAGGCTGGACCGAAGTGCTCACCCACATGCCCGTTGGCTCTGTGTGGGAAGTTTATATTCCGCAGGATCAGGCTTACGGCACACGCCAGCAGCCCAAAATCGACCCCTTCTCAGTGCTGATTTTCAAGATTGAGTTGCTCGGCATCGAGAAATAACAACCTGAAAGCATCGAGACATGAGAAAACTCGTTATCATAGCACTCGCCCTCGTGGCGGGTGCTTCTTTGCATACAGCCCAGGCAGAAACCGCTGATGGAGCAACAAAAGCACCCCAAAAGAAAGCAGTTGCGGCAAAAGCGGGCGACGACAAGGGAGCCTTGGCTTCTGTGGCCGACTCGGTGAGCTATGCCGCCGGCATGAGCATGACCAACGGCCTGATTCCCTTCATCCGCCAAAACATGGATGTGGATACTGCCTTCATGGCCGACTTCATACGCGGATTCGAAGAAACTGTCAACAAGAAAGACATTGAGGCGCTGAAAGCCTATGCCGCCGGCATACAGATAGCCAACATGCTCAACTCGCGCATGCTGCCCGGCATTAAGAAAGACTTTGACGGCACTCAGCTCAACATCAGTGACGAGCTGTTCAAGCAGGGATTCCTGGCCTCGCTCAAGAAAGACTACAGCCGCTGGACCGATGCCGCTGCCGAAGACTTCTTCAAGCGCCGTCTCGACGAGGCCAAAGCTGCCAAGGACGAGAAACTCTACGGTGCCAACCGCCGCGCCGGTGAGCAGTTTCTGGCCGAGAATGCCAAGAAACCCGGTGTGAAGGTGTTGCCTAGCGGACTTCAGTACAAAGAGCTTGTGAAAGGCACTGGCGACGTGGCCTCTGTCAGCGATGAGGTGACCGTTAAATATGAGGGCAAGCTCATTGACGGCACCGTGTTTGACAGCAGCTACGAGCGCAAAGAGCAAACCAACAAGTTCTTCCCCAGCCAGGTAATCAAAGGCTGGACCGAGGCGCTCACCATGATGCCTGCCGGTAGCAAATGGCAGATTTTCATTCCCTACCAGCTGGCCTACGGCTCGCGCGAAGCAGGCAAGATTAAGCCCTACAGTGCGCTCATCTTCACCGTCGAACTGGTCAGTGTGAACAAGTCGGCAAAGAAATAAGCGTCTTTGGCTTGTTACGTCTGGGCTGCAAATGTCACGCCGACACTGCCAGACAAAGAAATTGAGCCATAAAACAAGAAAATCGGTGCATTTTGCACCGTTTTTTTTATTTTTTCTGTCATTTTGTTGCATAATTCATTTAAAATGCCTACTTTTGCTTTCACAACAAAACCAAAACAATCATAATGGACAAAATCGACAATCTAGACAAAAAGATTTTAGGCATCCTGTCAAAGAACGCCCGCATACCTTTTAAAGACGTGGCCGCCGAGTGTGGCGTATCGCGTGCAGCCATTCATCAGCGGGTACAGCATTTGGCCGAGGGCGGCGTGATTACCGGCAGCGGATTCAACGTCAACCCCAAGAGCCTTGGCTACTCTACTTGTACTTACGTAGGCATCAACCTTGAACGGGGAAGCATGTATAAAACAGTGGTCGAACGACTGATGCACATCCCTGAAATTGTAGAATGTCATTTCACAACAGGCCCCTACACCATGCTTGTGAAACTCTATGCCCGCGACAACGAACAGCTCATGGAGCTTCTCAACAGCCATCTGCAAAGCATTCCTGGCGTAGTAGCCACCGAAACCCTCATTTCTCTTGAACAAAGCATCAAACGGGAAATTCCTGTCGATTCGGAATAATCTGATTGATTCATGAACAGTTTTAACCTCCAGTCGCATTTAGACACCATCTATGCGGCGTACCCCGAAGCCGGTCGTCAACCGATTATCGGCATTACCGCTAATTTCGCCGGCGAAGACGCCACGCTGCGCAGCAAATACTTCGAAAAAATTGTGGCTGCCGGCGGCACACCTGTCATCCTGCCGCCCGTGAGCGACACTGGCGTCATCATCAACACGCTCGACCACATCGACGGGCTGCTGCTCAGCGGTGGCGGCGACTACAACCCCCTGTGGGCGGGCGAAGAGCCGCAAACAGAACTGCAGAATATCAACGCCCGGCGCGACTTGCCCGAACTGCTCATTACCCGACTGGCCTACAACCGCCAAATACCCATTCTGGGCATCTGCCGGGGCATTCAGACACTGGCCATGGCGCTGGGCGGCAAGGTGCGACAGCACATCAGCAGCCAGACAACCACCGACAGCATTCAGCGCGCCAAGGCCGTGAAACACTCGCAGGACGCCGACCGAAGTGAACCCACTCACAGTGTTATCATCCAGAAAGGCTCTGTGCTACACAGCCTGTACGGCGAGGACAAACTCTACGTCAACTCGTTCCACCACCAGGCCGTCAGCGACGGAGGCAAACGCTTCAACATCACCGCCAAGGCTCCCGACGGCATCGTAGAGGCCATGGAGAGCAACGAGCACAAACCCATCATCGGTGTGCAATGGCATGCAGAGTGGCTCGACCAGGGGCTGCCCCTGTTTCGCTGGCTCGTGCAGCAGGCCGCCAACTTCCAGGTGGCCAAGCGGCTCCACGACCGTGTGCTCACCCTCGACACCCACTGCGACACGCCCATGCTCTTTGCCAAAGGCATACACTTTGAGCAGCGTGACCCGCGCATCCTCGTCGATTTACACAAAATGAGCGAAGGCCGCCAGGATGCCGTCATCATGGCCGCCTATCTGCCGCAACCCAAATTGGGCGAGAAATTCTCGTCGAAGGTTGACCCCTCGTGGGTGGAAAACAACGCCAACCTCTCGCCTATGGTTTACGCCGACCTCATTTTCGACCGCATAGAAGACATCGTGCGCCGCAACAGCCAGCACCTCAGCCTGGCCCGCACCCCCGCCGACCTCTACGAGGACAAGCGCAAGGGGCGCAAGTCGGTGATGCTCGCCATTGAGAACGCACTGGCCCTCAACCACGATGCCGCCAACGTGCGCCACTTCGCCCAGCGCGGCGTGGTGTATATCACGCTCTGTCACAACGGCGACAACGACATCTGCGACAGTGCCAAGGGCTGCAACACCCACAACGGTGTGAGTGCCTTCGGCGAGCGCGTCATTGAGGAGATGAACCTCAACGGCATTATGGTGGATTTGAGCCATGCCGGCGAAAAGAGCTTCTTCGATGCCCTGCAAATCAGTGCCACCCCCATTGTGTGCAGTCATAGCAACTGCCGTGCCCTGTGCGACCACCCCCGCAACCTCACCGACGAGCAGCTGCGCGCACTGGCCCGCCGTGGCGGCGTTGCCCACATCACACTCTATCCCGGTTTCCTCTGCCGTCAGGGCGAAGCCAGCATCCTCGATGCCGTCAGCCATCTGGAGCATGCCATCTCTGTGATGGGCATCGACCATGTGGGCATTGGCACCGACTTCGACGGCGACGGCGGAGTCATCGGCATGGCCGACAGCAGCGAAATGATCAATTTCACCCTGCAACTGCTGCGCCGCAAATACAGTGAGCGCGACATTGAAAAAATCTGGGGCGGCAACTGGCTCCGCGTCATGAGCGAAGTGCAGCAGTTCCCAGAGAAAAACTGAAAAAAAGAAGATTATGCGAAACAATAAAGTAGCTATCATGCTTATAGTGGTTCTTGCCTTGGCGGCCTTGGCCTATTTCCTGCCATCATTCAAAAGCAATGCTCCCGACGCTGACCCTGAAACCGAGGAGGTGGCAGCGCGCCGGCAGCCCGTAGGCCCCACATTCAGCGCCGACAGTGCCATGGCATTCTGTCAGGCGCAATGCGATTTCGGCCCGCGCACCATGAACAGCCCCGCCCACGAGCAGTGCGGCGGGTGGATTGCGAAGAAATTCGCCTCCTACGGACTCGAAGTGAGTCTGCAGAAAGCCGACCTCACCGGCTACGACGGCACCACCCTGCACAGCACCAACATCATTGCCAGCTATCGGCCTGAAGCTACTGACCGTCTGCTCGTTTGCGCCCACTGGGACAGTCGCCCATGGGCCGACAACGACCCCGACTCGGCCAACTGGCACAAGCCTGTGATGGCTGCCAACGACGGAGCCAGCGGTGTGGCCGTTATGCTCGAGCTCGCCCGTCTGCTCAGCAGCGACAGTCTGGCCCTGGGCGTTGATTTCATCTGTTTCGATGCCGAAGACTGGGGCACTCCGCAATGGAGCAATCAGGGCGGCGACAGCAACTCTTGGGCACTGGGCGCACAATACTGGGCTGCAAATCCCCACCGCCAGGGCTACACAGCCCGCTTCGGCGTGCTGCTCGACATGGTTGGAGGCGCGGGTGCACGGTTCTACAAAGAGCAGTATTCGCAACAATTCGCCAACAAAATCGTACGCAAAGTGTGGCGTGCCGCCGATGTTGTTGGATTCGGCAGCCTCTTCCCCAACCGCGACGGTGAATACATCACCGACGACCACTTACCCGTCAACCAGCGGGCCAACATTCCTTGCATCGACATCATAGCTTATTATCCCGACTGTCCGCAGAGCGGATTCGGCCCCACGTGGCACACCATCAACGACGACATGCAACACCTCAACCCCGCTGTCCTGCAGGCTGTCGGTCAAACTATGGTTCAGGTCATCTGGAGTGAATAAAGCATTGCCTAAGCCATCGCATATTTCATCTGGAATTTAGCTAATTCTCGTGCCAATATAGCTAACTGGAAAGAAAATATGATTATAAAAAGATGTGGGAAGAAAATGACTCTCTTCCCACATCTTTCTTTTTGCTCACGTTTATCTAAAGTTGTCCTGCCTCAACCATTCTTACTACGCGCTCGGTGAGACGGTCGGTGCCTTCGGCATCGTATTTCTTCATCAGACTGGCTCCGAAGGTCCAGGCGAAGGCCTGATAGATGCCAGCCTTGACGGGACCGAGAAAAGCCTGTATGAGTTGGTACGACGATGAGTTACACTCGCGATAAACCAGTTTGATGAGCAGTTTGCCCTGTGCATAGGTGAGTTTTTTCATGCGGGGTGTGTATTCTTTTTTGATACCCTTTTCCACCCGTTTCATGTGTTCGTCCTTGGCCTGTTTGTTGGGCAGGGTCTGCAAGTATTCGTAAGTTTCCTGGATGATGAGGTTGATTTCTTTGGCTATGGGGAGCACCTTTTTCACATTATACACCAGGCGGTTGTAGGCTTCGCGCTGCTTGGCGTTCTTGAAGGTGGGCTCGGGATAAACATAGACGTTGTTGAACTCGAGATACTGCACAGAGTCTCCGTCGAGAAGCACCTTTCCAGTCTTGAGCATGGGCACAAATGTGGGCGAGTCCATGTCAACGCGACGGTCCTCGGGATTCACGTGGCCGGGACGGTCGGTCTGTGCCTGTGCCGTCAGGGCAGTGAGTACTGTGAGCAACAATAATAATCCGTATTTGAACAACTTCACTATTTTACAATTTTACAATTTCACTATTATACAATTACACTATTTTACAATTTTACAATTTGATTATGCATTATGCATTAATCATTATGCATTATGTATTTTTTCCTCTTCCGCAAGCTGCTGATAAAGCTGCAGAAAGGTCTCGGCAGCCTGATTGCCGTCGAAGCGACGAATGTACTGCCGGCTGAGTTCTATGCGCCGCTCACGCTCAGAGGCTCCGCGGAGCATTTGGCCGAGGGCATGGGCAAGGGCCGCTGGGTCGTCGGGCGACACGTAGAGGCAATGAGGACCACCGGCCTCTTCAAGACACGAGCCCGTGCATGCCACCACGGGCAGCCCTTGGCGAATGGCCTCAATCACGGGAATACCGAAGCCTTCGTAGCGTGAAGGATAGACAAAAGCCTCAGCCTGAGCATAAAGGGCAGGCAGGTGGCTGTCGGGCACGCCATGAAGCAGATGCAACCGGTGCATGAGCCCGTTGGCCTCGGCAAAGCGCGTAAGCTGACGGGCATAGTCGGTTGCGCGACCCACCACCACAAGATGTACGTCGGCAGGCATAAGCGGGAGGGCCTGAACGGCGAGAAGCATGTTTTTGCGCTGCTCGATGGTTCCTACGCTGAGCACGTAGCGCGCGGGCAGCTGGTAACGACTGCGCACCTGTGCGCAATCGTCGCTGCTGGGCACACTGGCAAAACGGGTGGCACAGCTCTGATAAATCACCTGAATGCGCTCGGGATCGACTTGACCCAGCTCAACAATGTCGCGCTTGGTACACTCTGAGATGGCCACGATGCGGTCGGCTTGACCTATTGTCTGACGAAATTTCCAAGCATAGATGCTGGTGTCGGGCCAGTGGTAATACTCCGGATGGCGAAGAAAGATGAGGTCGTGAATGGTGACTACGCTCTTCACGCCGCTGCGACGGATGCCCAGCGGCAACTCACCAGAAAGACCATGATAAACCTGCACGCCATCGCGCAGCAGGTCGGAAACAATGCCATGCGAGCGCCAGAGAGCCTTCATCCAGACCGAACTGCGTGGATAAGCAAACGCGAGGTTAGGACGAGGAACAATCTGACCGCGCAGGTCATCGCGCCCCGCACTGGGAGCGTAGAGACGCCATTGCACAGAGGCATCGAGGGCGGTCAGGTCGTTGACCAGCGTGCGCCCGTAACTGCCAAGGCCAGTAGCATTGCTGACAATGCGCTTGGCATCGAATGCGATGACGAGAGGTTTGCTCATTTGCGCTTAAAGTGTTTGAATACGAAGCGGACCATCAGGAAATTGGCAGGCACGGCTATGGCCAGCACGGCTATGGGAGCCAGCTCGCGGCTAAGCCCTATCCAGAGGAAGAAGTTGAACAGCACCATGTGGAGCAAGTAGTTCATCAGGTGGGCACCGCCAAAGCCTACGCCGTTGCGGGCAGAGGTGTGTTCTCTGAATGTGAAATGGGCAGAGAGATAATAGTTCACTAGAAAGCTGAGCACATAGCCAATGGTATAGGCCACGTTGACATTAATCCAATGTTGCAACACCCAATAGATGGCGTAATGGATGGCTGCGGCAGTGGTGCCAACAATTGCGAAGCGAACCATTTCGCCAAAGGTTTCAGAGCGAAGAATCTTGTGCAGAGTCACTGAGGGAAAATGCTCACACAGAGGTGCTGACTGATTGTTCTCACACAGAGGTACAGAGTTTAAGGAGGCAGGGGTTTCACTCTTTTCCTCTGAATGAATATTCTCACACAGAGGTACAGAGTTTAAGGAGGCAGGGATTTCACTCTTTTTCCTCTGTACCTCTGTGTGAAAATAATTATTCTCATCCTCTGTGTGAGAATAGTTTTTCTCCTCCTCTGCGTGAGAATGAGAACTATAATCGCGGGTGAGCATTTCGTAGCAAAGTTTCAACCATATCAGCACCACAGGCAATGCCTTCAGTGCGTAGGGCTGAACCCACTCCCGGCGCACGTAAGCCGGGAAAAGGTCGCTGGGCGACAAGCTGGAGAGCACAAAGGCAAACACGAGCAGGGCCACATCCCAACTATTGCGCTTCCACGGGGCTGCGGTGTACCAAACAACAATGCCCACAAAGGGAATGATGTAGCCGCTCGACTCACTGCCCGTGCTAAAAAGCACCACAAACATGAGCACCGAGGCCAGCAACGTCTGCCGGAATGCCACGTGCTTGTACTGAGCGAAACGCAAATAGGGAAGCCCAAACAACACCAGGCCTGGCACAATGAGCCACAGGTCGTTGAACCAATAGCCAGAAACGCGATGAACCAATCCCAACAGCGATATGTTCTGGGCAATGGAATCAGCATTTTCGCTATTCTTGCCCACCAAACTGGCAAACCACTCCTGATTCTGGCCTAAAACGTAGTCGGGGCCATGAAACACCATTGGTGCCACCAGCATGACTACTGCCCACACCAACAGCCAAATCACCAGCTGGCCCTTGTGGCGTGAGAAGAAAAAGAAAGCCAGCCCCACAATGCCATAGAGTTTCACAAATGTGCCTAGCATGATGAAGAAAGCCGCCCAATGCTCCTGCTCTTTCTCAATGCAACACCAGGCCAGCACAATGATAGCCGCAATGGCAATGTTGAATTGCTGCATATAGAGCGCGGTGAGCAACTCGTGAGCACAAAACCAGAACACAAACAGCTGCTGGCTGCGCGTGAACGTTGAGCGGCGCACCGCCCAAAAAAGAAACATAGAGAGCACCACCAGCCATAACAGCAGCCCCACAAACAGAGGCATGGCGGCAAACGGCGCAATGACCAGCGAAAACAGAGGCCCATAGTGGTTAGTGTCGAAGTGCTCGGCAGGATAAGGCGCATAGAGCGACGTGCCATTGAGCGCATGCCAAAACACACCACGGAAAATCAGAAAATTGTTGCAACTATGCAGCTTCATGACAGCTCCCACCACTGGCAACAGCAACCACAACCCCAACAGCGTGCGCATGTCGTGGAAAAAAGGTTTGGCCAAAATGGCCCTGCAACGGGCGGAGAAACTTCTGTCCATAAGTGCTCGGAATAATTGAAACAACGGGGCAAAGATAACACATTTTCCGCAAAACACGGAAATAAAAACAAAATAATCGGCTCTACACTTGCATTGTTCGGCTTTTTGTCCTATTTTTGCACAACTGAACGCTCAGAGCATGGACGAAAAGAATAAAATATCGGTGGTTATCAACACCTACAACGCTGCGCAGCACCTCGACAAGGTGCTCGATGCCGTGAGCAGTTTCGACGAGGTGCTCGTTTGCGACATGGAGAGCACCGACAACACCCTCGACATCGCCCGCCGCCACGGCTGTCGAACGGTGATCTTTGAGCGCAAAGACTACAACATCGTGGAGCCTGCCCGCGAGTTTGCCATTCGTCAGGCCAGCTGCGAATGGGTGCTGGTGGTCGATGCCGACGAAATAGTCACCCCGCAGCTAAGGGACTACCTCTACCGCCGCATTTGTCAGCCCGACTGCCCCGACGGACTTTTCATACCGCGCAAAAACTATTTCATGGGGCGGCTGATGCGCTGCCATTATCCAGACCACATTCTGCGTTTTTTCCGCAAAGACGTCACCCACTGGCCGCCCGTCATTCACTGTTCGCCCAACGTAGAGGGAAAAGTGGAAAAAATACCAGCCCGACACAAAGAACTGGCATTCGAACATTTGGCCAACGACTCGGTGGCCAACATTGTGAACAAAACCAACCAATACACCTACAACGAGCTGGCACGCAAACAGCACCGCCACTACAGCGCCGCTGCATTCGTCTGGAGACCTTTCTTCAGGTTTTTCAAAACCTACATCCTGAAAGGCGCCATTCTCGACGGCATGCCCGGATTCATCAAAGCCACGCTCGAAGGCTACTACCAGTTTGTTTTCCTGGCAAAGAAATATGAGCAGACTGCCGACAAAAAGACAATTGAACATTGAACTTTGAACATTGAACATTAAACTTTAAGCATTTTGCATTAAGAATTATGCATTAAGAATTATGCATTATGAATTATGCATTATGCATTATCAAATATATCGCGCACGTGAACATATTATATTATATCCTCTACGCCATCATCTATGTGCTGTCGCTCCTGCCGTTCAGGGTGCTCTATGTGCTGTCCGACGGGTTGTATCTGCTGGTTTATAAGCTGGCAGGCTACCGCCGTCGGTTGGTGGCCAAAAACCTGCGCGAGTCGTTCCCCGAAAAAAGCGAAGCCGAACTCAAAGACATCGAGCGCAAATTCTATCACTGGTTTGGCGACTATGTGGTGGAGAGCATCAAACTGATGAGCATCAGCCCCGAAAAATTGAAACGCCGAATGGTGTTCAAAAACATCGACACCGTGAACCAAATTTTGGCCGAAGGACAGTCGGTGGCTCTTTTTTTGGGGCACTACTGCAACTGGGAGTGGATAACGTCGCTGCCATTATGGATTACCGAAGACATTCACGGTGCGCAAATCTACCACACGCTCGAAAACGCCGCCTTCGATCGGCTGTTCCTGAAAATGCGCCAGCGAATGGGCTCGGCCTGCATTCCCATGGCCGAAACCATGCGGCGCATCTGGGAATACAATCAGGACGGTAAGCCCATGTTGATAGGATATATTTGCGACCAGGTGCCTTTCTGGAACAACATTCACCACTGGTGCGACTTTCTGAACCACGACACGCCCGTGCTCACCGGCACCGAACGGCTGGCCCGAAAAACCAACCATGCTGCCGTCTATATTGACGTTACCCGGCCCAGACGCGGTTACTATGTGGCAGAAATGAAACTCATCACCCGCCAGCCCAAGCAAACCAAGGAATTTGAAATCACCGACACATACTTCAGCCTGCTGGAACAGAGCATTCGCCGGGCGCCGCAGTTCTGGCTCTGGACCCACAACCGCTGGAAACGCACCCACGAGGAGTTCAACCTGCGCTACGACGAGAGCACCGGGCGCGTGGACATCGTGTCGAGCGTAGAAGAACTGAAAAGAAAAAAGAACCTGCTATGATATATGTCCGCGACAAGGGTCGCATGTGTAACAACATTCTGCAATACGGGCACCTGTATGCCTGGGGCAGAGAGCATGGGCGTGAGACCATGTCGATGCGATTTGCTTACAAATATCAGTATTTCCACATTTGCGATACGCCCCACCACAATTTCCTCACCTATTTTTTGGCCAAGTATGCGGCAAAACTTAAGCTGATACCCGTGGTGCAGTTCAACGACATCCACCAAGACACCACTCCCCAGGAACAGATTATGCTCAGCCGCCGACATGTGGTGGCCGAAGGATGGTTTGTCCACTGGTTCGACTTGTTTCTGAAGTACAAGCAAGACATTATCCAACTGTTTGAGTTCAACAACGAAGTGAAACAAGCCGTCGATGCACAGCTGGCCCCGCTGCCAGAGAGTGATATCCGCCTGGGTGTACACATCCGGCGCGGCGACTACCGACGGTGGCACGGAGGCCGCTACTTTTACACCGACGAACAGTATATTTCATACATCCACCAGTTTCTGGCCTTGCACCCCGACAAGCGCGTCAACATTTTTGTCTGCGGCAACGACCCCGAACTGGATACCGAGAAATTCAGCACTTCGCTCTGCGCTCAGAACGACTCAGAACCTAAGCCCGTAACGGTGATTTTTCCCAACGGCAACCCTGGCGAAGACCTCTGTCTGCTTTCGCGCTGCGACTATCTGATGGGGGCACCGAGCACCTTTACATTGGTGGCATCGATGTATCACGACACACCGCTCTGCTGGATGATGGACGCAACGCAGCCACTCACCCCGTCGTCGTTCGGACGGTTCGACTACCTTTTCCGCCACATCATCTGAGAACTTTGTCACTCAGATTACGCAGATTTCACAATTGCCAATTGTCAATTATCAATTGTCAATTGGCAATTATCAGTACATTCCCTGCTCTTTGTGCCGCTTTCCTAAAGCGAAAACCGACGAGCATCTGAGCAAACGCACAAAAATATCTGCATTCGCCATGAGCAATTTTAGGCGGATGCAGTTTTTTATGCTCAGCTCGCCCCACCCTACTGGCAAAAACTTGCGCAACTCGTCTCTCACCTCGCTGATCATCTGCCGCTGCTCCGGACCATAATTGTCCATACGGGCCAAGTCCTTGGCATATTTTATGCAGCCGCTCAGGTAGAGATGGCGGTTCTCACTTTTCCAGCCGGGCAGCAGATGGTGCTGCTCTATGTAGTAGTAACGCTCTTTAAGAGCAAGAAAAAAGTCGCGGCTGGCCTCGTGGCTATTAGAGTGTATAAGGCTGTCGCCGGCCTGACGGTAGTGGTAGAATGCGCGTGGCGAAATCACTATGCGCCGTGCCTTTGCCACCCACTTAAACAAGGTGGCATGGTCCTCAAACACCTTGAGTGCGAATACCGGCTCCTGCATCACAGCTTTTCTGAACAGCATGGTGTAGAAGTAACTGCCTATCTTGCCCTCGAGCAGCATCTTCAGCCCGTCGGCAGAGTCGAGCACAGTTTCTTGTTCGCAGTAAGCAACACGTTTCTGACGGTTTACATACTCTTCAACATAGCCACACACCACCACGTCGGCATCGTTGCGCTGGGCCATGTCAACCATCGACCTAAGCATGTCGGGCTCCACCCAGTCGTCGCTATCTACAAAGGCCACCCACTCGCCACGGGCCATGGAAATGCCTTTGTTGCGTGCGGCGGCGGCTCCGCTATTGGGCTGGTGAACCACCACGATGCGCGGGTCGGCAGCATAGTTGTCGCAAAGAGCGGCCGCTCCATCGGTACTGCCGTCGTCAACGAGCAGCATTTCCCAGTCGGTATAACGTTGCGCCAGCACCGAATCGAT
Source organism: uncultured Prevotellaceae bacterium (assembly GCA_900315565.1). GTDB lineage: Bacteria > Bacteroidota > Bacteroidia > Bacteroidales > Bacteroidaceae > Prevotella. The sequence goes on along the minus strand of OMZS01000011.1, from coordinate 174,049 downwards.
GCACTGGCTAAGATACTTCTCCCCGTTGAAGACAGGAACAATGATGCTTACTTGAGGTTTTACGTTCATTTTTGGTTTTTGCGCCGCAAAATTAATCATTTCCCACAGAATCAGCAAGAAAACGGCAAAAAAATGGAGGTGCCACTAATGACACCCCCTACGATGAATTTGGTTTTCAGGTATGGCAAACTCATCATTTTGTCAAACAAAGTCCTATTTGTTTTTTAATTTAATATACCCCATTTCAATGGCCTTGTAAATCAAATTAGCAACATTACGGGCACCTAGTTTGTAGAAAAGGCTCTTACGGTGAGCCTCCACAGTGTTTTCCGAGATGAACAGCTGCTCTGCTATCTCCTTTGAAGTATATCCTTCGGCCATGGCCTTAAGGATATCAATCTCTCTGTCAGACGGCTGGTCTTTGGGAGAGCCTCCTTGGTCTGGGGATAATCGGTTATGCTCCATAAAATGACAGATAGTTGTTGTTATCGGTTGTTCTCAGCTGCGCAAAGGTAGGAAAAAAAACAAGAAAATTCTCTTGCAAAAGACTTAAAAAGCGTTTCAAAACGTTTAAATCACGGAATACCGTGAAGTTTTTTTCGCCTATAGCTGGTATTTCTGCGCAGCCGTTGTGCAAATGATTCATTTACATGCTGAACAAGCCGATTCCGGCTTCTACGGTTTTCCGTTGGCCAGTTGTTTTTCGAGCTGCGAAATTTTCTTCAGGCGGTCCATGGAGTATGTTTTTCCGTGCCGGTCAACAAAGCGGAACATGGTCAGCGCACGTTGCATCAGCTCGTCGCGTGCGGGTCCAGTATGCCAGTCGGCATCCACAAAATAAAGCTCGGCCAGCATCTCCATTTTGTAGAGCCGCTCCTCGGGTTTGAAACGCTCAAACGAGGCCATCACCTCTTCCATCGGAGCAGCATGATAGAAGTCGGCCGGCCCGACATATTGCTCGTAAAGTTGTTGTAACTTTTCTATTTTTATTTCCACACTCTTTCTGCTCCGAAGCAGCAGTTCCAGAGCCTCGAAAAACTCGCGCATCAGGCGCAGTATATAGTCTTGTTCAATCATATTTCTTACGTTATTTCATTTGTTTATTACTGAGCCTCGCAGGGCAGCACCACACAGATGGTTTTTAGCAGAAAATAGTCAAACGACATATACATCATGCCACCGTAGGGGTTGTCGGTGCCCCACGAGTTTTTGCAGACAAAATACGGATTTCCAGCCGTGTCGCGGGCAATGCCCACAAGGGCCATGCAGTGGTCGTCGGTGGTCTGAAAACGCTCGAACATGCGCTGGCGCTGCTGCTGAAGGTCGTTGGCCTGTGAGAATCGGGCAGCCGAGAGCGAGTCTTTGACCGCATGCCTACCCGACCTCTCCGATGGCAACACCGCCAGGCCACGGGCAAAGCTGAAGCCGGGCTCACTCACATCACCCTCCCAGCAGACGGCATGGCCGCCGCGCAAGGCCTTCACTACGCGGCGCAGAAGCTGGCCTATGGGGACATTGAGAAACTTGTCGCCGTCGCGATTGTCTGTCAACTCAAGCTCGAACCACTCGCCAAAAGGATGATGGCTGAAACTGGTGAGCGCCTCGTACTCATCCTGGCGGCAGACACTGTGAGCAAACTCCTGCGTGGTGTATTCGGCACCAAACATAAACTGATAGCGGGGCACAGGACGGATGGCATCGTCGAGCAGACGCTCCACCCGTTTGCGGCACTCAGCCAACCCTTCCTGCCGTGCACGCGCAGCACCTACGGTTTTGGTAAGCTTGCGCAGCAGCACATTGTAGTTGGTCTCGTCGGTGGCATGGTAAGTGTCGTAGGCCAGCACGCCGTAGCGCTGAAGGCGGTTGAGCAGCATAGTAGCCATGCCGCGGAGCGACGGTTTGCCTGCCTCGCCCTTCATATAATATCTGTCGGCCAGCTCGCTCAGCGTATGGCGCGCGATGAAGTCGGGCGACAAATTCACCGAGTCGCCCATCATCAGGTGCTCGCTCTCGATGGTGGCCAGCATAGCATGCACCCAGCACAGCGGACTTTTTCCTTGGTTTTTCACTGGCGTGGTTTTCAGCAGCACCTCGGTGGTGAACTGCTGTTTTTGCACAGACGAACCGCCCGTGCCCTGCTGCTGCCCGTCGCGCCCGCAAGCCGCCACAAGCAACAGAGAAACCGCCAACAGAAAAACACTTTTCCTCATAACGCTGGCAAAGGTAGTTATTAAAATGAAAAATGAAGAATGAAGAATGAAGAATCTTTTGCACGACAATCAATTTTTATTGCTCAACACCGCTACATTATTTCCCGACGTTACTGCAAAATTATCTAGAAAATTCGTACGTATCTCACGACGTTATTATTCTAAAACACGATAATAGAAAAATATTTCACGACGTTACTGCAAAAATCTCTAGAGAATTTTGCAGTAACGTCGGGAGATAATTTTGCAATGTTCAGAAACAGGATAATAATAAGCGACAACAACAAATAATCACAAGGAAAAACCACCGCGGAAAAAGATTCTTCATTCTTCGTTCTTCATTCTTCATTTAAAATGCTACCTTTGCAGCATGAATCAAGAAAGTATGAACAATCTGTGCGAAAAAGATTTTGAAATCATGGCGCCCGTCGGCTCGCGCGACTCGCTCGCCGCGGCCATCCATGCGGGAGCAGGCTCGGTGTATTTCGGCATCGGACAGCTGAACATGCGTAGCCACTCGGCCAACCACTTCACCATTGACGACTTGCACTTCATTGCGCAAACCTGCGCCGAGCACGGCATCAAGTCTTACCTCACAGTGAACACCATCATCTATGGCGCTGACCTGCCCGTCATGCGCCAGATATGCGATGCGGCGCGCCAGGCTGGCATCACTGCTGTCATTGCCAGCGATGTGGCGGTAATGACCTACTGCCGACAAATAGGGCTGGAGGTTCACCTTTCTACGCAACTCAACATCTCGAACATCGAGGCCCTGAAGTTCTACGCCCAGTTTGCCGATGTGGTGGTGCTGGCGCGCGAGCTCAACCTGGACCAGGTGGCCGACATCTACCGTCAAATTAACGAGCAGCAGGTGCGCGGCCCGCACGGCGAGCTGGTGCGCATCGAAATGTTCTGCCATGGCGCGCTTTGCATGGCCATCAGCGGCAAGTGCTACATGAGCCTGCACGATGCCAACCGCTCGGCCAACCGTGGCGAGTGCATACAGATTTGCCGACGTTCGTACATTCTCACCGATGCTGAGACCGACAACCAAATAGAAGTGGACAACAAATACCTGATGAGCCCGAAAGACTTGAAGACCATCCGATTCATCGACCGCATGATGAAGGCCGGAGTGAGGGTGTTCAAAATTGAAGGCCGCGCCCGAGGACCCGAATATGTTCACACCGTCACCGAATGTTACCGCGAGGCCATCCAGAGCGTCATCGGCGGCACCTTCAGCGAAGAGAAAAAAAACGAGTGGGACCGCAGGCTGGCCACCGTCTTCAACCGTGGTTTCTGGGACGGTTACTATCTGGGGCAGCGGCTGGGCGAATGGAACAAGAACTACGGCTCGAATGCCACCGAGCGCAAGCAGCTCGTGGGCAAAGTGACCAAGTATTTCTCGCGCCTGAGCGTGGCCGAGGTGGCTGTCGAAGCCAGCACCTTCAGCCTGGGGCAGCGGCTGCTCATCACCGGCCCTACCACCGGTGCACTCTGGCTCACCGCCGACGAAATTCACAACAACGACGGCCAACCCGTAGCCACAGCCGAGCAGCATCAGCGCGTTTCTATTCCCGTACCCTCCAAGGTGCGGCCCAACGACAAGCTCTTTAAGCTCAGCAGCGAAACCGAAACGGAAGATTAAAAAATTAAAAATTAAAGATTAAAAATTAAAAATTTGCATTAAGAATTATGAATTAAGAAGTTCAAAGAAATAATTATGAGTACAATCAACGACATACAAGACGAGATTATTGAGGAGTTCAACAGTTTCGACGACTGGATGGACCGCTACCAGCTGCTCATCGACTTGGGAAACGAACAGACGCCACTCGACGACCAATACAAAACCGAGAGCAATCTTATTGACGGCTGCCAGAGCCGCGTGTGGCTGCAGGCCGACTACAGCGACGGACGCATTCAGTTTACTGCTGAGAGCGACGCGCTCATCGTGAAGGGCATTGTGGCGCTGCTCATTCGTGTGTTCAACAATCGCACCCCACAGGAAATTCTCGATGCCGACCTCTACTTCATCGACCGCATCGGACTGCGCGACCACCTCTCCCCCACCCGCAGCAACGGACTGTTGGCCATGGTCAAGCAGATGAGAATGTATGCCATCGCCTACAGCACTAAGAGTAATTGATAATTGATAATTGACAATTGGGATTTGAAAAACAAATCATCAATGTTCAATGTTCAAAGTCCAATGTTCAAAGTTCAATGTTCAAAGTTCAAAGAGCATAGAGCATGCGAAAACTCCGAACCATAGAAATGAACCGGCTCACGGTGGAAGAGTTCCGCCGCGCCCAGAAGCTACCGCTTGTCGTGGTGCTCGACGATGTGCGGTCGCTCCATAACGTGGGCTCCGTGTTTCGCACCTGCGACGCTTTCCGCGTAAGCGCCATCTGCCTTTGCGGCATCACCGCCACACCGCCCAGCGCCGAAATCCACAAAACGGCGCTCGGTGCCGAGGACAGCGTCAGCTGGACTTACTACGCCACCGCCCAGGAGGCCGTCAGCAAGCTACATGAGCAGGGCTACCTTGTTTACAGCGTCGAACAGGCCGAAGGCTCCACCCCACTCCACCTGTTTGCTCCCCATCGTCCTGTTTCGCAGCCTCAACTGTCAGACGATGCGCTCCCCGCCGCCGAGAGTGCCGGCATGGCCATCGTTTTGGGCAACGAGGTGAAAGGTGTTCATCAGGAAGTGGTTGATATGTGCGACGGATGCCTCGAAATTCCCCAGTTTGGCACCAAACACTCGCTCAATGTATCAGTGGCAGCCGGCATCGTTGTCTGGGAATTTGCACGCCAAATGCTGCTCAGCCCACCCAACACCTAGCACCCATCACCCAACACCCAGCACCTGAGAAAACCTATAATCACACACACCATGAACACACGCAACGCTCAGTTTCTGCTATTAATTCTTGTATGGTTTTTCCCTTTTTCCTCGCTTGCCCAACAAGCTGACGACTGGGAAAAATACCTCGAACGTATGGCCGCACTCGACGACATGGACGAAGAAACCATTCAACGCGACTACGAACTGCTGAGCGAGCTGGCCCAACACCCCATCGACATCAACCACGCTACACGCGAAGACCTGGAGCAGCTGCCTTTCCTCACAGCCCAGCAAATTGAAGACATCTGTGCCTATCTTTACCACTATGCCCCACTGAAAAGCATCGGCGAACTGGCCATGATTGAGAGTATCGACGCTGAGCAACGACAGCTGCTCAGCCAATTCGTCTATGTGGGCAGCGAGAGTGGCAGTCGTCGTTTTCCAAGCCTCAGCAACATACTGAAATATGGCAAAAACAACCTGCTGCTGACCGCAAAAATTCCGTTTTACCAACGCCAAGGCGACAAAGACGGCTACGCGGGCTATGCCTACCGCCACGACGTGCGCTACACGTTCAGCTATGGCAACGCCGTGAAGGCCGGACTGGTGGGGGCTCAAGATGCTGGCGAGCCCTTTTTCGCCAATAAAAATTCCCTGGGCTACGACCACTATGCTTTCTACATGGTGCTGCGCAACCTAGGGAACATCAAAACACTGGCACTCGGGCAATATCGCCTCAACTTCGGCATGGGACTGGTGATGAATACCGACTTTCTGCTGGGCAAACAAGCCACGCTGCAAACCCTCAACCGCCACCGTCAGTCGCTGCGAGCCAATGCCTCGCGCTCGGCAGCCGACTATCTGCAAGGTGCTGCTGCCACCATTGCCATACACCCCGCCATCGACCTGACGCTGTTTGCTTCCTACCGACCCATCGATGCCACACTGACCACCGACAGCAGCGCCATAGCCACCATTGTTACTACCGGATACCACCGCACAAAAACCGAACTGGAAAAGAAAAACAACAGCTCGCAAACAGCTGCCGGCGGAAACTTGAGCTTCAACAAAAACGGATGGCACTTGGGAGCCAGTGCAGTCTATACACGGCTCGACAAACCTCTGCAACCCAACACTGCAACGCTCTACCGACGCTATTATGCGCACGGAAACAATTTCTGGAACGTGAGTGCCGACTACGCATACACCAGCCGACGGCTGACCATCAGCGGCGAAACAGCCACGGGCGACAGCCATGCCGTAGCCACCATCAATAGCCTTGCTCTCATGCTCAACGAACAACTGTCGATGCTCGCCCTGCAGCGTTTTTATTCCTACCACTACTACGCACTCTTGGGGCGCAGTTTCAGCGACGGCGGCCATGTGCAAAACGAGAGCGGAGTTTACGTGGGCCTCGACTGGCGCCCCACCCGCCAACTGCAACTGACCGCCTACACCGACTATGCCTATGCCCCGTGGGCACGATACGGCATTTCGCGCGAATCGCATTCGTGGGATCATCTGCTGAGCATCGCATGGCAAGGCACAGCTTTCTCGGTGGACGCGCGCTACCGTTTGCGCCGCCGACAGCACGACAATGCCGACAAAACAGCCCTTGAAACCACCAACGAGCATCGTACCCGGCTGGCATTGGGCTACGACACCCCCATGCTCAGCCTTCGCACACAGGCCGACGCGTCGCTCTGCGGAGAAAGCAAAGGTTGGATGGTAAGCCAACGCGCACAAGTAAACATCGGAAAGAAAACGGCCATCAATGCCATGATGGCCTACTTTCATACCGACGACTACAACTCGCGCATCTTTGTTTACGAACGGGGCATGACGTATAATTTCTCCTTCCCTTCATACTTTGGCCACGGCATTCGCTATGCGCTGATGGTAAGGGCTGCTCTCAGCAGCAGCCTCAGCATGACTGCCCGCATAGCCACCACCAACTATTTCGACCAAAGCACCATTGGCACCGGACTGCAACAAATCGACCGCTCGTCGATGACCGATCTGGAAATGCAGCTCAGGTGGAAATTCTAAGAAGGAGAAAAAGAATGCATATTGCCACAACTCGGTTTACTTCTCTAAGAATTTTTCCACCGCCCGCTTGGTTTTGTTGCGCCCGATGGCCGACAGCCGCTCCACCTTGTCGAAATCGAAAGTGTTGTAGCGGTTCATGGGAATATCTACGAGAATGTCGGGCGGAGTAAGCTTCAGGCTTTGCTGGGCATTTTTGTTTATCATAATAGAAATGGAGCGGTTGAGCAGTGTGTAGTAGTTGAGCTCAGGATCTTGCGGCATGAGTTTGCTGAGCAGCGAAATGACCTTCGACCGCTCGGTTTGCTGCTCCTTGATGATGCGTCGCATTTCTACTTGTCCACGATAGTCGTGACCGCTGACGTTGACGGCTACCAGCAAATCGTGCTTGCTGCGCCTGACGCGATTCAGCGGCAACGGATTCACCAGCCCGCCATCGAGCAGAATGCGTTCGCCCTGACGCACCGGGCTGAACACCAGCGGCAGCGAAATGCTGGCGCGGATGGCATCGTAGAGGCTTCCGCTGTTGAACACCACCTCGGTGCCACTCACAGCATCGGTGGCCACGGCACAATAGGGAATGCTGAGATCTTCGATATTCACGTCGGGCACTATCTCTTTCATAGCCTCAATGATACGCTCGCCCTTGGCTATATGGCTGATGCTGAGCGAAAAATCCATGAGCGAAAGTATGCGCTTGCGGTCGATGGTGAGCATCCATTGTCGGAAATCCTCCAACCGCCCGGCAGCATACATGCCACCCACCAGCGCACCCATAGAGGTGCCTGCCACCGAACGGATGTTGTAGCCCATGTCGAGCAGCTGGTCGATGGCACCAATGTGAGCCAGTCCGCGGGCACCTCCTGTAGAGAGTACCAGTGCCACATCGCGGCAAGTCTTTTTGTTTTCAAACCACTTGAACAAAGCGAAAAATGATAAATAATGAATGAAAAATGTAAAGTGATAAAGAAATAGAGGACAGAGGGAGAACTTTCAGTATCCCCACCCTAGCTTCCTTTAGGGAGATTGGGCGAGACTTGCTCGGCAATGGCTTTGGCCACAGTGAAGGCGGTGGTCCATGCAGCCTGAAAATTGAAACCGCCGGTGACACCGTCGATATCGAGCACTTCGCCCGCAAAATAAAGACCGGGCCGATGGCGGCTCTCTAAGGTGGCAGGAACGACGGAAGACAGCGATATGCCACCGCAGGTGACAAACTCGTCCTTAAACACCGGCCGGCCACTCGACAGATAAGTGTCGTTGCAAAGGGTGTTCACCAGTCTGTTCAGGTCCTTTCGGCCCAGCTCGCGCCATGTGAGCTGGGCTTTTTGCTCGCCCACGCTCTTGGAAAGCAGATAATGCCAGAGCCTCACGGGCAACTCCGTGGGATGCGCATTGCGCAGCTGTCGCTGGGCATAACGCTCTTGCAAGCCACCCATCAGCTGCTGAGCCTGAGCATCGGTCATGCAGAGCCAGTTGACGCTCAGCTGTACTTTATAGTCTGACTCGCTGAGATGGCGGGCAGCATAGCTCGACAAACGCAAAACAGCAGGGCCGCTCAGTCCCCAATGGGTGATGAGAAGTGCGCCCGTAGCCCGCAGGCGTGTGCCAGGAATCATCACTTGCGCGGAACCGACCACGGTACCCATGAGCTGGTGGAGCGCATCGTCGGCCACACTCAGGCTGAACAACGACGGAACGGGCTGTTCTATGGCATGGCCAGCCTCTTGCAGCCAAAGCAGACGGTCGGCCTTGGGCTGCCCGCCCGTGGTGACGGCCACAAAATCGAAATCGTCAAGCTCGCTGAGCGAACTGATGCAATGGCCTCTGACCACCCTGACACCAAGCCGCTGGGCTGCATTGACGAAACAATCGATGATGGTTTGAGAGTCCTGCGACTCAGGAAACACGCACTGGTCTTCTTGCACAGTGAGTTTCACACCGTGGCGCTCGAACCACTGGTAAGCGTCGTGCTGGTTGAACTGGCGCATGAGCCGTTTCATCAGCCGATGTCCGCGTGGATAAACCGCCGAGAGGTCGGCAACACCCTCGAAAGTATTGGTGCAGTTGCACCGCCCACCACCCGAAACTTTCACCTTGGCCAGCACATGGTGGCTCCGCTCGAAAATGGTTACTTCCATTTCGGGCCGCATCTCCTTCAGGCACACAGCCAGGAAGAATCCCGCCGCTCCGCCGCCAACAATGGCTGTCTTCATGCGTCCGCTGGCCATCAGTATTTAAAGGATGAGCCGCCGAGGAACTCGCGCAGCAACGAGGTGGGCGGTATGTCGCCGTCGGGAATGGGCTTGATGTAGTGGAGGAACTTCAGCAGGCGGTAGGCTTCGGCATGTTCCTCACAGTTTTCGGGCACTTGTTCGAGCAGCGGCTCGGCCTGGCTCTTAATGACGGCCAGCTCGAAGAGCATGGCGGTGTTGAACATGGCGTCAGCATTTTCCTGGAAGGGGAAAATCCAGCGGTTTTCTCCCGCCCTGACGCTTGGCCAGCGGCGAATGGTTTCGCGGGCGGAGACAGCGCGGTATTTGTGGTCGCGAATGATGCGGCGCAGCAGGCGGTTGTCGGTGGTGGGAATATAGTTGTGCGAGTCGAGCAGTATGGTGGTGAGTGCCGAGGCGTAGATGCGGAAAATCTGGTCGCCTGGAATGTTGGCCGTGAGCTCGGGGTTGAGTGCGTGAATGCCCTCGACAACGAGTATCTCGTCGTCGCGCAGTCGCAGGCGACGCCCGCTCATGGTGCTGCGCCCAGTGGGGAAGTCGTAGCGCGGCAACTCTACCTCCTCGCCGGCGAAGAGAGCGTTGAGCTGCTGGCTGAGCAGTGGCAGATTGAGCGAGTGCAGATGCTCAAAGTCGAAATCGCCCTTGGCATCGCGGGGCGTCAGGTCGCGGTCAACAAAGTAGTCGTCGAGCGAGATACCCACGGGCTTGATGCCATTGGCGAGCAGTTGCACGGAGAGGCGCTTGCAGGTGGTGGTTTTTCCGCTGCTCGAGGGTCCGGCAATGAGTATCATTCGCAGGGCCTTGTTGTTGCCTGTGAGCTGCGGGCCGGTCATCCGGCGGGCAATTTCGTCGGCAATCTGGGCTATTTTCTTTTCCTGCAGGGCTTCGCTCACCTGAATGAGCTGGGCACTCATGCCGGCATCGATGGCCTCGTTGAGGTCGCCCACGGTGCGTATGCCCAAAATGTTCTGCCAGCGGTGATGCTCCTTGAATATGCCGAACATCTTATCCTGGTGGGTCATTTCGCCCAGCTCTGAGGGGTGTTCGCGCGATGGGATGCGCAGCAGCAGACCGTCGAAGTATTTCTCCAGTCCGAAAAGATAAATCTCTGACGTATTGGTGAGCAGCGAGCCGTAGTAATAGTCGTAGTAGCCGTCAATGTCGTAATAGGTGGTGTAGAGCCGTCCGCTGCTTTTCAGCAGTTTCACCTTCGAGCGTGCCCCGGCTTTCTCAAACATGCTGATGGCGCGCTCGGTGGTGTCCTCGTGGCGGTGGATGGGTATGGCAGCATCGATGATTTCCTGCATGCGGCGGCGGATTTGCCCCACATCGTCGAGCGTCACGGGGCGCCCGATGTTGATATCTACATAGTAGCCGTTGCTCACGGGAATGTCGATGGCGAGCGAGCAGTCGGGGTAAAGGTCGTGGGCGGCCTTGCAGAGCACAAAAAACAGACTGCGCGTGTAAGCGCGTGCGCCGCTAGCAGAGGTAATGTCGAGAAACTCCACTTCCTTGGGGTTATACACACGGTAGTGCATGCCTTCCACCTTATTATTCACTCGTGCGCTGATGGGTCCGTAGTCCATTTTCAGTCCGCTCATTTGGAAAACCTCCGTCAGCGTGCTTCCGAAGTCGGCTTTGAGAGTTGTGCCTGTGTTCTTGCACAGTATGTCCAGTTGACGTTGTTTCATGTTCAGAAAAAAGATTAATATACATATTGATTTGGTTTACAAAAATAAATATTTATTGAGTCAGGGCAAAATTTTAAGATGTTTTTTTGACTTTCGCTCTGTTTTTTTCGCATCTTTACAAAAAAGATGGCAAAGATGATCTATTTCGGCATAAAAAACAATCAGTAATTCTTTGTTCTGCGCTCTTTTTTTCGTAACTTTGGCTATGCCGAAGTTACTGACATTCGGAAATGCAAAAGAAAAACAAGTTTTCCTTTTGCATTTCTCTCTTTTTTTCGTATCTTTGCCCCCAATAAAAGTTGAATCTGTATGTCTGTTTTTGTATTATTCAAGCTCTTGGGCTCGCTGGCCCTGCTCATGTTCGGTATGAAAGCCATGAGCGAGGCCCTGCAGAAAATGGCGGGTCCGCAGTTGCGCCACGCACTTGGCGCCATGACCACCAACCGTTTTACTGGTCTTCTAACAGGTACCATTGTTACTGCTTCGGTACAGTCGTCAACTGCCACAACGGTGATGACCGTCTCGTTTGTCAACGCCGGCTTGCTCACCCTTGCTCAGGCCATTTCGGTCATTATGGGTGCCAACATCGGCACCACGCTGACGGCATGGATCATGGCTTTGGGTACGTCGTTCGACATCAGCGTGGCTGTCTATCCAGGCTTCTTTTTGGGTATCATTCTCATTTATCTGAAGAAGCACCGCTACGTGGGCGACTTCCTGTTTGGTCTGGCCTTCCTGCTGCTCGGTCTGACCACACTGAAAGCCACTGGCACCGACATGGACTTGGGTCACAACCAGGCCGTAACGGCATTCTTCAGTTCGTTCGACCCCAACTCGTTTCTCACCACACTGGTGTTTCTGCTCCTTGGCGGCGTGATGACGTTCTGCGTGCAGTCGAGTGCTGCCGTGATGGCCATTACCATGCTGCTCTGCTCAACGGGAGCCATGCCCATTTATCAGGGCATTGCGCTGGTGCTCGGCGAAAACATAGGAACGACGGTGACATCAAACCTGGCAGCTCTCTCGGCCAACACACAAGCGCGGCGCGCAGCCTTGGCCCACATGTTCTTCAATGTGTTTGGCGTTATCTGGATTCTGTTTGTCTTCCACTGGTTCATCGATGGTGTCATCTGGCTGGTTGACTACGTTGGCAACGCAATGGGCAAGGACATGGCTAACATGGCCTCTAACGAAAAACTCAACTTCGTGCTGGCCGCTTTCCACAGCTGCTTCAACGTTATCAATGCCGGCATACTCATCTGGTTTATTCCCCAGATTGAGCGCTTCGTCTGCTGGGTTATCAAGCCTAAGAAAGTGGACGAGGAAGAGGACTTCCGTCTGCACTTCATTACTGCTGGCTTCATGAAGACTCCCGAGCTCTCTGTGCTCGAGGCACAAAAAGAGATTGTCAGCTTCAGCGAGCGCATGCAGCGCATGTTCGGCATGGTGCGCGAACTGCTCACCGAGAAAGACGAGCAGAAGTTTGCCAAGCTCTACAGCCGCATTGAGAAATATGAGAACATCAGCGACAACATGGAGATTGAAATTGCCAAATATCTGGAGTCGGTGAGCGATGCCCACCTCTCTGACGACACCAAGGGCAAGATACGTGCCATGCTGCGCGAAATCAGCGAACTGGAGTCTATCGGCGATGCCTGCTTCAACATGGCGCGCACCATCAACCGCAAGGTGCTGGGTAAGCAAGAGCACTTCACCGACCGCCAGTACGAGCACATGCACCAGATGATGGAACTCACCGACCAGTCGCTCACGCAGATGAACAACCTGATGGGCGGACGAAAAGAGTCGTTCAACGTCAACCGCACCTTCAATATTGAAAACGAAATCAACAATTATCGCAACCAACTGAAGGCCCAGAACATCAACGACGTGAACAACCACGAATATACCTACGCCGTGGGCACCATCTACATGGACATCATCGGTGAGTGCGAAAAACTGGGCGACTATGTGGTCAATGTAGTAGAAGCCCGCATGGGTACTCGCCAAAAAGACGTGTAGGAATCCCTCCATTACCAAAATAACTCACGGTAATAAATTATTATCTCACGGTAATAAAAAATTATTTCACGGTAATAAAATAATAACTCACGAAGTTACGAAAACAATTCACGGCAATACGCTCAAATTCTCTAGAAAATTTGAATGTATTGCCGTGAGTTGTTTTTGTGCCGCCGCGAAAGATAATAATAGTGTCGTAAGAAAATAGATAATTGCTTTAGCTGTTGGCAATAAAGCGCAGCTAAAGACACTGAAACACAAAGAAAAACAAGTTTTCGTTTTGTATTTCACTCGTTTTGGAGTATCTTTGGCTCCGCCAAAGTTACTGATACTCGGAAATGAAAAGAAAAACAAGTTTTCATTTTGCATTTCACTCGTTTTATAGTAACTTTGCACCGACTTTTTGCCTTGCAGAGCAAATCTGCACGCTAAAAGCCAACAACAACCATGACTATTAGTATTATAACAACAGACAGAATGGAATACAATTTCAGAGAAATCGAGAAGAAATGGCACCAGCGGTGGGTGGAGCAAAAGACCTACCGCGTAGTGGAGGATGCCACGAAAAAGAAGTTCTACGTGCTCAACATGTTCCCCTACCCCAGCGGTGCGGGACTGCATGTGGGCCATCCGCTGGGCTACATTGCCAGCGATATTTATGCGCGCTACAAGCGCCAGCAGGGATTCAACGTGCTCAATCCCATGGGCTACGATGCCTACGGTCTGCCCGCAGAGCAGTATGCCATACAGACAGGCCAGCATCCGGCCATCACAACCGAGGCAAACATCAACCGCTATCGCGAGCAGCTGGACAAGATTGGATTCTCGTTCGACTGGGAGCGCGAGGTGCGCACCTGCGAGCCCATTTATTACAAGTGGACGCAGTGGGCTTTCCAAAAAATGTTCAACTCGTTCTATTGCAACAGCTGCCAAAGCGCACAGCCCATTGAGAAACTCACGGAGCACTTTGCCACAAAAGGCACTGAAGGACTCGACGTGGCACAGAGCGAGGAACTGAATTTCACGGCCGACGAGTGGAACGCGTGGGACGAGCAGAAACAGCAGGAAGTGCTGATGAACTATCGCATTGCCTATCTGGGCGAAACCATGGTGAACTGGTGCGCCGGACTGGGCACCGTGCTGGCCAACGACGAGGTGGTTGACGGCGTGAGTGTGCGCGGCGGATTCCCCGTGGTGCAGAAAAAAATGCGCCAATGGTGCCTGCGCGTAAGTGCCTACGCCCAGCGGCTGCTCGACGGTCTGGACACCATAGAGTGGACCGACTCGCTGAAGGAGACGCAGCGCAACTGGATTGGCCGCAGCGAGGGAACTGAAATGGAGTTCAAGATTGCTGGAAGTACTGACTCCTTCACCATCTTCACCACGCGTGCCGACACCATTTTCGGTGTGACGTTCATGGTGCTGGCACCCGAAAGCGAACTGGTGGACCAGCTGACCACCAATGAGCAGCGCGCCGCCGTAGATGAATACCTGACTTACGTGAAGAAGCGCACCGAAAGAGAGCGCCAAATGGACCACAAGGTAACGGGTGTGTTCAGCGGCTCGTATGCCATCAATCCACTCACAGGCGAGCAGATTCCCATCTGGATTGCCGAATATGTGCTGGCCGGCTATGGCACTGGTGCCATCATGGCCGTGCCTGCCCACGACTCGCGCGACTATGCTTTTGCCCGCCATTTCAACCTGCCCATCGTGCCCATCATCGAGGGTGCCGACGTGAGCGAGGAGAGCTTTGATGCCAAGGAGGGTATTGTGTGCAACAGCCCGGTGAAAGGCAACGAAAAACCCAACGGACTGGTGCTCAACGGACTGACCGTGAAAGAGGCCATCGAGGCTACCAAGCAATATGTGGCTGCCAACGGACTGGGCCGCGTGAAGGTGAACTATCGTCTGCGCGATGCCATCTTCTCGCGCCAGAGATACTGGGGCGAGCCGTTCCCCGTTTACTATAAAGACAACATGCCTTACATGATTCCCGAGGAGTGTCTGCCGCTGGAACTGCCCGAAGTGAGCCAGTATAAGCCCACCGAAGACGGACAGCCGCCACTGGGACACGCCAAACGCTGGGCTTGGGACACCACGACTTGTTCGGTAGTCGATGTTGACAACATCGACAACAAAACAGTCTTCCCGCTCGAGCTGAACACCATGCCGGGCTTTGCAGGTTCGAGCGCCTACTATCTGCGTTATATGGACCCGAAGAACGAGCAGGCACTGGTGAGCCGCGAGGCTGACGAATACTGGCAAAACGTTGACCTCTATGTGGGCGGCACTGAGCATGCCACGGGCCACCTCATCTACTCGCGTTTCTGGAACAAATTCCTGCACGACTATGGTTACTCGTGCAAAGAGGAGCCTTTCCAGAAGCTGGTGAACCAGGGTATGATTCAGGGCCGGTCGAACTTTGTTTATCGCGACAACGAGGCCAGCAAGGAGAAAGGCCACCCTGTGTTTGTTTCGTTCGGACTGCAAAAGAATTGTACCGACGTTACGCCCATTCATGTGGATGTGAACATCGTGAGCAACGATGTGCTCGACGTAGAGGCTTTCAAGGCCTGGCGGCCCGAATATAACGATGCCGAGTTTGTAATGGAAGACGGCAAGTACGTGTGCGGATGGGCCATTGAGAAAATGTCGAAGTCGATGTTCAACGTGGTGAACCCCGATATGATTGTTGAGCGTTACGGTGCCGACACGCTGCGCCTGTACGAAATGTTCCTCGGTCCCGTGGAGCAGAGCAAACCCTGGGATACCAACGGCATTGACGGCTGCCACCGTTTCCTGAAAAAATTCTGGAACCTCGTAATCAGCTCCGTAGGCTGCGCTACCAGCGCAGCTAACCAAACAGAACAGAAGCCCACAGCCGAAAGCCTGAAGAGCCTGCACAAACTGATAAAGAAAGTGACAGAAGACATTGAGCACTTCAGCTACAATACGTCGATTGCTGCCTTTATGATTTGTGTGAACGAGCTGAGCCAGCAGAAATGCCACGACCGCGAAGTAATGAAGACACTTGCGGTGCTCATTGCCCCGTTTGCCCCACACATTGCTGAGGAACTCTGGGAACAACTGGGCGGCGAAGGCAGCGTTTGCGATGCACAATGGCCAAAGTACGACGAGCAGTATCTGGTGGAAAGCAGCGTAAAGATGGGTGTGGCCTTCAATGGCAAAACCCGCTTCGAAATGGCTTTTGCAGCCGATGCCGACAACAAGACCATCGAGGAAAACGTCATGGCCGACGAACGTACCGCCCGCTACACCGACGGCAAAAAAATTATGAAGGTTATCATCGTCCCTAAACGTATGGTGAATATTGTATGCAAATGATTTAAATGACTGTTAATCATAAGATTTTATTAAATGAGGTCAGGGATTATATTTTTATAACCCTTGGCCTCATTCTGTATTCGTTTGGCTTCACGTTCTTCCTGATGCCCTACGAAATTGTAACTGGTGGAGTGGCCGGTATTGCCGCCATCGTTTATTATGCCACCAGTTTTCCCAACTCATATACTTACTTTCTTGTTAATGCTGCACTGCTGGCCATTGGCCTTAAACTGTTGGGTTGGAAATTTTTGGTCAAAACTATCTATGCCATTCTCATGCTGACGTTCCTGCTGGAACTGATGCGCGACCTGATGCCTCTCGATGCGGAGGGCCATTTCGTGAAGATTCTGGGCGAGGGACAAAACTTCATGTCGCTCATCATCGGCTGTATGATGACGGGCAGTGCCCTGGGAATCGTTTTTCTGAATAACGGCTCAACGGGCGGAACCGACATTATTGCCGCCTCGGTCAACAAATACAAGCCCTGGTCGCTGGGCACGGTGCTTATTTTTGTTGACTTCATCATCATTGGCAGCTGTTTCTTCATTCCGCAGTTCGGCAGCTTCCTGGAGCGTAGCTACATGGTGGTTTTCGGCTTCTGCACCATGGTGATAGAAAACTTTATGCTCGATTACATCTACAACCGCCAGCGGTCGTCGGTGCAATTTCTGATATTCTCAAAGAAATGGCAGGAAATAGCCAACGAACTGGGTACAAAAACCGATCACGGTGTGACCATTCTCGACGGCCACGGCTGGTACACGGGTCAGGAGCGCAAGGTGATTTGCCTGTTGGCGCGCAAGAGCGAGAGCACCTATATTTTCCGCCTTATTAAACTGATAGACCCTAACGCCTTTGTCAGCCAGAGTGCTGTGATTGGTGTTTATGGCGAAGGATTTGAGAAAATAAAAGATTAAAAATGAAGATTGTATAACCAGATACTGATAAAGATGATGAAAAAAATTGTTTTTGCCACCAACAACCAGCACAAACTGGACGAAATAAGAAGCATTCTCGGTCCTAAATTCGAAATTGTTTCATTGGCAGAGATTGGCTGCCACGAGGACATTCCCGAAACCGGACAGACACTGGAAGAAAACGCACTCCAAAAAGCTCAATACGTTTACGACCACTACGGCATGAGCTGTTTTGCCGACGACACTGGTCTTGAAGTTGATGCCTTAAACGGTGCGCCGGGTGTGTTCTCAGCTCGCTATGCCGGCGGTGAAGGACACGACTCGGAAGCCAATATGAACAAATTATTGGCCGAATTAGAAAATAATAACAATCGCCGCGCACAATTCCGCACCGTTATTGCGTTAATACTGAAAGAAGAGAGGGAAGTGGAAAGTGGAGAGAGGAGAGAAAACAATAATGATAATTTCAACCCCATCCGCTTTGAGGGCATTGTCAAGGGACAAATCACCCGCCAGAAAAGCGGTAAAGAAGGTTTCGGCTACGACCCAATTTTTCAACCCGACGGCTACGACCAAACCTTTGCCGAACTGGGCATGGAAATTAAAAACCATATCAGCCACCGCGCCAGGGCTGTAAAAAAATTGGCCGACTATCTAAAGATGAAATAAAAGATGAGAAAATTATTAGTTGCTTTGTATGGCTTGTTTTGCGTTGTGCAGTTGTCAGTGGCTCAGGTGGGCACCTGGCGCAACTACTTGGCTTATAGCCAAGTGCAGCAAATTCAAGCAGCTGGCGATGACTTGTTTGTCATGGCCAGCAACAGCCTGTACCAATACAACAAGAAAGATCAGTCTATTTATACCTACGACAAGACAAAAGGACTGAACGACGTGAAAATCACCAACATTAAATGGTGCAGCCAGGCTAAGCGACTGATAGTGGTTTACGACAACTCGAACATCGACCTTGTGGAAACCAATGGCGATGTGACCAATATCAACGCCATCTACTCGAAAGTCATCATCGGTGGCAAAAACATCAACAGCATCACCATTTACAACCAATTTGCCTATCTGGCTTGCGAGTTTGGCATTGTCAAACTGAATGTGAAAGAGGCCGAAATCAGCGAAACATATATGCTGAATTTTCCCATTACAGCTGTGGCCATCAGTGGCAACAATATATTTGCAAAAAGTAAAAACAATGGTATTTGGACAGCCAGCCTTTCTGACAATCTGATTAATGTCAATAACTGGAAACAAACCACCAATGCCCCCTCGTTCGCCGAAGACAAAAGCGACTACGACAACAATATAGAATTGGTTAATACGCTAAAACCCGACGGCCCAAAATATAATTATTTTGGCTTTATGTGTTTTGCTAATAATCAACTTTATACTAGCGGTGGTGGCTCTACGTCACAGTCATTACCAGCGTGTATTCAGTTATTAAAAGAGAATGAATGGACCATCTTTCAAGATGACGGTATAGAAGAACAGACAGGTGTAAAATATGTCAATATCACTTGTCTTGATTATGATCCTGCCGACCCCATGCATATCTTTGCTGGAAGCCGCACGGGACTATACGAATTTAAAAACGGACAATTTATTAAACACTATAATGATAATAATAGTCCTATAGAATCGTTTAATGATAACAATATAAATTACGAGCTAGTTACAGGAGTAAAGTTTGATGATAGCGGTAATTTATGGTTTTTGAATAGTCAAGCTGCTACTCAATCTATCATTAAATATTTGAATGGTCAATTCACATCATATTCTCACTCTGAATTAATGAAATTAACCTATGATTCATTTATAAACAGAAGTAATTCAAATTTGAGCAATATTATTTCTGATAAACAAGGTAATCTATGGTTTATAAATAATTCATGGAGACTTTGTGCTGTTTATTTTTATAATATAAAAACCGACGAAATTACAGCCTACGAGAACATTGTTAACCAAGACGGAATCACAGTTGTTTTCTCGCCAAGCGGCACGGTTCAATGCATTGCCGAAGACCTGGAAGGTAACATGTGGGTTGGAACAAGCGCAGGTCCTTTGATGCTCGAAAAATCGCAAATGAACAGTGAAAATCCTTATTTCACACAAGTAAAAGTTCCTCGCAACGACGGTACCAACTATGCTGACTATCTGCTGGCTGGCGTCAACATCAACTGTATAGCCATTGATGGTGGAGGGCGCAAATGGTTTGGAACCGCCAATAATGGTGTTTATCTTATCAGTGCCGACAATATGGAGCAACTGCAACATTTCACTACTAACAACAGCCCTCTGCTTTCGAACAATGTGGAGTCTATAGCCATCAATCCTGCTTCTGGACAAGTGTTCTTTGGCACAGAAAACGGCTTATGCTCATACGTCAGCAACGCCACCGAAACCAATACCGAAATGACCAAGGACAATGTTTGGGCTTATCCGAACCCTGTGAAACCCGACTACACGGGCTATATCACCGTCACCGGTCTTACTTACAATGCTCAGGTAAAAATCACCACCTCTAACGGAGTCGTGGTGAACGAAGGGCGCTCCAACGGCGGTTCTTACCAATGGGACGGCTGTGATAAAAATGGTAAACGCGTAGCCAGCGGTGTGTATATGGTCCATACAGCCACCAGCGAAGGAAATAAAGGAATAGTATGCAAAATAGCCATTGTGAGATAAACAATTAAATATAGCCATTCGAAAACAGGAAAACCAGAACAGAGGTTTTTACTATCACTATCGACCACACTTTTCACTTTCAAACCATGAAAAAAATAATGGCTAAATACTTAAAGTGGTTACTATTACCAATCATTCACGAACCACTCTTTTTCCTGATTGTCGTATTCTGTATCTTTCTGCCCCACTTTATAAATGAAATGGATAGTCCTCAACCCATTTTGGTGGAGTTAAGATGGATAGCAATATGTATTTCAAATCCTATAGCAATATCTTATGTTCTTACATGGCTGGTATGGATAACTAAAAATAAATTATTGAAAATAATAATGTTGGCATTCGTCATTTTTTTGATGTTTGTAAACCTATTTTTATTTTATAATTTCTATACATTGCTCTCACCCTGGATTCTTCTATTAATCGAAGAAACAAATATAAACGAATCTTCAGAATTTATATCTCAATATGCTTTTTCTACAGGAACCATCATCAGTTTATTTATTTCCTTATTAGTAATAATAACTCTACTCTTTTGCAGCAAACATAATATGATATTAAGAAGAAAATGGCAAAAAGTGTTTTTTGCCTTGAGTTTAATATGTGTTTTGCCTGTGGGAGTCTATATGTTAGCTAAAACCATTCAGTTGCCTTTCTTAAGAACACAATTAGCCATAGAAGAATGGTACGAAAAAAGAGGTGCCTATGCCAACAACAATACAATTGCCAATATTATTTATTCATCACACTATTTAAATGTTTCTGGAGCCGACAATAAGAAAGCCATTCAATCGTCTGTAGAAGCAACCAGACAACCAGTTCAATGTATTGAACAAGACTCTCTCAATGTGGTTTTTATAATTGGAGAATCATTCAGCAAACATCATGCCTCAATTTATGGTTATAATTTGAATACAACGCCATCATTATGCGCCGAACAGAAAAAGCAAAATCTATTTGTCTTTCAAGATGCCGTTTCTCCTTATAACATGACCACATTTTCGGTAAAGAACATATTCAGTACGAATAGTCTAAGCAAAAGAGAACCATGGTATAGCAAACCCATGTTTCCCGTTATCTTTAAAAAAGCTGGCTATCATGTAACTTTTTGGGATAATCAGAAACCCAATGAAAACGTCAATTCTTATGATTATGCCGTAGGATCGTATCTCTATGCTACACAGATTATTCCTATTGCTTATAACAAAACAAACAGTCAAACATGCGAATACGATCTGCAGTTTATACAATTGTTTCAAAAAAACAATCGTCAACATGGAAAGCACAACCTTGACATTATTCATCTGATGGGACAACATTCTGATGCTGCACAACGATTTCCAAACGAACAAAAATATAAAGTATTCAAGGTTTCTGATATCAATAATGATTTAAACCAAGCACAAAAACAATCTGTTGCAGATTACGACAATGCTACATTATATAATGACCATGTCATTCAAGCATTAATCAATATGTACAGAAATAGCAGCACAGTGCTTGTCTATCTCTCTGACCATGGTGAGGAAGTATATGACTATCGGAATCACTTAGGCAGAACACACGAAAGAAAAAAGACACCCCAGTCTTTGAAGTATCAGTACCAGATACCTTTCGTTGTGTGGTGTTCTGATAAATATATTGAAAAACATCCAAACATAGTAAATAGCTTACGCCATGCTATGAATAAGCCTTTCTTGTCTTCTGACATTTCTCACATGTTGCTTTCGCTAGGTGCTATAAAATCTCCTTATTACTTGCCTGACAAAGATATTTTAAACGAACATTATCAATGTGGGAAAAGAATGATACAGGACAGAATAGACTACGATAAGATAATGAATAATGAATAACACAAAGAATGCTGGAACTGAGTTAAGTTCCAGCATTCTTTGTATGGGTTTCACAGCGTCTTGGGCATCTTTTTCCTTGGCCATGCGGCGGATTTCGACTTTCAAATCGGTTCCTTCGGCTGCGGGTTCATCGATGTACCCTTTTTCCAAAAAATCTTTTTTCAACATAACATTATATATTTATTTTCTTTTTTTATTTTTTAAAACAGAAAAGATGAATAGGATGATTGGAGTCTATAGCCATCAATCCTGCTTCTGGACAAGTATTCTTTGGCACAGAAAACGGCCTTTGCTCATGCGTCAGCAATGCCACCGAAACCAACACCGAAATGACCAAGGACAATGTTTGGGCTTATCCGAACCCTGTGAAACCCGACTACACGGGATATATCACCGTCACCGGCCTTACTTACAATGCTCAGGTGAAAATCACCACCTCTAACGGTGTCGTGGTGAACGAAGGGCGCTCCAACGGCGGTTCTTACCAGTGGGACGGCTGCGATAAGAATGGTAAGCGCGTAGCCAGCGGTGTGTATATGGTCCATACAGCCACCAGCGAAGGAAACAAAGGAATAGTATGCAAAATAGCCATTATCCGTTAATTTCTTTTTAAGCCTAAACATATTTTAAAAAAATTATTACCATATCGTTCTACAAATTTAGATATAAGAACAGGTAAAAAGATTCCAGACAAAATATTTAGCATGTAAAACAGTATAAATAGACTTTCATTATAAAAAAGTTTCTTCCAAAGAATTAACTCTACAAATGGTTGAAATATAAAAGACAATAAAAAAATCTGATAAATATACTCGCGAAAACTATTGAATAACAAAGGATAAAATTTTGCTATTTGTTGACATATTGCTATCATCATACAAATTCCAATAATTGAAGTGAGTAACGTATTATCAGTATATAAATAAAACAATACGTATAATGTGATAAAAAATAAACAACTCCATATTGTGGAAAAAAAACGACTTAATTCATATTTAAAGAAAAATAATCCGCTAAAGAAAAACACAAGATACAAATGCAGATTGTCAATAAAAAAATAATTTTTATCACCAAAAAGATGGCTATCATAATAATAAAACATTATGCATAATAATAAAAATATACCCATTAATAAATCTTTGCTGCATAACCATTTGAAAAAAGGATAAAGCAACATAAAAAAAAGTAATACAGGAAGAAACCATAAATGTGCAGAAGGATGATTATAATATACTGCAAAAGATTCGATAAAATCACCAATAGAGAAAAATACTTTAGTCTTAGTAAACGGGTTTAATGCTAACTTAAAAAAATAATAGAATGTAACAAAAAACAAAAAAGGACATAAAATCCTGAAAAACTTATCTATGTATAAATTTTTTACTGTCCAATTCTTACGGATACGACTCAAATATAATAGACCACCCGAACAGAATATAAATAAAGGCATCCTAAATGGACGAAAAGGTTCTGATATTTGTACACAAAAATCATGATTAACCCCAGTTGACATATTAATCAACTGTACATGACCCATTACCACCAACAATATATTAAAACCTCTTAGTAAGGCAAGCCATTGTATTCTTTCTTGCATAATGAATACAATTATAGATGTAAAATAATATTTATCGAAATAAGGTTTATAAATGTATTTTTATTAAAATCTATCAATGGATAAAAGAGAGAATATTTAACTCAGTTCCAGCATTCTTTGTATGGGTTTCACGGCGTCTTGGGCGATGGCCGGGTCAACTTCTACCTGAGGCCATTCGTAGCGCAGGGTATTGTAAATTTTCAGCAGGGTGTTCATCTTCATGTAGTCGCACTCGTTGCACGAGCAGCCCACCCCACCCTCTGAGATTTCGGGAGGAACGGGAATGAAAAGCTTGTCGGGACAAGTGCGCTGCATTTCGTGCAGGATGCCGGCCTCTGTAGCTACGATGAACTGCCGCTTGTCGCTCTGCTGGGCGTAGTTGAGCATGGTGGCCGTAGAGCCTTTCACGTCGGCAAGGGCCAGCACAGGGCCTTTACACTCCAAGTGAGCCATGACAACGGCTTCAGGGTATTCTTTCTTCAGACGAACAATGTCGGCCACGGAGAAACGCTCGTGAACATGGCAACCGCCATTCCAGAGCAGCATCTTGCGTCCTGTTACCTCGTTGATGTAGCTTCCCAGGTTGTAGTCGGGACCGAAAATGAGCTGGGCGTCCTCGGGCAACTGATCGACCACCTTCTTGGCGTTGCCGCTGGTCACCACCACATCGGTGAGTGCCTTGACAGCTGCCGTGGTGTTGACGTAACTGATAACCTGATAGCCGGGGTGCTCGTCCTTGAATTTCTTCAGATCCTCAGCTTTGCACGAGTCGGCCAGAGAGCAGCCGGCATTCAGGTCGGGACAGAGCACCATTTTCTCAGGCGAGAGCAGTTTGCACGTCTCGGCCATAAAGTGAACACCACACATCACGATGATCTTGGCATCGGTCTCTGCAGCCTTGCGGGCCAGTGCCAGCGAGTCGCCGATGAAGTCGGCCACTTCCTGAATTTCGCCTACGGTGTAATAGTGAGCCAGTATGACGGCATCTTTTTCCTTGGCCATGCGGCGGATTTCGACTTTCAAATCGGTTCCTTCGGCTGCGGGTTCATCGATGTACCCTTTTTCCAAAAATTCTTTTTTCAACATAACATTATATATTTATTTTCTTTTTTTATTTTTTAAAACAGAAAAGATGAATAGGATGATATGGCGTTGATATGTTGATAAAAAACTGCCAAAAAGTTTGGCCATTAAGTTATCAACCCGTGAAAATAGGTTATCAGTAATGGTTGTTCATAGTTATTGTTTGATTTTCAGCATAGTGTGTGAGTTATCCACCATTCTTCTGTTCGGTGCAAAGATAATAAGTTTATATTTTATTTCCGACAAAATTAGTGGAAAAGTTTCTTAAACATGCACGAAAAGTGGTTTGTTTTCCACGCTTTTCGGTTTTCCCCAGGGTGGTGTGTGTATTGCAGAAAGTTATAAACATAGTTATCCACACTTTTTTCCACAATCTTTTGGTGTTTATTCTCATGTGTTTTTGTGATGAAATCGCAGGTGTCTTTTTTGTCGTCGTGAGTTGTGTTGAAATTTACTAGAAAAATTTGTATTATTATCGTGAGTTATTTTCGTATCATTGTGAGATATTTTTTTATTACCGTGAGTTATTATTTTAATGTCGTGAGATCATCTGGCAAAACCTTGAGATGATGTAGTAACAGAAGAAGAAAGTGTGAATAAATAAAGAAATAGCGACTGGCACTCATGGCTGTAGTCACTATTTCTTTATTTTCTTACCTGAAAAGATTTTGGTTATTCTTCGGGTGAGAAGTCTTCTTTGCCTACTCCGCAGATGGGGCATACCCAATCTTCGGGAATATCTTCGAAAGCTGTGCCTGGAGCGATGCCGCTATCGGGATCGCCTGCTTCGGGGTCGTACACATACCCGCATGTTTCACAAATGTACTTTTTCATAATGTTTTCTTTTTATTGGTTAAATAATAAATGGTTTGTATTTTTCAACTATTGGGTTGACTTGTCCAGGTTTTTAATAATTTTCTCCGTAATGTCGTTGGGCTGAATGCTGCTCAAGCAGGGATAATTGCCGCGCGTACAGCGTTTGTTGCCATAAATGCTACACGGACGGCAGTCGAGCGAAGTCTGCACCACGTTGTCGAGGCTCTGGTTCCAGCCTAGGAATCCGGCGTAGGGGTGAGTAGCTCCCCAGACGCTGACCACGGGTGTTGCGGTGAGCGAAGCCAGATGCATGTTGGCGCTGTCCATAGAGAGCATTACGTCGAGATGGCTCATCAGAATAAGCTCTTGCATGAGTCCGCCACAAAGATGCGAGGCATTGGTGCAAGACTTGTATTGCTCGCACCATTTGTCGAGTATGCTCATTTCTTTTTCTCCGCCGCCAAAGAGGAAGATGCGGGACTGGGGCTTCAGGCTGATGAGCTGTTCGATGACTTGCTGCATGAGCGGCAACGGATATATTTTTCCCTGATGGGCCGCAAAGGGTGCTATTCCTATCCATTGTGTGCCGTCGGATTTGGTTCCAACGGCGGGCGGCAGCAGGTTGAGGTCGCCACCTTCGGGCGGGAAGATAGACTCGAAATGAATATCGACGGGATAGCCCAGCTTTGCCAGCACATCGGCATAGTTCTGAAACGAAGTAGGCTGTTCGATGAGTCGTTTTTTCTTCTTTGAGGTGAGCTTTCGTTTTCCTTTACGATGCTTATTGATGTGTGCTACGTGAAAGCGGTCGAGATTGAACCGGAGTCTGAGGTAGTCTGAGCGCAGCACGTTGTGAAAATCGGCAATGGCGGTGAAGTGTTTGGCTTTGAGTCGTCGGAAGAGTGTGTTCAGGCCTTTCACTCCACGGTATTCGTTTTTGATGTCGGCCTCCATAAAGCTCACGTTGGGAGCCAGTTCTTCGAAGAAAGACCTTGCAAACCCCTTGCTGAGCACGGTGATGCGCACATGCGGGTATTGCGTGGCCAGCGAATAGACCACAGGCACCGCCATGGCCACATCGCCAATGGCAGAAAAACGTATAATGAGTATGTGTTCTGTCTTCAATCCTAACTAAAGATTTTTAAGGTTTTATTTTTGCTGGTTATACAGCACGGGATTGGTGGCGGGGTCGTTATACATTTTCATCTGTCGATAGACTTTCATGTAGATTTTTCCGGCCTCAATGTCTTCAAGCAGCTGGTCGATGGCCAATGATAGGTCGTGCTGTTGTTCTATTAGCACGTTGAGTTTTTGTTGGCACTTGTTGCGATGCTCCTCGGTGGCATCGGTGCGCGTAGTCTGCTCACGCATGTGATAGATTTTCAGCGCCAGGATGCTGAGACGGTCGATGGCCCAGGCAGGACTTTCGGTATTGAGCCGTGCATCGGGCAAAACGCGCACCTGTCCGTAGAGCTGGCGGAAATAGCTGTCGATTTGCTCCACCAGGTCTGTGCGGTCCTGATTGCTGCGGTCAATGCGGCGTTTCAGTTGTAGAGCTTCAATAGGGTCGATGTGCGGATCGCGAATGAGGTCTTCGAAATGCCATTGCACGGTGTCAATCCAGCACTTCAGATAAAGTCTGTTTTCAATGGAATCTCTGTCGTAGGGATTCTGAATGGCGGTGTCGATGTTGTCCTTGATGTGATAATCTTGGATGGCCTTATTGAATATTTCGTTACAATGTTGTGTGAATGACATTTTTCTGATAGTTATTGATTTAATTATGCAAAGCTAATGAATAATTTTCAATTTTCCAACGAATACACAATAATTTTTTTTTATAAGGGTTAATTAAGGAGAAGTGAAGTGAATAAGGAGTGTTTCAGCCTGTGAAAATAGTCATCGACGATAAAATACCGTATATCCGCGATGTGATTTCTCAAATCACATCCGATGCCATTTATCTGCCAGGCAGCAGCATTACGGCCAGTGACGTGCGCGATGCCGACGCGCTGATAGTTCGCACCCGCACCCGTTGCGACGAGCAGTTGCTGGGCGGCAGCCGGGTGAAATTCGTGGCTACGGCTACCATCGGTTTCGACCATTTGGATACAGAGTTTCTCAATCGGGCAGGCATCAGCTGGATGAATTGCCCCGGCTGCAATTCGGGTTCTGTGGCCCAGTATGTGCGTTCGGTGCTTATTCTGCTGCAGCGCGACAAGGACATCGAACCCCAGAAAACCACCCTCGGCATTGTAGGTTGCGGTCATGTTGGCAGTAAGGTTCGCGCCATAGCCCAAGAGATGGGTTTCCGCGTTGTTGTAAGCGATCTTCCACTAGGCATGCATTGCGACTTGCACGAGTGCGACATCATCACCTATCATGTTCCGCTCACGCGCACAGGCCAGTGGCCTACATGGCATTTGGCTGACGAAAGTTTTCTTCGTTCACTTTCGCGCGTACCTATTATTATTAATACCAGCCGTGGCGAGGTGGTAGATAACCGTGCGCTCATCGATGCCTTAGACTGCGGCAAGGTGAGCGAGGCCGTTATCGACACTTGGGAGAACGAGCCCCGCATCAGCCTCGATTTGCTGCGCAGAGTGTATATTGGAACTCCCCATATTGCCGGTTACAGTGCCGACGGCAAGGTGAATGCCAATCGCATGGTGATCGACGGTCTTTGCCGCCACTTCGGCTTACGTAACAACTTCAAACTGTCGCCTCCGGCCATGAACAGAAAAATTGTGTTCGGTAACAATCAAAACGAAAACTTTTTGCAAATTTATAACCCTTTGTACGATAGCGAGAAACTAAAAAACGCTCCCGAAAAGTTTGAAGAGTTGCGAGGTAATTACCCCATTCGGCGCGAAATAATACCCGATATAGATCAATTTTATGCACAATAAGGGGTAGTCTGTGCAAAACGAGATAACTTTTTTCTCAAATAATTTGCATAGTTAAATTAAAATTTGTTCCTTTGCACCCGAATTTTAAGCTTTCCTGGCCAGAGGGCCTGAAAGTAAAGTAAAAAGAAAGTATTTTATAAACATTTAAATTTTTCTATTATGTCAGAAATTGAAAGCAAAGTAAAGGCTATTATTGTAGACAAACTCGGTGTTGATGATGCAGAAGTAAAGCCGGAGGCCAGTTTCACAAACGACCTGGGCGCTGATTCGCTGGATACCGTTGAGTTGATTATGGAATTCGAGAAAGAGTTCAATATTTCTATCCCCGATGATAAGGCTGAGACCATCACAACTGTGGGTGATGCCATCAAGTATATCGAGGAAAACGCAAAATAATCTTATTTTAGTTAGGAGTTAGGAGTTAGGAGTTAGGAGTTAAAAAGTTTTGATTTTGTAATCGGCTTACTTATAACTCCTAATTCCTAACTCCTAACTCCTAAATTTTATTTTTTTTTTCATGGAATTAAAAAGAGTAGTTGTAACAGGCATGGGTGCCGTTACGCCCGTTGGAAACACACCTGAGGAAACATGGCAAAACCTGATCAACGGCGTGAGCGGTGCTGCCCCTATTACACAATTCGATTGCTCTCTGTTTAAAACCCAGTTTGCCTGCGAGGTAAAAAATCTGGATATTGCGCAATTCATCGACCGAAAGGAAATGCGCAAAATGGACCGCTACACCCAGCTGGCTATGATTGCCGCCGACCAGGCGGTAGCCGACAGCGGCATGGATCTGGAGTCGGTCGATAAGAACGAAATTGGCGTGGTCTATGGTGTAGGCATCGGTGGTATTCGCACCTTCGAGGACGAAGTGAAGTACTACGGTGCGCACGAAGGCGACGGTCCTAAGTTCAATCCGTTTTTCATTCCGAAAATGATTGCCGACATCGCAGCCGGACAAATCAGCATAAAATATGGTTTCCATGGTCCCAACTTTGTTACAACGTCGGCTTGTGCCTCGTCGAGCAATGCTTTGGGCGACGCTTTCAATCAGATACGTCTGGGCAAGGCTAACGCCATTTTGGCAGGCGGTGCCGAGAGTGCCATCTGCGCCTGCGGCGTAGGCGGATTCAATGCCATGAAAGCCCTCTCTACGCGCAACGACGACCCCGAGCATGCCAGCCGTCCGTTTAGCGCCAGTCGCGACGGATTCATCATGGGCGAAGGTGCCGGTTGTCTGATTCTCGAAGAACTGGAGCATGCCAAGGCCCGTGGTGCCAAAATCTACGCCGAAATGGTGGGCGAGGGCGAAAGTGCCGACGCTTACCACATCACAGCCTCGCATCCCGAAGGTCTGGGTGCCAAACTCGTGATGGAGCGCGCGCTGAAAGATGCCGGACTGAAGCCCGAGGACATTGACTACATCAACGTTCACGGCACCAGCACCCACGTTGGCGACATCTCGGAGGCAAAAGCCATCAAGGAAGTGTTTGGCGACGCTGCCTATAAGCTCAACATCAGTTCTACCAAGTCGATGACTGGCCATCTGCTGGGCGCTGCCGGTGCCATTGAGGCCATGGCCACCGTGCTGGCCGTGAAGAACGACATTGTTCCGCCAACCATCAACCATGAGGAGGGCGACGATGACCCCGACATCGACTATCGTCTGAACTTCACCTTCAACCGTGCGCAGAAGCGCGAGGTGCGTGCTGCCATCAGCAACACCTTTGGCTTTGGCGGCCACAACGCATGTGTAGTTTTCAAAAAGTATGTTGACTAATTTTTTTGATAGAATAAAGCTCCCTTTCCGGAAGGAGAAGGAGCTTTATTTGTCTTTGTACCGCATCATAGGATTCTATCCCCGCGAAATAAGTTATTACAAGCAGGCGCTCATGCACAAGAGTGTGGCACACCGCAACGCCAAGGGACGACCCGTTCACAACGAGCGGCTGGAGTTTCTGGGCGATGCCATTCTCGATGCCGTAGTGGGCGACATAGTGTTTCGTCATTTTGAGGGAAAACGCGAAGGTTTTCTTACCAACACCCGCAGCAAGATTGTGCAGCGCGACACGCTCAACAAACTCGCTCAGGAGATGGGCATCAATCAGCTTATTCTTTCGTCAGGACACAGTTCCTCTCACAACAGCTATATGGGAGGAAATGCGTTCGAAGCTCTTGTTGGCGCCATCTACCTTGACCGGGGCTACACGGCTTGCATGCGGTTTATGGAGAAACGCATTCTGCGCCAAATCATCAACATCGACCGCGTGGCCTACAAAGAGGTGAACTTCAAGTCGAAACTTATTGAGTGGAGCCAAAAGAACCGCGTGAACCTGGAGTTCCGTTTGCTCGACCAGCACAACGACGAGAACGGCAGCCCCGTGTTCTGCTATCAGGTGACCATAGAAAATCTCAAGGGAGGCAAAGGCACAGGCTACAGCAAGAAGGAAAGCCAGCAAATAGCCTCGAAACTCACCCTTGAACGGCTGCGCAAAGAACCGCAGTTCATCGATGCTGTGTTTGCAGCCAAGGCCGACCGCACCAAAATGGAGGAAGAACCTGTGCAAACCGTTCCCGACACTGAGGAAAAAACCGATTTCATCATTACGCACGATATTCCGCAAAGTCAGGAGCCAGCACAGCCTAACAAAGACAAAACCACAGAGACACCACGCAAACGTACC
Organism: uncultured Prevotellaceae bacterium; assembly: GCA_900315565.1. Taxonomy (GTDB): domain Bacteria; phylum Bacteroidota; class Bacteroidia; order Bacteroidales; family Bacteroidaceae; genus Prevotella. The sequence goes on along the minus strand of OMZS01000011.1, from coordinate 143,095 downwards.
TCAAAACCAGCCCCTGTGCAGACAGAAGGCCGCGCCGAAACAACGGCCGAAAAACCTCAGACTGTCCGCCCAGCAGCCCAACTGTCGGTTGACGACGACGACGATGAGTTTGACCTCTCCGACATTTCGGCTAAGGAACAGACCCGCGAAGAAATCATTGCGGCTGCCGAGGCAGCTGCTTTCGCAGAATCATAGCGCAAGACTTAGCAACATTGAGATAAAACTAAAAAAACAGCGCAAAACACCTGTTCCAATGGGCTGGAACTTTTTTTCCCAGAAAATTCCCATCGGCTGGGACTTTTGTCCCACGCGGTGGGACTTTTTTCCCAGCTGATGGAATTTTTTTTGGAAAAAGCGTGACTACATGCAAAATCGCCGTTTGCAGACTTCATTTATTCATTAAAAATAGTGAAATTCGGCAGTATTACAAAGATTTGCAGTACCTTTGCAGCTTGTTAGGGCCCAAAAAGCTTGTTTCAGAGCCTTTGCGAGGCTGCTATCAGGACTTGAGGCTCTGCCAGGCATGTTTCTGCGGGTGTTGCCTGACTGGCATCCCATTTGAATCGAAAAAACAACAATGAACGTAACCAGCATAGTGTCGAAAGCCTTTCTGGCTCGTCAGAAAGCTTTACGACATCACATTCAGGAAGGGGAGCGGCTGCAGCAGCAGGTGCTCGAATATCTGATTTCCCGTGGCCGTGCAACGGAATACGGGCGCAATCATTTGTTCAACACCGTGACTGGCTACGAAAGTTTCGTTCGCAACGTTCCCCTGAACAGCTATGAGCAGCTCAAAGGCGACATCGACCGCATGCGCCACGGCGAGCGCGACGTGCTATGGCCGGGGCAGGTGAAATGGTTTGCCAAGTCGTCGGGCACCACCAACGACAAGAGCAAGTTTATTCCTGTTACTGCCGACGGACTTCGCGACATTCACTATGCCGGAGGGCGCGACTCGGTGGCTCTCTATCTGAAAGAGCATCCCAAGAGCCGGCTCTTCGATGGCAAAGCTTTGATTCTGGGCGGCAGCCATGCGCCCAACTATAATGTAGCCGACAGTCTGGTGGGCGACTTGAGCGCCATATTGGTGGAAAACATCAATCCGCTGGTCAATTTGGTGAGAGTGCCCAAGAAACCCACGGCCCTGCTGAGCGATTTCGAGGTGAAGCGCGACCGCATTGCCCGCGAGACGTGGCAGAAAAACGTAACAAATCTGAGTGGAGTGCCGTCATGGATGATGAGTGTGCTCACCCGGGTGCTCGAAATCAGCGGAAAAAGTTGCATTGACAAGGTTTGGCCCAATCTGGAGGTGTTCTTCCATGGCGGAGTGGCGTTTACGCCCTATCGTCAGCAGTATCGGGACATTATTCATAACCCCGACATGCACTACATGGAGACCTACAACGCCAGCGAAGGGTTCTTTGGCATTCAGTCGGATCCCGACGATCCTGCCCTGCTCCTAATGCTTGACTACGGCGTGTTCTACGAGTTTATTCCCATGGACGAGTTCAGCGAAACCGAGCTTCAGCATTGTCCCGACCATCTGCACACGGTGCCATTGTGGGGCGTTGAAACCGGAAAGAACTATGCCATTGTCATCAGCACGTCGTGCGGATTGTGGCGTTACGTCATTGGCGATACCATCTGCTTCACGCAGAAAAATCCCTACAAGTTTGTCATCACAGGGCGCACCAAGCACTTTATCAATGCCTTTGGCGAGGAACTCATAGTCGATAATGCAGAGAAAGGACTCGAGTATGCCTGCGAGCAGACCAATGCCGAAGTGCTGGAATATACCGCGGCTCCCATCTACATGGACAACCACGCGCGCTGCCGCCACCAGTGGCTCATAGAGTTCTCGCGCGAGCCGCAGGACATCAAGCAGTTTGCCGAGCTGCTCGACCAAAAGCTGCAGGAAATCAACAGCGACTACGAGGCCAAGCGCTATAAGAGCATCACGCTGCAGCATCTGGAGATAGTCACCGCCCGCCACGACCTGTTCAACGACTGGCTGAAGAATAAAGGCAAGCTTGGTGGGCAGCACAAAATACCAAGACTGAGCAATAGTCGCGACATCATTGAGGAAATGATTGAGATGAACTCAACGGTGAACGATGAAGGATGAAGAATACAGAATGAAAGAGAAGGAAAAATACAACAACACAGCGATGAAGTGGCTGCCCATGGCCGCAGTGCTCTTCGTGCTTTGTTCGTTGGTTTTCATTTCGTGTGCCAAGATGGGGCAGCCCGACGGCGGATGGTACGACGAAACTCCGCCTTACGTTGTGGGCGCGTCGCCAGCCGAGCGGGGCACGAACGTGAAAGCCAAGAAAATGTCCATCTATTTCAACGAATTCATCAAAATAGAAAATCCTACCGAAAATGTGGTGGTTTCGCCGCCGCAACTCGAAATGCCCGAAATCAAAGCTACGGGCAAGAGAATTATAGTCGAGCTGAAAGACACACTCAAGGCCAACACCACTTATACCGTCGATTTTTCGGATGCCATCACCGACTTTACCGAAAACAATCCGCTGGGCAACTATACCTATAGCTTCTCTACCGGCGAGCATATCGACACGATGGAAGTGTCGGGGCACGTGCTGGAGGCGCGCAACCTGGAACCCGTAAAGGGAATACTGGTAGGACTTTACGACAACCTTTCCGACACCGTTTTTGCCCATGAGCCTTTCATGCGCGTGGCGCGTACCGACAGCCACGGCCACTTCGTTATTAAAGGAATCGCCAATGGCACTTACCGCGTGTATGCCCTGAACGATATGGACGGCAACTACATGTTTAGCCAGAAAAGCGAAAAGATAGCTTTCAGCAAGGAAACAGTCACCACGACAAGCAAACCCGACATAAGGCCCGACACCATTTGGCGCGACTCGCTCTATATCGACTCCATACGTCAGGTGCCTTACACACACTATTTCCCCGACGATATCGTGCTGAGAGCCTTCAACGAGGTTCTCACCGACCGCGCTTACATCAAAGCCGACCGCTCGGAGCCCAACCACTTTACTATCTTCTTTACTTACGGCCACGAGGAACTGCCCGAAATGAAGGCGCTCAACTTCGATGCCGACAATGCATTCGTTATAGAGTCGAGCCTGAAGAAAGACACTGTCACCTACTGGCTTCGCGACAGCTCGCTCATCAATCAGGACACGCTCAGAATAGCCATGACTTTCATGGCCACCGACTCAGCCGGCACCCTGCAACCCACTACCGAGGAGCTGGAACTCCTGCCCAAAGAGTCGTATGAGAAGCGAATGAAGAAAAAACAAAAGGAAATTGACGACTGGAACAAGAAAGCAGAAAAAGCCAAAAAGAAAGGAAACGACATAGGCCCGTATAAAGAGCCCGAAAACCCGTTGAGAATCAACGTCCTCATGGAGTCAGAACTCGACCCCGACAAGAATATTTTCATCACTTCGCCCACACCGCTAGAGAAAGCCGATACGGCCGGCATCCATCTTTATGCCAAGCACGACACGCTGTGGTATAAGTCGCCATTTATTTTCAGGCCGCTTGAGAATGTGCCGCGCACCTACGAGTTGCTGGGAGAATGGAGGCCTGGCATTGAGTACAGCCTCGAAATAGACTCAGCAACGTTTGTCAACATCTACGGACAGGCCAACAATGCTGAAAAAAAAGGTTTCAGGGTTCACTCCAACGACGACTACAGCTCGCTTCTGATGACCATCAACAACATGGGCGGGAAGAACATCGTGGCCCAGCTGCTCGACAAAAACGATTCTACCTATAAGAGTGTACCCGTGACGAACGGAGTGGCGGAGTTTTTCTACGTCAAGCCAGGAACTTACTATATGCGCTGTTTCGAGGATGCCAATGGCAACCGGCGGTGGGATACTGGCAATTTTGAAACGTTCCAGCCTGCAGAGACCGTGTATTATTACGAAAAGAGCATTGAGTGCCGCGCCAAGCGCGACATTGTGCTCACATGGAATCCGCTGGCCATCAATGCGGCCAGACAAAAACCTGCCGAACTCATCAAGCAGAAAGGCGACAAGGAAAAAACCATACGCCGCCGGAACTACGAGCGAGCCAAGGAAAAAGGAATAGAATTGCCCGTTAACCTTGACAGTGCCACTAAGAAACTGAAGAAAAAGCAGCTGAAAAAAGCCAAGGCAAAGGCTGCTAATCAAGACTCTGAAAACGAACCAACAACCGAACAAGAACAATGAAAACAGACAAGCCTTTTAAAAGATATCTCCTGGCACTGATGCTGCTGGTGTCGCTCACGAGTCAGCTCAATGCCCAGTGTACTTTCAAAAACACCGCTTTCAAGTCGGGCGAGTTTCTGTATTACAATCTGTACTACAACTGGAAATTCGTGTGGGTGAAGGCTGGCTCTGCATCCATGTCAACTGTGATGAGCCGCTACAAGGGCAAACCCGCCTACCGCACCAGTCTCACCACCAGAGGCAACAACAAGGTGGACGAAATGTTTGTGTTGCGCGACACGCTCCTGGCCTACGTCAGCGATGGGTTGGCTCCCTTATACTATCGCAAGGGAGCACGCGAGGGAAAACGCTACTATGTTGACGAAGTTTTCTACAGCTACGACGGCAACAACGTCAATCTGCGGCAGCACGAACTGCACGCCAGTGGCAACCATACATGGAAAAACACCACCTCGAATGAATGCATGTACGACATGGTGAGCAGCTTCTTGCGGGCCCGCAACTACGACCCCACGGGTTGGAACAAAGGCCAGGTAATCAAAATACCAATTGCCGACGGCGACGACACCAAGACTGCCCTGCTGAAATATCGTGGTAAATCGAATATCAAGGCCGACAACGGCGTGAAATACCGTTGCCTTGTACTTTCCTACATGGAGAAAGAAGAAGGGCAGAAAGACTACAAGGAGATAGTGAGATTTTATGTCACCGACGATAGCAACCACATTCCTGTTAGGCTCGACATGTTCCTGCGTTTTGGCAGCGCCAAGGCTTTCCTGGTGAGCATGAAAGGCAACAAAAATCCTGTCACGGCTGTAGTGAAGTGAAGTGCATGAAGCATTGATGCATGGCAATTTATGAAGAACACACGAAATACTAAAACCAATGAGCTGATAAAATACGCTGTCATTGCCGGCGATTTTATCATCCTCAATGTGCTGTTCATGGCGTTCTTCTGGTGGCACCAGAAGTACATTGGCGAGCGCGTTCCGTATGAGCAGCTCGGCGATTTTGTGCTGGTCATTAATTTTGCCATGGCCGTCAGCCAAATACGCTTCTCAACGGTGATGCACGAGCGCCGCGCGGCATCCGACAAAATCATCAAGCAGGCCATTTCGCTGGTAGCGGTCTTTGCTGTGCTCTCCTATGCCATGGCCAAGCCTTTCATCTACACGGGTGCCTACGGCATGTTCTTGCTTTGGTTTGCCGTGCTGCTGCTGTTGGTGCTTATTTTGGTACGCTTTGCCGAGCGCATGCTGCTCAAGCGTTTCCGCCGCATGGGCCGCAACACCCGCACCGTGCTGCTCATCGGCTCCGACAAGGCCATACTCGACATCTATAAGGCTTTGGTGAGCGATCCCTCGACGGGCTACAGCGTAAAAGGCTATATTGCCGACGAACCCCTCGACGGCTGTCCGCCAGAACTGGCTTATCTGGGCAATTACCACACTCCTTATCCGCAGACCGACGAAATCTATTGTAGCATGCCGCGCAACCGGAGCAAACAGATACGCGCCATTGCCAGCTACTGCGACAACAATTTCATCCGCTTTTTCTATGTGCCTGTCTCACTCGAGCGCATCGGCATGCGGCTGGAGCCTGAGACCATAGGCGACAATCTGGTGTTCACCAACCATCAGGAGCCCCTCGCGCAGCCGTTCAACCGCTTTGTAAAGCGGCTGTTCGACATTGTTTTTTCTGCGCTGATGCTGCTTCTCATGCTGCCCCTCTACCCTATCATCGCACTCATTATAAAGAGTCAAAGCCCCGGCCCCATTCTGTTTAAACAACTGCGCACGGGCATCAACGGACAGCAGTTTTATTGCTACAAATTCCGCTCTATGCACGTTAATAACCAGGCCGACACGCTGCAAGCCACTCGCAACGACCCGCGAAAGTTTGCGTTTGGCAATCTGATGCGCCACACAAACATCGACGAGCTGCCACAGTTCTACAATGTTCTGAAGGGGCAGATGAGTGTTGTTGGACCACGACCGCACATGCTTCACCACACCGAGGTGTATCGTCAGCTCATCGACGAGTACATGGTGCGCCACTTTGTGAAACCTGGCATCACCGGTTGGGCACAAGTCAACGGGTTCCGTGGTGAGACACGCGAACTATGGCAGATGAAGGGCCGTGTGGAGCGCGACATCTGGTATATCGAGAACTGGACGTTTTGGCTCGACTTGCGAATTGTTTGGCTCACGCTGAAAAATGCTTTCCTGCGCAACGACCAGCAAGCTTATTAAGCCACAATAACAAGGACACCGTCATTAGAGGCGTTGCTGCTGGGGCGAAACCAAATGTTTCGCCTACAAAAAAAACCTTTATTTGCTTCAGAAATCCTTTTTCCTGCTTCAGAAATCCATTTTTTCTGCTTCAGCTATGCATTGCAAGTTGTTTTGCAGCTGTTCCACCGAGCTGGCTCCTACCAGCACGGAGGTGACTCCCTGTTGCTTCAGAATCCATTGCAGGGCCATTTGTGCCAGTGTCTGGCCACGCTTTGTTGCGATGGCATTGAGCTGTTGTAGCTGAGTGAGCAGCTGCGGTGTGAGCATCTCTGGCCGCAGAAATTTTGCTTTGCTCATGCGCGAGCCTTCGGGAATGCCGTTCAGATATCGGTTGGTGAGCAGTCCTTGTGCCAGTGGCGAGAAAGCAATGAACCCGATGCCACTTTCATGGCAGAAGTCGATGATGCCGCTGTCGGCTGGCTCGCGGTTGAGCAGGTTAAACTTGCCCTGGTAGATGAGCAGTGGCACGTCGCGCTCGCGAAGATACTTCTCAGCTTTCTGCAGCGGCTCCAGGGGCCAGTTGCTGATGCCGAGATAAAGTGCTTTGCCGGCGCGGACGATATCGACCATGGCCTGAAGTGTTTCTTCGATGGGCGTTTCGGGGTCGAAACGATGACTGTAGAACAAATCTACGTAGTCCAGGTGCATGCGTCGCAGACTTTGGTCGATGCTGGCCATGAGATATTTGCGCGAGCCCCACTCACCGTATGGGCCAGGCCACATGTCGTAGCCGGCTTTGGTAGAGATAAACAGCTCGTCGCGGTAGCGGCGGAAATCGTCGTCGATAAGTTTTCCCATGGTTTCCTCGGCGCTGCCGTAAACGGGGCCGTAGTTGTTGGCCAGGTCGAAGTGGGTGATGCCATTGTCGAAGGCGTAGTGCGTAATGGCACGTGCGCGTTCGTAAGGGTCAACGCTTCCGAAGTTGTGCCAGAATCCGAGTGAGATTTTAGGCAGCAACACACCGCTGCGCCCGCAGCGTGCATACATCATTGCAGCCCGTTCGTAGCGGTTTTCGGCTGCCAGATAAGTCTGTTTTAGTTCCATGTTTCTATTATTTGTTGTTTTGTTGTTTCGATATACCGTTATTCGGTTAATAAGTTGATTTGCTATTCTGCTTTGTCATTTTCAATCAGTTGCAGCAGTTTCTCTACGGCCAGTTCTTCGGGAATGTTTTTCTCCACGCACACTTTCTTTTTGTAGAGCGAGATTTTTCCTCGTGCGGCTCCCACGTAACCGTAGTCGGCATCGGCCATTTCGCCCGGGCCGTTTACGATGCAGCCCATGATGCCTATTTTGAGTCCTTTCAGATGGGCTGTGGCTTGCTTGATGCGCTGTATGGTGGTGCGCAGGTCGTAGAGTGTGCGTCCGCAGCCGGGGCACGAAATATACTCTGTCTTGACGAATTTGATGCGTGCGGCTTGCAGAATGTCGTCGGCCAGCTGGGTGAGTTTGTCGTCGGAGAAGTGGCTGTTCTGAATGAGCAGCTTGTGTGCTTTTTGGTCGATGAACAGTGCGCCCACGGCCATGGCTGCTTTCAGCTGAAGCGTTTCCCAGTCGGGTTCTTCGGTTGTCAGGGTGGCGGTGTCGTCGGTAATCGAAGGCTCGGCCTCTGCCCTGAGCTGTGCGCACTCGGCAATCGACTCCACCAGTTTCCGAGCCACGGGGATTTCGGCCTCTGGCTCTTCGCTCAGGCTCACGCGTATGGTGTCGCCGATGCCCTCGGTGAGCAGTGCTCCTATGCCCACGGCACTTTTAATGCGGCCGTCCTCGCCTTCGCCGGCCTCCGTCACACCTAAGTGGAGCGGATAATTCATGTGTTCGCTGTTCATGGTCTGCACCAACAGCCTCACCGACTGCACCATGACCACCGTATTGCTGGCCTTGATGCTGATAACCACGTCGTTGAACTGCTCGCGCTGGCAGATGCGCAGAAACTCCATGCAACTCTCTACAATGCCTGCGGGCGTGTCGCCATAGCGCGACATGATGCGGTCGGAGAGTGAGCCGTGGTTCACGCCGATGCGGATGGCCGTGTGATGCTGGCGGCAAATGTTGAGGAAGGGCACGAAACGTTCCTCAATTTTCTGCAGTTCGGCGGCATACTGCTCGTCGGTGTATTCTATTTGGCGGAAGGTGCGCGCAGGATCAACGTAGTTGCCGGGATTAATGCGCACCTTTTCGGCATAGAGTGCGGCCACGTCGGCCACATTGGGGTTGAAATGAACGTCGGCAGCCAACGGCACGTTGATGCCTTCGGCGCGCAGTGCGCTGCTGATGTTCTTCAGGTTTTCGGCCTCGCGCAGTCCTTGAGTGGTGAGCCTCACCAGCTCGCCGCCCGCTTCCACTATGCGGCGCGTCTGCTCCACGCAAGCCTGCGTGTCGTTGGTGTTGGTGGTAGTCATCGACTGCACGCGGATGGGGTTGTCGCCGCCCATGCAGATGTTGCCTATGCGCACCACCGACGATGGCCGCCGCTGGTAGTTAGTTGGTTTTGTATTCATAGTTCTTGATGTCGGCCAAGTCGTGGTTGGCTTTTTCTATTTTCTTGCTCAGTCCGTTTTTGTAGTTTGCCAGTTTCTCGGCCATTTCTTTGTTTGAGAGCGACATCATCTGCACGGCCAGAATGGCAGCATTCATGGCTCCGTTTACTCCCACCGTGGCTACGGGTATGCCCGGTGGCATCTGTACGATGCTAAGCAGGGCATCGAGTCCGTCGAGCATGCCTTTGATGGGCACTCCGATGACGGGCAGCGTGGTGTTGGCGGCAATCACGCCAGGCAGAGCGGCAGCCATGCCAGCCCCGGCAATAATCACCTGTATGCCGCGCCCTTTGGCTTCTTTGGCAAACGACTCCACGGCCTCGGGAGTACGGTGGGCCGAAAGCGCGTTTACTTCGAAGGGTATCTGCATGTCGTTGAGAAACTTAAAAGCTTTTTCCATGATGGGCAGGTCGCTGGTGCTGCCCATGATAATGCTGACTAATGGTTTCATATTTTTTGATTTGATATTTGAGCGTTGAGGATTGAGATTTAAGAATTGAGGGTTGAGATTTGAGTATTGAGAATTCTTTTAGTATGAACTCACAACTCTCAAATCTCAGCCCTCAATGCTTATATTATTGCCATGTAGGAGGTGACAAAACCAAGCAGGAAACCCACCACTACCTGCGAGAGTGTGTGCTGGCGCAGTATCATGCGGCTGCTGCCCAGCAAGCCAGCCACAAAGAGAATGAGGCACAGCCACCAGACAGGGTTGAACATGAAGATGTAAGAGAAAGCGATGACCGCTCCAGCCACGCCGCCAATGGCTGCCGTGTGGGTAGAGATTTTCCACCAGATGTTGATGATGGCGCAAAGCACCTGAATGAGCAGTGCCGCCACCAGAATGCGCCCCATGAACCCGGGCAGATGGACGGCGCGCATGACGTAGTAACACGTTGAGTAGCACACAATGGAAATCACGTAAGGAATCATGCGCCGCTCGCGAACGCCCAGCTCCAGTTGTGTCCAGCCCTGGTATTTGCGGTAGTAGTGAATGATGAGCGTGGGCAGCAGAATGGTGAACAGATACACCAGCACCACTACTTGCAGCTTGAATGCCCAAGGCAACAGGCTCAAGTAGCTGAAAATAAACAGCAGCAGCATGCCCACCAGTGGCAAGTAGAAGGGGGTGAACATCATGCTAATCACCCTGGCGGCAATAATCAAATCTCGTGCTCTCACTTTTGTATTTATTGGTTTCTATTTAGATTGGGTCGAATATGTCGAATGGTTTTTATGGGCCTTATGGGTGGAATGGGCAATGGCTCTCTATTCTCAAATGTCCTGTTTATTATCTATGGTCAATTTTTTCGCAGCCTGGCTACCGGGATGCCCAGTTGCTCACGGTATTTCGATATGGTGCGGCGCGCAATGGGAAATCCGCGCTTGGTGAGGGCCTCTTTCAGGGCATCGTCGTTGAGCGGGTGTTTTTTGTCCTCGCCATCTACTATTTCTTGCAGTGCGGCCTTGATGCGGCGCGTTGACATCTCCTCGCCGCTCTCCGTGCGGTAGCTGTCGCTGAAAAAGTGGCGCAGCTTGAAGGTGCCCCATCGTGTCTGCGCATATTTCATGTTGCTCACGCGCGAGATGGTCGATATGTCGAGTCCCGTACGGTCGGCCACGTCTTTCAGAATCATGGGCTTCAGGTCGCTCTCGTCGCCGTCCTGAAAATACTTGTGCTGAATGTCGATGATGGCCTTCATGGTGATGTAGAGCGTGTGGCGGCGCTGCTTCACGGCTTCGATGAACCCCTGTGCCCTATCTACTTTCTCCTTGGCATACACCAGCGCCTCTTTTTCGCTTCGCGAGAGTTTTTCGCACTTTTCTCCCTTCTCCTCGCGCTTCTTGAACTGGGTAATCAGATCGACGAACGATTCGCTCACCAACAGCTCGGGCACACGGCCACGGCTCACGCTGAACGTTACCGTGCCGTCGTCGGCTGTATCCACAATGAAGTCGGGTGTTATCTGCTGCACGTTGCGGCCCTCCGTCTCGCCGAGCGAGGCACCGGGCTTGGGGTTCAGCTTTAGCAGTTCGGCCTTCACCTCGTGCAGGGTGCTGTCCGAGAGTTCCATCTGCTGGGCTATGCGCCCCCAGCGCTTGTTGATGAAGTCGTCGTAGTGGTCGGTCAGCACATCGCGTGCCTTGCTTCTTGCCTCGGTCCAGCGTTTGCGGTCGATTTGCAGCAGCAGGCACTCCTGTAACGAGCGTGCGCCGATGCCCGCAGGGTCGAATTCCTGCAGCATGGCCAGCACGTCGTCAATCTCCTGCGGCTCTGCGTCGATGTTATGGTAGATGGCCAGCTCGTCGGCAATGGTTTCCAGGTCTTTGCGCAGCAGTCCGTCGCTGTCGAGCGAGCCGATGAGATACTCCATGATGTCCTCCTGCTTGGGCGTCAGCTCCTGCTCGCCCATCTGCTCTTTCAGCCGGTCGTAAAACGACACAGGGTCGCCCCAGGCCATTTCCTCGTAGTCGGCACCGCTGTTTACGTAGTCCATGCCAGCGGGCATGGTCTCGGGCATCTGGTCGTCGCTGCCAATGCGTTGCAGGGCATCGTCGAGGGCCGACTCGCGCTCCTCGCGCTCCGAGCGTTCCTCAAACGAGTCGTCCTCACTGGCATTATCCGTCGTGCTGGCACTGCCCTCGGCAGGTTCCAGAGCGTTCTCCCCCACCCTGTCGGCAGCATCCATGCCGTCGGCGGGCGCAGGCTCCAGCGCCGGATTGTCGTCAATCTCGGTCTGTACACTCTGTTCCAGCTCTGTCAGAGGCATTTCCAGCAGTCTGATGAGCAGCACCTGCTGTTGAGTCAGTTTTTGCTGCTGCACCATTTTCTGCGTTTGCGTTTGAACCAGTTTCTGTGCCATAACGCTTCTATATAACTACGGTTATATTTCGCTTTTCCGTAGGAGGCGACGTGGATTACGTTGCAACCTCGCTGTTTTCACGTCTCAGCGCGCTATTGTCGTGTTCCCAGCGCTGTGTCTTGCGTCCCAGCGCGCTGTTGTCACGTGGGCCACGTGACCTCCTACTTGGATGCTGCAAAGATACAAAGAAGTGAGCGAATAGCGAAAAAGAAAATCACTTTTTTCTGATTGGCCTCAAAAAATAACCCACGGTAATATAAAAACATCTCACGACGTTACGAAAATAACTCACGGTAATAAAATAATATCTCACGACGTTACAAAAATAACTCACGGTAATAATCTGAAATTTTCTAGAAAATTTGAATGTCGCGCCGAGAAATAGAATCATCATTCTCAGCAGGGCCTTCTTAACTTGCGGTAAGAGGTTGAAAATATTTGGCTTGCCAAACGAAAGGCATGCACAAAAATAAAAATTTTGTGACATTTTATCGAAAATCTTAGGAAAATATTTACCTTTGCATGAGGAAACCGAAATCTATGTAAAAATACTTAAATACAGTGCTTATGAAAAAGATAGTCGTATTGACCGGTGCGGGCATGTCGGTGGAGAGTGGACTGAGTACGTTCCGCGATGCTGACGGCCTGTGGGAGAACTATCCTGTGGCACGTGTGGCAACACACGAGGCGTGGGAGGACGACCCCGAATATGTGAATAATTTCTACAATATGCTGCGCAAGAAACTGGTGGCAGCCAAGCCTAATGAGGGCCATAAGCTGGTGGCCGCGCTGGAGCAGCGTTTCAACGTGACGGTGGTGACGCAGAATGTTGACAACCTGCACGAGATGGCCGGCTCTACCCATGTGATTCATCTGCACGGCGAGCTGATGAAGGTATGTTCGAGCCGCGATGTGGACAATCCTGCCTACCAGCGCACACTCTCGGCTCCCAACCTGGACGTGATGCCCGGCGAGCGGGCAGGCGACGGTTCGCTGCTTCGGCCGTTCATCGTGTTTTTCGGCGAGGGCGTGCCCAACATTGTGGCGGCCGCCGAGGAGGCACAGAAGGCCGACATCTTCATCATCATCGGCACCTCGCTCAACGTTTATCCTGCTGCCGGACTGGTGCAGTACGTAAAACCGGGTGTGCCCGTTTATCTCATCGACCCCAACCCTGTGCGCAACACCAGCGGCCGCAACATCAGGCAGATACAGAAAGGTGCGTCGGCAGGCATGAAAGAGCTGACAGAGCTGTTGGAAGGCTGAGCGTTGAGAATAGAGGGTGAGAATTGCGAATGGAGCGAGTGAATAAGAATAATACAAAATAAACCTCTGTTATGCCAGATATTTCGAAACGGGCATGGTGGAAAGAAGTGCGCGACTACGCGTTGCTGACCATCGCCATGCTCTCCTACTGCATTGGGTGGTGTGTTTTTCTGCTGCCCAACAACATCACTACGGGCGGCGTGGCCGGTATTGCGTCGATATTGGAATGGAGCGCACTGCATATTCCCGCGCAAGTGTCTTATTTTGCCATCAATGCCTGTCTGCTCATCGTAGCGCTGCGCATTCTGGGATGGAAATTCTGTGTGAAGACCGTCTATGCCGTTGTGGTGCTCACCGTTTCGCTCTCTATTGTCCGTGAGCATACTGCCGAGCTGCATCTGCTGGCCGACCAGCCTTTCATGGCCAGCATACTGGGCGCGGTGTTCTGCGGCACGGGTGTGGGTCTGGGCCTTGCAAGCAATGGCTCTACGGGCGGCACCGACATTATTGCGGCCATCATCAACAAGTATCGCGACGTATCGCTGGGGCGCGTCATCCTGATAGCCGATGTGATTATCATCACCAGCAGTTACTTGGTGCTGCGCGACTGGGAACGCGTGATTTACGGTTATGTTGTGCTCTACGTCACCGCGTTCTGTCTCGACCAGGTGGTGAACTCCATGCGCCGCTCGGTGCAGTTCTTCATCATTTCGGAGAAATACGAGGACATTGGCCACCGCATCAACGAGGTAGTACACCGTGGCTGCACCATTATCAACGGTCAGGGCTTCTACAGCGGTCACGATGTGAAGGTGCTTTTCGTTCTGTGCAAGCAGAGCCAGAGCGCACTGATTTTTCAGCTTATCGACGAGGTAGATCCCCACGCTTTTGTCTCGCAGAGTGCCGTTATCGGTGTGTATGGCGAGGGCTTCGACCGCTTTAAAGTGAAGAAGCATAAGTAGATAACCAAAACTTCAGCGTCAACGATAAAGAAAACGAAAACAATATAGAAAGAAATCATCATTATGGACGAAGAAAAAGACATGTTGCAGTTGCCCGAAAATGCGTTTCGGGAACTGAAAGAAGGCGAGCAGTATGAGCCGCTGATGAAACCCGAAAAGTCGTACCCCGAGGTGAATGCCTGGTCGGTGACGTGGGGCATTCTGATGGCGGTGCTCTTTTCTGCTGCCGCCGCTTATCTTGGCCTCAAGGTGGGTCAGGTGTTCGAGGCGGCCATCCCCATAGCCATCATTGCCGTGGGTGTGAGTACGGCCACTAAGCGCAAGAATGCCCTTGGCGAAAACGTCATCATACAGTCGATAGGTGCCTGTTCGGGCGTGATTGTGGCAGGTGCCATCTTCACATTGCCGGCCATTTACATTCTGCAGGCCAAGTATCCCGACATGGCGGTGTCGTTTACCAAGGTGTTCATTAGTTCGCTGTTGGGCGGCATACTGGGCATTCTTTTTCTCATACCTTTCCGCAAGTATTTCGTCAGCGACATGCACGGCAAGTATCCTTTCCCCGAGGCCACGGCCACCACGCAGGTGCTGGTTAGCGGTGCCAAGGGCGGTAGTCAGGCCAAGCCGCTGCTCATTGCGGGCATCGTGGGTGGATTGTACGATTTCATCGTGGCCACCTTCGGATGGTGGAACGAGAATTTCACGTCGCGCGTGGTGGGTGCCGGGCAGTATCTGGCCGACCATGCCAAGCTGGTGTTCAAGGTGAACACTGGTGCGGCTGTGCTGGGTCTGGGCTACATCATCGGTTTCAAGTATGCGCTCATCATCTGCCTGGGCTCGCTCTCGGTGTGGTGGCTCATTGTGCCGGGCATGGCACTGCTGTTCCCCGACACCGTATTGAGTCAGTGGGATCCGTCGATTACTACTGCCGTGGGCGACATGTCGCCCGAAATGATATTCAAGGCTTACGGCAAGTCTATCGGCATTGGTGGCATAGCTATGGCCGGCATCATAGGTATCATCAAGAGTTGGGGCATCATTAAGAATGCTGTAGGACTGGCTGCCAAGGAAATGAAGGGCAAGGGCGACAACGCCGAGGCGCTGGCCAACATGCCGCGAACAGCCAAGGACCTGCCGTTTAAGATTATCGCCATCGGCTCGGTGGTTACTATTCTGCTCACACTGGCATTCTTTTATTTTGATGTGATGCAGGGCAATGTAATACACGCCATCGTTGCTATCCTGCTGGTAACGGTCATTGCCTTCTTGTTTACCACCGTGGCGGCCAATGCCATTGCCATTGTGGGCTCGAACCCCGTGAGCGGCATGACGCTGATGACGCTCATCCTGGCCTCGGTGGTTATGGTGGCCGTGGGTCTGAAAGGCACTGGCGGCATGCTGGCTGCCTTGGTCATGGGTGGCGTGGTATGCACAGCGCTCTCGATGGCCGGCGGATTCATCACCGACCTGAAGATAGGTTACTGGCTGGGCACCACACCCGTGAAACAGCAGACGTGGAAATTCCTCGGCACACTGGTCAGCGCTGCCACCGTTGGCGGCGTGATGATTATTCTGAACAAAACCTACGGATTTACCAGCGGACAGCTGGCTGCCCCGCAGGCCAACGCCATGGCCGCCGTCATCGAGCCGCTGATGAACGGCGTGGGTGCGCCCTGGCTGCTTTACGGTATCGGCGCGCTCATTGCCATTGTGCTCACCTGGTGCAAGGTGCCCGCGCTGGCCTTTGCCCTGGGCATGTTTATTCCACTGGAACTCAACATCCCGCTGTTGGTGGGTGGAGCCGTCAACTGGTTTGTCACCACCCGTTCGAAGGACGCCACCGTCAACAAGGAGCGCGGCGACAAGGGCACGCTCATCGCCTCGGGCTTCATTGCCGGAGGTGCCTTGATGGGTGTTGTCAGCGCGCTGCTGCGCTTCGGCGGTTTCAATCCCATCAGTGAGTCGTGGCTGGCCAATCCGCTCAGCGAGGTTTGCTCGCTGCTGGCCTACATCCTGCTGATAGCCTACTTCGTCAGGGCTACGAAGAAGTAGAGGTAATGAAAACCAAAAGGGACTTCGGCCAAACAGACTGGCCGAAGTCCCTTTGCACCCCTACTCTATTCATAATTAATATGTGAAAATTTGTCCTTTTTATGTGGTAAAAAGGCCGGGAAACCGTATTTTTTACACTTTTTAGGAAATTTTCTTCCAAAAATATTTGGAGTGTGGCGGAAATTGTATATCTTTGCACCAACAAAAGATGATGTACGTTTAGAAAGATACACAGTCTAAGAACTTTAAAAAGAACCATATTTAAATTTTATATACGAGAGGCTTTACAGGACATGTTTACATGGACTCTGTGTTCGACATTTTATGTTGCCAAAAAGTCTTTCATCTAACAAGAATAAGAGAAAAGTTAATAATCCTCAATGCATAAATTAAGAATAGTAGTAATTAACGCGTGAGAAGAAGGAGGCATGCCCAAAGCGATGGTGTCATGACCTCCTTTATTTTTTTGTACCCTTTTATTTTGCATAATAGGAAGAATTGTTGTAATTTTGCGCACAACTAATCTATATGGTATCGAAAGTCTTTTGCTTTGGCTAATCAGGAAGCCCTGGAAAGTACATAAAATTTAGAAAAGAGATAAAAAAACAAACGAAACAAAACTAATAAAAACATCATGCGAAGAAATTTACTGGCAACCATCGTGTTGCTGCTCATGGCCGTGGTGGCTGTGGCACAAAAGAAGTACGAACTGAGTGACGCTACGTGTAACGCCGCTAAGGGCGATAATTCGCCGTGGACGTTTAACAACGGGTTCTCCGTGAGCGAGAACGCCGGAAAGACCTATGGTGCTGGTGGAGGTGGAATCAAATACTCTGCTGGAGTGAAATACACCATCTATATTCCTGATGGCGTGGAGATTAAATATGTCACCATCAGCGGTTACGACAACTATGCCGAGGTGGATGCTTATTTGGGCGAGCTCGGTGGCACGGAGTATGGCGAGAACGACTATGTGTGGCCGCAGAAAGATGCCAGCGGCAACAGCACCGATGTGAAACATGCTATTGAGCTGAGCTCACCTGTTACTGACGAGCTGACTTTCACCCCCATGGGCAAGCAGGTGGTCTGGATCATCACGCTCTACGACTATGTGCCCGGCGGCAATAGTCAGGGTGGCGGGGCCGAGAACTTCGTATGGCCTACACCAGCCGAGCAGATGGAGCCTCTGGGGCGTGACGTGGTGGCTGTGCCCGCCAAGAACAATAAGGGCATTTTTGTAAGCTGGCGCTTGCTGGGTACCGATGCTGACGATGTGACGTTCGACCTGCTGCGCGATGGTGTCAGCGTGGCTACCGACCTCAGTGTGAGCAACTTTACCGATGCCAATGGTACGGCGTCGAGCCAGTATGAGGTGGTGGTGAAACAGAATGGCACAGAATTGGAAACCACAAGTCCGGTCACCCCGTGGGCCAACATCTTCAAAAGCGTTAAACTCGACCGCCCGGCTGGTGGCACCCACCGTTGGCGCGAATACAATTCAAGCACCAAGAAATATGGCTCATGGCAGGACAACGTGCCCTACGAATATACCCCCAACGATGTGTCGGTGGGCGATGTGGATGGCGACGGACAGATGGAACTCATCGTCAAATGGGATCCCTCGCACTCGCAGGACAACTCCATCGGCAGCGGCTTCTCGGGCAGTGTTTATTTGGACGCTTACAAAATGGACGGAGAGCAACTGTGGCGCATCGACCTGGGCGACAACATCCGCGCTGGTGCTCACTACACCCAGTTCCTGGTTTATGACTTCGATGGCGATGGCAAGGCTGAGCTCATCTGTAAGACCGCTCCCGGCTCAAAGGACGGACTGGGCCGTTATGTTACCGAGGCTGCCGACGACAGCGACATCAAGTCGGCCGACAACACCAAGGACTACCGCAACGAAACGGGCTACGTGAACGAAGGCCCTGAGTATCTCACCGTGTTCAGCGGCGAAACGGGCGAGGCCCTCCACACCATCTTCTACAATCCCAACCGCGCCGGCTCACTGGGCGGTGCTCCCTCCCACCCCAGCAAGACGTTCTGGGGCGACAACTACGGCGGGCGCGCCGACCGCTATCTGGCCTGCGTGGCCTATCTGGGCGGAACAAGTCAGAATCCCAGTGCCGTGATGTGCCGCGGCTACTATACCCGCGCCTACCTTTGGGCAGTCGATTTCGACGGCAGCAAGCTGACGACCCGTTGGCTGCATGCCTCTAATTCTACCTCTGAGGTGGAAGTGACCGATGCCGACGGCAACACCACGAAGACCACCCATGGCAGTCCTACCAGCGGCGGCGGCAGTGGCACCATGTATGGCAACGGCAACCATAACCTCAGCGTGGGCGACGTGGATGGCGACGGATGCGACGAAATCATCTGGGGCTCAGCTGCTTGCGACAACGACGGCTCGCTGCTCTATGCCACGGGATTCGGCCATGGCGATGCCATCCACCTGGGCGATATTGACCCCGACCGCCCTGGACTGGAGCTTTTCCAGGTGCACGAGGAGAAAGGCACTTACTCGTGGGACCTCCACGATGCTGCCACGGGCGAAGTCATCTGGAAAGGTGGCAACAAGGGTGTTGACAATGGCCGCGGTATGGCTGCCGATGTGGTGGCCGACAGCCGTGGACAGGAGTTCTGGTCCAGCGACGACCGCGTGGAGCGCAGCGCTCAGACGGGCGAGGTGGTCAACTCGAAATCGCTCAGCATGGATTTCCGTATCTATTGGGACGGCGACGCCCAGGACGAGCTCTTCGACGGCAAGTATGACAGCGGAAGCGGCAAGTGCGCTCCCGTCATCACCAAGCTCAACGGCACCAGCAACTCCACACTGCTCGCACTCGGCAGCTACGGTGCTTCGCAGACTTGCAACACCACTAAGGCCACGCCCTGCCTGCAGGCCGACCTACTGGGCGACTGGCGAGAGGAAATCATCTGCTGGAACTATGACGACCCGTCGCAAATCAACATCTTCACCACCAACATTCCCTCTGACCTGCGTGTGCCCACCTTGCTCCACGATCATGTCTATCGCATGGGCATCGTCTGGCAGCAGACGGCCTACAACCAGCCGCCCCACTTGGGTTACTATCTGCCCGACTACCTGGCCTCAAAGCAATCCACGGGCATCCGACAGATTGAGATGGCCGAAAAGAAAGCCTCCAATACCATCTACGACCTGCAGGGCCGCCGTATTCAAAGCCAGCACCTCTCGCGCGGGGTCTATATACAGAATGGCCGCAAATACGTGGTTGAGAAGTAACAGTCGCCTCTCATTTTGACAGAATAATATACTCAACTTTCTCCTGTTGGAAATAGTCAGGGGATTGTGAGTAGAGAACCTAGCACATGTCTCCGCATTGTAGGGAACCTAGCTTGTGTCAGTGATATTGTGTAGGGAACTAGACAAGCTAGGTTCCCTACAATGCGGAGGCTCGTTATTGATTCCCAGCAAGCGAAACTTCATTATTTTGACATAGTAACATACCGACAAAATCCCCCTATAGAGATTCTTTGTTAGTATGTTACTATATCTATTTTCCATTATTCTTTTTGTTGTAAATGCCCCACAGGTGAAGAGCATATGGGACGAGTAATCTGTTGGCAGCCCCTCAGCGGAAATCTGCCAACCAACCAGATAAAGCATCGAAGCCCTGCAACCACGCGCGTGGTTGCAGGGCTTCGTTGTTTGAAAAATGATTAAAAAAAAGCCCATTAATGGGGCTATGTAGAATATAATCATTAAATTTGCAAGAATCATTAGTTGAAAACAGAATCGAGAATGCCAAAAAAAGATAAAGGACTGACCCCGATGATGCAGCAGTTTTTCTCGCTGAAGGCCAAGCATCCCGACGCGCTGCTGCTGTTTCGGTGTGGTGACTTTTATGAAACTTATTGCGACGATGCCGTTGAGGCTGCGCGCATTCTGGGTATTACGCTCACCAAACGAAACAACGGGGCAGGAGTGAAGGGCGACGAGATGGCGGGTTTTCCGCATCATGCGCTCGACACGTATCTGCCCAAGCTGATTCGTGCCGGCAAGCGCGTGGCCATTTGCGACCAGTTGGAGGATCCTAAGTTGACCAAGAAACTGGTGAAGCGCGGCATCACCGAGCTGGTGACGCCGGGTGTGGCCATGAGCGATACGGTGCTCAACTACAAAGAAAACAATTTTCTGGCCGCCGTGCATTTCGGCAAGGCATCGGTAGGTGTGGCTTTTCTTGACATTTCTACGGGTGAGTTTCTTACGGGTGAGGGCACAGTGGATTATGTGGAGAAGTTGCTGGCTAATTTCCAGCCCAAGGAGGTGCTTTACGAACGTGGGCGTAAGGAGCAGTTTGAGCGTTATTTCGGTTCGCGGCTGTGTGTGTTCGAGATGGACGACTGGGTGTTTACCGAGCAGAGTTCGCGGCAGAAGCTGCTGAAACATTTTGCGGTGAAGAGCCTCAAGGGTTTCGGAGTGGATCATCTGCAAAACGGTGTGATAGCATCGGGAGCCATTCTGCAATACCTGGAGCTGACACAGCACACGCAGATAGGCCATATCACTCAGTTGGCACGCATTGAGGAAGACAAATACGTGAGACTTGACAAATTCACCATACGTTCGTTGGAGCTGGTGAACACGATGCAGGAGGGCGGCACGTCGCTCTTGAATGTTATCGACCGCACCGTAACACCCATGGGCGGACGAATGCTGAGGCGATGGCTGGTTTTTCCGCTCAAAGACGAGCGCCCCATCAACGAACGGCTTGACATGGTGGATTATTTCTTCCGCGAGCCGGCATTCCGCCAGACGCTAGACGACGAGTTCCACCGCATGGGTGACTTGGAGCGTATCATATCGAAGGTGGCCGTAGGGCGTGTATCGCCACGCGAAGTGGTGCAGCTACGGGTAGCACTGCAAGGACTGGTGGCGGTGAAGGAAGCCTGTCTGCAGTCGGATAATGTTGTGTTGCATAGGGTGGGGGAGCAAATCAATCTTTGCGAGAGCTTGCGCGACCGCATTGGCCGTGAGGTGGAAAACGACCCGCCACAACTGGTGAACAAAGGTCACGTTATCCGCCGTGGATGCAATGCCGAACTTGATGAGCTGCGCGACATTTCGGAACATGGCAAGGAGTATCTGATGAAGATTCAGGAGCGCGAGACCGAGCAAACAGGCATCGCCTCGCTGAAAATAGGTTACAACAATGTGTTTGGCTACTATCTGGAGGTGCGTAATACGTATAAAGACAAAGTACCTCACGACTGGATTCGCAAACAGACGCTGGCACAGGCCGAACGCTATATTACGCAGGAGCTGAAAGAATACGAGGAGAAGATTTTGGGAGCCGAAGAAAAGATTCTCTCGCTGGAAACCCGCTTGTTTGGCGAGCTGGTAATGGCCATGCAGGAGTATATTCCGGCCATACAGATTGATGCCAACCTGGTGGCACGGCTCGACTGTCTGCTGGGCTTTGCCAAGACGGCCGAGGAAAATCACTACATACGTCCTGTTATTGACACTACTGACGTGCTGGAAATACATCAGGGTCGCCATCCCGTCATCGAGCAGCAGCTGCCGATAGGGGAGAGCTATGTGCCCAACGACATAAGGCTTGACAAAGAGCAACAGCAGATTATTATCGTCACAGGTCCGAATATGGCCGGTAAATCGGCCCTGCTGCGCCAAACGGCGCTCATTGTGCTGTTGGCCCAAGTGGGCTGTTTCGTGCCCGCAGAGAGCGCGAAAATAGGCCTGGTGGATAAAATCTTCACTCGTGTGGGTGCGTCAGACAACATTTCGTTGGGTGAATCTACGTTTATGGTGGAAATGACCGAGGCGTCGAACATTCTGAACAACGTGACGCCCAAGAGCCTGGTGCTCTTCGATGAGCTGGGCCGCGGCACCAGCACCTACGACGGCATTAGCATTGCCTGGGCCATTGTGGAGTATCTGCACGAGCATCCCAAGGCGCAGGCGCGCACGCTCTTTGCCACCCATTACCACGAGCTGAACGAAATGGAGAAGAACTTCCGTCGCATCAAGAATTACAATGTGAGTGTGAAGGAGGTGGACAACCGCGTCATTTTCTTGCGCAAACTGGTGCGTGGCGGCAGTGAGCACTCGTTTGGTATCCATGTGGCGCAGATTGCCGGTATGCCCAAGAGCATTGTGAAACGGGCCAACGACGTGCTGAGTCAGCTAGAGAGCCAGAGTGCCGCCGTTGAAAGCCAGAACGGACGGCCGATGACGAATGCTTCAGGCCTTCAGGGCGATGGCAGCGGTCAAGGCGGCGCCAAAAGGGTAGGGAAGGGGGCGCGTCCTTCGTCGCTCATTCCCGATGCCAACCGTCGCGAGGGCATGCAGTTGAGTTTCTTCCAGTTAGAAGACCCTGTGCTTTGTCAGGTTCGCGACGAAATCCTCGGCCTCGATGTGAACAACCTCACCCCACTCGAAGCCCTTAACAAACTCAACGAAATCAAGAAAATTGTTACGGGGAAGAATTAATCATTCGTCGCTCATTTTACATATAATAATGACCGATGGCCTATTCTATACACGAACAGACCATCGGTCATCTTTTTGTCTATTTTGTCAAACCTTCTGTTTTCAGAAAACGTTTATGCAGTTTTTCTTTTCAGCGCATGCCAAATGCTCCATACGCCGATGATGATGAAGGGAATGCTGAGCAATTGTCCCATGTTGAAGAGCATGCCCGACTCCCATGCTTCCTGTACATCTTTCGTATATTCGATGAAGAAACGGAAGGTGAAAATCTGTGCCAGACAGAGACCGAAGAAGAAACCCGTACCCACTTTGAAGGGAGAACCTTCTTTCTTTCCCCTGAGATAGAACCACAGGCTGACAAAGAAGAAACAGGCATAGGCGATGGCTTCGTAGAGCTGTCCTGGATGCCGCGGAAACTGGTCAACACGCTCAAAGATGAATGCCCAGGGAACGTCGGTCACTTTGCCAATGATTTCGCTGTTCATCAGGTTGCCTAATCGGATGAAACAGGCAGCAATGGGGGTTGCGATGGCAATGTCGTCGAGAACATGCCAAAGTTTCACTTTGTATTTACGGCAATAGAGAATCAGGGCCAGAATCAGTCCGATGGTGCCGCCATGCGAGGCCAGTCCTGCGTAGCCTGTGAATTTCCAAGAGCCGTCGGCCATCTGGTGAAAGGGAAGAAACATTTCAATGAAATGAGTACCAGAGGTGAGGAAATAATCGGGCTCATAGAAAAGACAATGGCCCAGGCGTGCGCCTGCCAGAATGCCAATAAAGCTGTAAAAGAACAGTGGGTCGAAAAGCTCGTCCTTCAACTTTTGGTCTTTGTAAAGCCAGCGCACCACAATGACGGAGCCTGCCAGGCCCAGCAGCCAGCACATGCCATACCAACGCAGCGTGATAGGGCCTAAATGGCCTATTACCTCGTTGGGGTTCCATACGATGTAGTTGAAAAGGGTAGTCATGGTAGCAAGTGTTTAAACGTTGAAACGGAAGTGCATGATGTCGCCGTCTTGGACTACGTAATCTTTGCCTTCGATGCCCATTTTTCCGGCTTCGCGCACGGCTGCCTCTGAGCCATACTTGATGTAGTCTTCGTACTTAATAACCTCGGCGCGGATGAAGCCTTTTTCGAAGTCGGTGTGAATGACTCCGGCACACTGCGGAGCCTTCCAGCCGCGCTTGTAGGTCCATGCTTTCACCTCCATAGGTCCGGCGGTGATGAAGGTTTCGAGGTTGAGCAGCGCGTAGGCTTTCTTGATGAGGCGGTTTACGCCGCTTTCTTCCAGCCCCAGCTCGTCGAGAAACAGCTGCTTGTCCTCGTAGCTTTCCAGTTCGGCGATGTCCTCTTCGGTTTTGGCGGCAATAATCATCATTTCTGCGCCTTCTTCGGCTGCAATGGCCTCCACTTTTTTCGAATAGTCGTTGCCGGTCTTGGCACTGGCCTCATCTACGTTGCACACGTAGAGCACGGGCTTGGTGGTGAGCAGAAACAGGTTGCGCGCAGCGTCTTGTTCCTCTTTGGAGTCGAACTCCACCACGCGGGCGTTTTTGCCCTGGTCGAGCACTTCCTTGAAAGCCTCCAGCACGCGCAGCAGAGTCTTGGCGTCTTTGTTGCCCGCAGCGGCGGTTTTCTGCACTTTGGCCATCTGGCTCTCGATGGTCTCCAAGTCTTTCAGCTGCAGTTCGGTGTCGATGATTTCTTTGTCGCGAATGGGGTCGATGGTGGCATCCACGTGGGTGATGTTATCGTCGTCAAAGCAGCGTAGCACATGGATGATAGCATCGGTTTCGCGTATGTTGCCCAGGAATTTGTTGCCCAGTCCCTCACCCTTCGACGCACCTTTCACCAGTCCGGCAATATCCACTATCTCGCAGGTGGCCGGCACGATGCGCCCGGGATGCACAAGTTCTGCCAGGCGGGTGAGGCGCTCGTCGGGCACGGTAATGACGCCCACGTTGGGCTCAATCGTACAAAAGGGGAAGTTGGCTGCCTGCGCCTTGGCGCTCGACAGGCAGTTGAAAAGGGTAGATTTGCCCACGTTGGGCAGACCTACTATACCACATTTTAATGCCATATTTCAATAAACGTTTATTATTGGGTTGCAAAGGTACGAAAAATGAAAGAAATGCAAAAGGAAAACCAGTGATTTTCTTTTGCATTTCTCCCTCTTTATTCTTTCATTGCCCGTTTCTCGGCTTTAAGTCTTTCTTTCTCTGCTTTGAGTCTTTCTTTTTCAGCCTTTTCCTGTGCTTTTCTTGCTTCTTTCTCGCGTTTGCGGGCTTCCTTTTCGCGTTTTTTCTCCAGTTTTCTTTGCTCTTTAAGTTGTTTTTTCAGCCGTTTCTGCTCTTCTTTGAGCATTTTCTTTTCCTCCTTGGCTTCCTTCCGAATCTGTTTCGACTCCTCGAGAGCGTCGCGGAGCATGTCCTTGTTGAACGTAATTACCTGACCAAGCACGCCCACCGAGAGTAGCTTGTCTTCGCCGCCTGTCTTGATGTGGGTGGTGTTGAACAGGAAATAGTTGTTCATGCGCAGTTTGGCACCCAGTCCGGCTTCAATCGACTTGCTCACCAGGTTTTTGCCGATGCGCGTGATGGCATTGTCGGCGATACCTTTTTCGTTGGCACGCTCTTCCACCAGTTCCTTCACCGCATCCATCATGGCGCGTTTGTGTTCTTTTTTGTCGGGCAGTGTCTGTGTCATCAGGATGGCCATGCCAATGATGATGATAGTAAATAAAAGTTTTTTCATTGTTGAATGTTGTTAGGTGTGCTTTTTGTGAATTTTAGTGTGCTTCGAGCCAGTTTTCGCCCCAGCCGCAGTCGGCGATGAGAGGTACGCGCAGGGCGTAGGCGTTTTGCATTTCCTCGAGCACGATGCGCTCCACGCGGTCGCGCTCGTCGGGATATACAGAGAAGTTGAGTTCGTCGTGTACTTGCAGAATCATTTTCGAGCGGATGCCCTCTTCGCTGAAGCGGCGGTAAATGCGAATCATGGCCACCTTAATGATGTCGGCAGCAGAGCCCTGGATGGGGGCGTTGATGGCGTTTCGCTCAGCAAAGTTCCTGACGGTGGCGTTGCGCGAGTTGATGTCGGGCAGGTAGCGACGGCGGTGGAAAACGGTTTCGGCATAGCCCATCTGGCGGGCTTTTTCCTTGGAAGCTTCCATGTAGTCGTGTACTTGCGGGAAAGTCTGGAAGAAACCATCGATGAGCAGCTTCGACTCATCGCGGCTGATGTCGAGACGCTCGGCCAGTCCGAAGACGGTGATGCCGTAGATGATGCCAAAGTTGGCGCGTTTCGACTTTGTACGCTCGTCGCGCGTCACTTCGCTAATGTCTTTTTTATAAATATTGGCAGCCGTGGCCGCATGCAGATCCTTGCCCTCGCTGAACACCTGAATCATGTTTTCGTCCTGTGACAAATGTGCCATCACTCGCAGCTCTATCTGGCTGTAGTCTGCTGAAAAAAACAGACAACCAGGCTCTGGAACAAAAGCCTTGCGGATTTCTTTTCCGTCTTCGCCTCGCACAGGGATGTTTTGCAAATTGGGGTCGCTGCTCGAGAGACGGCCTGTTGCGGTAATGGTCTGGTTGAACGAGGTGTGAATGTGTCCAGTACGTGGGTTGATGAGCTTAGGCAGCGCATCCACGTACGTACCGAGCAGTTTTTTTAATCCTCTGTGTGCCAGGATGTCGCTGATGATTTCGTTTTTGCCTTTCAGTTGCTGAAGCACCTCCTCGCTCGTTACGTACTGGCCCGTTTTTGTCTTTTTGGGCTTGTCCACAATCTTCATCTTACCGAACAGAATGTCGCCTACCTGTTTGGGCGATGCGATGTTGAATTGTTCGCCAGCCAGTTCGTAAATGCGTTGCTCCAGTTGGAGCATTCGTTCTGTGAAAACTTTTGACGTTTCTTTGAGCGATTCAGTATCAATGCACACTCCGTTCATCTCCATGCTAGCCAATACGGGCACCAGTGGCATCTCTATGTCGTAGAACAGTTGCTCCACGCCCGCCTCTTTGAGTTTTGGCTCCAGTATGTTCTTCAGTCGTAGCGTTATGTCAGCGTCTTCGGCTGCGTATTCATACACTTGAGTAGGGGAGAGGTCGCGCATGGAGCGCTGGTTCTTGCCCTTTGGCCCAATGAGCTCGTCGATATGAATGGTCTGATAGTTGAGATACACCTCGGCCATGTAGTCCATGTTGTGACGAAGTTCGGGTTGGATGAGGTAATGCGCAATCATGGTGTCGAACATTGGGCCTGCCAGTTTGATGCCATAGTTGGCCAGCACCTCAAGGTCGTACTTGATGTTCTGACCCACTTTCAGGATTTTCGGGTTCTCGTAGAGTGGTTTGAAAATATTAACAATCTTTTCGGCTTCTTCACGTTTGGCAGGAATAGCCACATAAAACGCCTCATTTTCCTTCACGGCGAAGCTCAAACCCACTAATTCGGCATCGATGGCGTTGGTTGACGTGGTTTCGGTGTCTAGACTTAAAATTCCCGTTGTCAAGAAAAAGTCACAAATTCTCTTTGCATCTTCTTCTGTTTCAATGAGTTGATAGTTGTGGGGTGTGGTTTTTATCGTCTCGTAGCTCGATTTTTTTTCAGGTTCTTGGCTCTCGGGCGTGAAAAATCCGAATAAATCGGGCTGGATTTCAATCTTTTTTGGCTTATTTTCAGTTTTGTTAAGAAACTTGTCGGCGAGCGTCTTAAATTCCAGTTCGTCGAAAATTTTTCGCAAAGCAGGCTCGTCGGGTTGGCTGACGACCAGTTCGTCCATGTTGAGTTCGATGGGCACATCGGTGCGGATGGTGGCGAGGAAGTACGACATGCGGATGTCCTCTTCGTGTTCGATGACTTTTTTCTGCAATGCACCTTTCAGTTCATCGGTGTGCTGGAGGAGGTTCTCCACCGAGCCAAACTGACTGATGAGTTTGACGGCGGTTTTCTCGCCCACACCCGGACAACCCGGGAAGTTGTCCGAAGAGTCGCCCATGAGCGCCAGCAGGTCGATGACCTGATGGGTAGAACTGATGCCGTATTTTGTGGTAACTTCGTGTTCGCCCATGGTTTCGTAGCCGCCACCGTGGCGCGGGCGGAATTGCCAAACATGGTTGCCCACCAGCTGTCCGTAGTCCTTGTCGGGAGTGAGCATATACGTATCAACACCGATGGAATCGGCTTTTTTGGCCAGCGTGCCAATCACGTCGTCGGCTTCGAAACCGTCGGCCTGAAGAATAGGAATGCGCATGGCGCTCAGTATGTCTTTAATGATGGGCACCGAGGCATGAATGTCTTCGGGTGTTGCCTCGCGCTGTGCCTTGTATGCTGGGAAAGCCTCGCTGCGGAACGTGGGGCCGTGAGGGTCGAACGCCACGCCCAGATGGGTGGGCCGCTCTTTGGTGAGCACCTCGTGCAGGGTATTCATAAATCCCATGATGGCCGAAGTGTTTTGTCCCTTCGAATTGATGCGCGGGTTCTTGATAAATGCGTAATAGGCGCGATAGATGAGCGCGTAAGCGTCTAAAAGAAACAATTTATCCATGGTTTTACGTTTTTTCCGCTCAAAAGTACGAATTCTTTTTCATTAATCCGAATAAAATAGCTATTTTTGCACAAATATTTCTAATGCATGAACTATTTATCGCTGATTAAACAACCTATTGAGCAAGAACTGCAAGACTTTATCATCTTGTTCAACCAGTCGCTGACGCATTCCGACGGTCTGTTGGGTAGTGCGCTGAACCATATCCGCGGCCGTGGAGGCAAGCGCATGCGCCCTATGCTCGTATTGCTTGTTGCCAAGAATTATGGCTCTGTTTCGCAGGTCACCCAGCATGCTGCCGTCGGTCTGGAGCTGCTCCACACGGCCTCGCTCGTTCACGACGATGTGGTGGACGAAAGTGCAGAGCGTCGCGGACAGGCCTCGGTAAATGCCACGTATAATAATAAGGTGGCCGTGTTGGTGGGCGATTATATTCTCTCAACGGCTCTGCTGCATGTATCGTTCACGGGCCATCAGACCATTGTGCAGAATCTGGCAGAGTTGGGCCGCACACTTTCCAACGGCGAGATTCTTCAGCTTGCCAACATACAGAACCTGGAGATTTCGGAGCAGGTTTATTACGACGTTATCAGCCAGAAAACAGCCGCGCTCTTTGAGTCGTGTGCAGCCATTGGAGCCCTCTCGGCCCATGCCACTGCCGAGCAGGTGGAGCAGGCCAAGCGTTTCGGACATAACATTGGCATCATATTCCAGATTCGCGACGATATATTCGACTACTTCGACTCAAAGGAAATCGGCAAGCCCACTGGAAACGATATGGCTGAGGGCAAGTTGACGCTCCCCGTGATTTATGCCCTCAATACCCATCCCATGGAATCGATGCTTACGCTGGCACGAAAAGTGAAAGGCGGAACCGTGAATACCGATGAAATCGCCGTTTTGGTGGATTATGCCAAAGAAAGTGGAGGCATTGAATATGCTGAGCGGCAAATGGAACGCTATGCCCGCGATGCCCAGGAGTATATCGACCATTATGTTTCCGATCCCGTGCTGAAGGAGGCTTTTACGGCCTATCTTGAGTTTGTAGCCCAGCGCAACAACTAATCGCCCGAAGCTTGAAGGTTCTGTTGTGCGGTATGATGGAAATAATGTCGTGAGTTATTTTTTTATTACCGTGAGATAAAAAATTATTGTCGTGCTTTAGCATGAAATTCTCTAGAGAATTTTCGGCTAAAGCACGACAATATTTTTGTGTTTTCAGATTTCGTCGGAATATCTTACGACATCATTGACAGAATTGCCGGCGTAAGCTGAAGAGTTGCCGGCATGACTAAGGCTTAAAAGAACTTTGTTTCTTTTCCAAGCAGCTCGCTGAGCAACATGTTGGCCAAACGCGATGTTCCCAGACGGAACCACTTGTTGGTGAGCCACTTTTCGCCCAGCACTTCCTTTACAATGGTGTAGTAGATGAGGGCATCCATTACGCTGTTGATGCCTCCGGCAGGCTTGAAACCAATCTGTATGCCCGTTTCATCGTAGTATTCCTTAATGGCCTGGCACATCACGTAGGCAGCTTCGGGAGTGGCCGCCGGCTCCAGCTTTCCGGTGCTCGTCTTGATGTAGTCGGCACCCGCATACATCGATAAAATGGACGCTTTTTTAATGTTTTCGGCCGTTTTCAGGCAGCCTGTTTCGAGTATTACCTTCATGGCGTGGTCACCGCAGGCCTCTTTCATCTGCTCAATGTCGTCGCAAACGCCTTCGTAGTCGCCGCTGAGGAATTTGCCAACGGGCATGACGATATCGATTTCGGTGGCTCCGTCCTTAATGGCCAGTTGCGTCTCGATGACTTTCACGTCTATAAGTGCCTGTGAGGAGGGGAAACTGCCACTGACACAGGCTATCTCCACTCCGTCGATTTCGAGCGTTTCGCTCACAATCTTTGCAAAGCAGGGATACACGCAGATGGTGGCCACGTGGGGCAGTTCGCTGTAGGCTTCGTCAAACTGGTTCACTTTCTCGGTGAATGCGAGCACGCTGTCGTCTGAGTCGGTGGTTTTGAGTGTGGTCAGTTCGATGCTTCCCATGAGAAAACGTTTCACTTCGGGTGTATCGTTCTCGTGGACTTTCTCGGCAATGATTTTTTTCACCGCCTGGCGCACTTCTTCGTCGCTGATGTTCGTGTTATACTTGGCAAGTGCCTGTTCGTACTTGCTCATAAGCGGAGCATGCTGGTGGTGTTCATGTCCGTGCGAATGGTCGTGATTTTCTGCCATAGTTGTTATGATTTTAGGGTTGTTTTTATGCTTTCAGTTTTGGGTTTTCCAGGTGGCGTGTTCGGTCGCGGAAGGTCTTTTTTTCGAAGTTTTTCCGCAATTCATCGGTTAAATCTACCCCCGTTTGGTTGGCCAGACAAAGAAGTACCCACAATACGTCGGCCATTTCTTCGCCCAGGTTGGCTTTTTCGCCGCGCTTGAAGCTCTGGTCGCCGTAGGTACGGGCAATGACGCGTGCCAATTCGCCCACCTCCTCGGTGAGGCAGGCCATGTTGGTGAGTTCCGAAAAATAGCGCACGCCGTACTCTTTTATCCAGCGGTCAACGGCATCCTGTGCTTCGCGCAGCGTCATAGCGTGAACAACAGGATGATGGCAACGGCAAATATGGCCAGCACGGCAATGGCGAGCCAAAATTCAAAGTTAGTGAACTCTTTGCGGTTGAACAGGGTGATGAACATGGCGATGATAATGAGCACCAGACCGGCAATGGCAACTGCTGGAATCTTGGCGAAACGGCCAACCACGTAGAGTGCGAAGCCTCCGAGGTTGCAATAGTTGACGATTTTTCTTTTTTCCATGGTTCTGTGGTTTATATTTTGAGGGTTATTCTTTGTTTTTGGTATCCATGCAGATGGTCACGGGACCGTCGTTGAGCAACTCTACTTGCATCATGGCTCCAAATTCGCCGGTGCCAACGGGTTTGCCGATGAAATGGCTCAGTTTGCTGCAAAATTCCTCGTACAGGGGCACCGAAATGTCGTGTGTAGCAGCCCTGAACCACGAGGGTCGGTTGCCTTTTTTGTAGCTGGCGTACAGCGTGAACTGGCTCACCACCAGCACTTCGCCGCCTACATCGATAATGGAGCGGTTCATCACACCCTGTTCGTCGTCGAACACGCGCAGGGCGGCAATCTTCTTTGCCAGCCAATCTACGTCGTCGCTAGTGTCGTCTGAACAGACGCCCAGAAGGATGAGAAAACCGCCTCCGATGGCCGATTTCACGGTGCCTTCGATGGTTACGCTGGCATGACTTACGCGTTGAATTACTGCTCTCATGATATTCTTTTCGGCAAAGTTAGTTTAAATAATCGAAATAGTCAAGAAAAAACATCGTTTTTTTTGCGTTCAGTCTTTCGAATAAAGCATGATGAATACCATGGCCACGTAGGCGACGAAGAAGGCCAGCATGGTCAAAAGAAAGCCTATGAGGGTTTTTATAACTCCGTTATCTGTGGCAGGCTTTCTCATGACTGATGAAAGTAATTGTAAACAATATTGGCTTTATTGTTGCCAATAATTTCTGTAAGTTGCTGAATATCAGCTTCTTTTATTCGTTTTATACTCTTTAGTTTCTTCAACAGCTGTTCTTTTGTCTTGGGTCCGATGCCTTTTATCTCGTCCAATTCGCTATGAAGCGCATGTTTGGAACGTTTGTCGCGGTGGAATGTAATAGCGTAACGGTGTACCTCGTCTTGTATTTGCGTCAGTATGTGGAATAGTTCCGAGTCGGTTTTCATGCCGATGACTACCGGAGGAAAACCGTACAGCAATTCGTTGGTGCGGTGGCGGTCGTCTTTGGCCAAACCGGCGATAGGTATCTTCAGGTTTAGTTCGTCTTCCACCACCTGGCGCACTACCTCCATTTGGCCTTTTCCGCCGTCGGTAATGATCAGGTCGGGTAGGGGAGTGCGTTCTTCCATCATGCGGCTGTAACGCCTTCTCACCACCTCCTGCATCGAGGCATAATCGTCGGGGCCAACCACGGTTTTGATGTTGTATTTGCGGTAATCTTTTTTCGAAGGTTTCATGCCCTTAAACACTACGCATCCCGCCACGGCATCGGTGCCCGATATATTGGAGTTGTCGAAACATTCTATTTGATAAGGCAGTTTTTCTAGTTTCAAGGCATTCTGCAATTCTTTCATTAGGCGCGTTTGCTTTTGCTCGGGATTCAGCTTCTCGGCCTGTTTCAGACGGTCGAATTTATACTGTTTTCCGTTCATAATCGACAGGTCGAGCAGCGTTTTTTTGTCACCTCTTTGCGGAATGGTCAGCGTTATTCCTTCCAGTTCTACGTTCAGTTCGAAAGGTACAATGATTTCGCGCGATGTGCTTTTAAAACGCTGTCTGATTTCCACAATTCCCAGTTGCAAGAGTTCTTCATCGGTCTCGTTGAGTTTCTTTTTATATTCAAATGTGAAGGCTTGCACTATCGATCCGTTGCTCACGTGCATGTAGTTGATGAATGCCTGTTTGTCGTCGTTGGTTATGCTGAACACATCCACATTGTTGATGGTGTGGCTTACCACCTCACTTTTCGAGCAGTAGGTTTCTAGCATCAGATAGCGTCTCTTGAGCATTTCGGCCTCTTCGAATCTAAGTTCCTCGGCAGCTTTCTGCATGGCTTCGAACAGCTGACGTGACAGCTGACGCGTGTTTCCTTTTAGTATTTCGCGTGCCTGGCGCATGTTCTCCTGGTAAGCTTCGTAGGTTTGCTTGTTTATGCAAGGTGCGTCGCAGTTTTTGATGTGGTATTCCAGACACGGTTTATATTTTCCTTGCTCAACGCCTTCTTTTGTTATTGGAAACCTACAGGTTCTCGGCTTATAAAGTTTCTTGATGATGTCGAGCATGGCATACATGGTACTGATGTGGCTGTAAGGGCCGAAATAAGTGCCCCATTTTTTGTTGATGTTTCGCGTACTGAAGATGCGGGGATACAGCTCGTTGGTAATGCAGATGCATGGGTAGGTTTTACCGTCTTTCAGCAGTACATTGTAGCGTGGTTGATATTTTTTAATCAGGTTGTTTTCTAGCAGAAGAGCGTCTTCTTCTGTGTTCACCACGGTGTATGTGATGTTGTGAATCTTGCTGACGAGTACTTTGGTTTTGAATCGGTCAACCTCTGAATGAAAGTAAGACGAGCAACGGCTTTTCAACTTTTTGGCCTTGCCAACGTAGATGATGGTTCCGTCTTCGTCGTAGTACTGATAACTGCCCGGCTTTTCGGGCATGTTGAGTACGATACTCTTTAGGCGTTCCAGCCTTTGCTCGTTTTCTTCTCTCGTCATGTTTGCCTTGTATTTAGTTTTCTTTGTTTACTCTTTTGCCTTAAAACAAGAAAGCCGTTGTTTCACGTGAAACAACGGCTGCTTTGTTTCCTGATTTCCACGGGGTTGCTCGCCTGTCAGACGGTGACGAGTGTTGTAAGGTCGAGACCCTCAAATTCGTCGCGTCCGTGAAGACCTTCGTCGGTGATTTCGATGATGAAATTGATGTATATCTTTTTCGGGTGGAAATGCTTCACCAGTTTATAGGCTGCCTTTGCTGTTCCTCCTGTTGCCAACAGGTCGTCGTGAATCAGCACCACGTCGTCAGGTTCTATGGCATCGATGTGCATTTCGATGGTATCAACACCATATTCTTTTGAGAACGATTCTTTGATGACGGTGGCAGGCAGTTTGCCCGGCTTTCTGGCTAGCACTACTCCGCAGCCCAGGCGGGCAGCCAATGCCGACGCCATGACAAAACCACGGCTCTCAATGCCCACGATTTTAGTGATGCCCTTGTCCTTGTAAAGTTCGTACAATTCGTCGAGCATGATTTTCATGCACTCGCCACTCTTGTAGAGCGTCGTTACGTCGCGAAAGTTAATTCCTTTTTTTGGAAAATCTGGAATGCAACGCAGATTGTCAATTAATACTTGATTGTTCATTTTCAGCTTATTATAAATTTGTTGTATTGACTATTGTTTCACGTGAAACACAACATGGGTTTCTCGTTATTCACTCTTCGTTTTCCACTTCTTCACTCTTTGCTTTCCATCTCTTCGCTCTCCTTTCCCGCCTCTTGGTTTCGCTTCTTTTGGTTCTTGTTATCTGCCCATGAGCACCAGCATGGCGTTGATGTCGCTGGGCGAAACACCCGGAATACGACTGGCTTGCGCCAGTGTTTCGGGCTGTATGGCTTGTAGCTTTTGGCGTGCCTCGGTAGAAATGGCCGCTAAGTTGGGATAATCAAAGTGTCCTTTTATTTTTATGTTTTCCAGACGGTGCATTTTCTCGGCAACCATTTTCTCACGTTCGATGTATCCGCGGTATTTTATTTTTATTTCCGTGGCTTCGGCAATTTCTTCGTTTCGTTTTTCCAGCGATGAAATCTTCTGTTTCAGCGCGGGCGAAAGTTCGGCTAGAATTTCTAAGTTGAGTTGCGGTCTTCCTAAGAGATCATAGAGTTTTGTTGTTCCGTGGAGTGGGGCGGTGTCAAGGTGTTCGAGCGTACCATTTATTTCGTTCGGTTTTATCGTTGTTTTTTGGCAGAAATCGGTCAGCTCGTCAATAGCGTTCTTTTTCTCCATCCACCAATCATAACGCTCGCGTGTGGCCAGTCCCAGCTGATAGGCCTTTTCAGTGAGTCGTGCGTCGGCATCGTCCTGACGGAGCAGAATGCGGTATTCGGCACGCGAGGTAAACATGCGGTAGGGCTCGTCAACGCCCTTGGTCACGAGGTCGTCTATGAGTACACCGATGTAGGCTTCGTCGCGGTGGAGTATAAACGGTTGGGCTGCGCCCGAATCCGAGCCTGCCGAACCCACCTTCAGTGCTGCGTTGATGCCTGCTATGGTTCCCTGGCCTCCGGCTTCTTCGTAGCCAGTGGTACCGTTCACTTGGCCGGCCATGAACAAACCGTCGATAATTTTCGATTCCAACGCGTGATTGAGTTGTGTGGGGTCAAAGAAATCGTATTCTATGGCGTAGCCAGGCCTATAAACTCTGATGTCGCGAAGTGCGGGTATTTTCTTCAGCGCGCTGATTTGCACATCCATGGGAAGTGATGATGAGAAACCGTTGAGATACATCTCGTTGGTGCTCTCTCCCTCTGGTTCAAGAAACAAGAGGTGCTGCTCGCGTTCGGGAAACGTTACGAGTTTTGTTTCGATAGAAGGACAATAACGCGGCCCGATGGACTGTATTTGTCCGTTATAGAGTGGTGAGTCGGCCAGTCCGCTGCGCAAAACCTGATGAACATCGGGGTTGGTGTAGCATTCCCAGCACGACAGCTGCTTCAGCCGGCGTGGTGCGCCCATATAGGAAAATTGGTAGTAACCCTGTTCACCTTGTTGTTCGTTCATGTCTTCGAAATGCACGCTGCGCTTGTCGATTCGCACGGGTGTACCTGTTTTCATTCGTGCTGAGCGTATGCCATGTCGGGTGATACTCTCGGTGAAATGGGCTACAGCGGGCTCGGCAATGCGCCCGCCAGGCACCATCTTGCGTCCGATGTGCAGGAGCCCGTTTAGGAATGTGCCCGCAGTGATGATGACACATTTGGTGCGTAACTCTGCGCCCCATATCGTGCGCATGCCAATGACCCTTTTCTTACGTTCGCTCCCCTCGGGCGCATCTTCAACCAGGAGTTCGTCGGCCTGATCCTGCCAAATGTCTAAATTTGCGGTTTCATCGAGCGTTTTTCGCCATTGCCAAATAAATTTACCGCGGTCGCATTGCGCTCGCGGACTCCATACGGCCGGGCCTTTGCCTCGGTTAAGCATGCGAAACTGAATGGCCGTTGCATCGGTGACGAGTGCCATCTGACCGCCCAGCGCGTCGATTTCGCGCACTATCTGGCCTTTGGCAATGCCTCCGATGGCAGGGTTGCACGACATTTGGGCAATCTTGTTCATGTCCATGGTCACCAGACAGGTGCGTGCGCCCATGTTGGCAGCAGCGGTGGCTGCCTCGCATCCGGCGTGTCCGCCGCCAATCACTATAACGTCGTATTGAAGAGTCATGGTTCAGAAAAACTGTGTTCTGTTGCCGTAGCGGTGCCATTACCGCAGGGCAAGATTGTAGTTGTAGTAGCGTTTGTTGCCAGTAATGTCCTCTACCACGCGCACAAAGGGCGGGAACTTCACATCGTTGTGTTCGGCAATGCCTTTCGTTTCCAGAATAATGAGGTTGGTATGCGGGCTGAGATACGTGTCGAGCTCAAAGAACTGTCCTTTCCATATAAAGCTGCGGCGCATCTTGTGTATGGTTTGGCGATAGGGGTCTGCTTGCTGTAACAGGCTCTGATACAGGTTGTTAGACACTTGCCGTTCGGTGACAAGCTCTTCTGTTTCCGAGATTTTCTTTTTTGTTGTATGCACATTGACGAACTTTCCTCCCCATCCGCGTCGTCTGAGTCTAACCTCGCATCCCGGCTCAGCCACGAGGTAGGTCTGGGTGATGTCGCTCTCGATGGATTCGGGCATTTCGCCCGTCAGTTCAACGATGTACTTGCGCTCTTCCTCGATGGGTTGCGGCAGTCCGAGCACATTGGAGATCTCTTTCACTACGCGGTTGAGCTTGCGGTCGAAATCGTCCTGATTGTTGATGACTCGCAGGTGGCTGTGACCCGTCCATGCCTCAATCACTTTCTTGTCGAGCATTCGTGCTATCTTGAGCCCCTCCTCGTCGGCGGCCTCGTTGCGGCTGGCATTGTTGGAGGTGGTATAGAACTGTTCGGCACCGTCGGCAGCACTCACCAGATGGAGCACGGCGTCGTAGCGCTGGTCGCGCAGCTGTTGAGTAGTGGTGCCTACGTCGTGGGTAATCTGTTCCCACATTTCGGGTTTCATATAGGCCGAAATATCCATGGTACCACGGTCACACACAATGACGCTCGGCTCGTCGCAGGCCTCGGCCATGCGCATGAACTTGTCTTCCAGGGCCAGCTGAATTTCGAGTGTGGCCTTTTCGCCTTCGTAGAAGAAGTTGGGGTTCTTGGTGAGATAGTTCATGCCCGCCTGTGTAAACATGGTGGGCACTTCGGGAATGGTAAACACTTTGTAGCCGAGGCTCGAGAAGTGTTCGATGACTCTCACCAGTGCGGTGGTTTTTCCGGCGCAGGGGCCTCCCGTGAGCACAATACGTTTGATGTCTTTCATTGGATGTGAGGAAATAATAAAACTAATAGGTTGCAAATTTACGAATATTTTTCGTAAACTTGCAACCTTTTTAGAGGGTTTTAGCAATAAATTTTCTGTGACAGTGGCCCGAGGGCCGAAGCTGTGCGCTAGTGGAGCTGAGGCGGTGGCCTCAACATACTGGGTGGGGGAGCAGAGGCAATGCCTCAGCATACAAGACAGGGGTTACTTCTTGATAACCTTGCGCACGGTGCCGTCGCTCATGCGGATGATGTTCACGCCGCGCTTCAGCTCGCCCTGTTCGCTGCCGTTCGTGTCGTAGATGTGCTTCATCTCGGCGTTGCCGTCAGCAGTGTCGGCCTCCATGTTCTCGATGCCGAGCAGCTCCTGCGGGCCGTAGAGCACGTGAGCCGCACGGGTACCTTTGGCATCCACCACGTAGGGCGTTGATGCCGACGAGTCGTATTTTCCGTTCTTCGGCTCAATGAGGTAGGTGTTGGCTGTATAGAGATTGCCAAAGCCGCCGATGTAGTAGTTGGCTTCCACGGTAGAGTTGTCGATGGTGAGTGTGGCCGTCTTTTTCTCGCCCCAGATGGAATGGGCGCACGTTATTTTGCTGTTCTCGATGGTCATTTCCCCTTCTACAGCATACAGGTCGGAGCGGCTTGTTCCCTTGGTGACCAACTCACCGCCAGTGATTGTTCCGCCGTTGACAAAATAGATGTCCGTGTAGTTAGAGTTGTTGTTTGACAGTTCGTTTTTGCCTATCAGCTCCACGGTGCAATATGTGTCGCTGTATGTGTAAATGGCGTGGGTTTTGGTGTTTTCGGGAATAGATATTTTGGCATTGTTCAGGATGAGTTTATCGCTACTCGAATTGTATGTAACCGAGGTTGTGCCGCTGCTGATGTATTTGCTTCCGATGCCGGATGCGTTGCAGTTTGTCACTCGTGTTCCGCCCACATTGATGTTGTACTTTTTGGATGGTTTGATGAAATTCACCTTCTTGGCCGTTGCTCCACCGTTCTGTTCGGCACGGTGGTCTTCTGTATCGAAGTAGCAGCCAGGGGCACCTCCGTATGATACATCGGAGTAGAAGTCAAGTTCGGTGAGTGTCAGTCCGCCATACAATTTGTCAATGGCTGCCGTTGAGCCTTCGAAAGTATAGTCAGATTTGTTGTTGTTCTTCAGCACAAGCTTGTTAGTCGAATTGCTGCCACCGTTTGTATTATAGCCGTATTTTCCCTTGAAATATACCTTTCCGTCAACATCGATGGTGATTGTACCGTTGCCTCCCTGCAGAATAGCTCCCCATTCGCCTGTGTTGTCGCAGGTCAGGTTGCCTTTTCCTTTAATGGTAAGGTCGCTGGTAGGATAGAACGAGCTGTGTCCGCCCCTGATGACGTTGTCGCCCGAGATACTGACGGTTACAGAGCTGCCAGCGGTTGAACTTGGGCGGATGGCTGCCTGTGAGGTGACGTTCTTGTTGTCGAGCAAGACATCTGTCATGGTGAGTGTCTTCGTCGAGTTGTCCCATTTTATTGTTCCGCTCTCCACGCCCTCGCAGGCAAAGTTGTTGCAGTTCACATTGTTCAGCCTGTTGCCAAAGATGTAGCAGTCGTAGTTTGTGGAAACCTGCTCAATAGTTACTTTCTGTGCCAGCGAGCCGCCAATGTTGGTGAAAGCTTTCTTTGACGTGTTGAAATAGGTACCGTTTGACGTGGATGAGTTGTTCATGGTGCAGCTTTTGAAGCCGGAAATGGCACTGGGACTTGTAGCTAGGAGCGACAGTTTGCTGCCTGGGTTAGAGCCGCTGGTCGTGCCGATGGTCAGCTCGGTTGATCCGTTGCCCCTGAGGCAGTTTGTTCCAGAGGTGATGTTCAGATAAACGGTGCCGATGTCCAGTTTTGCACCTCCGCAGTTAATGGCAGCGTATGCGCTGCTGCTGTTAGTAATCTGAAGACTGGAAGAAGTGTAGCTCTGCCCGTCAATTTTCAGGTCGTTTTTGTAGCTCCAAATAGCGTATAAATCTTTGCTGACTTGTATCAGGTTTGTGCCGCTGACCCAGATGTTGATCGGTTCTGACGAACCAGAATAGCCGTAGAAAGCGATGGGATAAGCGCCGTTTATGACTGTCAAGCTGACACCGTCCAGCTGTAGCTCTTTCGTCGAGCTATACCATTTGATGGTTCCTGAGCTGATGCCTGCAGAAGCGTTGCTTTTGGTGAGGGTAATATCGTAGTATGGGTTAATGATGTAGCGGCCTATGGTGAGACGTCCCACCATCCAGAGGTTTGTAACGTTTTTGCCGCTGCCGTCAGTAATCGTGTTCTTATTCGAGTCGAATTTGTTACCATTCCAGTCAATCGAAACACCCCAAGTGTCAATTGATTTCCAATTGCTGACAGCCGACCTGCTGGCATTGGAGTTGGTGAGCTGGGCACTAACCGTACACCGCTTGAGCTCCAGCTTCGCATTTTCCGAGCTGTTGGAGTTGTTGGCGCCGTAAAGCCCATAATCGTATGCGGTAACATAGAGCCAGATGTTCTGAATGGTAAGAGTTTTGCCGTTCATCATCCAGATGCCGCACCAGCCAGCTTTGTCATTGTCACTGCTTTTGACCGACAGCGTTGGGAAGTCCTCTCCCAAAATGGTGGTACTGCAGGCCATGGCCATGGCGTGGGCATTAGCTGTCGTTACATAACAGTTGCCAATCACCTTGATGGTGAGTCCGTCGATGCCGCTGTTCCAGATGCCTGCGGTTCGTTCAGAAGAACTCGTGATAGTAGCGTTGTTCAGTGTCAGCACCTTGTTTGTGGCATCATAACTTACGCCAGCCATAATATTCTTGGCGTTGCTCGACGTCACTCGTGTACCGGCTACGTAGAGATCGTAGTCTGTTGCTGATGTTGTTCCTACAATTCCCATGAGGAACAAAAGGGTGGTAATTACTTTTTTCATAATTGTTTAGTTTTATAATAGGTTTGACATATTTTAGACTTTGGTGATTGTTTCCGGTTGCAAAGTTATAATGGAAACCCATAACGGCGGTTGTCATTTCTGACCAAAAAGTATTCATTTTTAATCAAAATGCACTTTTGTAGTCGAAAAGAACACTTTTTACAACATACGGAAAACCGTTGCAAAAACAAGAAATAATGCCGATGAAATGGGGAAAAATGTTTTTTCTCCCGACGTTGTTTCTGTATTCCTTGGCAGGACAAAAATATCTCCCCACGTTACGTTCAAAT
The DNA here is from genome assembly GCA_900315565.1 of uncultured Prevotellaceae bacterium. Taxonomy (GTDB): domain Bacteria; phylum Bacteroidota; class Bacteroidia; order Bacteroidales; family Bacteroidaceae; genus Prevotella. The sequence goes on along the minus strand of OMZS01000011.1, from coordinate 102,450 downwards.
TCTCTAGAGAATTTTGGCGTAACGTGGGGAGATATTTGTGCAGTGCTGAGCCCAAAGTATGTAATGCTCGGCGCGGCTTTAGCAAAGCTACTCGTCGCTGGGCAGTGGCATTTGTTTGATGAGCTGTCCGTCGAGGTTGAACACCTTGATGACGGGCGAGCGTCCGCCAGCGTCGATGTCGTAGTGGTAGCCTTCCATGATGATGTAGCCAGCTTCGTGCGAGAATCCTATGAGTCCGCTGGTGGAGCTGAGCTGACAGGCCGTGCGCTGTTTGATGTCGATGATGTACGACCACACGTTGCGGGCGTCGGGACAACCCTCAACCAGAATTTTGTTGGTGTCGTAGGGAATGAAAGAGACATTGGCGGCTGCGGCAATGTTGTCGAAGGACACTTTCACGCCGTTGCCGTTTTTCATTTTCTCCCATTGCGTGGGAGCATCGGGATTGGTGGTGAGCAGGCGGCTCACTTTGTTGGTGTTCAGGTCGTGAATCCATACCGAAACCACTTCGGCCTGGTCATCCTCGTTGGCTTCGCGCTCTACGCAGGTGTAGATGTCGGTCCTTACGTCGTGCGCTTTGAGTACAGCTGTTTGGGGCAGCTGTTGCGCCTGAGCTGCTGTGGCAGTGAGCAGCACCATGGCTGCGATGATGTTTCTTAGGTTCTTCATGTTGTTTGCGATTGATTTGTTACAAATGCGTGTTACTTTTTTGCGCAAAGATAGAAATTTACTGTGAAAAATGCATCGTGGTGCTTCTTTTTTTTCCTTTTACCTTATTTTTTTGCGCAAAATACTTTGAAGAATCATTAATTTATGGTATTTTTGCAGTCAGAAAGGGTGCTGAAATACTCATAATTGGTTATTTCTGCACCCATCTATGACATGAGCAGCACACATGAGCAGCACATTTTGAGTGACGAAAGAGTAACATTTAAATCTAACAGACAAACAATATTTATTAATTATTTATCATCAAAATCAACATTCTATGTGGTTAATCAATTCATCTATTGGTAGGAAAGTAGTGATGTCGGTTACCGGCATTGCGCTTATCCTGTTTCTGACGTTCCACTGCTGCATGAACGTCGTGGCTCTCTTTAGCGGAGAAGCCTACAACATGATTTGTGAACTGCTGGGTGCCAACTGGTATGCCGTTGTGGCAACTCTTGGCTTGGCCGCCTTGGCTGTGATTCACATTGTTTACGCTTTCATCCTGACTGCGCAAAACCGCCGCGCCCGTGGCTCCGAGCGCTATCAGGTGACCGACAAGCCTGAAAAGGTGGAGTGGGCCAGCCAGAACATGCTGGTGCTGGGCATCATCATCCTGCTGGGCTTGTTGCTTCACTTGTTCAACTTCTGGTACAACATGATGTTTGCCGAGCTGGTGGGCATCGAGGGCCTTACTTGCGGCCCGGCCGACGGTTTCGGCTGGATTAAGGAGACATTCAGCAATCCTGTCTTCGTTGTGCTCTACGTGATTTGGCTTGTGGCCATCTGGTTCCACCTGTCTCACGGCTTTTGGAGTGCCATGCACACACTGGGCTGGAACGGCAAGACATGGTTCTGCCGCTGGAAGCTGATAGGTCTTATTTACACCACCATTCTCATGGCGTTGTTCCTCATCGTGGTGCTGGTCTTTGCCTTCAATTGTGCCCCTTCTCTGTGTAGCTAATCCATTGATCATCGAAAATCCGTAAATCGAAAAGTAAAATTATGGCAAAAGTAATTGATTCTAAGATTCCCGCAGGCCCAGTGCCTGAGAAATGGAAGGAATATAAGGCTCATCAGCGCTTGGTCAACCCGAAGAACAAGCTGAAGCTCGACATCATCGTCGTAGGTACCGGATTGGCTGGTGCATCTGCAGCTGCTTCGCTTGGTGAGATGGGCTTCAACGTGATTAACCTGTGTATCCAGGACTCTCCCCGTCGCGCTCACTCCATCGCCGCTCAGGGTGGTATCAACGCCGCCAAGTGTTATCAGAACGATGGTGACTCCATCTATCGTCTGTTCTACGACACCGTGAAGGGTGGTGACTATCGTGCTCGCGAGGCCAACGTTTATCGTCTGGCTGAGGTCAGCAACAATATTATCGACCAGTGCGTGGCTCAGGGTGTTCCCTTCGCCCGCGAGTATGGCGGCATGCTGGCCAACCGTTCGTTCGGTGGTGCTCAGGTAAGCCGTACATTCTATGCTAAAGGTCAGACGGGCCAGCAGTTGCTGCTTGGTGCCTACAGCTCGCTGAGCTGCCAGGTGCAGGCCGGCAAGGTGAAACTCTATACTCGTTATGAGATGGAGGATGTGGTGATTGTCGATGGCCGCGCCCGCGGTATCATTGCCAAGGACCTCACCACAGGCAAGCTCGTCCGCTTCTCGGCCAACGCCGTGGTCATTGCCACTGGCGGATATGGCAACACCTACTTCCTCTCTACCAACGCTATGGGTTGCAACTGCACCGCTGCCGTTCAGTGCTATCGCAAGGGTGCTTACTTTGCAAATCCCTCTTACGTCCAGATTCACCCCACCTGTATCCCCGTTCACGGCGACAAGCAGTCTAAGCTGACGCTGATGTCTGAGTCGCTGCGTAACGATGGCCGCATCTGGGTGCCCAAGAAGATTGAGGACGCCAAGGCTCTGCAGGCCGGAACCAAACAGGGTTGGGAGATTCCCGAGGAAGACCGCGACTACTATCTGGAGCGCCGCTATCCTGCTTTCGGTAACCTCGTTCCTCGTGACGTGGCCTCGCGTGCTGCCAAGGAGCGTTGCGACAAGGGCTTCGGCGTGAACAACACCGGCCTGGCCGTGTTCCTCGACTTCTCGGAGAGTATCAACCGTCTGGGCATCGATGTCATCATGCAGCGCTATGGCAACCTCTTCGAGATGTACGAGGAGATTACCGACGTGTTCCCTGGCGACGTCGCCAACGAAATCAACGGCGTGAAGTACTACAAACCCATGATGATTTATCCCGCCATCCACTACACCATGGGTGGTATCTGGGTCGACTACGAGCTGCAGACCACTATCCCCGGCCTGTTCGCCATCGGCGAGTGTAACTTCTCCGACCACGGTGCCAACCGTCTGGGTGCTTCGGCCCTGATGCAGGGTCTGGCCGACGGTTATTTCGTGCTGCCTTACACCATTCAGAACTATCTGGCCGACCAGGCTGTATGGCCGAAGGTCAGCACCGATCTGCCCGAGTTTGCTGAGGCAGAGAAGAAGGTGGATGCCGAGATGGACCGCCTGCTGAAGATTCAGGGCAAGCGCTCTGTGGACTCTATCCACAAGGAACTCGGCCACATCATGTGGGAGTATGTTGGTATGGGCCGCACCGCCGAGGGCTTGAAGATTGGTCTGAAGAAGATGCACGAGCTGGAGAAGGAATTCGACAGCAACCTGTTCGTTCCCGGCACGAAGGAAGGCCTTAATGTCGAACTCGACAAGGCCATCCACCTGCGCGACTTCTTCACCATGGGTCAGCTCGTTGCCTTCGACGCTCTCTCTCGTAACGAGTCCTGCGGTGGTCACTTCCGCGAGGAGTATCAGACCGAGGAAGGCGAGGCCAAGCGCGACGACGAGAACTACTTCTACGTAGGCTGCTGGGAGTACAAAGGCAAGGGCAACGAGCCCGAACTCATCAAGGAGCCGCTGGAGTATGAGGCTATTAAGGTACAGACACGTAACTATAAGAACTAACAGATGACGCTGAGAGATTTATTTTCTGGCTGGCAAAATCCCAGACAATTGGTGAAAAGTAGCATTATTGCTTGTATATGCATCGTTGTCATAGGAACAATAATAATTACTGAATATGGTGGTTTCATTCCATTGTGGACCAGGGACATTTCGACACCCACGAAATGCACGATATTCCCGATGATACCTCGTTCCTCGAGATGCTCGACATCCTGAACGAGGAACTCATCAACGAAGGCAAGGAGCCCTTCGTATTCGACCACGACTGCCGCGAGGGTATCTGCGGTATGTGCTCACTCTACATCAATGGTACTCCTCACGGAAAGACCGAGCGCGGTGCCACCACCTGCCAGCTCTACATGCGTCGCTTCAATGATGGCGACGTCATCACCGTCGAGCCTTGGCGCTCTGCAGCCTTCCCCGTGATTAAGGACTGTATGGTTGACCGCAACGCTTTCGATAAGATCATCCAGGCTGGTGGCTACACCACCATCCGCACCGGTCAGGCTCAGGATGCCAACGCCATCCTCATTCCCAAGGAGGATGCCGACGAGGCTATGGACTGCGCCAGCTGCATCGGCTGTGGCGCTTGCGTAGCAGCTTGTAAGAACGGCTCTGCTATGCTCTTCGTTTCGTCGAAGGTCAGCCAGCTCGCCCTGCTCCCACAGGGTCGCGTAGAGGCCGCCCGTCGTGTGAAGAACATGATTGCCAAGATGGACGAGCTCGGCTTCGGTAACTGCACCAACACTCGCGCCTGCGAGGCCGTCTGCCCGAAGAACGAGACCATCGCCAACATCGCCCGCCTCAACCGCGAGATGATCAAGGCAAAACTAGCAGACTAAATTGTCTTTTTAAAATTAAGGAGTACCACAGAGGCATATTTGTGGTACTCCTTTTATAATTATAATGGAAACCTGTTCCGTTGAGTGTTCAGCGGATTTGCAATTCACCGCATTTATCCGGTTAATGGACTGTCTTTATGCAAGAGTTTTGCTTTGGAATTGTTCTTCTGCGCGGGCATAAGCATTTGTAAAGCAGAAAAAACGGCAGTTTTGTTTGCGGATAACAGATTTATTTGCTATTTTTGCAGGTTGAGAGAACTTGGCGCAGATGGTGGCAGTGGGCATTGTTTGTTGTGCTTCATGCTGCGTTGGGCAGCCAAGCTAATTCTTCAATTGTGAGAGCAAAGATGGAAGAAACCGTTATCTACAAACCAACCATGAAATGCCAGCAAATGGCAGATGATATGAGCGTTTTTACGCCAAATGCTGAAAAAGAGATTCTGCGGATTCGTGCAGAAAGCACAGAGCACGACCTGCTGCTTCAGGATGTTTTCAGTAGGATGGTGGAGGCTCTTACGGACGTGAGGGCGCGCAATCTTATTTTAAAGTACATTACCGACTACCAGCAGGCCGAAGTATATCTGAATAATCCATCTCTCATTGAAAGATGGCATGGTGCAGGCAGGCGGAGTGTTGATGTCATCCTCAGATTTCTGTTTGATTTTTATCAGGAATACAAGACCATTGCTTCTAAGACGAACGAGGAAGTTGCCATTCAACTTGTGTCCATCGAATATCCTTTTCTAGAAGAAGACGAACAGCGTTTTGTGGGTTCTTTCCTGAAATCAGAAGGCCGCTATCCCGTATTCTTTCTTGCCACGCGCTATTTTCAGCACACATCCGAGCGGAATGCCCAGATTTTCGCACGGGCAAATGGCGTTATGTGCAGTCATCTGCACTACGATGCTCTAGCCGACGAATTTGGTATAACGCGCGAGCGGGTAAGGCAGCTGAGTTTGATAGACTTAACGAGTGCAAACGATGCCGGGATGCTATGGGATGAATATCGCTGGCAGTCTTTGGGCTTTCTCCAGAAACCGGTTCTTACAGCGGACAATATCCAATGGAAAGAACTGGCCGAGAAAGAGCATGTAGAGGGAATCGATTTTTATGCCGCACTGGCTATTATTGGTCAGATGGTTCCGCTCCAGACCGTGGCCCTGCGCGCCGACGGCCGGCGAGCCAATGCCCGTCTTTCTGCTAATACTCCTTGGGAAATGCCCGATGTGCTTTTTGCCTACAACTCGCGCTACTCTTTCTTCTCGTTTGAGAATGCGCTGATCGAAGTGGGTCATGTGGCCAGTCTGCAGCGAATCACTGAAGACCGAATGCCGCTTTCGGGCATTATCAGCAGAGGATTGGTAAACCGTCAAATGTCTGATATTGATGCCGTAGAGATAAAGGCTGTCGAAGACATTCTGCGCGAGGTGGTTACCATGTTTCCCCATGTGGCGGTTGAGGACGATGACATTGTTTTTCAAGTCAACCGCATCAACTACATTGAGGAGATTTATCAGATATTGCGGCGCAAGGGCGAAGCCATGACCATTAACGAGATTTTTGCTGAGTTTTTGCGCCTTCACCCAGACGACCATCACACCGACAGTCTTTTTGTGCGCAGCTACATGCTGCGCGACGACCGGTTCGAGGCAGTAGGCAGTAAATCCACCTATCAGTTGAAAGAATGGAACCGTTTTGCGGGCTCTTTGGGCGATTTGGCCGTGCATCTGGTAGAAAACAGCCCAGAACCAGTGAGAGCCGACATACTCTGCCAACGGATGATGGAGCATCGGCACAACACCACGATGAAAAGCTGCTATACCAGCATTTATCTCGCCATCAATGCCAAACAGCTGATGTTCTATATCGACAGTTCAGCAGGTGATGATGTTGCTGAGTCGAAAGAGGATACGGCTGAGAGCCGTTATTATGTGGGATTGTTTCAGAAATCCTATCCCGACCGCTTTTGGGCTTCGCCGCTCGTCGTCGAAGGTGCCGTGCGTAGCATGAGACGTTTTCTTCAGGAGTATGGGCGCTGGCCTTTCAATTCGGCTGCCACTAGCCTTGAGCGGGCTCTCTGTTACACCCATCGGAAATATTCCGTCAAGAAATGTGTCACCGACGATGAAATCGAGTTTTTCCGCCAGGGAATGGCAGATATTTGCCCCGATCATTACCCCTCGTGCGAGCGCGACCTGCAATTTGTAAGCCGTTGCAACCAGCTCATCGATTTCTGCCAGAAATACCACCATTTGCCCCATCATCAAGAGCAGCCGAGGCTGATTACCTGGTATAAGGCGCAGTGCTCTCAGGCTGGTTCGTTCAGGGGCTTTCGCAAATATATGTTTTCGCAGACCCAGGAAACCATTGCCAAGCTCTGTGAGCCGCTGCCGCCGATTCAGCCGATGGAACTGCCTCAGCGCGGTGAGCAAAAACAGGAAGAAGAGCAGCTGCTGTTCGATTTCCTCGGTGATTAAACAAGAAGAATTGATATTTGACAATAGATAATTGACAATTGATTATTTAGCAAATCATAAAGTTCAAAGTTCAAAGAAAATAATTCAAAGTTCAAAATTCTAACAATGAAAAAGCAACTATTATTACTTACAGTGGCTGTCGTCGTGGGATGTTCAGCCGCATCGGCCGCCGTTCTTTCTGAGCCGCAAGACGATGGCAAGTATTGTTTGAAAGTGGGCAGCCTCTCGATGACCATCGATGCCCAGAAAGGTGGCAAAATTCTTTCGCTGAAACACGGCGATGCCGAGATTATCTCGCAGTTGCGATGGCCGGAGTCGTTTGGCAGCACGTTCTGGACCAGTCCGCAGAAAGAATGGAACTGGCCGCCCGTTCCAGAGTTCGACAAACAGCCCTACACCGTAGAGCAAAAGGGCGACACGCTGGTGCTGACCAGCGGTGTGTCGGAAAAGCTGCAATGCAGCGTGGGAAAGGCATTTGCTGTTGACCCCGCCGACAATGCCATTGTCATTACCTATTCCATTAAGAACGAGTCTGACGCGGCCCGAAAGGTGGCTCCTTGGGAAATTACACGCGTGGCCAACGATGGCATCATCTTTTTCGATGCCCCCATCGACAGTATCACTCCGGCCGACCTGATGCGGTTTGAAGCCAAGCATGGCGCCGTTTGGTACACTGCCGACGAAGCTCCTCAGAACCGTAAAATCAATGCCGACGGCAAAGGCTGGCTGGCCTATTGTGCCAACGGGCTGCTGCTGGTGAAGAAATTCCAGGACCTCGATGCGTCGCAGCCAGCCCCTGGCGAGGCTGAAATACAGGTTTATGTGAACCTACGAAAAACCTACATTGAGTTGGAAAGTCAGGGCGCGTACACCGAACTGAAGCCCGGCGAGTCGTTGTCGTGGACGGTGAGATGGTACTTGTTGCCCGTTGCTGAGGATGCGCAGCCTTCAGAGGCGTTGCTGCAGAAGGTGAAGTCGGTATTGTAACTCCATACAATTCCTCGTAACTCCTTTATAACACCTTATTAACCATATTCAAAACAAAATAATCATCCGCCCCTCATCACCCTTTCTGTCGCAGAAAAAGTGAGAGGGGCGGAAATGCGTAATGTCAGTTGATAATTAGTTAGAGAATTTATGGATATGTATGGTTAATATTCTCGTTATGCATTATCTGCCGTGAGGCTTGAAGGCAGAGCTGAGAGCCACAGCGCAAATGAAAAGAACAAAAAGTAGCGGTTTCTTCGGCAAAATTATACATTTTTTCGGTTTTTGCACGTGAAAAATGTTTCAAATGCCTTTTCGTTTGAAACATTCGCTTTCATGTTGTCACTTTTCTTGCTATTTTTGCTCAAAAATGTAAAACACTTGTTATCTTTGCAAACAATAATACCCACTCGCCGTTCGAATACAGATCATCATGCAAAGGCACTTACTTTCTCTTCTGTTGGCACTGGTGGTAGCCTCCAGCATGGCGCAAGAGCACCCCACCGCATCAGGGCTTCCTGTGAACGGAACCATGCAGATGCCCCGTTTTTTGCAGCCAGGCGACCGCGTGGCCGTTATCTCGCCGTGCAGCGCTACTGACTCGGCCACCGTGATTGGCGGCTGTCGCACCCTTGCTGATTGGGGTTACCAGCCCGTTCTAGGCAAGCATGTGCTGGCTGAGCACCATGGTTTTGCCGGAACGGCCGACGAGCGTGCTGCCGACTTGCTTTGGGCGCTTCGCGACACCACTGTCCGCGCTATTCTTTGCACGCGTGGTGGCGACGGTGCTGTTCAGTTGCTCTCACGTGTGCCGCTGTCAGCGTTCACCAGCCATCCCAAGTGGCTCATTGGTTTCAGCGATGTCACGGCCCTGCATAGTGCTGCCGTCAGTGCAGGCGTGATGAGCATTCATGGCAGCATGTGCCACGCCATCTCTTCCATGCAGGGCACCGACACCGTCAGCCAGGCGCTTCGCCGCCTTCTTGCCGGCAAGTTGCCCCACTACCGTGTGGCTCACCACGAACTCGATCAGCCTGGCACTGCCACGGGCATGCTCGTGGGCGGCAATCTTTCTGTGTTTTGCGCCTTGGCGGGCAGCCATGTCGATTTTCTCAACCGCCCGGAGCCGCTTATATTGTTCATCGAGGACACGGGCGAGTCGATGACCAAGGTTGACCGTCTGCTCCACCAGCTGGAGATTCGTGGCATTCTCGGTCGTCTGCGTGGCATCATCGTGGGTAGGTTTTCCGACTACCGTCACCCTGAGAACGGTTTCGACGACATGTATTACATGCTGCATTACTACCTTCAGCATTATGCCATACCCGTGGCTTATGCCTTTCCTGTGGGCCACGCACGGCTCAACAACTTCCCCATGATTGAAGGTGCCACCGTCCGCCTAACCGTTGGTACAGACGGCACCTCGCTCCAATTTCTCAGCCCATGAGCTACGATATCAGCCCATGAGCTATGACGTCAATCATCGTCGAAACGCCTTCTAATTCATGGCAATAATATCGCTGTTTAAGAGTAGGCTAAAATAAAACCGTGCTTTACGAAAGAATTCTCTAGAAAATTTAGGTACAACGTCGTGAGTTGTTTTTAAATTTTCTAGAGAATTCTTTCGTAAAGCACGGCTTTATTTTTCTATTGTCGTGAAATAACAATTTATTACCGTGAGTTATTCTTTTATTACCGTGAGATAATTTCGTATTACTGTGAGTTATTCTTCTCGCAGATCAGGAGGAGGTGGTCGTTATTGGCCGCGGTGGTGGCGAAGATATACACCGAGCCACCGTCTTTCAGGCGGAGACGCTTGCGGAGTTCTGCCACCGAAAGGGGATAGTTCCTTACTGTGATATTCGCTTGCGTAAGGCCGCTGAGTGCCGTGCGCAGGTCGCGCTTGTTGAGGCTGCTCACGGTATTGATGCGGAAACTTCGGCCAGGGAAATTGCCGATGAAATCGGAAGAAACGAACAAATGGCTGTTGGCAGAAATGGGCAAAATGCCAAACACTTCGGTCAGCTGGTCAAAACATCCGGCTTTCATGATAGCGGCATTGGGCTCATAGAGAAAAACTGCCTCAGAAAGGTTATCAAAAGAGCAGGTTCTTCCGGCCTGTTTCTTCTCGGTAGATGTTGCTTTGGGCACTGCTTCGCTAACGAACTGTTCCATGGTGCCGTCGGGCAACAAATTGACGCAGACGATGCAACAAGGGGCGGTGAAAGGCCGCTCTTCCTCTGCTAGCGTGGTGGGGTGGGTTGCTGGTTTTTTCTGGACCGTGGGCGGTTGTGTGGAGATGTCGAGCAGCAGTTCTTTGCATTCGTTGGCAACGGCGACAATGTGGACGGCAGTGACGCGCGCACGCTCATCGGCAGCTGTATGGATATCGGCTACGGCTTTCTGCCAGTCGAGCATGGGTGATAGTTTCAAGACGATGCGCCTCGCCTTGGTGGCCATCAGGGGCATGAGCCTCAGCACATCGGGAGTGCAGTCGGCTATGCCGTAGGTACGTCCGCCGTGGCTGTCACGTCGGGCTGGGTCGGCAAAGAGCACGTCAAGCGGTTCGCAGCGGTTGAGAAATTCCTCAGCATCGGTGTTTGTTATCTCCACATTGTTCAGTCCCAGAAGCGGCATGTTATGCGCTGCCAGCTGGCACAGGTCGCTGTTCTGCTCAACATAGAATGCCTGGCCGCTGCCTCTGGCCATGAACGAGAAATCAACTCCGAGTCCGCCTGTCAGGTCGGCAAAAGTCGTGCAGGGCGCAGCCAGTAGGATGCTGGCCTTATAGCGGGCTGTTGCTTCGCTTGAGCACTGTTCCATGTTGAGATGGGGCGGATAGAGAATGCCGTCTGTGGCAGCCCAACTGGGAATCTTCAGCCGGGCTTTCTGTCGGCCTGCAATCTGGTTGAGTGCAAAGGTAAGGTCGATGCCGCTTTGCTTGTTGGCTTGCAGAGCCAGCAGGCGCACGTCGTCGTTGGCATGACGGCCGATGAAATCGAGGGTTTCTTGACTTACTTCCATGTGAAAGGCTTGTGTAGAGATACAAAAAATTCCCGTGCCTTGCTCAGTCACAACTGGCAGGCACGGGATTTTGGGATTACCGTGAATCCCCCTCATGGGGGCTACTGAATGACTTTGAAATATTTCTTGGCCTCAGCGCGCGAACGCAGGTTGAAGTGCCACCATTCGGTGCGCAGGGGTTTGAAACCGCCATATTCCATTACTTCGCGCAGCAGTTCGCGGTTGCGTTTGGCCTCGGCTGAAATGCGGTGCTGGGCTACCAGCTGCGCCTCATGGTCGATGTGCGAGGCTGAGCTCATGTGGTCAACCTTGGTGCCCATGGGGATGGAGTCGCCCGTGGCTGCCTGGCAGAGGGTGATGTCAACGGCCAGACCGTAGTTGTGCAATCCGCCGCCATTGGCGGGATTCGACACATAGAAACTGTGGTCGGTGTTTTTCACCTCGTCCCACATGCGCTGCTGGATGCTCAAGGGACGGGCTGCGTCGTAAATCTTCAGGCTAAGGTCGGGGCGCAGCTCCTTGAGTCGCTGCTGAGCCTTCACCAGTGCATCGGCAGCCAGCGGATGAAGATAGGCTTCGCGCAGGTCTGTGTAAAGAATCTTTCCGCAAAAGTTATCAGCACGCGCGTACATCAGGCTCACGTAGATGCTTTGGTCGCGGTCCTTGATGTTTACGTAGCCGCGCTTCTCAAGGCTCTGTGCTGTTTTGCTCAGCGGCTGTTGTTGGGGGGTGTTGGGTGTTGGGTGTTGGGTGCTGGGTGCAGCTTTGGCTTTGGCAGTCTTTGCTTGTGTCCTGATAGAAGCTGCAGCCGGTGTTCTGCTAGCTGGCGACTGAGCACATGCTGTCAGTACGGTGAGCGAGAAAATCACTAAAAATGCTGTCTGTCTCATGGTAATTATTCATTTTTCCTTATTCATTTCTCATTATCTCTCACTCTTCGCTCCAATCTCCTTGAGCAACCTTTCGGCATGGCCCCAGCGGTCCATCATAAACAAAACGTAGCGAATGTCAACGCCGATGCAGCGGGCCAGACGCGCGTCGAAATTGATGTCGCTCGAAAGACTGTCCCAGTTGCCGTCGAAAGCCAGTCCGATGAGTCGTCCCTCGCCGTCGAACATGGGCGATCCGCTGTTGCCGCCGGTGATGTCGTTGTTGGTAAGGAAACAGAGTTGCATTTCGCCCGTGGTCTTGTCGGCGTAGGGGCTGAAGTCTTTGGCCGACAGAAGCTCTTTCATAATGGGTTCGGCCTCGTAGTCGATGATATCGTTGGCACGGTTCATTTTGGCCACGATGCTCGGAGCAGCAGTGTAGTAGCCCGAGGGTTGACCGCCCAGTTCGAAACCGCCCACCTGCCCGTAGCTCAGACGCATGGTGAAGTTAGCGTCGCTATAGTGGGGCAAATTTTCCTCCATGCGCAGTTTGGCTGCGCAGAGATAGTGTTCCTGTTCCTCGATGGAATCGCTCACATTGGCAAGCGCGTCCTGCATTTCGGCCAGCGACTCGATGAGCGACATGCCGTAGCTAACACCGGGGTCTTTCCAGTATTTTTTCTTGTTGAAGTAGATGCGCTTGCCGGGTTTGAAGAGCACCGACTTTTTGAGCATGTTATCTACGTAGCGTTCGTAGTTGTTACCAAACTTGTCGCGAATAACCTTGTAGAACGACGGATGGAATTTTTCATCCACCTGCTCGGCATAGTTTTTCAGCAGGGCTATCATCACCTCGCGGTCGAGGGCATAGTCCCACTCGTCGGAGTTGTCGTCGAACTGTAAGTATTGTTTCTTGGGTTTCTCCTTTGGTCCCAGCACGGGCATGCCGCTATGTGCGCGCATGGCACGGGTGGTGAACTCGTTGGTGCGGCGGAAGGTTTCAAACCAATAATAGAAGGCGCGTGTCTGCTCGAAGCGCTGGTCGTAGTATTTTTTCAGTTTCTTGAAGTCGAGCTTGTCTTTCAGGAAACCGGTAGTGTCCTGCCATTGCTGAAGCAGTTTTTCGAAAGCCTGTTTTTGCCCGATAATACCGATGGAATCGATACATTTGTTCATTCCCATGGAGTTTTTCCAGTAGTTGGAGCTTTGGGCGTATTTCGAGTCGTACTTGATTCGCACGGCCTCAGAGGCACGCATATGGCGAATCATAATGTCTTGTTTCACACCGCGCACTTGCACACGTGGGACATTCTCGGCATCGCGCATCTCACGGATACCATAGCTCGACATGTAGCGTTCGGTGCTGCCCGGATAGCCTATGGTCATGGCGAAATCGCCCTCTTTGTAACCTTCCATAGAAACGGGTGCCCAGTGCTCGGGATGGTAGGGCACGTTCTCTTCGCTGTATTCGGCAGGACCGTTGGTTTTGGGGTCTGCATAGATGCGAAACACCGAAAAGTCGCACGTCTGGCGTGGCCACATCCAGTTGTCGGTTTCGCCGCCAAACTTACCCATCGACTTGGGAATGGCAAACACCAGGCGCAGGTCGCGGAAGACGCGGTAGGTGGTGGCATAGAACATGTTGCGCTCGTAGAAGGGCTTGATTTCGAGCATCAGCGTAGAGTCTTTGGCTCGCACGTCTTTGAGCATGACGTTTTCGAGCGAGTCGAGCAACAGTGCGCGTTGTTCGTTGTTCATAGTTTCGTAGCCGAGCTTCAGCACACGGTCGGTGATGTCGTCTTGCTCGACCATAAAACTCACAAACATGTCTTTATTGGGCAGTTCCTCGGCATAGCTCTTGGCATAGAAGCCGTTCAGCATGTAGTCGTGCTCAACGGTGGAATGCGAGCGGATGGCCTCGAAACCACAGTGATGGTTGGTGAACACCAGTCCGTCGGGGCTGACCACCACGCCCGAGCAATAGCCCGAGAAGTTCACCACGCCATTCTTGATAGCATGAGGTCCGTAGTAAAGGTCGTTATAGGGGACTTTGAAACCTTCTTGCTGCATGCGCTCGTAAACGGCCTGCGGAAGATTGTAAAGCGTCCACATTCCTTCGTCGGCATGAGCCATACCCAAGCCAAGAAGCATGAAAAGGGATAGAATGATTTTTTTCATATTTTGCAGAATGTCTTATTATTTGTTCTTTTTATTCGGTAATAGCACTGTTATCTGAAATACTTTCCTACAACAGGCAGCTGGCTCAGCGGGAAGTCGCGCTTCACAATGAATGCCAGGAAAAGGAAAATGATGAGCGTGTTGGCTGCCAAAGCGCCCCAAATGGGCAGTTGACTGTTGACACAGCTCATAGCGGCAAATAGCACCATGGCCACCACTACATACACCAGCATCTCGCCAATGGGATATTTAATGGGATAGTATTTCTGGCCCACCAGATAGGATATAATCATCGAGACGGCATAGGCGGCAAAGCCAGCCCAGGCACAGGCCATGTAGCTGAAACGCGGAATCATGAGTACATCGACCACGATGAGCACCACGGCACCGATGCCCGAGAACCACGCGCCCCAGATGGTGCGGTTGGTGAGCTTGTACCAGAACGACAGGTTGAAGAACACTCCAAACATAATCTCAGCGGCCATCACAATGGGTACTACTCGCAAACCTTCCCAATAGCTGCGGCCCACCAGATAGCGGAGCACGTCCATGTAGCCAATGACCACGAGAAATGCCAGCAGCGTGAAAATGAGGTAGTACTTCATGGCCGTGGCGTAGGTCTCTTTGTTGTCCTTGTCGCGCGACTTGCCAAAAACAAACGGTTCGTAGGCATAGCGGAAAGCCTGCGTAATCATCACCATAATCATGGCTATCTTGATGCAGCCACCGTAAATGCCCAACTGTGCCTTGGCCTCGGTGGGAGTGCCGTCGAAAAAGTACGGGAAAAGAATCTGCGAGGCGGCTTGGTTCAACTGGCCGGCCAGTCCCATGACAAGCAGCGGCCATGTGTAGCTGAGCATGCGGCGGCAGGTGCCCATGTCGAATCCGAAGCGAAAGCCTTTCAGTTCTTTCCAGAGCATGAAGAGTGTGACTACACTACAGAACATGTTGATGTAGAACACCCACACCACGTCGAGCGTGAACTGCTCGTCGTAGATGCCGAAAGGATTGAGCCGCAACGCAGGCAGCACTATCAAGTAAAGAAGATTCAGGACGATGTTGAAAGTGATGTTGAGAATCTTGAGTGTGGCAAACTTAATCGGCCTGTGAACGTAGCGCAGGTAAGCAAAGGGAATAGCCACAAAAGCATCGATGGCCACCGTGAAAAACATCACCCACACGTATTCGGGGTGGTCTTGGTAGCCCATGGCCGATGCGATGGGGTGGAGCATCAAGGTGATGACCACAACAAACACTGCCGACGTAAGCAACACCATGCGCAACGTGGTGGAATACACTTTGTCGGCATTCTCGCCTTCTTTGCTCATAAAGCGGAAGAAGGTGGTTTCCATGCCATAGGTGAGCAGAATGATGAGCAGCGACACATAGGCATAAACATTGGTGATGATGCCATATTGTCCGCCTGCCGCGTTAAACTTCTGCGTCTGTATGGGCACAAGCCAATAATTGATAAACCTGGCTACGATGCTCGAAAGACCGTAGATGGCTGTGTCTTTTGCCAAACTTTTTAAATTTGCCATGTCCTGAAGTGGTTATCCAAAAAACATGTAACAGATGGCGATGGCAGCTATAATGCCGGCCAAATCGGCCAGCAGGCCGCAAGCCACGGCGTGGCGCGTATAGCGTATGCCCACACTGCCGAAATAAACAGCCAAAATGTAGAATGTGGTGTCGGTGCTGCCTTGGAACACACAGCTCAGTCGGCCCACAAACGAGTCGGCTCCGTAGGTGGTCATGGCATCTACCATCATACCGCGTGCCCCACTTCCCGAAAGCGGTTTCATCAGGGCTGTGGGCAGAGCTCCTACAAAGTCGGAGTTGCCTCCGCAGGCCTCCACACACCAGCGCACGCCGTCAACCAGCATGTCCATGGCTCCCGAGGCACGGAAAACACCGATAGCCACCAGTATGGCCACCAGATAGGGAATAATTCGCACGGCAGTTTGGAAACCGTCTTTTGCTCCTTCGATAAAGGCATCATAAACATTCACCCGCTTGCGCATGCCTGCCAAAATGAAGCCGATGATGATAACCATCAGCATAATGTTGGCTGTCGAGGTGCTCGCCACGTCCATTTGCTCTTTCGACATACGGCCAAAGCCCCAGATAATGGTGGCCACCACAGCCGACATGATGCCAAGTGTGAGCAGCATGGTGCGGTTCAGCAGGTTGATGCGCTGATAAAGACTGGTGATGATGATGCCGGCCAGTGTAGAGAAGAATGTAGCCAGCAAAATGGGAATAAACACGTCGGTGGGCTGGGCTGCTCCGAGCTGTACCCTGTAAACCAGGATACTGACCGGAATCAGTGTCAGTCCGCTGGTGTTGAGCACCAAAAACATAATCATCGGGTTGGTGGCAGTATCCTTTTTGGTGTTCAGTTCTTGCAGTTGTTCCATGGCCTTGAGGCCTAGCGGGGTAGCGGCATTGTCTAGTCCCAGCATGTTGGCTGCAATATTCATAAAGATGCTGCCCGTCACGGGGTGTCCTTTGGGTATGTCAGGAAACAGGCGGGTGAACACGGGGCTAAGCAGTCGCGCCAACAGATTCACGACACCGCCTCGCTCGCCTATTTTCATGACTCCCAGCCACAGGGCAAGCACGCCTGTTAATCCCAACGAAATCTCAAAGGCCGTTTTCGACGACGAGAACGTGGAGTCCATCATCGCCGGGAACACGGTCGTATCGCCCATCACCACAAGTTTCACCAATGCAATAACAAAGGCAATCAGGAAAAATGCTATCCAAATGTAATTCAGTACCATAGTCGAAAACAAATGTTATTGGTTACAGCAACAGCAGACAAGCTCAGCATGAGCACAGCTGCCATGAGCATTCCTTTTTGGTCACTTCTTTTTGTTTTTCTTCAAAGTAGGATTTCCCGCGTTCATCAGTTCGCGCCAATCATATTTATTGCCGTTTTCATCGAAAAATTCTTCTGCCTTGGCAGACTTCTTCTTTCCTTTTGAGGTTTTTTGCCTGTTGCCTGTGAAATCTTTCGGATACTTAGCTTTCGGATCGCTGTCGCGGCGGGACTTACGCTCTGTTTTGCCCGATTTCATCGGCTCGTCGGCTTCGTTGCAGCGCACCTCGCGCCCCTTGTGGAAAATGCCGTTCAGTGCTTTCATCACCCGGCGGGCATCTTTCGAAGGGACTTCAAAATAAGAGAACTTGCCCAGCAGGTCGATGTGACCTACGGCCTGACGTTCGTGCAGGTTGCGGTTGAGCATCTGCATCATTTCGCCAGGATAGAAACCGTCGTCTTTGCCCAGATTGATAAACAGACGCGTGTAGCCCGGTTCAGCCTGACGGCGACCATCCCTTGACTTTGAACCTTGGCCTTTGAACTTTGAGCCTTGGTTTCTTTCTCCTCTTCTCTCACCTCTTTCCTCTCTTCTCTTTCCTCTTTCCTTTGGCTTCTCTATTTCAGGCGCGCTGGCATAGTAGGCCAGGAATTTTCCGAATTCCAGCGAAACGATTTTCTTGATGAGGTCTTCTTTGTCTATGTATTCAAAGTAACGGATGATGTCGGTCATGAAAGTGGCAATCTGTGTTTCATCGACATCGGTTTTCAGAATCTTGTCCATCACTTTGTAGAGCTGTTTCTTGCAGATTTCTTGGGCTGTTGGCATTTCGCCTTCTACAAATTCCTTCCCAATTTCCTTTTCAATGGCACGTATCTTGTGTTTTTCGCGCGAGTGAACGATGCTGATGCTGGTACCTTTTTTTCCGGCACGTCCTGTGCGGCCCGAACGGTGGGTGTAGTTCTCTATGTCATCGGGAAGTCCAAAGTTGATGACATGCGTCAGATCATCTACATCGAGTCCGCGTGCAGCCACGTCGGTAGCTACGAGCAGTTGCGTCAGGTGGCGGCGGAACTTCTGCATGGTGAGGTCGCGCTGTTGCTGACTGAGGTCGCCGTGCAGCGCCTCGGCGTTGTAGCCGTCTTTTATCAGTTTGTCGGCAATTTCCTGTGTCTCAATCTTTGTGCGACAGAAAATAATGGCAAATATTTTGGGATAGAAATCCACAATGCGTTTCAAGGCCAGATACTTATCTTTGGCGTTCACCATGTAATAGATGTGGTTCACGTTTTCGGCGCCCTCGTTGCGGCTGCCCACCACAATTTCCTTGTGGTCGTGCAGATAGTTCATGGCTATCTTTTCTATTTCGCGGCTCATGGTAGCCGAGAAGAGTAGTGTGTTGCGGTCGGCAGGAATACCCTCGAAAATGGCGTTGATGCTCTCAGAGAATCCCATGTTGAGCATTTCGTCGGCCTCGTCGAGCACCACGTTGTGCACTTCTTCAAGATGCACCTTGCCGCGTCCCATCAGGTCAATCAGTCGTCCGGGGGTAGCCACTATAATCTGCGCTCCGCGCTGCAATGCTTTTATCTGCAGCATGATGTCGGTGCCACCATAGACGGGCACTATGCGCACCTCGGGCATGTACTTTGCAAAGTCGCGCAGGTCGTCGGTGATTTGCAGACACAATTCGCGTGTCGGCGAGAGAATAAGTGCTTGGGTGGCTTTGTTGCCGGCATCCAGCCGTTGCAACAATGGCAGGCCAAAGGCTGCGGTCTTGCCCGTGCCTGTTTGTGCGAGAGCAATAAGGTCTTGCTCGCTGTTTTCTAACAAATGGGGGATAACTTCTTCTTGAACTGGCATTGGACTGACGAATCCCAGTTCTTCAATGGCGCGGCGAATCTGCTCGCTGACGCCCAATTCTGCGAATGTTTTCAATCTAAACTTATTATTAACGGATGATTCTCTTTGCCTCTCAAATACTTCTGTTTCAAGAGACTACTTTATTTTCGGCTGCAAAGTTACTGATAACTGAGCAAAAAGCCAAATAAAACGTGCTCGTTTTTTGATTTGTTTCGTTGGAAAAGAAAAAGGAACCCATCAAATGTGGATTCCTTGCTTGCAACGTAGGGACGCCCGGGCTCGAACCGGGGACCTCTGCAATGTGACTGCAGCGCTCTAAACCAACTGGGCTACGCCCCTGAAATTGTACTTGCGGCTGCAAAAGTACAAAGATTTTTTGAACACCCCAAACATTTTTGTGTTTTTTTTCCAAGATTCTTCTTTTTGGAGTTAGGAGTTAAGAGATAGGAGTTAGGAGTTATGAGTTATCGTTGACGTTAACGTTAATATCACAGATGTATGGTGGCACCCAGCCGAATCTCGAAGGTATTGGCTTTCACGTTGTCGTAGAACTTGTAGTGGGTGCGGCGGGCGAAATAGGACCCCGCGAGTGTGATGCTCCAGTTGCGAGTGATGTCGAACTCTGTCATCGGGTTGACGACAAGCAGGGCGGCATGGCCCTTATCGCCCTGCGAATTCAGGTGCAGCATGTCTTCTTGAGTAAGATTCGACATGTCTTTCTGCTCATAGCCTTTCCACGTGTAAATGCGATAATAATGGGCATTGAGGATGAAACGCCCAAAGTGGCGCAGTTCCATGTGCGTCTTGGTCTTCACGCTGTAACCACTGCCCATGTTATAGTCGCGGTCGATGATGCTATAGTAGTCGCTCTTTGTTCCGCCCAGCAGAATGCCGGTGAGGAAGATGCGCTGCTCGAGGTGCGAGAGGGCGCCCACCTCGGGCATCTGTACGATGGCACCCAGTCCGAATGCAGCGGCTTCGCTGATGCGGTAAGGAGTCAGGTCGGAGCCGTCCTTCACGGGTTTTGAGTCGAAATAGTCGAAATGCTGGTAAATGCCCACCTCACCTTTGATGTTTTTTCGCTCAATCATGGGTGTGCTCCATAAGCGGCCCAACAGGTGTACCTGATTCAGGATGGGCTGGTTCTTCGACAGTCCGAAAACCAGTTGAGTCTCGAAGAAATCGTACGGGGCATTGTGCTCATCCTCGTTCACGGGGTCGCCATATTGCATTGAAAGGTCGATATAAGGATTGTGCTCACCCTTAAAGAAACTGCCATCGTCGGCCAGATAGCGGTCGCCCAGCGACAAGGATATTTCTACCGGATTGCGGTTGTAGTCGTGGTAGCGATAATGGTCGCTCCTCACTCTCCATGCATCGCCCGTAGCAAAACGTTTCAGCTGTCCCATGGGGTTGAAGATAGTGGCTCCCAATTCGCGCCAGAATCTTGGCCAGCCTCGTTTTGAATCGTCGAGGAAAATGCGGCTGATGCGGTTGGTGATTTCGCCAATACAGATACCGCCAAAGGTGGTGGCAATGAGGTCGTTGATAGCGGGCGGCTCTATCTCACCGAGAAATTCCCACTCCAACGAGCCTATCATGGCAAAGGGTGCCGACTCCCAGAAGTTAAGTCCCTGTGAGCGGGCCGAGTTGAAGTAAAGATTGCCATGATAAGGATGCATGAACAGGTTGGTAGAGAACTGGTCGTTGTCCCATACAAAGCCGTTCTTGAAATTCTCGCCCCAGGTGTGCAAGGTGGTCTGTGCAAAGTCGGCGTTCATGGCAAAACGGTCGAAGCAGTGAACAAATACGTTTACTCCAGTCACCTGAGCCAGTGCCCACCAAGGATGCTTCTTGCCCAGTCCGAGTGCCATCAGCGAGTCGGCAGGCGAATCGTCCTCGCTCCTGTGTACTACGGCCGTATTACGGTTCATGTTGTGAGGGTAGCGGAATGTCAGTCCTGCCTCAGCCAGCATGCGGCTGCGATATTTTTTCTCGTGATAATAATAGCGTGTGTCGCCATAACCTATCGAGGCAAACAGACCCAGATTGCGTGTCAGCTGATAGTCGGCATTCAGACGGGCCTGAATGGAAAAAAGGCGTTCGGGTGTCTCTTCGCTATGCTTTTGGAAAGTCTCTATGTGATAATAGCCAATGTCGGCGCTGAGTGAGAATTTTGGCGAGAGTTGGGCATACTGGCCTAAGCGGTAGAAGAAAGCACCAGAAAACTCCTCGTCGAATCCCATATAGTGGGTTCCAAAACCAACGATGTTATAGGTGCTACGGTTGCGGAAACGGATGGCAGAGTTAAGTTTTGAGCTGGTGCCGACAAAGGCCATTACATCAACGGTAGTCGTAGGGTTCACATTCACCAGGCCTATTTTGTGCCCGCCACCGTCTTTCGTATAGTTGACAAGCCCAATCTGCCAGCCCTTTGGATGCGAATCTGCTACATTGAATACGCCTATTTGGGCTCCGCTCAATCGGTCGGCATAGTTGTAGGTACCCAATTGCAAACCTCTCATCATTCCCGACGAGATGTTCAACAGACCGGCTATCTGGGCACCCTTTTCCATACCCATCGAAATATTTGTGATGCCACTGAACTGGAGTGCCTTCATCGGCGAGCCAGAGATGTTGGAGAAACTCGACAACTGCACGCCGTTTACGTTTCGGGCATAGTTTTGTATGCCATTCAGCTGAAGGCCCTTCAGCGTGTCGGTATTATGAACAAGACCAAAACCGAAGTTAGTAACGCGTGCAGAGTCTTTCTTGCTGGACTTGCCCAAATCGAAGGCGATGCCATGATGAATTTGGGCAGAAGCCGTCGTGGCTACCATCAGTGTTGTGACAAACAACAATAGTTTGAGGTCGGATTTCTTCATAATCATTCAATATTTATTGTTTTAAAAACTTTCTTCTTATATTCTCATGCCGTAAAATGTCCTGACAATCCATTTGTTCTCCACGAGTTCTGTCTCACTCTTACGCTTCAAAAGAGTGTTGGCAACACCATATAGGCCTATGAAGTGACGTGGATTGAAGAAGTAAACAGCTCCTAAACGGCCATTTACCAGCACTGTGGGGAATTTGGTGTGGGTGTGTTGTTTCTCACCGCCTATCTCTATGTTGTTTCTTGTCCATACCATCAGATTGGGCACAAATGAGAAGTGAAAGAGCTGATGGAGCTTTTCATGTTGGTTTTCAGATTTGCCTTGGTGTTTTCGCCATGAGCCCTGAGGCTTGCCCCGGAGAGACTGCCCCATGCTTTCAAACCTATTTTGCCTGATGATCGGCTGATGTAGGCCGTGTCGTAGTCCACCTTATAATAATGCTTCTGCAACAGGCTGTCGGCACTCATCAACAACCGTTTCACCGGATTCCCGGCAAGGGCTCCCGGCGAAACGAACATCAGAAGGAATATAACAGCGTGCAGTCTCATGGTTTCATCTAATTAGTGTCAGGTATAGCTGCCATCATCATCATCATCAATGGCAGTTGTTCAAACGAGATTTTCCTTCTCGTTTTTTATTCCAGTTTAGTTGTTGCCGTATTTGCGCGCCAGCCTGAACTGGTGGCGATAAACGAGGCAGGCCATGCCGAGATAAGCGGCAGCCTGAATCCAGAGAATACGGATTTCTGGCAGAATCTGGTTGAGGGTGGCCCCCATCGAGTTGATGCGAATGAAGGCGCGCACACCAAAGGTGCTTGGGAAGAGCCACGAAACACCCTGCCAGTAGCCGGGAATGCTCGACTGTGGCCACGACACACCCGTCAGGAAGAGCAACGGCACGGAAACGAACACCATCAGCAGCATCACATTCTCACGGTAGCGCACAAGACACGACACGGTCATACCGAAGAAGATGCAGGCCATGGTGTAGGGCAAAAGCATCCAAAACAGTGTCCAGCCGTTGGCCATCTGCGGGAAGGAGAACATACGTGGGACAGCCATCGACAAGTAGGCGGCGGCCACGGCACCCATCATGCCATAGCAGAGAGCCTTGCCCCAAACGATGCGGTAGGCACCCCGAAAATGCGGGTCATCGTCGGGGATGAGCTGACCGTTGCGGTGGCGCTCGCGGGTGGTACCTGCAGCCATGCCAATTCCCAGAGCAAGTGCC
The DNA here is from genome assembly GCA_900315565.1 of uncultured Prevotellaceae bacterium. GTDB lineage: Bacteria > Bacteroidota > Bacteroidia > Bacteroidales > Bacteroidaceae > Prevotella. The sequence continues at coordinate 79,568 of OMZS01000011.1, read as the reverse complement.
TGCTGCAACAGAATCATGAGCACGGCAGGCAACACGCACGAGCCATAACCGCCCGAAGGGTTGAACATGGCCACGTCATCGACAGCCAGCGGCTGCGCCGTGATGGCATCCTCGCGTTTGGAGAAGTTGCCCGCCTTCTTCATCTTCAGGCCCGCGCCAAGCCGTCCGGCCTCAACCATAGCTGTCTGATAAACAGCCTTGTAGGCAAGCATGAGCGACATGTCGCAATAAACGCTGACGGTGGCTTGCTCGCCACGATTGATGCGCTCACCGAAGTCGGCAGGGATAAGATAAATGCCTTTGACTATCTGTCGGCTGACCAACGAGCGGGCCTCGTCAAGGTCTTCGGCATAATATTTCACATTGACATCGGGCGAGGCATTACAGTCCTTGATGAATTGTCGCGAAAGTGCGGAGTGTGACTGATCGACCACCACCACTGGTACCTCGTGGAGCGACTCGTTGTTGTAAACCCACGAGTAGAGCAACGGGTAGGCCAGCGGCACAATGACAAGGAACATGAGCACACCCTCGTCCTTGACGACTTTGACCATTTCGTGGCGCCATATATAGAGCACATCGCTGAAGTGCTCGCGTAATCTATTAAGGAATAAAGACATAATTCAGCATTGCGTTTTTTACTTTACGGAGTACGAACCAGGGCAGCAGCGTGAAGGCCACGAGTGCCACCAGGTGGAACCATACATCGATGACGGGGAATCCGTTGAGCACCGTCGCCTGATAGAGCATCCAATAGTGGCGCAGGGGAAACAGCCACGACATGGCCTGCAGCGGCGCGTCCATGCCCATGATGGGGAAGGCTGAGCCGCACATCGAAAGACCGAGTACAAACCACAGCGAACTGATACTCATCGACATGCGCAGCGAGGGCATCAGACCAAAGGCGAAGATGCCAAAACCGAGCGACCCGGCAACCTGCAGAAGAGTGATGCGAACGATGCTCCATACGCCGCCTAAATGTGGGAAGTGGAGCACGTTGAAGATGTAGTACAGAAAGAGGAACATCACGAGCAGGAACACCAGCGCATGAATAACGTACTTGCCGATAATGGCCACGAGAATGTTGTTGTCGGCCAAGGCAAGCCACTCCTTGCCCGTGTCGAATTTCATTTCCATGCCGAGGGAGTAAGCCGAAAGCAAGGCCATGAAGAGCATCAGGATGCCCGGCACGAAGACAGTAGTCAAACTGTAGTTGTAGCTACCCTGCGGGTTGGCTATCATGTGCGCGTCGATGGTCACGGGCTGCAGTGCAGCTTTGATTTGCTGCTTCGATGCACCTTTGGCACTCAGGGTGGCTTGTCCTACAGCCATCGAGCCAAGCATGCCTATGGTTTTCAAGTCCTTCGAAGCCATCGAACCAGCAGTCAGGCAAGTCATCGTGTAGTAGTACGAAATCTTCGGCTGCCGTCCTGCCAAGAGCTTGGCAGCCGTGCCATCAGGGATGTAGAGGTAGGCATAAACCTTGCCCTCCTGCATGGCATTGCGTGCCTCTGTGACCGAAGCAAAGCGATACACTACGCGTGAGCTTTGCATTGCGTCGAGATTGCGGATCAGACCGCGCGACGTGGCACTGTTGTCCTGATCTACTACCCCGATGGGCAGGTCCTGAGGCAGACCCTGGTCGAGCATCGTGGTGAAGAACAGCACCAGCAGCAGCGGGAACACAATCGTGCAGAAACCGTAAATTCGGTTTTTCCGCACGACGATGTCGAGTTCACGTAGCGCGATGTTTCCTATTTGTCTGAGGTATTTCACTATTTTACAATTTCACAATTTCACAATTCCCAAATCTCACATTACTTCTTCAGAATCACCGACATGCCAGGCCTTACACCCTCGATTTTCTCTTTCGGACGGGCTTTTACCTCGAAGGTCTTCTGGTCGTACTGGCCGCTGGCCTTTGTTGCTTTCCACACGGCGAACGAGCCCTTGTCCTTCATCGATGTTACCTTCATCTTCGTCTCTTTATCGAGTGCGGGCACTTGAACGGTGATTTCCTGGCCCACCTTGATGTCCTTCAGCTGATCCTCGCGGATGTTGAACGTGGCCCACTGGTCGTCCATCACGGCAATGCTCATGATGGGAGTGCCTGTGCCAACCAGTTCACCCACTTTCGGATAAACGTCGGTCACCTCGCCCGCCATCTGTGCCACCTGCACGGTTTCGCGGATGTAGCTGTTCACTTCCTGCACAGCACCACGGGCCTGACCGACAGTAGCCGATGCGGCGCGGCGCTCCTCAGCACGGGCACCGTTCAGGGCCAGGTCGTACTGGCTCTGCGCGGCCTTCACCTGAGCTTGGGCCGACTTATACATGGCCTGGGCCTCGTCGAACTTCTGCGCGCTGACCACCTCTTCTTCGAAAAGAATCTTCATGCGGTTGTACGACTTCTCGGCTATCTCAAGTCCTGCCTTTGCCTGCTCCAGCAGTTGGCGCGCACCCTGAATCTGCTCTTTGCGCGCACCATTGCGGGCCATCTGCTCCATAGCTGAGGCGGCATCAACGGCACTCCGTGCCTGCGACATCTTGGCATGAACCTCGGGAGCCTCAATGATAGCCAGCGTGTCGCCAGCCTGTACCATGTCACCCTCTTTAGCGCGGAGTTCGAGAATACGTCCAGGCACTTTGCCCGACACGCGGTACTCCTCTACTTCCATCTCGCCCTGTATCACTTCGGGGTCACGGCCCAGGGTAAGGAAACCGATGAGTGCCACAATGATTACAACTGCTGAGAAACCGCCTACGGCCAGCAGAATATTGTTGTGTTGTTGTTTTGCTTTATCCATAACTTTATTACAATTTTACAATTATACTATTTCACAATTTCACAATTTCACAATTTTACATTTTTCATTTTTCATTTCTCATTTACTGCAGCGTTCCCAGTGCCTTTTGCAGCTCTACCTGCGAGAGTTTCACTCCAATCTCGGCATCAATTTTTTGCGATTGTGCCTGCTGCCAGGCAGTCTGTGCCTCCATGACGGTGGTGAACGAAACGGTGCCCTCCTTAAATCCGAGGTTTGCCATGCGCAGGTTCTCCTCAGCGTTGGCAACGTTCGACAGTGCCATCTCCAGGTTCTTGTTGGCTTCATTCACCTTGAACTTGCTCTGGTGAACCTGCAGCTCAATCAGTTCGCGTGCTTCGTCAAGTTCAAGGCTTGCGATGGTTGTAGCACCTTTCGAGGCGCGCACTTTATATTTCACGTCGCCCCAGTTCCAGATGGGCACACGCACCAACAGGCCCACATTCCAGAAACCGCTGAACTTTTTCTCGAATCCGTTGAAGGTGTTCGGATTCGACAGGGCGTAGCCGCCGGTCAGCAGCACTTGCGGCAGGTTTCCTGCCTTCAGCAAGTTAGTTGTCTGGCGACTAAGGTCAACCGTGTTCTGCAGCACTTTCAGCTCGGGGCGGTTAATGCTCTCCACTAAATCACCGCTGGGAAGAATAAATCCGCTGACGTTCTCGCTGGCGTTCTCGTTCTCGTCGGCCAGAGCAATGTTTTCCTCCACAGGCAGTCCACAAAGTTGGCACAGCAGCATTTTCGACAGTGCCAGCCCGTCGGTGACCTTCGTCAGGGCCATTTCGGCCTCGTTCACCCTTACGCCAACACTCAGCCCGTCGCCTTTGGTGGCCACACCCTGGTTAATCATTTTCTGCACGTCGCCCTTCAGTTTCTTCACCAGCTCCACGAAACTCTCGGCAAGTTTCTGTTTGTGATGCAGCGACACCACCTGCCAGTAGGCATGGTCTATATTATATAAGGTGCCCTGCCGTTTGGTTTCCAGTGTGTTTGCAGCCATCTCCTCGTTGATGTCAGCTATCTTGTTTGCTGCCGTGATGGCACCGCCCATGAATACGGGCTGGGTCACCATTACTGCTCCGGCAAACATGTTGTGTGTGTCCGTTCGCAACGAGTTCACAAGTCCCGCACCCGTTTGGTCGAGCGTACCCACAAATTGCGACAAATCTTGGGCAATATTCATCTGTGAGGCTGCCGGCAACTGCGAAATGGCCGAGGTCAGACTGCTCGACAAGGTTGCCCCAACATTCGTGCCGAGGTGGCTCAGCGCATCCTTCTGGTCATTGTTCAGGATGGAAATCTCTTTGCTCATCCACATGTATCCACCCAAGGCATTCACGTGTGGCAGATATTTCGTACGGGCCGATTTCCTAGTGTTCGCAGCCACGTCTTGCTTGACCTTCGCCACACTCATCTGTTTGTTGTTCCTCAGTGCCATTGCCCTGCAACTGTCGAGCGTCAGTATCCGCTGCGCCCTACACGTCATAGGCAACGCCATTAGCATTCCGAGCCCCAAGGCCCAGAATGTCATAGTTAGTTTCTGTTGAATTTTGTTCATTTTTATATATAGATATGATTTTTATAAGAATTTCAAGGAGTTCAAGGAGTTCAAGGAGTTCAAGGAGTTCAAGACAATAGCTTCGGCAACGATAACGATAACTCTTAACTCCTAACTCCTAACTCCTATCTCCTAACTCAAAATAGAAGTAAGGCCACGCGGATGTTCATTACGGGCCAGATGGATGCCATTGATATGTACTTCACCAGGCCGCCGTCATCACCTTTCATGTCTTCATCCTGCAGTTTCTGATTTTGGCATGTCACCGTGGGCTTGCCCCAGAACTGCACGCCAAGGTCGAAGTTGAAGGACACTCGGCTATTGGTGGGAACAGGGCGCCCGAAGCCAATACCTACGTATGGGCGTAGTTTCTTCACGGTGATGTCGGCATGAACATTACCATGTTCGTCGGGCATCAGGAAGTAGTCGCCCAGCGGGTAGCCCGCTTTCTTGCTTTCGGGCACGGCGTGGTTGTAGGCAGTGACGGCCATCAGTGCACCGTCTTCTTTGTTGTAGGCCTCTGCCACCTTTTCGCCGCCCAGATAGAGACCGGCCGTCAGTCGGAATGCGCTCTGTTTCGACGGGAAGAAGTCGGCCAGCACGTGGCCACTCGTCATGCTGAGTTTGCCTTCCACCTTTACTTCGTTTGGCAGCACTGCATTTGCCAACTTGTCGCGGTAGTCAATGTCAAGGTTGGTTGAGTACTTGAACGGAAAAATGTCAACGCCGCCACGCACCACCACGAAAGGTGAGACGGGCAAATTAAGATCGGCTGTGATACCTGTTGTTCCCACACCCACAGCCACACTGGCATGGTTCAGTAAGCCAAGTTCAATTTCATTTTGTTCTTGTGCCTCAGTGCCCAAGGGAATCACGATGCTGGCTAGCATCCAAAGAATTGTTCGTTTCATGTTATTTATGTTTTAATTTGTTTTGTATTCGCTTCAAGAAGTTCATGGAGTTCAAGGAGTTCAAGGAGTTCAAGGAGTTCAAGACAATAGCTTCGACAACGTCAACAATAACGGTAACTCTTAACACCCATCACCTATCACCCATCACCTATCACCTATCACCTATCACCTAACTTAGAACTCATATCCCAGGTTCACGAAGAAGTACGGCTCTTTGGTGCGGTTGCTATAGCCAAGGGTAGCACCTACGGGGCCGAACATCGTGTTGTAGTAGTAGGCTGCCTGTACTCCCAGCAGAGTGCGGTAGTCCAGGAGTTTCTTTGTTTTGTCGGCATGCTGAGCACCGGCCACGCGGAGCAGCACGTAGCTGTTGGCTCCGATGCGCTGCTGGGCCTGTAGCTGTGCGGCCACGAACTGATGGTTAACGTACTCCATGTTGCCGATGCCGGCAAAGGGCATTTGCTGTTCAACGTAATGGCCGAACCATTCACCGCCAATGGCATTGCCGAACACCGGTGGTATGATGTCGCCAAAGAGCAGTCGGCCGTAAAGCATCGGCTGCAGAGTGAAACGGCTGCCGAAGGTGAACGACATGCGCCAGTTGGCACTGATGTCGTTCATGCCGCTCTTCTTCCCGATTTTTGTGCCGTCGGGAGCCCGCTCGTTAATCTTGGCGAAATCGTTGGTTACGTAGGCGTACTCTGCCTTGAAACGGGCACCTCGAGTGGGGAAATACCAGTTGTCCTCGCTATTGTAACTGATTCGGGCGCGGTAGCTGAAGAAGTGCTCGTTTTTGAGTGTCACCTCCTTCGATTTCTCTGAGCCGAGTTTGTTGCGGTAGTGCATGAAATCCCAGCGCAGTCCCATCTGCAGGTTGAAGTGGCGCAGGTCGAAGTTAATGGGTGTTACCTCACCCTGAAACTGGTTATAGAGAATATTGTAGTCGCGTTCGCCGTCGATATACAAATCCACATCGTTGCGGCGGAAGGCGTAGCTGATTGTCGGTCGGGTGAAGCTGTGCGGATGGATGGTCAGGTCGCCACGCACCATCAGCCGCTTGCCCAGGCGCAGCGTGATGTCGGTGTTGACAGGCACGGCGGTTTTCAGCGGGATGTCGAGACCCAGTTGCACCGTGGCATACTCCTCGGTGTCGAAACGGAAACCAGCATGCAACTGTGCCGATTTGCGGTTGCCCGCCGAGAGAATGACACGCACCCCGTCGCCGTCGGGAACCAGCCGGCACTCAGCAGTTTGGTAGAACAAGTCAACACGCATCGACGTGGTGAGTTCCTGTTCCAGTTTAGCGTCGATGCTGTCGTTGCGCTCCCCTTTGTTAAGATGGAATTTCTGACGCAGGAACCGCTCTGCCAGCGGTGTCATGTTCTCGAAGGTGTAGCCCGTTACAAGTTGCTTTTCGGTCAGCACCTGCGGCCGTAGCGGATGGTATATAGTGGGGCGGAACGAGTCGTCGATGCCGATGCGCTGTTTCAGGGCAACAATCTCGTCCCAGTGGCGCATGGCTTCCTCTTCGCCCCGGCGCACCAGTGTGTCGATAGCTTCCAGCGAGAAGCTGGCAGCGTTGTAGCCTCGGGTATCTACTGCCACATGCACGTCGGTTATTTCAAGGTTCTCGTCGTACTTGTTCTTACAGTTCACGTCGATAATCTGACTCAGAATGCTCATGGTGCCGCCCATGTCCTCGGCCATCTTCGGCGGTCCCTGCACGGTGACACCGATAATAATGTCGGCCCCCATCTGACGGGCAATGTCGGCAGGATAGTTGTTTTTCAAACCGCCATCTACCAGCACCTTGTCGCCCACTCTGACAGGCGAAAAAGCGGCGGGAATGGCCATCGAGGCGCGCATGGCCTGCGGCAGTCGTCCGCTGTGCATGTCCACCTCGCTGTTGTCGATGATGTTTGTGGCCACACAGGCAAAAGGTATGCGCAAGTCGCGTGAAAAGTCTATTGAGTCAGTGTAGCCCGTGCATAGCTGTTGAAACAGTTCGGCCAGGTTCTTGCCTTTGATAATGCCGCCGGCGTTCATGTCTTTCTTGCCGATGGTCAGTCCGGTGGTGAAGGCGTAGGTGTTTTGTTTCCGCCGGTCGCTGAGGCTCTGGCGGCGCAGGTTCTCCTTGTCGGTAATGACGTAGCTCCAGTCCTGCACACGCACCATGGAGTCGAGCGAGTTGGCATTGTAGCCAATGGCATAAAGACCGCCGATGATGCTGCCCATCGATGTGCCGGTGACAATGTCGATAGGAATGCCGGCACGTTCCAACACTTTCAGCGCACCGATGTGGGCCATGCCTTTTGCACCGCCGCCACTCAGTACCACCGCCACCTTTTTTCTCTCGGTGCGGACACTGTCTTGCTGTGCGCTCGCCATGCCGCATATCAGCAGGGCGGACAATAATACGATCGTCTTTTTCATTCGTTGTTAGTAATCTTTACCATATTCTACACATTCTATTTGGGCTTGCAGGAAATACTCCTGTTAACTCCTTGTTAACTCCCCGATAACTCCCTGTTAACTTCCGCTAACTCCCTATTAACTCCCGCTAACTTCCAGTTAACTCCCCCTAACATTGATAGATGAGCGTGGTGAGCCGTTCGGGGGCGAAAAGCTGCTGAGCTGTTTGCAGCACTTGCTCGGCCGAAACGTCGTCGATGTGCTGCATGAGCCGTTCCACGTTCTTCTCCCATCCGTAGTGCAGGAAGCTTTTCCCAAAGTCGAGTGCAAACTGTTCGCGATTGTCCGCGGCGATGCCTATCTGGCCTTTCAGCTGTTTCTTGGCGGCATTGAGCTGGCGCAGTGTGAGCGGCTGTTGCATCAGCCGGTCGAGTTCATGGCGCACCAGTCGCAGACAGTGGTTGACGTCGTGCGGGTCGCAGCCGAAATACACGCTCCACATGCCCGTGTCGCTGTAAGTGGCCATGCTGCTCTCAACGGTATAAACCAGTCCATGGCGTTCGCGCAGGGCGAGGTTGAGCCGTGCGTTCATGCCAGGGCCGCCGAGCATGTTGTTGAGCAGGTAGAGCGGTATGCGCAGCGGGTGGTGTATGTCGAATGCCCGCGTCCCCACCATGACGTGCGACTGGTGGGTGTGCTTGTCGAGAACAACCGTTCCCCCCGTGCTCACAGGGGGGATGGTTTCTTCGGCCAGCGCTTTTGTTTCCCCTTCGGGAGCAGCGACAGCGGTCAGATTTTTCTCCAACAGCTTCACCAGACGGCTGAAACTGATGTCGCCGTCGGCAAAGAAAATCATGTTCTGCGGGCGGTAGTACTGTTGGGTGAACCGTAGCGCGTCGGCAGTGGTAAACTGCTTGAGCCGTTCGGCGTTGCCCAGAATGTTGTGCCCCAGCGGGTGACCTTTGAAGACGATGTTCTCGAAATCGTCGAAAATCAGCTCGGTGGGCGTGTCGTTGTAGCTTTCTATCTCGTCGCAGATCACGGCCACCTCCTTGTCAATCTCGTGTTGCGGAAAGGTGCTGTTGAACACAATGTCGCACAGCAGTGCCACGGCGCGCGGCAGGTGGTCGTTCAGTATGGCGGCGTAATAAACCGTGTCCTCTTTGTTGGTAAAGGCGTTGAGGTCGCCACCCACACTCTCCAGACAGTTCAGTATGTGCCACGCCCGCCGATGGCGGGTGCCTTTAAAGCTGACGTGCTCGCAGAAGTGCGCCAGTCCCTCGCTGCCTGTCGGCTCGTGGCGCGACCCGGCGTTGATTTCAAAGCCGCAGAACACCACCGGCGATGCCGATGGGCGGTGAATCACACGAAGTCCGTTGCTCAGTGTGTGGGTGTTGTAAGTCATTGTCTCCCCTTAAGTAGTCTATTCGTCAAGTCCTTTCAGCATGTTGGCAATCCACACCTGCATCTTGCCTGCTCCGCGGTGGTTCCAGGCGTAGTAGGGGATGAGGCTGATGGTGGCGTCGCTCACGGTGATGCGTCCGTTGGCATCGTAGCCCAAGGCCTGGCCCGTGGCTGTGATTTGCTTCACTCCGCCCACCAGTGCGGGATTGTCGCTCACCTTGAATTGCGGCTCGCGGTTGAGCATGAAGTTGAAGATGTTGAAGCCGGTGTTGTCAGCCCCTTCGGCGCAATATACCAGCGGTCCGCGCTCAATGGAGAGCTTGCCGCGGTCGTCAGCCACGCGGTTGTTGGCCTTCACGGTGCGCGGCTCCATGTCGAAGTGAATGCTCACCACGTCGCCCTTCTTCCATTTGCGTGTCAGGCTCACGTAGCCGTCGCTGTCGGGCTGAGGCTCGCCGCCGTCCTTCATCACGGATTGTCCGTTCAGTCGGATGGTGTAGCCCAGCTTCCGGCCGTCGGCATAGCTGTAGAGGTCGGTGGGCACCACCTGGCCCTTCACCCATCCGGGAATGCGAACCTTCATGGTAAACAGGCCAGCCTTGTTGGCTGCCACCTTCAGGCTGATGTCGCCGTCCCACGGATAGTTGGTTTGCTGTTCAATCGCGACGGCCTTGCCCTCCACGTCGATGGTGGCGGTGTTGCCGGCAAAGAGGTTCACGTAGAGGTTGCGGTCTTTCACGGCATACATATAGCCGGGGAACGAGGGAATAAAGCGGCACAGGTTGCTGGGGCAGCAGGCGCATCCGAACCAAGGCTGGCGCGTGTTGGTGTTGTCGGCGTTGAACATGTATTTGCCGTCGGCCTGCAGCGGGTTGGGGTAGAAGAATGTGCCGCCGTCTATGGCCATGCCGCTGATCACACCGTTGTAGAGCGTGCGCTCCATGCAGTCAATGTAGCGGGAGTTGCCGTGGAGCAGAAACATGCGGTGGAACAGATAGACCATCGATATGGCAGCGCACGTTTCGTTGTAGGCGGTCAGGTTGGGCAGCTCGTAGTCGGCGCCAAAAGCCTCGCCCTCGTGGCGCGCTCCCACACCGCCGGTGATGTAGTATTTCCTGGAAATAATGTTCTCGCAGATTTTGTCGATGGCTTTCAGATAGGAAGAGTCGCCTATCAAGGCGGCCACGTCGGCCATGCCGGCATACATGTAGCCGGCCCTCACGGCGTGTCCCCAGGCCTCCGTTTGCTCCACCACGGGCTTGTCGCTCTGCGAGTAAATGTCGCGGTGGCCCGTCTTGGCGCGGTAGTCGAGCAGAAATTTGGCTTCGTCAAGGTATTTCTTCTCGCCGGTGAGCACATAGAGCCGTGCCAGGGCCATCTCGGCTATCTGATGGCCGGGGGCCACGCAGGCCTGTCCGGGGTTGGGACCCACTTCGCGCACAACGCAGTCGGCATAGCGGCGGGCAATGTTTAGAAACTTGTCTGAGCCCGTGGCTTGATAGTGGGCGCAGGCCGCATCCACCATGTGTCCGAGGTTGTAAAGCTCGTGGCTGGCCCACTCCTCGGCTTCCCAACGCTTGGTTCCGGCCCACTGGTGCGGGTGCTGGGGGTTGATGGTGCGGGCGGTGTAGAGATAGCCGTCGGGCTCCTGTGCGGCTGCCACGATGTCGAGCACCGAGTCGATGTATTCCTTCAGCCGTTTGTCGGGGAAAGTCTGCAGCACATAGCTGGCGCCCTCGATGGTCTTATACACGTCGGTGTCGTCGAACGAGAAGCCCATGAACTTGGCCACATTCCATTCGTCGGTCTGCAGTCCGGCGTGTCCAGGGTGCTGCAAGGTGTAGGCAGCCATTTCAAAGTTTTTGTAGCGGTGCTCACTCTCGCATTTGCTGAACGCCAACGGAATGGTCACCTCGCGGGCCGCCTTGATGCGCTGGCCCCAGAAAGTGCCTGGAGTCACCTTCACGGCAGTAAACGGAACTTGGCTGATGGGGTAGCCGTTGCTGGCCACGGTGGCTTTTTGTGCCACGGCGGCAGTGCTCAGCAGAGTGGCGAGCACCAGTGTTGAAACAGTTTTCTTCATCTTGCTTGCTGAATGTGCGACAATTGGGTTTGTCGTGTGTTTTTAGCTATGGTTGTTTTTTTGTTGTTGTTTTGTCTGCAAAAATAATGAAAAACTTTTGAATAATCGGCATTTTTTCAAAATATCTCCATGCTTTGCAGTCTCCATGTCGAAAAATGCTGAATTATTTCACGGCGCGGCGTTTAAATTCTCTAGAAAATCTGAGCGTAACGTCGTGAGTTGTTTTCAAATTCTCTAGAAAATTTCATCTTATCGTCGAGAGTTGTTATTCAAATTCTCAAGTTTGAATTTTTCACTTCGTCCAAGACACTCTTCATACCTTCCGATGCGCGAGCCGCTCCCCGCCCCTGTAGGGGAGGGGTGGCCGTAGGCCGGGGTGGGGTCAGTATTATTTTTCCTCAATAGCGATATTACAGACCCCACCCCTGACCCCTCCCCTCGAGGGGAGGGGAGCTGCTTCCGCCTTGTGTTAATATGAATAATGATGGCTTGAAAATCTCAACGTATCGTCGAGAGATAATTTTGCCATGTGCGGAGATAATTTTTTATTTCACGGTGCGACGAACAAATTTTCTAGAAAATTTTTCAGCGAAACGCCACGCTATCCATTCTTTTTTCGTATTTTTGCAAACAATATCAGCAAACAGACCACTAACATGCGTAAAGTAATTGGTATAGGCGAGACAGTTCTCGACATCATCTTCAAAAACGGACAGCCCATCGGGGCTGTGCCGGGCGGCTCGGTGTTCAACGGCATCATTTCGTTGGGACGGGCCGGAGTGAACACCACCTTCATCAGCGAGGCGGGCAACGACCGTGTTGGCGATGAAATCATCAGTTTTCTCAAGGAAAACGGGGTGAATGCCGACAATGTGAACATTTTCCCCGACTCCAAGTCGCCCATTTCGTTGGCGTTTCTCGACGATAACAACGATGCCGACTACATCTTCTACAAAGACCACCCCCACGACCAACTCGACTTTGTCTATCCCGACGTGCAGGCCGACGATATTGTGATGTTCGGATCCTACTACGCCGTCAACCCCGTCATCCGCCCGCAGGTGATGGGATTTCTCGACTATGCGCGCAGCCACGGTGCCATACTCTACTATGACGTGAATTTCCGTCCGTCGCACCGCAACGATATCATGAAAGTGACGCCCAACATACTGGAAAACCTCGAAATGGCCGACATTGTGCGTGGCAGCTACGAGGATTTCACCGTGATGTTCAAGAAAGACGACCCCGACCGCGTGTATAATGCCGAAATATCGTTCTACTGCAAAAAGTTCATCTACACCCAGGGTGCACAGCCCGTGCAGCTGCGTGCCGAAGGCGGTTTCAAGAAGAGCTACCCCGTGATTGTCACCGACACGGTGAGCACCATCGGCGCAGGCGACAACTTCAATGCTGGTTTCGTGTATGGCATGATGAAATACAACATCACCCGCGAGGTCATTGAGCGCGGACTCACCGAGGAGCAGTGGGACAACATCATGCGCTGTGCCCAGGAGTTCTCGGCCGACTGCTGCAAGAGCATCAGCAACTCCATCAGCAAGGAGTTTGGTGAAAAAATGAAATTGTAAAAAGCTATTGTCTTGCAACTCCTTGAACTCCTTGCAACTTCTTGAACTCCTTGAACTTCTTGAACTCCTTGAATTAAAACAATAACAACCATGACCGAAATTACCAACAAAATTTTTTATGTAGGCGTCAACGACCGCAACAAGAATCTTTTCGAGGGTCTTTGGCCGCTGCCAAACGGCGTCAGCTACAACTCTTATCTCATTGTAGATGAAAAAGTGTGCCTCATCGACACCGTGGAGGTCGATTTCTTCGTGCCCTTCATTCAGAACATACGCGAGGTGATAGGCGACCGCCCCATCGACTATCTCGTCATCAACCACATGGAGCCCGACCACAGCGGCTCGCTGGCTCTCATCAAGAAGTACTACCCCGACGTCAAGATGATTGGCAACAAAAAGACCTTCGGCATGCTCAGTGGCTTCTACGGCATCAATAGCGACCAGATGGAAGTGAAAAACGGCGACGCGCTTGAGCTGGGCAACTGCACCCTGAACTTCGTGCTCACGCCGATGGTTCACTGGCCCGAAACCATGGTGACACTCTGCAAAACTACCGATAAAACCGTGCTTTTCAGCGGCGATGCCTTCGGATGCTTCGGTGCGCTCAATGGTGGCATCATCGACGAGCAAATCAACTGCGACACCTTCTGGCTCGAAATGGTGCGCTACTATTCCAACATCGTGGGCAAGTATGGCACTCCTGTGCAAAACGCGCTCAAAAAACTGGCCGGCATTCATCTCGACTATATCTGCGCCACCCACGGCCCCGTGTGGCACACCTATATAAATAAGGTGGTGGAGATGTACGACCGCATGAGCCGCTACGAAACCGAGCCGGGTCTCGTCATCTGCTACGGCACCATGTATGGCAACACCGAGCGCGCTGCCGAGGTCATCGCCCGCGCCGCCAGTCAGGCCGGCCTGAAAAACATCGTGATGTACAACGTGTCGAAAACTCACCACTCGTACATCATCCGCGATGTGTTCCGCTACCGCGGTCTCATTGTCGGTGCGCCCACCTACAACACCGGCCTCTATCACGAAATGGACGTGCTGCTCAGCGAGCTGGCCGGCAAAGACATCAAAAACCACCTCATTGGATGGTTTGGCTCCTACGGTTGGGCCAGCAAGGCTGTGGCCGAAATTGCCCGATGGAATGAGGAAAAATTGCACTTCGAGGCCGTCGGCAATCCTGTGGAAATCAAGCAGAGCCTCACGCCCGAAACCTTCGCCCAGTGCGAAGCCCTCGGACGCGCCATGGCTGAGAAGTTAATGGAGAATTGATAATTGATAATTGATAATTGACAATTGATAATTAATAATGGAGAATGAAGAATGGAGAATCAGCCTCGCCTAATTCCTCACTCCTCACTCCTCACTCCTCACTTCTAACTTCTAACTTCTAACTTCTAACTCCTAACTCCTAACTCAAAAACTCCTAACTCAAAACTCATGGAGCAACTGTTGCACTATTGCTGGAAACATAAACTCTTTCCCCTTGCGCCGCTGACCACTGTCAGCGGCGCAAGGGTGGAAGTGATTGACCCTGGACTGCACAACCGCAACAGTGGCCCCGACTTCTTCAATGCGAAAGTGAAAATCGACGGTACCCTGTGGGTGGGCAACGTGGAGATTCACGACCGCGCCTCCGACTGGTTCCGCCACGGGCACGACCGCGACAGTGCCTACGACAATGTGGTGCTCCACGTCTGTGGCACCATCGACGGCGACGCTGTAACCCACAGTGGCAACCGCCCGCCGCAAATGCAGCTCGACGTTCCCCAGCAGGTGAGCCAGAATTACCAGCAGCTGCTCGCCACCGACAACTATCCGCCCTGCTATCGGCTCATTCCACACCTGACGCCTCTCATGGTACACTCGTGGATGAGTGCGCTGCAAACCGAGCGTTTGGAACAGAAGACGCAGGCCATCAAGCGCCGTGTGGAGCAGTGCGACGGCTCGTGGGAGGCGGGCTACTTTGTCACCCTGGCCCGCAACTACGGTTTTGGCATCAATGGCGATGCTTTCGAGACGTGGGCTCTCAGCATTCCGCTCAATGCCGTGGCACACCACCGCGACAACCTCTTTCAGGTGGAAGCGCTGTTCATGGGACTGGCGGGCCTGCTCGAGCTGGAAACCATCCCGCAACACTATCAGGCCGACGCGCTCAACGAGGGCTATTTCACCCGTCTGCGCAACGAGTATCTCTATTTGGCCCATAAGTTCGCACTGCAGCCCATGGAGGCCAAGCGGTGGCGCTTTCTCAGGCTGCGGCCACAAAACTTCCCGCACATTCGCATCGCCCAGCTGGCCAATCTCTACTATCAGCGACGGGCAGGGCTGAGCCAGCTCATAGAGTGCGAAACCGTGGAACAGCTGAAAACGCTCTTGGCCACCAGTGTTACGCCCTACTGGGAAACGCACTACACCTTTGGCTCCACCAGTTGCAAGACACTGAAAAACCTTACCAGTGCTTCGCTCAACTTGCTCATTATCAATACCGCCATCCCCATGCTCTTTGCTTACGGGCAGCACCGCAGCAACGAGCGAC
The DNA here is from genome assembly GCA_900315565.1 of uncultured Prevotellaceae bacterium. Taxonomy (GTDB): domain Bacteria; phylum Bacteroidota; class Bacteroidia; order Bacteroidales; family Bacteroidaceae; genus Prevotella. The sequence goes on along the minus strand of OMZS01000011.1, from coordinate 64,241 downwards.
TGTGCGACCGTGCCTTCGACCTGCTGGAACAGCTCCGCGCCGAAAACAACCATATCACGCGCATGTGGCAGCAGTGCGGCCTCAACATCAGAACGGCGGGCGACAGCCAGGCCCTCATACAACTCAAGAACAACTATTGCGACCGCAAAGACTGTCTGCGCTGCCGATTCGGCTACGAGTATCTGAAACGAGCGGACAGAGAGTAGTTCTCACAAGTCCTATAAGCCCTATAACTCCCATAAGTCCCATGACCTACATCTTTGAAACGCGCATGATGGTGCGCGACTACGAATGCGACATCGAGGGCATTGTCAACAATGCCAACTATCTGCACTACATGGAGCACACCCGCCACCTCTTTCTGAAAGAGTGCGGACTGAGCTTCGCCGACATGCACCGCAAGGGTGTCGATGCGGTGGTGGCTCGCATGAACCTGCAGTTTAAGGTGCCCCTGCATTGCGACGACGAATTTCTTTCGCGCCTCGCTCTTCGCAAGGAAGGCATCCGTTATATTTTCAATCAGGACATCTTCCGTGCCTCCGACAATAAACTCTGTTTCCGTGGCACGGCCGAACTGGTGTGCCTCGTCAACGGCCGACTGGCCGACAGTCCCGACTACGATGCCGCTTTTGCCCATTTCATCGAGAAAAACAACCCCTAGTTACCCCTTGTTCTGCGTATAACCCCTTGTTCCCCGTATGCTGCGGCACCGCCGCAGCCCCATTTTCCCCATAAGCCCCATTTCTCCCATTTCTCCCATGGAAACCCTCTATAGCATTGCCCTCACCCGCGTGTTCAGCTATCAGCCGGCGGCACTCCTGCAGCTCTTTCAGCAGCTGGGCAGCGCAACAGCCATCATGGAGCACCGCAACGACATCCGCGCCGCGGTGCCCGATGCCTCGCCCAAGCTGCAGGAAATGCTCCTCACTGTTGACGGCGAGCTGTCGCGCGCCGAGCAGGAGTTGCTGTTCGACCAGAAGCATGCCATCAGCGTGTTGTGCTTCAATGACACAGGCTATCCGCAGCGGTTGCGCGAGTGTGCCGACGCACCACTGGTGCTCTACTATCGCGGCACTGCCGACCTGAACAGCCGGCACGTCATCAACATGGTGGGCACGCGCCACTGCACGCCCTACGGACAGGATGTGGTGCGACGGTTCCTCAGCGAGTTGCGCCTGCTCTGCCCCGATGTGCTCGTGGTGAGCGGACTGGCCTACGGCATCGACATTGAGGCTCACAGGCAGGCGCTGCACAACGGCATGCCCACGGTGGGTGTGCTGGCCCATGGACTCGACGATCTCTATCCGTCGCGCCATCGCGAAACAGCCATACAGATGCTCTCGCAGGGCGGACTGCTCACCGAGTTCACCACCCACACCAATGCCGACAAGGTGAACTTTGTGCGCCGCAACCGCATCGTGGCGGGCATGGCCGACGCTTGCATCCTGGTGGAGTCGGCAGCCAAGGGCGGCGGACTCATCACGGCCGAAATGGCGCGCAGCTATCACCGCGAGGTGTTTGCCGTGCCGGGCCGTCTGGGCGACAATTTCTCTGAGGGGTGCAACAACCTCATCCGCGACAATGTTGCCATGATGCTCACCAGTGCCGAAGCCTTTGTCAGTGTGATGGGATGGGAGAGTGCCGCCCGACTGCAAGAGGCTCAGCAACAGGGCATTGAGCGCAGCTGCTTTCCTGCTCTCAGCATCGACGAGCAATCCATTGTGGCCTTCCTCCGTCAGGAGGGCGACCTGCAGACCAATGCCCTGGCCACGGCCACCGGCATTCCCATTGGCCGCCTCACCTCGCTCCTCTTTCAACTCGAAATGAAGGGCGTAGTGAAAACCCTCGCCGGAGGTGTGTATCACCTGCTGGAATAGCCATAGGTGCCCTTAGGTGCCCATTAGTCCCATTCGCCCTATTAGCAGCCCCCCCTTGTCCCCGTGTGCTGCGGCATCGCCGCAGCCCCATATCCCCCCCCCAAAAAAGAAAAAGAACAATGAAAATAGGAAACATAGAATTTGGCCCGCAGCCCGTCTTTCTCGCCCCCATGGAAGACGTCACCGACATCGGTTTCCGCCTGCTCTGCAAGCGGTTCGGAGCCTCCATGGTCTATACCGAGTTTGTTAGTGCCGAGGCGTTGGTGCGTAGCATCAAGAGCACCGTCAACAAGCTCACCATCAGCGACGAAGAGCGCCCCGTGGGCATACAGATTTACGGGCGCGATGTGGATGCCATGGTCGAGGCGGCACGCATCGTAGAGCAGGCTCGCCCCGACCTCATCGACCTCAACTTTGGCTGCCCAGTGAAGAAAGTGGCGGGCAAAGGGGCCGGTGCGGGCATGTTGCAGGACATCCCCAAGATGCTCGACATCACCCGCCGGGTGGTGGAGGCAGTCCGTGTGCCTGTGACAGTAAAAACACGCCTCGGATGGAACCACGAACAGCTTGTCATCACCACCTTAGCCGAGCAGTTGCAGGACTGTGGCATCAAGGCGCTTACCATCCACGGGCGCACCCGCAGCCAAATGTACACCGGACAGGCCGACTGGACGCTTATCGGTGAGGTGAAGCGCAACCCGCGCATCACCATCCCCATCATCGGCAACGGCGACATCACCACCCCCCAGCAGGCTGCCGACGCCTTCAGCCGCTACGGCGTGGATGCCATCATGGTGGGCCGTGCCACCTTCGGCCGCCCCTGGATATTTAAGGAAATCCGCGATTACCTCGATGCTCCCTCCTCCTCTCCTGCTGCCCTTTCTTCCTCTCCTGCTGCTTCCTCCCCCTCTGCTGCTTCCTCTTCTTCTGCTGCCCTTTCTTCCTCTTCTGCTCCTTCCTCCTCTTCTGTCCGGTGTGCTGCGCCATTGGCGCAGCCTCTGCCCCCCGTCCCCCTCACCTTCGACCAGAAGCTCGACATCCTCATCGAGCAGCTCCGCATCAATGTGGAGCGCATCGACGAGTACCGCGGCATCCTCCACACCCGCCGCCACCTGGCCGCTACCCCCATCTTCAAAGGCATCCCCGACTTCCGTCAGACGCGCATTGCCATGCTCCGTGCCGAGACCATGGCAGACCTCCTTGCCATCCTCGAAGACTGCCGACACCGCCTTTCCGACAGAGAGGTTCTTTGACAAAGAGACAAAGAGAGTTTTTTCTGACAGAGAGACAAAGAGAGGTTCCCTGACAAAGAGACAAAGAGTAGTTTTTTGGAAGAGAAATAAAGAGAGAAAAATACCATTTTCCGTGAGTGAAAACGGTATTTTCCTCTTATTTTTATGTGCGCGCGCGAAAAAATTGTTTTTTCTTTGCTTGTTTCAATAAAAAACTCTATTTTTGTAGCCTGAATCTATTGTGAAAAGATGATTTGCCATCTGAAGATTATCATACGATAGTGTGAATGCGTAGAACTTCACGGCAGTCTTACCCCACCCTGGCCTTCGGCCACCCCTCCCCTTAGAAGGGCGGGGAGTGCCTGCCGGAATGAGCAGTTAACAGGGGAGAAAGTACATACCGTTCGGATATGTGGCAATCTTTATTCCGTTCGGACATTTAACTATCTGTTGGGATAAGAAACGCAAGGCGCCAGCCACTCCCCGCCCCTCAAGGGGAGGGGTGCCCGTAGGGCGGGGTGGGGTCTGTAACTTCCTCCCACTCATCCGCCAGAAAAACGGGGTCTGTAACTTCCTCCCCGCGCATCCGTCAGGAAAAGAGACCTGTAACATAAACGACATATACATGCACTATAATACAGCAAAAGCTAATGTGCACGAGCAAACAGATCTACGCAAAAAGCTGCGAAACAGCTTAACTCCAGCTGAGGCAACCCTCTGGAAACTGCTGAAAAACAAAACTGCTGGAGGATACAAATTCAGAAGACAACAGGGCATAGGCCCATACATACTTGACTTCTATAGTCCAGAGTTGCAGCTCTGCGTAGAACTTGACGGCAGCTCACACGACAACAAATATGAGTACGACGAACAACGCACACAATACCTCAATAATCAAGGCATCTGTGTGATGAGATTCAGAAACGAAATGATTTGGAACAACCTGATGGGCGTAGTCAGTGAGATTGTCAGAAAAGCTAAAGAGATAGAAGCTCAGCGCAAGATGGAAGCGCTATAAATCTCCCCACCCCGGCCTTCGGCCACCCCTCCCCTTAGAAGGGCGGGGAGTGCCTGCCGGATTGAGCGGTTAACAGGGGAGAAAGTACATCCTGCTTGTGCATGCCCCTAATCTTTGGGGAGTATGAAACGCATCACCCCACCCCGGCCTTCGGCCACCCCTCCCCTTAGAAGGGCGGGGAGTGCCTGCCGGACTGGGCGGTTAGCAGGGGAGAAAGTACATACCGTTCGGATATGTGGCAATCTTTATTCCGTTCGGACATTTAACTATCTGTTGAAATAAGAAACGAAAGGCGCCAGCCACTCCCCGCCCCTCAAGGGGAGGGGTGCCCGTAGGGCGGGGTGGGGTCTGTATCTTCCTCCCACTCATCCGTCAGAAAAACGGGGTCTGTAACTTCCTCCCACTCATCCGCCAGAAAAGCGGGGTCTGTAACTTCCCTCCCCGCGCATCCGCCAGGAAAACGGGACCTGTATCTTCCTCCCCACTCATCCGCAAGGAGAAGGGACTTCCTCCCGCGTATCAGCTAGAAAAAAGGGTCAGTAGCACTCCTACATCATTTCCGAAAGAAACAGGGCCCGTCTCAACGGCAACCCTAGAAAACCTAACAAAACCATTAACAATTTAAATACTTACAATTATGACAAAAAAAGTACGATTATTTTTAACAATGTTGATGCTCACCCTGTTGGGGAGTACATCAGCGTGGGCGGATGATGAGCTGGTTTACACATTAGATGGCTCAATCACTGGTGGTACTAACGGATACGCCACCGAAAGTGAAATCACCCAAGGCAATGTTACTTGGATGGTTATGGGTAATACTACTTTGTCCCCATGGCGTATTGGAGGTAAGAACCTTAGTGGTGAAAATCGTCCTCTCTATTCTACGTCAACATTAGAAAACGACATTTCAAAGGTTGTTGTTACCAATGGTACTGCTTCGTTGACTGTTAACTCAATGACTCTTATCGTGTCATCAAAGTCTGACTTTAGTAGTCCTACATCAACTGTATCGGGCACCTTTACTGCTAACAACACTACAACATTTGATAGACCAACAGGTGCCGATTGGTCAAATAAATATTTTAAAATAGTTTATAATGTCACGACAAGTGGTGATAAAAACCAATTTGCACAATTTGTAAAAGCAGAATTTTACAAAGCATCATCTGTTTCCAATTGCGTTGCTCCAACGTTCTCTCCTGCTGCTGGTACTTTCACTTCAGCTCAAAATGTGACTATTAGTTGTGAGACCAGTGGTGCCACCATCTACTACACTATTGATGGCACCACCCCAACGACGAGTAGCAGCGTTTATTCTTCAGCTATTCCTGTAAGCGAAACCACAACAATAAAAGCTTTTGCCGCTGCCTCTGGTTATAACAATAGCATTGTAGCAAGCGCAACTTATACTATCGTTGAGCCTCTCACCACTATGGATGAAATCTTTGCTGCTGCCACAGAGGCAGGTAGCACTGCAACCTCTGTTGCAGTTAAGTTTAATAATTGGGTCGTTACTGGCGTGAAGAGTAGCAATGCTTATGTCACCGATGGTACAAAGGGATTCATCATATATCAATCGGGGCATGGATTTGAAGTAGGCAATATACTGAGCGGAACCGCATCTTGTAAAGTCCAGCTCTATAATGGTTCCGCCGAAATTACAAATCTTAACTCCACCACTACTGGTCTCACGGTTACGACTGGTGGTACGGTAACCCCTGTAACAACAATGGCCATAGCCAGCTTGGCCGGTGTTAATACCGGTGCAGTTTTTAGTTTTGAAAATCTTGTTTATGAAGGCACCAATCTTTCAGATGGTACTAATGATATACGGCCTTATACTACTTTCTATTCTGGAACTTTTGAGAATGGTAAGACCTACAATGTAACTGGCGTCTATCTACAATACAATAATATTAAGGAAATTCTTCCACGTAGTGAAGCTGATATAGTAGAAGTAGTCATTACAGATCCCGTTATCAATGCAGACGCAACTCTTAACCTTGCATACGATGCTATAAGCGGCGAAATTGCCTATACCATAGACAATTCTGTTGAAGGAACTTCACTCAGTGCAACGTCTAATGCAGATTGGATTTCAAACATCACTGTTGGCGACGAATCTGTAACCTTCACTACTACCGCTAACGAGGGCGATGCTGACCGTACAGGAACGATAACCCTGAGCTATGAAGGTGCCAATGACAAGGTTGTTAACATTACACAAAGTCATTTCGTAGCTGATTACGCTACTTTGCCCTTTAAGTTTGACGGTGGAAAAGGTGATATTGAAAAGACAGCAGGTTTGACTCAAAGCGGTTTGGATGACGACTATAATAGTTCTCCTAAATTGAAGTTCGATGGTACTGGTGACTACGTTGTTTTAAAGTTCAACGAGCGTCCCGGAACTTTGAAGTTTGACATCAAGGGCAATAACTTCTCAGGTGGCACATTCTCAGTGCAGACATCCGAGGATGGCGTAACTTATACAGATTTGGACGAGTTTACAGAGCTTGGATCTACTGAAACTAAAACTTACACCACGTTAGGAGAGAACGTCAGATATATCAAGTGGATATATACAGAGAAAGCTTCTGGCAATGTAGCTTTAGGCAATATCCAGTTGGGTAAGTACGGGCCTGTAGAACCCGTTGATGAATACTTCGAGAAGGTGACTTCTACAGCTGATATTACAGATGGAGATTATCTGATTGTTTATGAGGAAGGCAGTGTTGCTTTCGACGGTAGTCTTGAAACACTGGATGCAGTAAGCAATATTATCGAGGTTACAATCGATAATGGCAAGATTCCTGCAACAGATGAGGCTAAAGCTGCTGTATTTACCATTTCAGTTACAGACGGTACCCTGAAGTCTGCTAGCGGCAAATATATAGGTGTTAGCAAAAACAGCAACGGCTTGAGTCAGACCGATGATGCTGAAGCTTATACCCACAGATTTGCTATCGATGACAATAGAAACGCCGTGATTTCTGCCGTGTTTGAAGAAAGTACGATGACTTTGCGCTTCAATACAGCTTCAAACCAGAATCGTTTCCGCTACTACAAGGACAATGGTCAGCAAGCAATTCAGCTCTACAAACTCTCTACTGTTGCTGAAGAGATTCCTGTGACCATCGGCTCTACAGGCTACAGCACCCTGTACTACAGCGACAAGGCTCTGGCCATTCCCGAGGATATGACGGCTAAGTATGTGTCTTCGGTAAATAACGGAAAGATTTCGTTTACAGAGCTTAATGAGGGTGTTATTCCTGCTGGTACAGCTGTTGTGCTTCAGGCAACACAAGGAGAGTACAAATTCTTAGTAGTTACTGACAGCGAAACAGAATCTCCCGACGACAACATGCTCTTAGGATTCGACGATACGGGTAAGATGACTGTAGGCCCCAATGGAGAAACCGAAGGCTATAAGTTCTACATGCTTTCTCGTAACTCAAGTGGTGATGACAAGTCGGTGGGCTTCTACTATGGAGCAGCGAATGGCGGTGCCTTCACCAACGGTGCCCACAAGGCTTATCTGGCACTTCCTGCAGGAGGGGCAGGTGCCAAGAGCTTCTACCTGTTCAACGATGCTATTACTGATGGCATTGGTGCAGTGGAAAGCACAAGGTTCAATGCTCAAGGTACAGAGATTTACAACCTGAACGGTCAGCGCGTAAGCACTCCGCAGCGCGGCATCTACATTATCAATGGTAAGAAGGTGCTGGTGAAGTAAACGCAAAATAAATAGTGACTATCATTCTCACACAGAGGAAACGGAGTGAACAGAGACACCTCTTTACCCTCTGTTCCTCTGTGTGAGATGAAAAAGAAAAGTAACAAGTAATATATATAATAAGGTATAATAAGATGATGAGTACAAAAGATTATATCAAGCCTGCCATCAAGTTGCAGGTAATGGAGCAACAGTTGATGCAAGACAATATGTCAAAAATGTCCCTTCACGATGAAATAGGAGAAGGACAGCTGGGTAAAGGCGCTGACTTCGACGAAACCGAAGAGACCGGCGTTCCCAAGACGCACAGCGTGTGGGAGGAGTAATCCCCCGCAGCGTTCAAGCAAAAGACTTATAAGGCCTATAGGGTCCGTAAGATTTAACAATCTTATGGGGCTTATAGGCCTTATGGGGCTAATGAGAATAATAGTGCCAACGGGTCCTAGGACTATTCTACTTCGCGCGCGGCAGAGCTGAAGCTTTGCTTGTGGAGGCTGATGGAAACACTCAAGATGGTAATAGTTACAGACCCCACCCCGCCCTTCTGGCACCCCTCCCCTTGAGGGGCGGGGAGTGGCTGGCGCCTTGGGGGCTGTTAGCTGGGGTTCCATCTGCCGTAGCTTGGTCTCTGGATGGGGGTATGAATGCAAAGTTACAGACCCCACCCCGCCCTTCGGGCACCCCTCCCCTTGAGGGGCGGGGAGCTGCTGGCGCCTTGGGGGCTGTTAGCTGGGGGTTGTTTTTTTAATTCACCTGTTGTAGCGAGGTAGCAAGATGGCAGCGAACAGGCAACAAATCTATCTGCCGTAGCGAGGCCTTAGGATGGCGGGTATGAATGCAAAGTTACAGACCCCACCCCGGCCTTCAGCCACCCCTCCCCTTGAGGGGCGGGGAGTGGCTGGCGCCTTGGGGGCTGTTAGTTGGGGTGGATTATTACAATTCACCTGTTGTAGCGAGGTAACATCCATCTGCCGTAGCTTGGTCTCTGGATGGGGGTATGAATGCAAAGTTACAGACCCCACCCCGCCCTTCGGGCACCCCTCCCCTTGAGGGGCGGGGAGCGGCTGGCGCCTTGGGGGCTGTTAGCTGGGGAGTGAAAACATTTTGCTTGTGCATGCAACTATCTATATGGGAGTATGAAACGCAAGGCGCCAGCCACTCCCCTCCCTTTAAGGGGAGGGGTGCCCGTAGGGCGGGGTGGGGTAAGAGACATTCATTCCTACCAAGATATACCAATGCCCCATGGGACTAATAAGGCAAATATAAGAAATTCAACAAATAATGACAACCGTATTTAAAATTCAAAAAGCAAAACCACTATTTGTGCTAATTATGCTGCTGTGCATGTCAGCAGCACTGTGGGCCGTGCCCGCAAAACCAGGACTCAAACGAGTGTTGACACTCACCGACGGTACCACCATCACCGCCCAGCTCGTGGGCGATGAGCATGGCCACTTCTGGCTGGGCCAGGACGGCAGGGCCTATCAGGCCGTGAGTGGCTCTGATGTGTTTCAACTTATTGACAAAACCGAAGTAACAAAGCGCGCACAGACACGGCGAGCCGCTGCCAACCAACAGCGCATGCGCCGCCTGGCTCCGCGTAAAGTGGGTTCCATTGGCAACTACACCGGGCAGAAGAAAGGACTGATTATCCTGGTGAACTTCAAGGATGTAAGCTTTAATGCTTCCAACAACAATGCGCTCTATCAAAACATCGCCAACAAACCAAATTTCAGAGAAGGCAACTTCAAGGGGTCGATGTACGACTACTTCAAGGCGCAGAGCGAAGGCCAATTCGAGCTGACCTTCGATGTGGTTGGTCCTGTGACGGTCAGCCAAAACTACTCGTACTACGGTGCTAACGACAGCGGTGACAACGACAAATACCCTGCAACGATGGTGATTGAAGCCCTGAAGAAGGCCGATGCCGACGTGAACTATGCCGACTACGACTGGGACGGTGACGGCGAAGTGGAGCAAGTGTATGTGGTTTATGCCGGCAAGGGTGAGGCCGACGGCGGCACCGATGACACCATCTGGCCGCATGAGTGGCAGCTGTCGTCAGCCCGGCAATATGGTGACGGAACAGGCGCACAGCGTCTGGACGGCGTAAAGATAGATACCTATGCCTGCGGTGGCGAACTGAACGGTTCAACAGGCACGGTTGCGGGCATCGGCACGATGTGCCATGAGTTTTCCCACTGTCTGGGCTATCCCGACTTTTACGACACCGACTACAGCGGTGGTCAGGGCATGTTCGAGTGGGACCTGATGGACTCTGGTTCGTACAACGGCGACGGCTATCTGCCCGCTGGTTATACGGGTTGGGAGCGATGGCAGGCTGGATGGAAGGAACCCATCGAGTTGCTCAACACACAGGCTGTGACAGGCATGAAGGCCCTGGCCGACGGCGGCGACACCTATATTATATATAATCAGGGCAACAAGAACGAATATTACATGCTGGAAAACCGCCAGCAGATGAAATGGGATGGCGGTGTGCCTGGAGAAGGTCTGCTTATCGTGCATGTGGATTACAGTGCTTCGGCATGGTCGAGTAACACTCCTAACGATACCCCAAGTCACCAGCGCATGACGTGGGTGGCAGCCGACAACGAGTATCAATATACTACATATCAGGGAACAAAGTATTACACTACCGCAGGTGCAAAGAACGACCCCTTCCCCTACGGAAACGTGAATGCCTTCAACAAAAGCACCACGCCCGCTGCTAAATTCTACAACAAGAACTTGGACGGGACTTATTACATGGACTCGTCAATTGAGCAGATTACGCAGTGTTCCGATAGCACCATCTCGTTCAACTTCCGTGGGGTGAGCAACGTCAGCAAACCTACATTCTCGCCGGCTGCAGGCCGCTATGCTGAGGCTCAGACAGTGACCATCAGCTGCGAAACAGAAGGGGCTACCATCTATTACACCTTGGACGGCACCACGCCAACGGCCAGCAGTACGGCCTATAGTGAGCCGCTGACCATCAGCCAAACCACTACCGTCAAGGCCATTGCCGTGAAAGACGGTGAAGAGAGTGAGGTGTCAACAGCTAAATACACTATCGGGACGAGCGTAAGCGATCCAAACACAACGACCTTCAAGCGAGTGGAATTGACGGATGACCTTGAGCCGGGCATGCGCTACATTATTGCCTGCGGCAGCAAAAATGCGGCTGCGGGAACATTGAGCAGTCAGATTCTTAGCAGCGAGAGTGTCACCGTTAGTGGTGATGTCATCACTATTGGCGACGGCGTGAGCGTATTCGTACTTGAAGAAACTGCCAACGGCTGGACCTTCCAGAACAAGAGTACTAATCAGTATCTCTATGCAACCGCAGAAAAGAAGCTGGCCTATAGCAATACGCCGAATGCCTGGACTTTGGGCAATGTCACTGCTGGTGTCATCATGACCTATGGCAGTAACGGCACCATGCTCTACAATGCAAGCAGTCCGCGTTTCACCACTTATACGAGCAGTCCCACCACCTCAATGATTCAGGCCAACTTATATATGGAGTATAGCGGCGAGGTGATTGTGGAGAAACAAGACGTAACGTTGACGTTCCAGCCTCAGGCTATCACAGGTACGATGGGTGAAGATGGCCGCTTTGTGGAGCCTTCACTGAAGATGGAGCCGGCAGATGCCGCGATTACTGTTACCTATAGCAGTAGCAGCGAGAACGTGGCCACCGTCGAGGCATCGACGGGTGAGGTGACGTTTGTTGCCCCAGGCACTGCTGTCATCACTGCCTCGTTCGGAGGCGACGACCATTACAATGCCGCCACTCCCGCTACCTACACACTCACGGTGCTAGCCGCCGACCAGCCTGTGCAGGGTACAGGACGCTACGAGTTGGTTACCGATGCAAGTACACTTGAAACTGGTGATAAGGTGCTGATAGCTTATATCAACGGTGATACCAAGCAAGTGATGAGCACTACTCAAAATAACAACAACCGTCCTGCTACAACTGATGTTACCCTGAATGAAGACAATACGCTGACACCTGGGGAAGACGCACAGGTAATTACCCTTGAAAAGGATGGCTCGAACTTCCTGTTCAACGTGGGTGATGGCTATCTGTATGCGGCCGGTAGTAGTAACAAGAAGAACTATCTGAGAACCGAATTGATAGCCGATGACAATGCTAAGGCCACTATCTCGATTCTGAAAGGCAGTGCCACCATTAAGTTTCAAGGCGCGAACACGAACAACACAATGCGCTATAACCCCAACACTAATAATGGCTTACCTCTGTTCTCTTGCTATGCTTCTAGTTCAACAACGGGTTATCTGCCGCAGATTTACCGCCAAAAGAAGGTGGAGCCTATCACCGTTTCCATCGGCTCTACGGGTTATGCTACGCTGTACTACAGCGACAAGAACCTGGTGGTGCCCGAAGGCGTGGGTGCTTACACCTATACCATTACTGACGGTAAGCTGGAGGAGAGTTGGGTTTACGAGGCTGACGAGGTGATTCCGCAGGGAACAGCCGTGATTCTGAAGGACTTGGTGGCACTGGAAGAGGGCGAGACGGGTCATGACTATGCCTTCACCGTCACCACAACCGAAGGTGATGTCGATGATGACAATCTGCTGATGGGCTTCGACAAGGACGCTGAGACCGTTGGTCCCGACGGTGCAACGGAGGGTTATAAGTTCTACATGCTGTCGCTCAACAAAAACAGTACTCCTGGCTCTGTGGGCTTCTACTATGGCAAGAATGGTGGCGCAGCCTTCAGGAGCAAAGCTCACAAGGCCTATCTGCCCGTTCCCGATACAGCTGCCCATGGTAAGAGCTTCTTCCTGTTCAGCGAAGCAGAAACCGCAACAACGGACATTAATAATGTTCAAAGTTCAAGGTACAATGCTCAAAGTGCAGAAATCTACGACCTGAGCGGACGAAAGATTGTCGGCGGTAAGTTGCAGCCCGGCATCTACATCATGAATGGCCGCAAGGTTGTAGTGAAGTAATGACAAAATCAAGAAACGAATGGGAATAATGTGAATCATTCGAACCATGTATTTGTGTTCAGAATTATTTTAATTATTCCAATTCGTTTTGAAAAGAAAAACAAGAAAAACGACGATGAAAAGGAGTATTTTTGCAGCAATGCTACTGTGTCTGACTGTTGTTGAGGCCTTTGCCCAAGGCCCCAACAACAGTAACACGTACTATCGGAATGCAGACGGTTTGAAAGGTCCTGCGCTGAAGACGGCGATGTTTAATATCATTAAGTTGCCTTCAACGGCTCCCATCTCTTATACTGGGCTGTGGGCTGCCTACGCATATACCGACGAACGTAGCGACGGTTATCTGCGCGACTGGTATTCAAACACCACAAGCTATGTGATAGGTGGACCTAAGGAAGGTGCCTCTTATCAGAAAGAAGGCGACAGCTACAACCGCGAACACCTAGTGCCGCAGAGTTGGTTTAACGAGGCTGCGCCCATGAAGAGCGACATTATGCATGTGGTGCCCACCGACGGCTATGTGAACGGCCGGCGAAGCAACTACGTCTTAGCCGAGGTAGGAACAGCCACCTATACCACAAACAACGGCTATGGCAAGCTGGGTACTTGCAAAACTGCTGGCGGCAGTGGCACGGTGTTTGAGCCCAACGACGAGGTAAAGGGCGACATTGCGCGAATATACTTCTATATGGCTACCAGTTATCAGGATAAAATTACCAAATGGGGAGGCGGGATTTTTACAGGAACTACTTACCAGCCTTTTGCAGATTGGTACCTCACCATGCTCATGCGTTGGTCGAAGAACGACCCCGTAGATGCTGTGGAGATTGCCCGCAACAATGCTATCTATACTGAAACCAAACAGAAAAACCGCAACCCGTTTGTAGATTATCCCGGACTGGAGGACTACATTTGGGGTGACAAAGTGAACGAGACGTTCAGCTACGATAACTATAACGGCACGTCCACCTTTGTCTATTCTCCCACATTCACCCCCACCGACGGCACGTCGTTCACCGAGACGCTCTCCGTGACCCTTGCATGCCAAACCGCTGGAGCCACCATCTATTACACCACCGACGGCAGCACACCTTCGGCCACCAATGGCACCGAATACACCGATGCCATCACGCTGACCGAAACCACCACCATCAAGGCTATTGCCTACGACGGCAAGGGCAACAGCAGCAACGTGGCTGCCGCTACTTATACTCTAGGCTCGGGCGACACACCTACTGCTGAGGGCACGTTCATCTTCAATACCGATGAAGGTCTTGCCGCACTCGGCATCACGAAGCCAGATGTAGGCAATGGTGTGGATATTAGCCAAATGGCACTTGTCAGCGGAGGCGTAACGATGACCGCTACCAACGGAAAAACTACCCCTACCAGAGTATATAATTCGAATGGTATTATCGACTTGCGAGTTTATAACAATGGTGGCTCACTGACCTTTGCATCCGAAACACCCATTGTGAAGATTGAGTTTACTTCACCCAACAACTCTCTGAATTTCATTGGCGTTTCCAGCGGAACGTGGACTGGAGAAAGCAAATCTGTCACCTTCACCGCTACAGGAACGGCACGCATCAACACCATTACTGTTACCCTGAAAGGCGAAATGCCAGAGAAACAAGATGTCACGCTGGAGTTCAGCGAAACAGCTGTTGAGGCTACGCTGGGCGAGACATTCACAGCTCCTACATTATCGGTTGACCCAATAGAGGCTGCCAGTGAGGTGGTTTATTCGAGCAGCGATGAGAGCGTAGCCACTGTCGATGCCTCTACAGGCGAGGTAACTCTGGCTGGAGAAGGAACCACCACCATCATCGCCGCCATTACCGGTAGCGACAGCTACAACGATGCTTCGGCTTCGTATGAACTGACGGTTGAGAATGCTTCCAGTCCTGTAGGCGAGGCATTGTTGTACGAGAGCTTCAGCCGATGGACAAGCGGTAATGAGGGCGGCAGCAATGAACTGTCACCCACGAGCACTTATCTTGATTACAACGAGTGGAGCTCCATTAGTAAGGTGTTTCCTGGTGCTAATGGCTGCGGAGAGGATGGCACAAGCAGCAACACCAACGGCTGCGGTAAGTTCGGCTCAAACAATGCCATCGGCACGATGACCACTGGCTACATCGCGCTCACCGGCAATGGCTGTCTGACCTTCATGCTGAAGAAATACGGCAGTGATGCGGGTACGCTGACTGTTACCATCACCGGCGCCACTACGAAAGATGCAACGGAGTTCTCCAACTTGCCTACCGAATGGGCAAAATACACCATCAACCTGACAGAGGCAACAGGCCAGGTCACCCTGTCGTTCGCATCTACCAAGCGTATCTACATCGATGACATTATGCTCGTTGATGCCAACGTGCCCGAAGTCATCACTATTCCTGTTAGCAGCGTGGGCTATGCCACCACGTACTACAGCGACAAGAACCTTGTGGTGCCCGAAGGCGTCGAGGCCTATACCTACAAGGTGGCTGGCGGCAAGCTGACGGTGAGCTCGGTTTATGAGGCTGGCGATGTGATTCCACAGGGCACGGGCGTTGTGCTCAAGGCCGCTGAGGGCAGCTACGACTTCGAGGTGAGCGACGAGGGCGGCTTCGTGGACGGCGACAACCTGCTGCGCGGCACCGACGAGCCAACCACCATCAGCGAGGCGGGCTACAAGTACTACATGCTGTCGAATGCCCAGAGTGATCCTAACTCCGTTGGCTTCTACTGGGGCAAGAACTCTGAGAACGGCACGAAGATTAACAACGGTGCCCACAAGGCTTACCTTGCCGTACCTACAGGCGAAAGCACCACTGGCGGCAATGCTGGTGCCAAGAGCTTCTTCTTGTTCAACGAGGCAGACATTACTGACGGCATTGACAATGTTCAAAGTGCGGAGTTCAATGCTCCGAGCACAGAGATCTACAACCTCAACGGTCAGCGCGTCAACACGCCGCAGCGCGGCATCTACATCGTCAATGGCCGCAAGGTGGTTGTGAAGTAGAATATCTTTTCTCTCAAACAGAGGATAGTTATTCTTTCTCACACAGAGTAAACAGAGGAACAGAGGGTTTCTTTCCCTTTGTTCCTCTGTGTGTTTTTATTGAATACTCACTAATTTTCGTTTTCATCGTAATATTTCGGTTTTTTTACTTTGATGTTATTGATTTTCTGATTATTTTTGCAACATGAATGCCCGTTTCGCCGTCTTGTGGCTGGTGCTTCACTGAAACCATTGCAGAGAACAACCAAATAATACTAATTATGAAGAAACAATATCTATTCACTACATTGCTGTTCGGACTCTTAGGCGTGATTGTTTGCGCCCAGGACATCCGCGGCTCAAAGACGGGGTACACCCCCACGAATCAGGCGTTTGTTTATCAGAATGCCAAACCACATAAGGCTGCGCCCAACGGCAGCGGAGACTACTACGCTCCCGCCGACGGCAAGAGCGGCCAGGCACTCAAGACGGCCATGTATCAAATCATCAAGCTGTCGTCGCCGGCACCCATCGGCTACGATGGACTGTACGAAGCATATAAGAAGACAGACACACGCCCAGATGGACATGTGCGCGACTGGTATTCGAATACCACAAAGTATCAGCACGTGACCGACAAGGCGGGCAGTTACAGCAAAGAGGGTGACTGCTACAACCGCGAGCACCTGGTGCCGCAGAGCTGGTTTGGCTCGGGAGTACCCAAGAGCGACATCATGCATGTGGTGCCCACCGACGGCTATGTGAACAACATGCGTGGCAACATCCCGCTGGCAGAGGTGGAAACGACCAACTATGTTTCCAATGGCGGCTACTGCAAGCGCGGCACGTGCAAGACGCCCGGCTACACGGGCGATGTCTTCGAGCCGAACGATGAAATCAAGGGCGACATCGCCCGCATCTACTTCTACATGGTTACCGCCTACCAGGACTTGGCTACCAAATGGGGGAACGTGTTCGATGGTAAAACCTATCCTGGTTTTGACTCATGGTATCTCACCATGCTCATGCGCTGGTCCAAACAAGACCCCGTGGACGAAGTGGAGATAGCTCGCAACAATGCCGTCTATAGTGAGACAAAACAGAAAAACCGCAACCCCTTCGTTGACTATCCCGGACTCGAGGACTACATCTGGGGCGACAAGACTGATGTGCCCTTCAGCTACGACAACTACGACAGCGACGTAGCCTTCGTGGCCCGACCCACCTTCGACAGCCAGACCAACGAAGACGGCACCGTGACCGTCAGCATCAACACCAATGACGATGCCACCATCTACTACACCACCGACGGCAGCACCCCGACCACCGACAGCGAGCTGTACAGCGGCCCCTTCACCCTCACCGAGACAACCACCGTCAAGGCCATCGCCGTCACCAGCGAAGGACAGAGTGGCGTGGCCCAGCAGCGGTTCACCGTCAGCCAGGGCGGAACGGACACGCCACCGGTGGGCGACGGCAGCTACATGCGTGTGAACAGCATCGACGAGCTGGTGAGCGGTGCCACTTATTTGTTGGTGTATGAGGAGGAGAGCAATAAAGGCTATGCCATGAGCATTGCAGCCGACCAGGCCAACAACGGCGAGCGCGTGGATATCATCGATGAAACCATCGAAAACGGCACCTTGCCGCTTGTGCTCACGCAGCTCAGCAATGGCAACTGGACCATCTGCGCCGGCAGTAACACCTATCTGTCGCACGACTCTGCGAAGAACAGCATCGACACCTCCTCGTCGGGCAGCGACAACTCGGCCCAGTGGACCATCACTATCAGCGGTGGCGATGCCAATATTGTCAACAAAAACACCTCGTATGCCATCCGCTTCAACAAGGCTGACAACCAGATGCGCTTCCGCTGTTACAAGCAGGGCAGTCAGGAGCCCGTAGCCCTCTACATCCAGACCGGCCAAGCAACGGAGGACGGCATCAAGGAAATGCGCCGAAACACCGATGAAATGCGCAAGAATGCACCCATCTTTACCATCGACGGTCGCATGGTGACCACCACGGCCACGCTTCCGCGCGGCGTGTATATCATCGGTGGCAAGAAGATGGTGGTGAAATGATGTCTTTGCCAAAGAGGCATTTGTTTTAGAAATTCAACAATAGGAGCATTAGCTAACTGCCGATTGATTGAATAAAACAGAGAAAAACAAGAAAAAACGGGAAAACAGTTTTGCTTTATTCCGTTTTTTCTTGTTTTTCTCTGTTTTACTATTCAAGCCTGTTTTTCGACCTATACGCCTTTTTTTTACTTCTTTTTTCAAGGCACTCTTTATGCCTTCCGATGCGCCAGCCACTCCCCGCCCCTGTAGGGGAGGGGTGGCCGCCATTCCCGCTGACGCGCCTACCCGTAACCTTTCCCCTTGAGGGGAGCTGCTTCCGTCTTGAGGTATAATAAATGATTCAAGCTAGATAATCTGAACGTAACGTCGAGAATTATATTCAAATTTTCTAGAAAAAGTGAACGCAACGTCGGGAGATAATTTCGTATTACCGTGGTTTATAAAAATAACGTCGTGAGTTATGATGAGATTATCTAGAGAATTTGCGCGCAACGTCGTGAGTTATGATGAGTTTTTCTAGCCTATATTATTTTTTTTACGCTCCGCGCCTTTCAAAAACCAAGAAAAACCAAGAAAAACCAAGAAAAACTAATAAAAACCGAGGTATTACTAATAAAAACCTGTTTTCCTTGTTTGCTTTTGTTTTTATTTGTTTTTGAAAGGCGCGGAGCGAAAATTTACTGGCCGCCAAAGAGCTGGTCGAGTAGGGTGTAGAACTGCGGGTCCTCGCCCACGATGGTCTTGACGATTTTGCCGTCGGGGCCGATGATGATTTTGGTGGGGAATCCCTGTATGCCGTAGTCGGCAAGCACCTTCGACTGGCGCGGGTTATAGACGTGGAGCCAGGGCAGATTGTGTTGCTTCACGGCGTCGCGCCATTTCTGTTCGGGATCGTTGCAGTCGATGCCAAGGATTTCGAATTTACCGCGGTACTTGTTGTAGTACTCTTTCATTTCGGGAAATCCCTTGATGCACCATCCGCACCACGAACCCCAGAAATCGAGCACTACATACTTGCCGCGCAGTGAGCTGAGCGCCAAGGGACGGCCGTTGATGTCGGTGAGGGTGAAGTCGGGTGCCTCGCGGCCTTCGGCTTGCAGCTGTCCGGCATTGCTTTCTAGCTTTTGCTGCGCCTCGTAGCTGTCGATGACCTGCTGGTAGAAGGGTTTTATGCGGCCATTTTTCACTTTGTCGCTGAGCAGGGCCACAGTCTCGCGCATCTTTTGCGGGGGCATGAAGGTGACGGCCACGGCTGCTGCCTCCGAATTGCTGTGGGTGCGGATGAAGTTGCCGACGGTGGTTTCCATCTCCTGAATGATGGGCTGGTTCTCTTTTTGGAAGATTCGCGCAATGGAGTCTTCGGGAACGCCGCTTTTTATCATGTCGGTGCAGCGTTTCACGAGTGCTTGCTGCTTGTTTTCCACGGCTTTCATGGCTTTGTTCAGCACGTTGTAGTCCTGATAGAAGTCCGAGCCACTGATTTCGAAGGCATTGGCATCGCCGGTGAGGGTGGCGTTTTCGCCCGGAATGCCCACGAAGGCGATTCTTGTTCCCTCATGTCCGCGCATGACGGTGGGGCTGACGCAATAGATGAAGTCAACCTTTTGGAGTTTGATGTCGAACTCGAACTTACCGTCTTTTACAAGTACGGTTAGCGGGTTGTTTTGTTTGTCGGCAGTAAAGGCGAGCAGGGTATCGCCCGTGTTGCTTACGTTACCCTTTACACGGATGCCTTCTTCGGCTGCGCATCCTGTTTGCATGGCTGCCAGAAAAGCAAAGCCAAAGATGAAATTTCTGATTTTCATGAGTTTGTTGTTGATTGTTTTTCGCAAAATTAGTTGTAAAGAGTTGTTTTTCGCGAAATCATTATTATTTATTATGAAGTAGGGGGGCGGAAGTTTGTTTTTTTAACACAAAAAACCTTTGCAGGGTGTTATTTTATGTTTTTTCCTTCGCTATTTCATTGGATTGCAGTATCTTTGCAGAGATATTTATTAAATTCAGAGTACATGATGAAGATAGCATTGATTGGCTACGGCAAGATGGGCAAGATGATAGAGCAGATAGCCCGCGACCGTGGCCACCAGATTGTGAGTATTATTGATATCGACAACCAGCAGGACTTCGACAGCCCTGAGTTTGCCAGTGCCGATGTGGCCATTGAGTTCACCGCGCCGCAGGCAGCCTATGGCAACTACCTGAAAGCATGGGCAAAAGGCGTAAAGGTGGTGAGCGGTTCTACGGGCTGGATGAAGGAGCACGGCGACGAGGTGCGCCAGGCTTGTACGGAAGGCGGCAAGACGCTGTTCTGGGCCTCGAATTTCTCGATAGGTGTGGCCATTTTCTCGGCTGTCAACCGTTATTTGGCGCAGATTATGAACCAGTTTCCGCAGTACGATGTGGAAATGGAGGAAACCCACCACGTTCACAAGCTCGACCACCCCAGCGGCACGGCCATCACGCTGGCCGATGAAATTGTGGAGCGCATCGACCGCAAGCAGGCATGGGCCGAGGACACCACCGACCCCTCTGTGCTGCGCGTTGACCACATACGCCGTGGCGAAGTGCCAGGCATTCACACCATTCGCTACGACTCGGATGCCGACCTGATTACCATCAGCCACGATGCCCACTCGCGCCGGGGCTTTGCGCTGGGAGCTGTGCTGGCCGCCGAATATACCTGCGGGCACCAGGGGCTTCTGACCATTTCAGACATGTTCAAGTTTTAACATACGCACTAAAAGAGGTTAATTCTGCATGTGCGATGCAACTTGCTGTAGTATGAGTAGCGTCGAAAGTCCAACGCATGTAGAACCAGAATTAAACAGAAAACAATGATTGACAAAGAAAAACAAAAACTGAATCCGAAGGTGCAATGGGCCAAGTTCATCGTGGTGCTCGTGCTCTATCTGCTATTTCTCTATTGGGTGAAATCGTGGTGGGGGCTGTTGGTGGTGCCGTTCATCTTCGATGTTTATATCACTAAAAAAATCAAGTGGCAGTGGTGGAAAGAGAGCGAAGGCCCCGTGAGGTTCATCATGTCGTGGGTCGATGCGCTGGTATTTGCGCTGGTGGCTGTCTATTTCATCAATCTGTTCTTTTTCCAGAACTACGTTATTCCGTCGAGCTCGCTGGAGAAGTCGCTGCTCACGGGCGACTACCTGTTTGTCAGTAAGGTGAGCTACGGCCCCCGCATTCCTGAGACACCGCTCACCATGCCGTTGACGCAACACACGCTGCCCGTGTTCGACTGCAAGAGCTACATCAGCTGGCCCCACTGGGACTATCGCCGTGTGAAGGGACTGGGCAAGGTGGAGCTGAACGACATCGTGGTGTTCAACTATCCTGCCGGCGACACCATCTGCACCAAACCGCAATTTCAGACCGAATACTACCACATGGTGTATGACGCCGGCGAGGGCATCTACGGACAGAACGTTGGTCAGCCCGACTTCTCGGTGCTCAACCAGATTCAGATTTACGACTTGTTTAAGGAGGTCTATGCCATGGGCCGTCGCTATGTGGCCAGCAATGCCATGGAGTTTGGCGAGATAGACTCGCGTCCTACCGACCGCCGCGAGAACTATGTGAAGCGTTGTGTGGGTCTGCCCGGCCAGACGCTGCAAATCAAAGACCGCATTATTTATCTCGACGGCAAGCCCAACAAGGAACCCGAAAATGTGCAATACACCTACAAGGTGAAGCTGCGCCAGAACCTGCCCGACGACGTGATGAAAGACTTGGGCATCTCGATGGAAGACCTGATGAGCCTGAATCAGAATGGATTCATGCCGCTCACCAAGCGTGCCGTGGCTACGCTCGCCTCGCGCAAAGACCTGGTGGAGAGCATCGAACTGAACACCGAGGCCCGCATGCAGGAAGTGTATCCGCGCAATGCCGTCACGGGATGGACACGCGACAATTACGGTCCCATTTGGATTCCCAAGAAGGGTGAGAGTGTGAAACTCTCGATGGACAATATCGCCATCTACGAGCGCCCCATCCGCGTGTATGAGGGCAACGACCTGAAAGTGAGCAACGGCCAGATATACATCAACGGCCAGCTGGCCAAGGAATACACGTTCAAGATGGACTACTACTGGATGATGGGCGACAACCGCCACAACTCGGCCGACTCGCGCTACTGGGGATTCGTGCCCGAGGACCACATCGTGGGCAAGCCCATCTTCATCTGGTGGAGCAGCGATCCCGACCGCGGTGGTTTTGGTGGCATTCGCTGGAGCCGGTTGTTCCGTTGGGTAGATAACATTAAATGAGTTAGGAGTTAGAAGTTAGGAGTTAAGAGTTATGAGTTATCGGCATCTTCTTGAAAGCTCTTAACTCTCAACTCTTAACTCCTAACTCCTCACTTCTAACTTCTAACTCCTCACTCCTCACTCCTAACTCTGTATCATGAGCACATCAAACACACAACGACGCTGGATAGCACGGCAGGCACTTTTGCTTGTCGCTACTTGTGTGCTGTTGGTGGGGGTGATGTTGCTTGTGCGCCGCTACTGTTTCACCATTTATGCCGACCCTGTGACGGGCGACCGGGTGGTAGTGAACCGACTCGACCGCAGCTCGTTTGAGAAAGGCGACCGCGTGGTGTTTGCCCAAAAGGACGCTTCGTACACTGGGTTCGTGGAGGCTTTGCCAGGCGACACCATTATGCTGAAGGGCGAAAAATACTTAATTCCCACCCGCTGCATCTGCCGTGGCACCGACTGTGTTTATTGCCGCTACTATCTGGTTAACACTTCTAGCGGAACCACGCTGGTTGGTCAACATGCCATGACGGGGAAAGCCTATAAACTTTACTAAACCGTGACTACAGCACTTCTCTCCACCACCTATTTTGGCCCCGTGCAGTGGTATCAGAAACTGGTACGCTACGATCAGGCTGTGATCGACCCCAATGAGTGTTTTGTCAAGCAAACCTACCGTAACCGCTGCCAAATAGCTACCACCAATGGCGTGCAGTCGCTCACCGTTCCCGTTGTTCACGACCAGCCGTCTGCACAGCACTCTCCCCTCTCTACTCTCCGCTCCCACCTCTCCCCTGTCTCCTCTCCTCTAATTCGTTCTATCCGCATCAGCGACCACGGCAACTGGCGTCATTTGCACTGGAACGCGCTTGCGAGTGCCTACGGCGAGTCGCCTTTCTTTGAATATTACGCTGATGATATTCGCCCGTTTTTTGAGCGCAGATGGGAGTATCTTTACGATTTCAACATGGAAATCACTCTCAAGATGTGCGAACTGCTCGACATCAACGACCCCTTCCAAACCATCCCAAATGAGGGTGGCTTGGAAGGGGCTGTTGCCGATTTCCGTGAGACCATTCGTCCTAAGCATCCGTTGCCCGATGCCGAGTTTTCGTCCAAACCCTATTATCAGGTGTTTCAGCAGAAGCATGGTTTCTTGCCCAATCTGAGCATTCTCGACCTGCTGTTCAACATGGGCAACGAAAGCATCTTCTTCCTAATTCCTAACTCCTATCTCCTAACTCCTATCTCCTAACTCCAAACTCCAAACTCCTAACTCTTAACTCTTCTTCCAGTTCCTCCAATGAGTTAGCCACCAGCAGGTGGTGGCGTAAGGTGGAGCGTATGACGCCCTGGCTGTTCATGGTGTCGAGCATGCTAAGCAGCGGATTCCAGAAACCTTTCATATTGTAGAGGATGACTGGTTTTTGGTGGTAGCCGATGCTGGCTGAGGCCAACTGAGAGAACACTTCGTCGAGTGTTCCCACGCCGCCGGGCAATGCTACCGCCACGTCGCTGTGTGCCAGCATCAGGTCTTTGCGGTCGGAGAGGTTGTCGCAGAAAATCTCCACATCCACATAGTCTGACTTGCGCCCGTTCTTCTCAATGATGCTTGGAATCACGCCGATGGTCTGGCCGCCAGCCTCATGGGCGGCCCGTGCCACGCACTCCATTAGTCCCATGTTAACCCCTCCAAACACGATGGAATGGCCGTTTTTTGCCACCCACCGCCCCAGTTCTTCAGTTATACGGAAAAAGTCGGGATCTATCTGCTCGTTAGCAGAACAAAAAATGCAAATTTTCATAATCAGTCTTCTTGTTTTTGTTGCAAAGGTAGTGAAAAATGTGAAAATGAAGAAAGAATAAACGGCCAATCTTGGTTATGTTGTTTTTTTTAAATCTTTAAATTTGGGTATGTCGCCAAAAAGCCGTATTTTTGCATTTTTGAAGCAGAATAGGATTGAAATACAAGAAAAATAACTAAATAATATGTCAGCAGTAAAGATAACGAAGGTCGCCAGCAAGAAAGACCTGACCACCTTCATCGACTTCCATTACGACTTGTATAAGGGCAATGCTTACGATGCCCCGACATTATTCAGCGACGAACTGACAACGCTGAGCAAAGAGCGCAACGCTGCCTTTGAGTTTTGCGAGGCAGAGTATTATATGGCTTGGCGCGACGGGAAACTTGTGGGGCGCGTAGCCGCCATCATTAACTACAAGGCCAATGAGCGCTGGGGACGGAAGAGCGTGCGTTTCGGATGGATTGACTTCATCGACGACATGGAGGTTTCGGGTGCATTGCTCAAGGCCGTTGAGGACTACGGGCGCGCAAAAGGCATGGAGGAGGTGATTGGCCCGCTGGGATTCACCGATTTCGACCCTGAGGGCATGCTCACCGACGGTTTTGACCAGCTGGGCACCATGGCCACCATTTATAATTTCCCTTACTATCCGCAGCACATGGAGCAGCTGGGCGGTTGGGAAAAAGACAACGACTATGTGGAGTTCAAGATTATCGTACCCGACAAAATTCCCGATAAAATGGTGAAAATTGCCGAGATGATACAGAAACGCTACAATCTGCACGTGCGCAAAATGACGCGCGAGGAAATCAACAGCGGCAAGGGCCACGAGGTGTTCCATCTGATCAACGACACGTTCAAGGACCTCTATGGCTTCTCTGAACTCACCGACAAGCAGGTGGACCAATACGTGA
Source organism: uncultured Prevotellaceae bacterium (assembly GCA_900315565.1). Classification (GTDB taxonomy): domain Bacteria; phylum Bacteroidota; class Bacteroidia; order Bacteroidales; family Bacteroidaceae; genus Prevotella. Next base: position 39,326 of record OMZS01000011.1, on the reverse strand, counting down.
AGATGTATCTGCCGCTGGCCGACCTCAACCTGATTCCCATTATCGAGGACTGGAGCACCGACGAGCACAAAATGATAGGCGTGGGCATCACCATACCGTCACTCTCGCGCGCCATGCAGAAGTGCCGTAAGGGACGGCTCTGGCCTTTCGGCTGGTGGCATGTGTTGCGCTCGCTAAAGATGCACAAAACAAACATCGTAGATTTGATGATGATTGGCGTGCTGCCCGAGTACCGCAAGAAGGGCGCCAACGCGCTGATGTTCTACGACCTCATCCCCTGGTACAACAAGTACGGCATAGAGTGGGGCGAGAGCCAGGTGGAAATGGAGAGCAACGAAAACGTGCAAGGCCAGTGGAGCTACTTCGAAACCATCAACCACAAGCGCCGCCGCTGCTACAAGAAGATAATCGAAAAAAAGTAATATCGAAAACAGATAATTCATGGCTGACGAATTAGAAAACACCCAACACCCAACACCCACTGAATATACAGATGATAATATTCAGACACTAACGGGTATTGAGCATATCCGCTTGCGCCCCGGCATGTATATTGGCCGACTGGGCGACGGCAATCTGCCCGAAGACGGCATCTATGTGCTGCTGAAAGAAGTGATGGACAACTCCATTGACGAGTTCAAGATGAACGCCGGCAAGCGCATTGAGGTGGATGTGGAGGACAACCTGCGCGTCAGTGTGCGCGACTATGGCCGAGGCATTCCACAAGGTAAGCTCATCGAGGCTGTGAGCGTGCTGAACACCGGCGGAAAGTACGACTCAAAGGCTTTCAAAAAGTCGGTGGGATTGAATGGTGTGGGTGTGAAGGCCGTGAATGCCTTGAGCCGCCGTTTCGAGGTGCGCAGTTATCGCGACGGCATGGTTCGCCGTGCTGTTTTCGAGCGCGGCATCCTGAAGGAGGATGTCACCGAAAAGAGTACCGAAGAGCACGGCACCTACATCTTCTTTGAACCTGATAACGACGAGAAACTGTTCAAGAATTACTCTTTTCACGACGAATTCGTGGAAACCATGCTCCGCAACTACACTTATCTGAACCAGGGTCTCACCATCATGTACAATGGCCGCCGCATTGTGAGCCGCAACGGCTTGTGCGACCTGCTGACCGACACGATGACCAACGATGGACTTTACCCCATCGTACACATGCGCGGCGAGGACATTGAGATAGCCTTCACCCACACCGACCAGTATGGTGAGGAATATCATTCGTTTGTCAACGGACAGCACACCACGCAGGGCGGTACCCACCAGAGTGCGTTCAAGGAGCATATTGCGCGTACCATCAAAGAGTTTTTCGGCAAATACGAGTCGGGTGATATTCGCAACGGACTTGTAGCTGCCATCGCCATCAACGTAGAGGAGCCTGTATTTGAGAGCCAGACCAAGATTAAACTCGGCTCTACGCTCATGGCTCCAGGAGGCGACAGCATCAACAAGTATGTGGGCGACTTCGTCAAGCAGCAGGTGGACAACTATTTGCACATTCATACCGAGGTGGCCGAGGCCATCGACCAAAAGGTGAAGGAGAGCGAGCGCGAGCGCAAAGCCATGGCGGGCGTTGCCAAGCAGGCGCGCGAGAAAGCCAAGAAAGCCAATCTGCACAACCGCAAGCTGCGCGACTGCCGCATTCACTTCAGCGACACCAAGAACGACCGCAAGGAAGAGAGTTGCATCTTCATCACCGAGGGCGATTCGGCCAGCGGAAGCATCACCAAGAGCCGCGACGTGAACACGCAGGCCGTGTTCTCGTTGCGCGGAAAGCCGCTCAATGCCTTCGGTCTGAACAAACAGGAGGTGTATAAGAACGAGGAGTTTTTCCTGCTCATGTCGGCGCTCGACATAGAGGACGGCCTCGACTCGCTGCGCTACAACAAGGTAATTGTGGCTACTGATGCCGATGTCGATGGCATGCACATCAGACTGCTCACCATCACGTTCTTCCTGCAGTTCTTCCCCGAACTGGTGAAGAAAGGTCATGTGTATGTGTTGCAGACACCGCTGTTCCGCGTACGCAACCGCCGCACAAAAATAAGAAACAAGAAAGTGCTTGCCGCCGAGGACAAGAAGCTGGCAGACAACGGCAGCCAACAAAAAAAGTCGGACTTCATTACCCGCTATTGTTATAGCGACGACGAGCGTCTGAAGGCCATCAGCGACCTTGGTCCCGACCCTGAAATCACCCGATTCAAGGGCCTTGGCGAGATTTCACCCGAAGAATTTGCCGGTTTCATCGGCCCCGACATCCGATTGGAGCAGGTAACGCTCCACAAGAACGACCAGGTGCAGAAACTCTTGGCCTACTACATGGGAAAGAACACCATGGAGCGCCAGAACTTCATCATCGACAACCTGGTGGTGGAAGAAGACCGGCCAGAGGAGGAAGAGATTTATTGATAGTATTACAAGAAGAAAGTATCTGAAAATGAAAAAAATATTCTTGGCATGTTGTCTGCTGCTGTCTCTGCAGGCTTCTGCTCAATTGCGTTTTAATTTAGGGCAAAACAGTCCCATGGCCAAGCTGCAGTGGGCTGAGGCTGCCATCAACTCGCTTTACGTTGACTCTGTTGACGAGGGCAAGTTGGTGGAAGATGCCATCCGGGGCATGCTCAAGGAGCTGGACCCGCACTCGTCGTATGCCACACCCAAGGAGGTGAAGTCGATGAACGAGCCGTTGCAGGGCAACTTCGAAGGCATTGGTGTGCAGTTCAACATGGTTGAGGACACGCTCATCGTGATTCAGCCCGTCATCAATGGCCCATCGGAGAAGGTGGGTATTGTGGCTGGCGACCGCATTGTGCAGGTGAACGATACGGCCATAGCCGGTGTGAAAATGTCGAAGGAGGAAATCATGAAGCGGCTGCGCGGTCCCAAGGGCACCAAGGTGCGGCTGGGCATTGTGCGCCGCGGTGTGAAAGACCTGCTTTCGTTCACGGTGACGCGCGACAAGATTCCTGTGAAAACCATTGATGCCGTCTATATGATACGTCCCGGATTGGGCTACATACGCATAGGCAGTTTTGGTGCCAACACCCACAAGGAGTTTCTCGATGCTGTTCAGCAGCTCAAAGAGCGAGGCATGAACGACCTGTTGCTCGACCTTCAGGACAACGGTGGCGGCTATTTGCAGGCTGCTGCCGACATTGCCAACGAATTTTTGCAGCGGGGCGACATGCTCGTTTATACCGTTGGCCGTAAGGTGCCGCGCAATGAGTTCAATGCCGACGGTCGCGGACTGTTGCAGAGCGGCAAGGTGGTGGTGCTCATCAACGAGTTCACTGCTTCGGCCGCCGAGATTGTCACTGGTGCCATTCAGGATCAAGACCGTGGCTTGGTGGTGGGTCGCCGTTCGTTTGGCAAAGGGCTGGTGCAGCGTCCCATCGAAATGCCCGACGGTTCGATGATCCGGCTCACTGTGGCCCATTACTACACGCCCAGCGGGCGTTGCATACAGAAGCCCTACAAGAAAGGCGACCTGAAAGACTACGAGATGGACCTTGACAACCGTCTTAAACATGGCGAGCTGACCAACCCCGACAGCATCCACTTTGCCGACTCTCTGAAATACAAAACCCTGCGCAAGGGACGCACCGTTTATGGCGGAGGAGGCATTATGCCCGACTTCTTTGTGCCGCTCGACACATTGCAATATACGCGGTTTCATCGGCAACTTTCGGCCAAAAGCATTGTCATCAACCAGAACCTTCGGTTCATCGACAACAACCGCAAGAAACTCAAGTCGCGCTACGCCAACTACGAGCAGTTCAGAAAGGAATACGAAGTGCCGCAGTCGCTCATCGACAGCATTATAGCCGAAGGCGAGAAGCAAAAGGTGAAACCCAAGGACGACGACGAGTTGCAACGCACCATTCCTTATCTGCGCAATCAGCTCAAGGCACTCATTGCCCGCGACCTGTGGGACATGAGCGAATATTTCCAGATTGCCAACGACAAGAACCACATCTATCAGAAAGGTCTTCAGGTAATCAGTGAGTAGAGTGGGAGAGATGATGTGAAGAAATGAGAATTGTAAATATGCTTCAATAATATCGTGCGCTAATGGAAGATTTCGATATCCGTCAAGAAAGCTATTCCTCGGCAGAGAAAGACTTCGAGAATGCCCTTCGCCCGTTGAAATTCAGTGATTTCAGCGGTCAAAAGAAGGTGGTTGAAAATCTTGAAGTGTTTGTCGAGGCTGCCAAATACCGAGGTGAGCCGCTCGACCACACATTGCTGCACGGCCCTCCCGGCCTCGGCAAGACCACCCTCTCGAACATCATTGCCAACGAGCTGGGCGTAGGATTTAAAATCACCAGCGGCCCCGTGCTCGACAAGCCTGGCGACTTGGCCGGCATCCTCACTTCGCTCGAGACCAACGACGTGCTGTTCATCGACGAGATTCACCGTCTGTCGCCTGTGGTTGAGGAATACCTCTACTCGGCCATGGAAGACTACCGCATCGACATCATGATTGACAAAGGACCCTCGGCGCGCAGCATCCAGATAGACCTCAATCCTTTCACACTTGTGGGTGCCACCACGCGCAGCGGTCTGCTTACCGCCCCGCTCCGTGCCCGTTTCGGCATCAATCTGCACTTGGAGTATTACGATCCGCAGACGCTCACACGCATCATTCAGCGTTCGGCCCGCATTCTGCAAGTACCCATCGATGCCGACGCTGCCGTGGAGATAGCGCGCCGTTCGCGCGGAACGCCCCGTATAGCCAACGCTTTGCTGCGCCGAGTGCGCGACTTTGCTCAGGTGAAGGGCAACGGGCGCATTGATACTCGCATTGCCCGCATCGCCCTTACTGCTCTTAACATCGACCAGTTTGGACTCGATGAAATCGACAACAAAATTCTGCTCACCATCATCGACAAATTCCATGGCGGTCCTGTCGGTCTCTCCACCATTGCCACGGCCATCGGCGAGGACACAGGCACTGTGGAGGAGGTGTATGAGCCGTTCCTTATCATGGAAGGCTTCGTCAAACGTACGCCCCGTGGCCGTATGGCCACCGAACTGGCTTATCAGCATTTCGGCCGAAATATTTACGGTGGCAACGATGGTCAGCCCACATTGTTCGACTGAGCCAATTGCTTATAAAAATGCAAATCCCACAGGTTTTCTATTTTGTAAAATCTGTGGGATTTGTTGTGTAAACAGCCTTGGCAAGATGAATAAAGTGCTTTAGAGGAATAGTCGTAGCCAAATTGTAGCATTTTTGTGCTGATAAAAACCTTAGTTAGGAAAAAAATGACTAAATTTGCACGAAAATACCATAAAAAATGAAACAATTGTTGTTTTTGCTCATGCTTCTGGTGGGGCTGCCTATGGGAAAAGCGGTTGCCGACACCGGAAAACTCTATAGCGCCGACAAGATGTCGAGCAGCCGCGTGACCAGTGTTTGCCAAGACAACTACGGTTACATCTGGGTGGGTACAGAGAACGGTTTGAACCGTTTCGACGGCTACCGTTTCACGTCTTATTTCACCGAACCTTCTGACTCTCTGTCGGTGCCCGACAACGAGGCCACCTATTTCTTGTCAGAAGGCCCTGGCCTTTTGTGGATAGGTTTTGCAAAGGGGCTTGCCACTTACGATTACGAGCACAACTGTTTCCGCCGTTGCGTTTTTCCTGGCGGAATAAAGCCGCGCATCGAGACGCTTGTGCCCATCGATGCCCATCGCATGCTGATAGGCACGGCGGGCTATGGCATTTTTATGCTCGACAAGCGAAATCGCATGATAACGAAAGAAGTCTCACTCAACCGCGCCGGTGGAATCGACGATTTCGCCAACGGCATGTTTTTGGATGCAAAGAAGTCACTGTGGAGGTGGACTCATCAGCCCGTACTGACAAGGAGCGATTACTCAAAGTACAAAGCTGTCAACACCAAGGACTTTCAGCTGCCGAGCGGTCCTGTTATCAGTGTGCTCGCCCCAAATTCCAAGGGATTTCTGTTGGTTTGCATGTATGGCATTTTGCGTTACGACTATGCCAGCGGCCAGATTTCTGACGCAGGATTCGACCTGAGTGCGCTCAACAACAGTGTATCGGTGCGCAGGGCTTTCGAGGGGCGCAATGGCGACATCTATCTGGGCACGTCGGGCAGTGGTCTGATGGTGATTCGCAAGGGAAGCACAAAACTGCAACGCGTTGAGTCGATGGGCAACAGCGAGTTCGACCTGGCTTCGGCCAACGTAAACGACGTGCTGGAAGACAAAGATGGCAACTTGTGGGTGACTTGCTATAAGAAAGGGCTTTTCCAAATCAGTCAGGCTCAAGAGGCCTTCAGCAGTTGGAGTTTTGCCCGCCAGAACTATCGTTTGGGCAGCAGTGTGTCGAGCATTGCCTTGGGCGATAATGGCGATGTGTGGTGTACGGTGCAGAAATACGGTGTTTATAAGTTCGATGCCGAGGGTCGTGTGGCCGCCCATCCGGCTGCACCCAGCGGTGCCAATACCATTTATCGCGACCCTGCAGGCCACTATTGGCTCTGCTCCGAGAATACGCTCTACAGTTACAACCCCCTTACGGGTGAGGCACAGGCGCGGCAGCGTTTCGAGGGCTGGGGGCTGAACTGCATGACCAGCGACGGCCAAAACACACTCTACATCTGTAGTTTTGGTAAGGGACTTTACATATACAATACGCAGACAGGCGAAGTGAAGACCTGTTCGATGAATCAGCCCAACGGAAAACTGGGCCGACTGTGGAACGACTGGATAAAAGCCCTCTGCATCGACCGCAAGGGGCGCCTGTGGATAGCCACTATCGACGGATTGTCGGTGATGGACACCCGCAACGGCAACTTCCGCGTCATGGGATGGGAGCAGCAGCTCGACAATGTGCCCTGTTTGTCGCTCTGCCAGATGCCCAACGGCGAAATGCTCGTGGGTACGGGTAGCGGTCTCTACATTTATCGCGAGCAAAGCAAGAAGCTGGAGCACTATCCTCACACCGAAGAGCTCAACAACAAATCGATTCACGGTATCATTCTCGACAAGTCGGGCGACATTTGGATGTCGTCGGGCATGGGCATTTGGCAATACGACCACAAAGGCCAACGGCTCATCAGTCATCTGCGCGGCAACGGACTCACCACCCACGAATATATTGTCGGAACTATGCTTCAGGAGCCCGACGGGCGTATAGTGGTTGCCACCAACGACGGTCTGACCACCTTCAGGCCTTCCGATGTGAAGGGCGACCACATCAAGATGGGCGATGTCTTCCTCTCTGCATTCCTGCTCAACGGCAAGGCCATCAATCCACGTTCCGACCGCTTCGATATACCTTACGACGAGAATGCTTTCGTTATGGAGTTCTCGCTGCTCAACTATCAGAACACCGAGAACATCACCTTCCAATATCGCATCAACGAGGGCGAATGGACCTCTGCCTCAGAGGGACTCAACAGTTTCTCGTTTACCAAGATGAAACCCGGCACATACCACATGGAAGTGCGCGCCATGAGTAACGGAGTCTATTCGGAGGGAACGCGGGCCTTCACAGTGGTGGTTCATGGGCCGTGGTATTCTTCCACATGGGCTTATCTGCTCTACCTGCTGTTGGCTGGCGGCGCACTGTTCATGCTTCTCTCTGCCTATGAGCGGCGCAAAAAAGCAGAAATGGAAGAGGCCAAGATGCGGTTCCTCATCAATGCTACCCACGACATACGCTCGCCGCTCACACTCATCATGGGCGCGCTGAAAAAACTGCAGCGCATGGCAGGCGTGGGTGCTGCCGATACCGACACGTCGGATACGCTGGCTGCCCCGCTGACGGGTGCCGAAACCAAAGAGGCGCTGGACACCATCGACCGCAATGCCCGCCGGCTGATGCTGCTGGTCAACCAGATACTAGACGAGCGCAAACTCGACAAGAAACAAATGCGGCTGCACTGCTCGGAAACCAATTTGGTAGATTTCATCGCGGGTGTGTGCTCGCTCTACCGTTACACCGCCACCCAGCGCAACATCAACTTTGTGTTTGAGCCCGAGCAAAAAATAGTAAAGGCATGGATTGACCGCGTCAATTTCGACAAGGTGATTAGCAATCTGCTCTCCAACGCTTTCAAGTTTACGCCCGACGGAGGCGAGGTGAAAGTGCTGCTCAGTACCGACAAGCAAGAGGCCATCATCAAGGTCATCGACACAGGCTCGGGTTTCAAGGAGGAAAAAACCGAACGGCTCTTTGAGCGTTTCTATCAGGGCGACAGTTCGCGCAACGTTCATGCGCCTGGTACTGGCATCGGACTCAATCTGAGCCGCGCCATCACGCAGATGCACGGCGGACGCATCAGTGCCTACAACCGCGACGACGGCCGTCAGGGGGCTTGTCTCGACGTGCGTTTGCCATTGGGCAACGCTCACTTGAAGCCAGAGGAGATTATGAAGGAAACTCCTGGCCGAAATCGGCAGGCTAACGTAGAAACTCCTGCGCCCCAAGCTGCAGAGATGGAGTTCAAAGAAAAGAGTCCCGCTCCTGAGGAAACCAGTGCGGCGGCAAATGTTGCTGCTCCGCAACCCGTTGCGCCTGCGCCAAAGAAAGAGAAGGCACCCAAGCGGCAGCCCAGTAAGAACTACCATATTCTGGTGGCCGACGACGATGAGGAGGTGGCCCGCTACATCAAGAACGAACTCAGTCCGTGGTATCGGTTCAAGACCTGTCCTAACGGCAAGGAAGCTCTCAAGGCCTTGCTCACGGGCACCTACGACTTGGTGGTATCCGATGTGATGATGCCCGAAATGGACGGCATCACACTGCTCAAGAACATCAAGGCCAACCCGCAGGTGAGCGATGTGCCCGTGATTCTGCTCACCTCGCGCACCGAGGTAACCGACCGTCTGGAAGGACTCAAACGTGGTGCCGACGCCTATCTGGCCAAACCCTTCAGCATGGAGGAACTGCATGTGCTCATCGACAACCTGATGGACAACGTGCGCCGTCTGCGTGGCAAATTCTCGGGCGCACTTGTTCAGGCCGACAAAGTGGAGCATATAGAAGTGAAGGGCAACAACGATGCCCTCATGGAGCGCATCATGCGCTACGTGAACGAGAATCTGAGCAACCCCGACTACAATGTGGAGCAGCTTACCGAAGACGTGGGCATCAGTCGCGCGCAGCTTCACCGCAAAATGAAAGAGATTACCGGTGTTTCTACGGCCGAGTTCATCCGCAATCTGCGTATTGAGCAAGCCGCGCGCCTCATTCGCGAAAAAAAGGTGAACGTTACGCAGGTGGCCTACAGCGTAGGCTTCAGCAATCAGGCTCACTTCTCAACGGTGTTCAAACGCTACTTTGGCATGTCGCCCTCAGAGTATGCCGAGGTGCAAAGAAATGCCGAAACAAGCTGAACTGCCCATCAGATTCTAAACTGTAACCCTGAATTTCTGACCTAAAAATCCTGGATTTCAAACCTAAAACATAAAAGTAAATATTTCTAACCCCCAATTTTCTAACTTCAATCTCCGTAGTATGAAAAAGATTTTATTATCACTATTTGCCATGATGCTGGCAATGAGTGCTGCCGCTGAAGACGGCCATCAGCTGTGGCTTCGTTACGACACGCTCAATCAGGCCAAGGTGTCGGCCAATCGTCATTCGCCTACCATCGACATTGCCGTGAACGAGCTGAAAACATTTGCCTCGGGGCAGCAAATCACCCTAAAAATAGACCGCTCGCTGCCCGACGACGAAGGTTTCAAGCTCCAGACCGACAGCAAGCAGCGCATCGTGATCAGTGCCCGGCGCGACATCGGTCTGCTCTATGGTGCCTACTCGCTGCTCGAGCGTCAGCACCTGAGTGCTGCGAACGGTCAGTGCCAGTTGTCTTCCGTCCCCGCCCGCAATGCACCCTATTACAACCTTCGCCTGCTCAACCATTGGGACAACCTCGATGGCTCCATTGAGCGTGGTTATGCCGGCGAGAGCATCTTCGAATGGTTTCACCTCGATAAGAACCTTATTAAAGAATACGCGCGTGCCAATGCCAGCATCGGCATCAACGGGTCGGTGCTCAACAACGTGAATGCTTCGCCCAAGATTCTCACTGCCGACTATTTGAACGAAATCAAGACCATCGCCGACATTTTGCGCCCCTACGGCATCCGCGTTTACCTCTCCATCAATTTCGCCTCGCCCATGGCGCTGGGCGACACCTCAACCGCCGATCCGCTCGACAGCGGCGTGGCTGCCTGGTGGAAGAAGAAGGCCGACGAAATCTATCGGCTCATTCCCGACTTTGGCGGTTTCTTGGTGAAGGCCAACAGCGAAGGCCAGCCTGGTCCTGGCGATTACCACCGCACACATGCCGAGGGTGCCAACATGCTGGCTGATGCCCTGCAGCCTCATGGCGGCATTGTCATGTGGCGTTGCTTTGTTTATGCTACCAACCACGTGGGCGAAGACCGCGTGATGCAGGCTGTCAGCGAGTTTAAGCCACTTGAAGGACAGTTCCGCTCAAATGTCATCCTGCAAACCAAGAACGGCCCACTCGACTTCCAGCCGCGCGAGCCTTACAGCCCTATTTTCGACCAGATAAAACTCACCCCCAACATGGTGGAGCTGCAAATCACTCAGGAGTATCTCGGACAGTCGCGCCATTTGGTTTATCTTGGCCCGCTGTGGCAAGAGTTCTTCTCGTTTGTCAATCCAAAATCGCTCCGGGGTATTGCCGGTGTGGCCAACATCGGCAAGGACCGCAACTGGTGCGGCCACCATTTCTCGCAGGCCAACTGGTATGCCTTTGGCCGGCTTGCATGGAATCCTTTCGAAGAGTCGGAAGACATTGCCCGCGACTGGGTTGCCCTGACGTTTGCCAACGGCAAACAGACCAATCTCGATGTTCTTGTCACCCTGATGCAGAACAGCCGCGAGGCTTGTGTCAACTACATGATGCCGCTCGGGCTGCACCACATTTTTGAGTTCGACCATCACTACGGTCCATGCCCTGGCGGTACTCGTCCCGATGTGCCAACGGTGTGGTGCCCGGCGCACTACGACCAGGCCGACTCGCTGGGTGTGGGATTCGACCGCACCACCACAACGGGTACAGGTGCCACGGCGCAATATCGCGAGCCTTACGCGCAGATGTATAATAGTTTAGAAACCTGTCCCGAGGAATTGCTCCTTTGGTTCCACCATGTGCCCTGGACTTACCGCATGAAGAACGGTCAGACGCTGTGGCAGAATCTGCAGGCCAAGTACAACGAGGGTGTTGGCGAGGTGGACAGGATGATTTACATCTGGCAGCAACTTCGTCCGCAGATTGACGACCAGCGATGGCGCGAGGTGAACGACCGTTTGCAGCACCAGCTGGAGAATGCCCGTGAGTGGCGCAACGTCTGCTTGGACTACTACGGCAGCTTCGCCGAGAAAAGTGCAAAAGAGTAGAACATGAAGAGTGAAACGGTGAGTCGCCTTGCGGCTTTCTGGGAAAGAAATGAGAACACTTCTGATGATTCTCATTTCTTTCCTGCACTCAGTTCGAACCCCTCATTCTTTATAAACAGTCAGTATCATGAAAAAAATATTTACTACACTACTTATTTGTATGGCTGCCAGCTTGTTTTCCGTGCTGGCCGTCAATGCAAGGCAAACCTCAAAACTCAAATTTCCATCTTCTTTCCCCATTCTCGGCGGCGAGCTGAGCAATTCGGCCGCCACCAGCGTTGCCGACATCGACGAAGTGATGCCGCGCATGGCAGCTTTGGGCCTGAACACCGTGCTCGTGCCTGCTTATTGGGAATTCATCGAGCCCGTGGAGGGACAGTACGATTTCACGCTCGTTGACCGTGTTGTTCAGCGTGCCCGCGACAATGGGCTCAAGGTGGTGTTCCTTTGGTTTGGCGCATGGAAAAACTCCATGTCGTGCTACGCCCCTGAGTGGCTAAAGACCGACACGCGCCGTTTCGCGCGTGCCATGACGCGTGCCGGCAAGCCGCTCGAAATAGCCAGCTGTTTCTCCGACAATGTGTTGCAGGCCGACCTGCGCGCCTTCACCCGTCTGATGGAGCATTTGGCCGACATCGACCGCACCACGGGCACGGTGGTGATGATGCAGATAGAAAACGAAATTGGCATGCTCGAAGATGCCCGCGACCACTCGCCGCTGGCCAATGCCGTTTACGAGAAAGAACGTTGGGCACAGCGTTTTGGCACCGACATCTACGCCGACGAAAAGTTCATGGCCTTGCACTACGCCCAGTATGTGGAACATTTGGCCCAGGCCGCGCGGCGCATTTATCCCATGCCGCTTTACGTCAATGCCGCCATGAACAGCCGCGGGCGCCGTCCCGGCGAGTATCCCTCGGCTGGTCCGTTGGCTCATCTCATAGATTTCTGGCGCCAGGGTGCTCCCACCATCGATTTCCTGGCTCCCGACATCTACGACGCTGGTTTCAAGTCGTGGTGCCAGCAGTACGACATACCGCAAAAAAACCGGCTCTTTATTCCCGAGACACGTTGCTGCGCCAATGCCGGCGTGCGTGCGCTTTATGCTTTCGGAGAGCACCGTGCGCTGGGTTTCTCGCCCTTTGCCATCGACCAGGCACCAGCCTCCGATACTGAGCCCGTCACCTGTGCCTACAACCTGCTGCGTCAGTTGTTCAGGCTCAAGCTTCGGGGAGCGGCCAACTTTCAGGAGGCCGAGGGCGTTTGGGGACTGCTTTTCGACCAAAACGACCGCGAGCGCATCATCCATGACGGCAACACCATTCTCACCTGCCGCCACAACTTCACGCTGCCCTGGGATGCTCGTGCCACCGATGGCACTCTCTGGCCCGAAGGCGGCGGCATCATCGTGCGCTTGTCTCCTCGTGAATACATCGTGGCGGGCAACGGCATCGTAGTAGATTTCAAGACTCCCACCGAGAAACAGCAGGAGCAGCAGAAACAGCTCGGCGAGGACGGATTCGAGCAGGCCGGTGGCGATGCTGCCCGTCCCAGTGCTGAGCGTCCTGCGTTCAAAGGCCGTCGGCTCGGCATTCTTAGTGTCGATCAGGTGAGCGTCAGCAACGACGGCACCTTGCAGTACATCCGCCGCGACAACGGCGACCAAGACCACCAAGGCCGTCATGCGCGAATCGGCGTGGGCGAGTGGAAATTACTTCACGTCCGCCTTTACGAGTATTAGCCGTTTCCGCCCCTTGGGCCGGTGGCGCTGAGCTTTCTGGCACCATTTCTTCATATTACGACAACAACTCACGGCGTTGCACCAAAATTCTCTAGAAAATTTGAGTGCAACGCCGTGAGTTATTTTTGTATTACCGTGAGTTATTTTCGTATTACCGTGAGTTATAAAAATATCGTCGTGAGTTATGATGAATTTTTCTAGAAAATGTAGATGTATCGTCGTGAGTTATTTTCGTAATGTCGTGAGATAATTTTGTAACGCTGTGAGTTATTATGGCAGTACGCGAAAAATAGTTTTTGTTTTCCGATGCTATTTCGCCAAAAATAACTACCTTTGTCAAAACAATTGATACTCCAGCCGAAATACCGTGAAAATACTGTCCAGTACCTTCATCGTTTTGGCTATTGCGCTCTGTTGCACTGACTGCAGCTATGACCGCGCCAAGGATAACGAGCAACAATCGGCATTGTTGCTCGAAGAAGGCATTGCCCGCATGGAGCAGCACGACCTGTCGGCGGCCATGAAGCGGTTTAAAGAAGCCGAACAGCTTCTTACACCGCAATCCGACCACCGCATGGCCTGCCGTATTTACGAGCATATCGCATGGCTAAATGCCAGCAGTGGCGAACAGCAATTGGCACTCATCTATTTCGACTACGCGCTGCCGCACTCCTGGGCCACAAAAGACGAAAGCATGGTCATCGATGTGCTCATTGGCAAGGCTCACGTGCTCAACGAGTTGGGCGAAACCGAACACGCTTTTCAGGTGAACCAGCAGGCCGAGGCGCTGGTGAGCCATGCCGACGCCAGTCAGCAATCCACCATGCTGAAAAACCGTGCCTACCATCAGCTGCTGCACGACAGCATTGCCGAGGCCGAGCAAAATGCCGTCCGTGCCCTGACGCTGGCTGCCGACACCGCGTCGCTGGGCAATGCCTTCGCGCTGCTCAGCCACATCTACCAGCAGCAAGGCGACACTCGCAAACTGCAACAACTGCTCAGCCGGTTCAACGAGAGCAACAATACGCAGGTGAGTTACAGCCGCCTGCGCATACAGTACGAATACTATCTGCAGCAGCATGACTATCAGCGCGCACTCGAGGCTTACCGGCTCATGCAAAGCGTGGGCGACATGATGGACCGCTCGCACGACCAGGTGGAGTTGCTCAAGGTGCAGGACCAATACGAGCGCGAATCCTCTGAGCACGAGAAAGCCCGCCAGAAATGGTGGTACTCGCTGGCTGTTATCGTACTTATGAACCTTGTGCTGCTCATTGTTTGGTGGAACAGCCGCCAGCAGCACCGCCGCGAGCGCGAGCACCAGCAACAGCTGCGGCAGCTACGCCAGCAAATGGGCGAAAAGCTGCATGCCATTCTTGCTGCCCACGAGGCCGATGCTCAGCAGCAAGCCTTACGTCTGCCTACGGCGGCCACATCATCGGCCGCGCTGCTTGGCGACCGCATTTTTGCCGATTCCATCGAGGAAACTAAGGCAGGCATCGATGCGCTCTACGATATTGTTGCGGGCAACAACATCTCGCAGTTTGGCAAACAACAAGAGCGCCAAGTGGCACAGGTGCTTTCGCGCGTGAACCCTGCGCTGGCCAGTATCATCGACGATTCGCCGCTGCCGCTCACGCCAAAAGAAACTTTTTTCTGTATTATGGAGCACTACGGAAAAACCGATGCCGAGAAAGCCGCCTCTTTCTGCTGCTCAGAGCAGGCACTCCGCTCCACCAAGAGCCGCCTAAGCAAAAAAATAGACATAGCCACGCTCAAAAATGCCGATGAAAACGCCAAAAACAGCACCGATAAGCCCTAAAAGCCATCAGCTGCCATCCCTATAGCCAACAGCAGCAAGCCTAGATACCAGTTGCAGCCCCGTTCCCCATTAATGGCTTCTCCGTATGCTGCGGCACCGCCGCAGCCCCTCCAACAGCAAGCATCAATAATTCCTAAAAACCCCCATAAAAACAACATGAAAACAATGAAACAAGCCCTTCTCTGTGCTGCCATCGCCTGCTCGACAGGCTTGCAGGCACAAACCAGCGCGCCCCAACTGCGCGCCGACAACATCGACGAAGTACTGAATGCCATGACCCTCGAAGAGAAAGCCCGCCTCTTGGTGGGCGGAGCCAATAACTTCTTCAGCGACGGCGCCGTGGTGGGCGGCGAGGCCACCCTCGTGGCCGGTGCTGCCGGCACCACCGCTGCTATTCCCCGCCTGGGCATTCCTGCCACGGTGCTCACCGACGGTCCTGCCGGCGTGCGCATCGACCCTACGCGCAAAGACGACCCTAACACCTACTATGCCACCGCTTTTCCCATTGGCACCTGCCTGGCTTCTACATGGAACACCGACCTGCTGGTAAAGGTGGGCGAGGCCATCGGCAACGAAACCATGGAATACCGTTGCGACGTGATTCTTGGTCCGGGCATGAACTTGCACCGCAACCCGCTCTGCGGCCGCAATTTTGAGTATTACAGCGAGGACCCGTTGTTGACCGGTAAAATTGGCGCCGCTTACATCCGTGGTGTGCAGAGTCAGGGCGCGGGTGTCAGCGCGAAGCACTTTGCCGTCAACTCGCAAGAAACCGACCGCACCAGCGTGGACGAGCGGCTTAGCCAGCGTGCTGCCCGCGAAATCTACCTGCGCGGCTTCGAGATAGCCGTGCGCGAGAGCGATCCCTGGACCATCATGGCCTCTTACAATCAAGTCAATGGCCAGTACTCCATGGGCAACCACGACCTGCTCACCCGCATTCTGCGCGAGGACTGGGGATACAAAGGCATGGTGATGACCGACTGGATAGGCATTCGCAAGGGGCTGCGTACCATCGACGAGGTGCATGCCGGCAACGACCTCTTGGAGCCGGGACAGCCTGCCCAGGTGAACGAAATCATCGAAGGGGTGAAAAGCGGACAGCTCGACATCAAGGATGTTGACCGCAATGTGCGCCGCATGCTCGAGTACATTGTCAAGACACCCAGTTTCCGTCACTATCCCGCCACCAATAAGCCCGACTTTAAAGCCCATGCGCAAATCACGCGCCAGACGGCTACCGAGGGTATGGTGCTCCTGAAGAACAACGGCACACTGCCCTGGAACACCAGCGGCTCAAAGATTAAGACCGTTGCTCTCTTTGGTGAGAACAGCTACGACTTCTTCTCTGGCGGCACGGGTTCGGGCTGTGTTCATCCGCCCTATGTGATTGATATGGTGGAAGGCCTGAAGAATGTGGGCATCGGCTCATCGGAGACGCTGACCAACATCTACAAAAAATACATTGAGTTTGCCCGCGTAAAGTTCCAGGCCGACCGTCATCCTGCACGCTGGTATCAGATGGAGATGTTCGGACAGCAGAAGTACCCCGAAATCAGCATCAGTCCCGTCTGCATCAACAACGAAGTGAAGAATGCCGACGCAGCCATCGTCACCATTGGCCGTCAGGCCGGCGAGGGCGTTGACCGTGAGCTGGAGGGCGAGTTCAACCTCACGCAGGACGAGCGTCAGATGATTTTCGACGTGTGCAACACTTTCCACGCCCAGGGCAAACCCGTGGTAGTGGTGATCAATAGTGGCTCGGTGGTGGAGACAGCCTCGTGGAGCGGCTATCCCGATGCCATTCTGGTGGCATGGCAGCCAGGCATGGAGGGCGGCAACTCGGTGGCCGACATCCTCACGGGCAAGGTGAATCCCAGCGGAAAGCTCACCATGACATGGCCCGTGGCCGCAGCCGACCATCCCTCGACCCAGAATTTCCCCGGGCAAATGGACCTCTACACCTACGAAAGTATGAAGTCGAACGGGCGCGACGTGCCCAACTACGATTTCACCAACCACGAGGAGGACATCTACGTGGGCTACCGTTTCTTCGACACCTTCAACCGTGCGGTGGCCTATCCCTTCGGCTTCGGCCTGAGCTACACCACCTTTGAGTATGGCAAACCGTCAGTTCGCGTCAGTGGCAACGAGATTACCGTGAGCGTGAGCATCAAGAACACGGGAAGCGTGAGCGGAAAAGAGGTGGCGCAGGTTTATGTCACCGCTCCCAAAGGGCAGCTCGAAAAACCTGTCCACGAGCTGAAGGCTTTCGGCAAGACGCGCGAGCTGCGTCCTGGCGAGAGCCAGACACTCACCATGAAAATGCAGAAGCGCGACCTTGCCTCCTTCGATGAGGCTGGCAGTCAGTGGCTCGTTGAAGCCGGTACTTACACCTTTGCCGTAGGTGCCAGCAGCCGCGACATTCGCGGAAAGGTAACTGCCAACATCAGTCAGCTCACCGAGAAGACCACCAATGCACTGGCTCCCCAACATAAACTCAACCTGCTGAAACAATAAAAACAATCACCAACACAACCCATAACATGAAAAAACTATTGACAACCCTGCTGCTGGCGGCCACCATGACCGCCACAGCTCAGGAAACCGTCGGACTGAATGCGGGCGACATCACCTCACCTGAAATTAATGCCGACCAGACTGTGACCTTCCGCTTCTTTGCCCCACAGGCCAAGGAGGTGAAACTCGAGGCAGACTTCCTGCCAAAGCAGAAAATTCAGACGCCCATGGGCGAAATGGAAACCACGGGCACCGTGATGCTCAACAAAGACAGCAACGGTCTCTGGACCTACACCTCGCCCGTATTAGCCCCCGAGCTGCACACCTACAGCTTCAGTGTTGACGGGCTGCGCATGACCGACCCGAACAACGTTTATATGCAGCGCGACATCTTCACCTACACCAACTATTTCCTCATCGACGGTGAACTGTCGGCCAACTACATTGTGCGCGACGTGCCCCACGGCACGGTGGCCAAGGTGTGGTATCCCAGTCCCAAGCTCAACATGGAGCAGCGCCGCATGACGGTCTATACGCCAGCAGGCTACGATGACCCGAAGAACAGCCAGCGCCGCTATCCCGTGTTTTATCTGCTTCACGGAGCCGGCGGCGACGAGAACGCCTGGAGCGAACTGGGTCGCGCCGCGCAGATACTCGACAATCTGATTGCGCAGGGCAAGGCCGAGCCGATGATTGTGGTGATGCCCAACGGCAATGGTGCCCAACAGGCTGTGCCGGGCGAGTATGCCAACTCCATGTATAAGCCTTCGTTCCGCAACGCGCGCACCATGGACGGTGCCATCGAGGCCGCCTTTGCCTCAGATGTGGTGGGCTACATCGACAGCCACTACCGCACCCTCGCCGACAAAGCCCACCGCGCCATTGCAGGATTGTCGATGGGCGGATTCCACTCGCTCTACATCTCGCTCAACAATCCCGACATGTTCGACTATGTGGGCCTCTTCTCGGCTGCCATCAACCGCGGCAACCCCACTGGCGACTTTGCCTATATATATAGCAACTTGGATGAGAAACTGGCCCGTCAGTTTGCTAAAGCACCACGGCTTTACTACATAGCTATTGGCAATACCGACTTCTTGTATAAGGACAATGTGGACTATCGCAAGCGTCTCGACCAGAAAGGTTATCGCTACGAATATCGCGAAACCGACGGCGGCCACATTTGGAGCAACTGGCGCAAATATCTCAACTGGTTTGCGCCACGACTGTTCAAAGAGAAGTAAGATTAGAATTAGGAGTTATCAGAAGTTATCGGAAGTTAACGAGCCAGGCTCGTTAACTTCCGATAACTTCTGATAACTCCATGCAAGCAAAGGCTTGCGAAAAAGGTAATTAATTGTCAAGCAGCGGAGTGCCAATGCAGCCGCTGGGCATCTGAATCTTCAGCAGGGCGCAAATAGTGGCGGCAATGTCGGTGATGTTGGCGGTACGGTTGGTGTGGCCGCTGCCGATGTGCCATCCCATGAGGATGAAAGGCACGTGGGTGTCGTAAGGAGCCCAGTGAGAGTGGCTGGTGCCCTGGTCGTAGCTGTAATCGTAGTAAGCAGGACGCGGTACTATTCCTATCTCACCGCTGCGGCGCGGACAGTAGCCCATAAGCATACGGTCGCGGATAGGGAAGGGGATGGGCGATGTCATGAGTTCGTCGATGGGCACTACGTACTGCACACCTTCGTACTTCAGTACTTCTTTGCAGACCGCCTTTTTTACCTCGTCAAGGTTGAGGCCTGCACGCTCAATGGCATCCAGGTCGAGATAAATCTGCTCGCCCATCACGTCGTCGATGATTCGGGTGCTGCCAAAGCGTGCTTTCATGGCTTCAGAGAGTTCTTTCTTCAGTTTGTGGTGGTAGCCCACTTGTCCGCCGGGCAGTTTGTTGTCGTTCAGGAACTTGGCATTATGTCCCCCGGCATGGTCGGCTGTGAGGAAAAGCAGATATTTGTCGCGGCCAATGCGGCTGTCGAGCACCTCAAACAGGTTTCGCAGTTCCTTGTCCAGGGCCAGATACATCTCGTCGGTCTTAGGACCTCGCGTGCCATACTTGTGGCCCATCACGTCGGTAGATGAGTAGCTGATGGCGAGGAAGTCTGTCTGGTCGTTTTGTCGGCCCAGCCGTTCACCGTCGAGAGCGGCAATGGCCATTTTGGTGGTCATGGTGAGACCCTTGGGCAGAATCCAGAAATCTTCCTTCGGCTGGGTTTTGTTCTCCTTGTTGAAAGCTTTTACCCACGCAGGCAGTTCCTGCATGTAGTAGGTGCTGGTGATAAATCCGCCCGTGCTGTTGTCAAACCAGTAGGCTGCGTTGGCCGAGTGGCCTGCAGGCAGAATGGCGGCGCGGTCTTTTAGGGCCACTCCGATGACCTTCGAGCGGAAGTCGGTGGCCAGCCGCAGCTGGTCGCACATGTTGGTGACCATCATGTTGCGCGGTGATTTCTTTCCCACCTTGTCGGTGGTGCCCACGCCCACCACGGTGGTGTCGTCAACACAGTAGGTGGGGCGTCCGTTCAGATGATAGTTGTTGCCGGCAATGCCGTGAATGGCGGGAGTGGTGCCCGTATAAACGCTGGCATGTCCGGCAGCCGTCACCGTGGGCAGATAGTTGTAGTGCATGTTGTCGAAGTTGTAGCCGTCTTTCAGCAGACGTTTCAGACCACCCTCCACAAACTGGTCGTAGTAGCGGTAGAGATAATCCCACCGCATTTGGTCAACCACAATGCCCACCACCAGTCGGGGGCGTTCTACTTTTTCAGCTGCCATCAGCTTTGGGGAGATTCCCATTCCCAAGCATGCCGTCAGCATGACTGCCATCAGAATGATTTTTTTCATAGCCTTTTTTTATTTTTTCTCGTTGATAAATGTTGTTTTTGTTTTTCAGATAATCTTTTGTTTTCCAGATAATCGATGGTTGCAAAGTTACAATTTTTTTGTCAGCAAAGCACAAAAAGAGAGGCGGTTTTTGCTAACCGCCCCTCTTTTTGTGTCGTTTTTGTAGTTAATCAGAGAAAATGTATATAAGGCACCATAATTCAGAGGCGTCAGCCCAGAAAAAGTTAGTTTCTTCTTACGATTCGTGCGAGGGTGCTGCCGTCTTCGGCCTCACAGCTGACGATATAGGTGCCTCGGGGCAGGTGGCCGCTGACTTCTACAGGCGTGCCGGCTAGCGTATAGACGGCCACTCGTCGCAGCGCCTTGTTGCTTTTCACGGCGAAGGGCGAGGTTTGCACCTCTATTTGCAGCGCATTGGCGATGCTGGCCGTGACGGGTTGGTCGAGCAGAAAACTTTGGTCGAGAAACGCCAGCCGCTGGGCAAACCATTCTTTCATGGTGCTGATTTCCTCGTCGTAGCTGCTCACCTGATAGGCGGCAAACCAGATGTTGCCGGGCTGTCCGCCCCATCCGGGCCACGTCCAACCCCATCCGGGCCAACCCCAGCCACCGCCCTGTCCGCCTTGCGACGAAGATGACGCTAACAGCTCAGGATATTTTTTCAGATGGCGGTCTTTGGCTTCGCCCAGTTCTTCGGCATAGGCATCGAGGAAATTGCCGAAAGCCTCGCTGGTGAGTACTGACTGGCGCAACTCGGTGTAGCGCTCGCTAACGGCTTGGCGGAAGCATGTGTTGCCAATGAGCGTGCGCCACATGGCAGGCGTGGGATTGGTTTCGCAACCCTGATAGACCCATGCCTCCACGTTGTCGGCATTGCAAAAATTGCAGTTGCCAAAAGCCAGGTTGAAGTCCCACACAGGCCCTGCGGCCAGCAGTCCGCCCGTGCCGTCTTTCTGTTGCTTGGCTTTGTTGAAGTAAGCGCTGCGCTTAAAGCCGTCGGCATTGAGGGTCAGTTCGGTGTGGATGAAGTAATCGACAAACGAACCCAGGTCGATGAGCTTACGAGGCTCTTCGAGCGTTTCGTCGTCAGGTGTAATGGCGGCGATGGTGGTTTCCACATCGTCCACATACTGGCTGATGTAGTCCATTTGCTGCTGTTGCAGGTCTTCTTTTTTGGGGTAATAAACGGTCCACGTGATGGTTTTGTCGCCCCATGAGGTGCCTACTCCCTGAACTTTCGATGTGAAGGTGGCATCGGTGTCGTCGAAGGCATCCACTCGCAGAATGTAGCCGCCAGTGACATCGCGTCCCTCTACGTCGGTGGTCTTCAGTTTGGACACATCCACCCGGTTTTTGTCACGCTTGATGCGCTCGCAAAGTGCATACACGCCCATGTACTCGTTGTTGACCACCACTTCCACCATGCGCGTGCGCGGTCCCCAATGGCCCATCTCATTCCAGAGGGCGAAAGCATAAACGTCGCGCACCATCGACACGTCGTTGTAGGGTGCCAGCAGCACCCAGTCGCTCTCTTCGGGCATGCCCAGAAGCGAGGCTTTCACGTCGTTGCCCTCGGCATCCCAAGTCTCAACGGTGTATTTTTTCTGTGGGAAACTGAGCGAGCTGTTGCCGCGCCACTTGATGCCACAGTAGCCGTCGTAGTCGTTGGCAGGGTCGTCGAGATGGTTGATGTTGCCTGCCCCGTTGTCAATGATTTTGAGTGTTGCCATCACCTTTTCGTCGGCATTGATGGTTTCAGTGGTGCTGACCACTACTATGGGGAGTGTTGATTGGCTGAACAGTCCGTCGGAGGTTTGTCCCAGGGCATAGGTGGGTATACAGAGTGCTACCACCACAAAGAATATGACCGTAAACATTGTGTGCATCTTATTTGTATGGGCACTATCTGACTACTACTTTCACCGTGCGCACCTGACCATCGGGCATGGTGCGGCGTACAAGGTTGATGCCGCGTTGCAACTGGCTCTGAGCCTGCCCCGAAAGGTTGTAGATGGCATTGCAGGCGGGAAGGAGCGGTGCTGCTGTGGCGGTGATGCCTGTTGCAATCAGGTCGGGAGCCAGCACGTCGGGTGTGGCCAGCTGCACATCGCGTTTCACGCTGTTGAAATACACCTCTACGGGTGCGCTCTCGCCCACGTACTGCAACACGAGTGTGCTGTAGCTGCTGAGCACATCAATGGCATAGGCATTAGGCTCGCTCGACTCTACTTTGCGAATACCCGTGGCTTTGGCAGTGGTGGCCGACTCGCCCAGGTCGATGGTCTCGTCTTCTTTGTCGGCATCGGTATAGCTGACAAAGAGCTGGAACCCTTCGGGCAGCGGAGCAGCGGTGGTGAAGGTAAGGCGGTGGTAGGTGCCTTCGTCAACAGTGGCAGCGTAAGAGCCTAACCATCCGTTCTGCTCGTTGAATTTCACGGTGCCCTCATACACGGGCTGTGCGTCGGCCGAGATGCCTGGAGTAACTTTGGCTGGGTTCCATCCGTCGGCCCGCAGTCCTTCGGTATGCACTTCGTTGCCATCCTTATCGATGAGCACTACATCCTTGACAATGGTTGTAATGCGGTTGCCAGTCATATTTTGCAGGGCAAACTGGGTGACCACGTGGTCTTCTTCAAGGTCGTCGGGATTGAAGGTACCCTCCATGACGGTCTGATCGGCCTGGAACGGATAGTAGTGACCTCCGTAGGAAGCAGCTTGGGCGGCATTGCGTAAAAACATCTGCATAGTGGCGTCGGCACCGATCGGTTGCCACAACTCAATGCGGTAGCGCGGATAGTCGTCGATGCTGAACGACGATTTCCAGAGTTTCACGTCGCCCCAGTTGCCGGGCAGACTGACTGTTGCGGGCAGTCCGTTCGGACCAATCACCACTTCTTCCTCGCCTTCGCGTACGATGGTGGCCTTCGTGTTGGTTTTCAGGGGCAGATTTTCGCTGCTGGGGGTGAAGTCTTCGTCGTTGGCAAAGGTGGTCCAGCGGGTGACGGAGAGCACGTTCACGGGGTCGAGGTTTTCCTGTGCCAGACGTTGTACGGCGGCATAGCTGTAGCTCTTGGTGAGTTGGTAACTAACTTCGGTGCTGCCTGCAGGAATCTGTTCATACACTTCGGGCAGCGGCTCGCCGTACTCGTCG
This sequence comes from uncultured Prevotellaceae bacterium, assembly GCA_900315565.1. Taxonomy (GTDB): domain Bacteria; phylum Bacteroidota; class Bacteroidia; order Bacteroidales; family Bacteroidaceae; genus Prevotella. Next base: position 15,827 of record OMZS01000011.1, on the reverse strand, counting down.
AGATAGGCTATCTTCCATTGCAGTCCTTCGGGCAGGGGTTGGGCGGTTTTTACGGTGATGACATGTTTGGAGCCGTCGTTCACATCGCCTTTCCAGGCTGCGCCACCTACTTCGCCCCAGCGGAAGCTGAAGCTGACGGTGCCAGAGTAGATGTTGCCGTCGTCGGCAGCGTCGCCACTCACGCTGCTGGCCCAGTTGCCCACGAGCGGCAGCCGGTCGAGCGAGCCTTTCTTGGGCCCGTTGGGAATGTAGGGATCGGCGGGCAGTTCGTTGGGTTCGCCTTGGCCCCACCAGCCTGTCCAGAGGTCGAGGTCGATGTTGCTGTAGCTTTCGGGAGCAATGCGCACGCGGGTGTCAACGTCGGTTTTGCCCAGCAGGAAACGGTCGAGATAGGCTTCCACCTCGGGATACTGCGACTGGGGAAGCGAGCAGTGGCCGTGGCCGGCTACAATGCTGTAGCCCACGCGGTCGTCGATGCCAAACTGTTCCCATACTTTCATGGCGCCGTTCATGGAGACGTAGGCCGAGGGGTCGGCCAACCACACGTAGTCGGGGTTGCCGAGCATGAGCAGGGCACGGGGGCAGACCATGGCGGCCAGCTCGTGATGGTCGTAGGGCAGATAAGCCACTTCACGGCCTCCGTAGGTGTCGCGCAGGCTGGTCATGAACCAGTTGTAGTCGGTTTTGTCGAGACTCTCCACCGACTCGGCATTAGGTTGTGCGTTGAGCCAACGCGAGTAGCGCCAGGCTGCAGCGCCGCCGCCGCCAGGCTCCTGAGCAATGGTCAGTGCCACGCGCTCGTCGAAGGCTCCGCAGAACAGCGCCATCTTACCGGCGTAGGAGCAGCCTGTGACACCAATGCGTGCCATGTCGATTTTGGTGACTTCGGAGCCTAGCAGTTGCAGTCCGTCGATGAGGCGACTCAATCCCCAAGCCCACTCGCTGTAGGCTCCGTTGTCGATGAGTTCGGGATAGAGACGAACGAAGTTGAACTTGGTGCGGTCGCTCGAACCACCCATCTGTGAGTAGCTGTTCACCTGGCTCTCAGAGAACGTCATGCGGGCAATGGGGCGGCCTTTGAACACATCGCTGGGCAGCGAGATGCCGCTGGTGCCAATCATCAGGGCATAGGGAGCCTCGCCCTCGGTGGGGTAGGTGATTTCGGCAGAGAGGTTGAGGGTCTCGCCACCAACGGTGACGGCCACACGCAGCGTGTTGCCGTCCATCTGGGCCGAGACGGCCGAAGCATCGACAACGGGTTTCTCGCCAATTTCGTAGTGCTGGATTTCCTTGGCTATCTCGCCTCGGCGCTTTGCCCAATCGGCAAACGAGGCGATGCGTCCACTGCCGTCGCTCCACTCAAAGGGGTCGGGCAAAACTTCAATTTTGCGGCCTTCGGCCTTGGTGGGCAGTACGGGGCTGACATCTGCGCCAGTGTTTTCTACACTATAGACAAGGGGAATGTCTTGAGCATAAATAGTCGAACCGGCAGCGCACAATGCTGCCAGGAGTAAAAAGTGTTTTTTCATTGAGTTGGGTTAGTAAAATAAATAGTTGATAATAAGTGGTAGATGTTTAGAAGAGAGAAGGAAAGGGTCAGCAGAAATCACTTCGGCTGGCCCCTTCCTTTATAGGATTACCTGTAGGCAGGGTTCTGGTAGTTCTTCTTGGCTTCAGTGTCCATCTGCATACCGTCGAGCTGGCCCTGAGGAATAGGACGGAGATAATAGCCAGCGGGAATATCGCGCCTGAATGTCTCCAAATCCTTGTCGGTATAGCCACTGCCGGCAATGCGATAGGTGCCTGCACGCTCTGCCCACTTCTGGGTGCGTACAAGGTCGTACCAGCGATAGCCCTCACCCCAGAACTCACGACTGCGCTCGTCGAGGATGTAGTCGATGGTAATTGTCTGAGGTGTAGCAGCCAACATCTCTGCACTGTGGTCAACAGAAACAGCAACATTGTCGTTCTGGCTGAAAGTCTGCTTACCGGCACGGGCGCGGAGCACATTCACCAGGTTACGGGCTTCGGTGTTCTTGTTCAGCTTGACGGCTGCCTCGGCACCGATGAGATAGAACTCAGAGAACTTGGCAACATTCCAAGGACGGGGGCTGCCACCGTTCACCTTTGAGCCCAGACCACCGGCGTTGTCGGTGCGGTAGATACCAAGCTTCCAGTTGATGGGGTACTTCTTACGGCTGATGTGGTTCACAGCCACAACGAAGTCGGCACGGCCCGGCATTTCGCCGAATCCCAGCTTGCCGTCAGCACCGGTGTAGTTGATCTTCGAGTCCTCGCTCTCGGGCACCCAGCTGAAATAGATTTCGTTAGGACCTACCTGCATGCCGTTGGCACCAAACACGTAAGGCTCAGTACCACCAGCTTTCTGCCAGTTGGTGTGATAGCGCAGGGTGAATGTAGCATCGTAGCGCGAGTCGATAGCCTTCACAGCATCTTCCCAAACACCGCCTTCCATAAAGTTGTCGGCGATAGGAGCCATACGAGTCCAAGGACGGCCAAGAGCCTGCACAGCCTCACGCTGGATGGGGTTGATAACGGCACCCGAAGCAGCCTTTGCAATCATCTCGGTGTAGTTCCAGGTCTCCATCCAGTAAGCGAAGTTCTCAGGAGAACCGCCGCTACCCCAGCCATAACCGGCACCGCCGTTACCATATTTCTCGTCCTCGTCGTGATCAGCATAGAGCATAATCTCCGAGTTACGGTCGTTGGTAGCCACGTTCACATCATAGAATGTGGGTTGCAGAGCATACGGGCCAGGATTGTTGATGGCCTGCATAGCTGTGTCGTAAGCCTTCTGGAAATAGCTGTTGGCCTGGCCAGCATCACGGCTGCACTCAGGATAAGTGGGGATGTTGTTGGGGTTCTGCAACCACCAGGCATAGGTGAGATATGCCTTCGAAAGGAACAGACGGGCTACGTTCTTGGTAACCGTACCAGTGAGACGCGGGTTCTCGGGCAGGTCGGCAACAGCCTTCTCCAAGTCACTGAAGATAGCTGCATAGACCTCAGGCACGGTGTTGCGTACAGATGTACGTACAGTAGAAGTGTTGAACTTGAGTTCACCAGCACCCAGATCAAGGGGCACACCACCATAGGTCTGCACCAGCAGGAAATAGTCGAAACCACGGAAGAAGTAGGCCTCGGCCAGCAGAGAGGGGTCGATACCAGCCTCGGCACCATTCTCAATGATACCGCTGGCAGTATTGATATTGGGGAACAATGTACCCCAGATAGAGCCGGCGATAGAGTTGGTAGCCACCATCTGGCCTACGCCAGAGAGGTCGGCATCCTTAAAGTTACCGTCGGCCGACTGAGCATAGGTATATTCATCAGTACCCGTCTCTACACTGTTCAGGAAGTAACCATTGCCATAGAAATAGCGCAGGTGAGCATAGAGCGATGTCAGACCGCCTTCAATACCAGCCTTCGTATTGAAGAATGTCGGGTCGAACTGAGTACGAGGCTGCTCGTCGAGGATGTCAGAGCAAGAGGTCATGGTAGTAGTAAGACCACAGCACAACAAACCCGCAGCAAGGATATATTTGATACTTTTCGTTTTCATATTCATATTATTATTAAAAGTCGTTTATCAATTAGAACGTGACATTAATACCGAACAGGAAGTTGCGTGTAGCAGGTGTGTTGTAACCTACGATGGGCATTCTGTGTTTGCCAGAGTACTCGCCATAGGCCACAGCTGTGTTCTCGTTTGCCCAAGAGTTGGTCTCAGGATCAAGTCCGCTCTCGTTGTTGAACGGCGAGAAGAGCACGAACGGGTTCTGAATGGTAGCATACAGGCGCAGACGGCTGATGCCGAGGCTCTTGATGGCTGCCAGGTTCTCGAAGTTGTAACCCAGCGTGATGGCGCGCACCTTCAGGTAGCCAGCGTCGAAGTAGCCGAGGGTAGAACCATACTTGGGGTTGTCACCGCTCTGGATACCACCCGGCTTCGGATACTTGGCACCAGTGTTCTCGGGAGTCCAGTAGTCAATGTCGAGCTGTCCGCGACGTCCGGTCAGCATGTTCAGGTAACCGTTTGAAGAGTGGATGGCCGAGATGAGCTTACCGCCAATCTGGAAGGCTCCGATAACGGTCAGGTCGAATCCCTTATAGCCTACAGTAGTATTGAAACCACCAATCAGGTCAGGTTCCATGCTTTGGATAACACGGTCGTCTGCACCAATGGCACGGCTAGGTGTCACACCGTCTTCCTTGAAGTCGCCCTCAGAAGCATCGCCACGATACTTCACCTTAATCATACCTACGTTTCCGCCTGGCTCAAGAATGTCCAGATAGGGGTCGCCTTCCTGCCAAATTCCCTCGTACTCGTAGTCGTAGATGACGTCGATAGGATAGCCCACGAACCAGCGGTTGGCTTCGTCTCTTTCAGGCTTGCCGTCTTCTCTGATGGCACCCGTCAGCTTGGTCAGCTTGTTGCGGTTCTGATAGAGGTTGATACCAGCTTCCCATGTCCAGCCGTTCTTGTTGTCGAGGATGACGCCGTTCAAGGTCAACTCCCAACCCTTATTCTGGGTTTCACCAATATTACCGGTAAAGCTGCTAACACCCGAGGTAGAAGGCAACGATACGTCGAGCAGAATGTCCTTGGTCTTCTGAGTGTAATACTCGAACGAACCCGACAGACGGCCGTTGAACAGCGAGAAGTCGAGACCGAAGTTCCAAGTCTTAGAGTACTCCCATCCCAGTTCGGGGTTAGGCAGAGCGTTCACATAGTAACCGGCATTGTAGTTGGTGCCGTTACCGAAGTTATAGTTGCGGATAGCCAGTCCACCGAGCGTAGAGTAGGGGTTGATACTCTGGTTAGAGGTCTCACCATAACCCACACGCAGTTTCAGGTTGTCGAGCCACGATTTGGTGCTCTCCATGAAGTCCTCGCGGGCAATGTTCCAACCAGCCGAAACGGCGGGATAGGTGTGCCACTGGTGACCCTTGGCCAGACGTGAGGAAGCATCCGAACGAACAGCAGCAGAGAACATGTACTTGTTGTCGTAAGAGTACATCACACGACCCATCCAAGAAATGAGTCCGCTCTGCCAGTAATTGTAGTTGTTCAGGTTGATCTGTCCTGTAGCCTTGTCCAATGCAAAGTACTGGAAGTAGTCGGCAGGAATCTGCTGTGCGCTGGCACCGGTCGATTCGTAAGTGGTCTCCTCTGAAGAGTACATGCCTACAACATTAATCTGGTGCTTGCCGAAAGAGCGGTCGTAAGTGAGCAGGTTCTCCACAGCCCAGTTACGGGTCTGGTTCTCAGAAATCCAGCCGCTGTTGGTGGCGTTGGCATCCTTGTTGTTGATACCTGTGCCGGTGAAGCCGCCACCCTTAGAGCTGCGGAAGTTCAGACCCACGTTGATGCGGTAGCTCAGACCCTCAATCCACGGGCACTTCACTTCGCCGAACAGGGTGTTGTAAGAACCGATACCCTTGTTCTCGCTCAGCCATACGTCCTTGTCGCGCTCCACAGTCTCCTTGGTAATCACCGCCTGGTCGTCGGCAGGCATCGATACATAGCGCTTGAGGTTGCCGTCAGCATCATAAGGACTGGCCAGCGGGCTCATGCTCAGCACGTTATACATGCTGTTCACGCCCTTTGTGATGCGATAGCTGTTGTTGGTGCTCAGACCGAAGCGGAACCACTTGCCCACCGTCTGGTCGAAATTACCGCGAACAGAGACACGGTTGTAACCCTCAGTGGGAACCACTGCCTCGTCGTGATAGTAACCGGCACCGAAACTGTAGCTGCCGCCATTGGTGCCACCAGCCACGCTGACGTCGTGGTTATGGCTTACACCTGTCTGGTAGTACAGGTCCTGCCAGTCGGTGTTGGTGTCGTCGCTCTCGTCCAGAGAATTCTGATACAGACCGGCAAACTTACGGAACTTGCTGTACGTAGGACCGTCCATCATCGGGTACTTCTTAAACACCTTCTTGAAGCTTACATAACCATTATAGGTTACCTTGGCAGGAGCGCCCTGGTAGCCCTTCACGGTGGTAATGATAATCACACCGTTGGCACCACGCGAACCGTAGATAGCTGTTGCCGAAGCATCCTTCAGAATGTCCATCGACTTGATGTCGGTGGGGTTGATGTCGCTCAGCTGACCCATGAAGGGGATACCGTCGAGCACAATCAGCGGGTCGTTCGAGGCACTCAGAGAGCGCTGGCCACGAATACGGATTTGCATCTCAGCACCCGGCTTCGACGAAGTCTGCGTCATCAGCACACCAGCCACGCGGCCCTGCAGAGCCTGGGCAGCATTGGTGGCAGCTATCTGGTTCAGCTTCTCACCGTTCACATTAGCCACCGAACCCGTAACGGCCTCGCGGCGCTGCGTACCATAACCGATCACCACCACCTCGTTCAGGTTGCGGCCCTCGTCCTCAAGAAGAATGTTGAAGTTGCTCTGGTTGCCCACCTTGATTTCCTGGGTCACATAACCCACGTACGAAACCACCAGCGTGGCACCCGGCTGCACCGACAGGCTGAAGTTACCGTCCATGTCGGTAACAGCACCGTTCGATGTGCCCTTTTCCAATACAGTTGCACCAATCAGCGTGCCCATGGAGTCGCTCACGCGTCCTGTCACCTTCTTGGCCTGTTGCACGGCGTTCACCGATTGTGAGTCGGGCGCAGCAGCAACAGTCTGAGGCAGGGTCAGCAGCCCGAACAGCGAGCACAGACCTGCCAAACAAACAGATTTTTTCCAATTTACATGCATAATGCTTTTTTTTAGAGTTAGTGATTATTGATAATTTTAGAAGATTTTTTTAGGTTATATTCTTTATTCTTACATCAGTTTCCCGTCGTAGTTCCTTGCCTTTCCGCCACGAGGGGCTTTGTGGTGAGCCCCATATCTGTTAGCAACGTCATACCTCTGAATCCTTACAACTAAGGTTTCGGCTGCAAAGTTAGTTTTAAATTCCCTTTACCCAATTTTTGTTTGTTTCAACAGTGTTTAATTTTGTTTCATTTCTGACAATATCCGTCATTTTCTGCCATTTCATCACCAATTCACCCCTTTTCCCCGCAATCAGAACCTCTTTTGCGCTGCCAAACACAATTCCACAAAAAAGAATAGGGCCCGCCCCAAGACGAACCCTAACACCCCTAAGCAGCACCACCGCCGCCGCCCTTACTTCCCTCCTCTCTTCCGTAAGCAGCGGCACCGCCGCTGCGCTCACCTCCTCACTCCGTTTCAAACTTAACCGGCATGGTGTATTTGTTCTTTCTGGCTTTGCCGTTCAGTTTGTAGGGAATCCACCGTGGCATGATGCTCACCAGTCGCAGGGCCTCGGCATCGAGCAGGGGATGCACACTCTTGACCACCTTTCCGTCGCTCACCGTGCCGTCCTCATTGATGATGAAGGTGACGATGACGCGTCCCTGTATGCAAGAATCGGCCAATTCATCGGGATATTTCATGTTTTCTTTCACCCATTCCATCAATGCCTTTGTGCCGCCGAGGAAGCTGGGCTGGGTTTCAGGAATGTCGCACCAGATGGTGCCGTCGTTGTCATCGCGGCGAATCTCCACTCTGTTTCTTGTCTTTTCGTAAGAAACAATGGTGTCCGTCTCGTCATGTCTGTTTTCCGTTGTTGTCTGCGCCAGCATGGGCGTGGCCTGCATCGAGGCCAAAATAAGAGCCAGCAGCAAGGCAGAGAATGTTTTTTGTTTCATGATGGTGATTGTTTTTGATTCTTGATGCAAAGATACAAAAAAATCCTGCCGTTGTCAAGAGGCAACGGCAGGTTGACATGGCTGAGTTTTGTAATTCGCTGGCAATGAGCGTTGTTGCTGTCGCTGGTCATTGCTTTTTGACACAAGGATTCAAAGATACAAACAAAACGAGGGTGTGTCAAAATAGGCACACCCTTTTGTTATTTACGTAGAAATGTTAAAATTGCGTTAATTCAAGGGCTAAAATGTGTACTTGTGTACTTGTGTACTTGTGTACTTTGAGCTATTTCATGTTTGCCAACCGATAGCCTTTGAAACATTCTGCCGTCGATTCAGGATGCAGCAGGCCGTTCTCGTACTTCGTCATGCCGAGCATGATTTTCACCCACACGAACACCGCTTCATACTCTGTTGGCGAGGGTAGCTGCGTGGAGGTGCTTACCCCGGCATACTCTGCCACATACTTGGCGTATGCCATTGAGTTGTTCTCGCTGGGCGGCGCCCAACGGTTGATGATGCTCACCACCGTCCGCAGCTTGTACTTGAAATAATAGGTCTGCAGTATTCTGAACGCGGCACGATAGCCGTAGGCCATGCTCTCGAACACGCAAAACTCCTTGTCATTTTGCCTTTTGGCCATTCCTATCCATCTTGTTCCCCGGCGAATGTTCAGCGGGTTGTTGTTGCGGTATCCGCGAGGCAGTTGTTTATCCGATTTCTTCATAGTCTGGAGTATTAATTGTTAAGTTTGTATTTTCAATTCGTTCAAGTCACTCTTCATGTCTCCCCGATGCGCTAGCCGCTCAAGGGAAAAATCTCAATGCGCCAGCCGCTCCCCTCCCTTCAAGGGGAGGGGTGGCCGTAGGCCGGGGTGGGGTCTGTAACTCTCACAGAGGTGAATATTCTCACACAGAGGAACAGAGTGACCAGAGGATTTTATCTCACGCAGAGGCGCGGAGGCATTTGGAGGTTTAAGAGGATATTTTTAGAGTGAAGGAGTTTTTCAGAGTTTGGGGAGTCAGCGACCGTAGGTCGCTCTCCGTTCCCTCTGTACCTCTGTGTGAGAATTACTCTCTGCGTGCTCAAAACTTCTCTGCGCCTCTGCGTGAGACAAGTTACAATTCTGCGTGACACAAGTTTCAGACCCCACCCCTGACCCCTCCCCTTGAAGGGAGGGGAGCTGCTGGCGCGTCGGGGGGTGCTATGCATGCAAGGCAGGTTCGTCTCGACGCGCATTCTGATTCGTTGTAGTTGATTCATAACTAAATTTTCTTGATGATTTTTTCGTACAAACCAGTTTTCAGCCTTTTAATATACTTTGTTTTCAGCCACATCACCGCTCTGTTAGTAGCTGCTTTCCTGTTAGTATAGTTACCTAGTTTATATAGGTCTTCCAGTTTGAATCTGTCGGGCAGCGAATTGAAGAGTTTCACGGTCTTGGTTTCCTTCTCCAGCGGCTCAAACTTTTCAGCAACCCTCGCCTGTGCGTCCTTCACTTGTTGCCCGAACATGAAGATTTGCATGTAGAGGATGAAGTCGCCAATGAGCTCGGCGAAACGCAGGGTTTTGCTGGTGATGCGCAGCTTGCCCGTCTGCTTGAAGTTCTCGTAGTCGTTCAGAATGGCATGCACCAGCCCGTAGCGCACCATGTAGATGGGCACACGCTTGCGGAAATAGTCCAGGATGTGGTCGTCGTTAAACTCGGCTTCCTTGGTCTTTGCGGCCACCCACTCGTAGGCGGCATCCACCAGGGGCTTGGCGGGCAGCTCGCCGCTGAGTCCGTCCAGACGGTATCCCCACGCCTTGAGGGCTTCGCGCTGTGCATGGTTTCGGCGCACCTGGTTGCGGTCGAGCATCTCAAAGTTTGAGCTGGGCATGTAGAAGATGGCCAGACGTGTGGCATAGCCGTCGAGGATATTGCTGGGTTTCACCTTGCGTTGCAGGGCATCGAGGGTTCCCGAGATTACTTGGTTCCAGTTCACCTGAATCAGTCCGTTCACGCTCTGCTCGTTGGCGTAATCAACGCCCGCTTCTTCGTTCTGAAACGACTTGAGCTCCAGGTCCAACTTGCCTGCCCACGAGCCCGTCTGCACGCGCAGGGCGGTGGCCAGTTCGCTCTCCAGGGTGTAGAGGTGCAGGTGCATGTCGCATTGCTCATCGTAGGCATCGGTCAGTCGCTGGTAGAGCTTGGCATTCGAAATGGTGCTGGGCACGTAGCGGATGACGGGGTGCTTGATGTCCTGGGCGTCCTGTTTCTGTGCCTTGCTGCTGGTGGCTCGCCGAGCCTTGTCTTCCTTGTACTGGCGCTCCCACTCACGGCCGGGCTTGTCGGCCTGTTTCATGCAGGCCATGATTTCGCGGTCGAGGTCGATGATGAACGACTTGCCGCTGGCCGCGTCGCCCACGATATAGACGATGAACGAGAGGCGCAACAGCTTGCCGTCGTAGTGCTCAAACCAGCAGCGCGTCATATAGGTGCCAAACATGGCCCCTGCTGCCAGCACGGCGCCCATCTTTATGTTGTCGGGCACCCCAGCAACGGCTTCGGCGAAACCAGGCACAAGGAGAGGTTTAAGGCGGCGCCACCAGTAGGCGTAATCGATTTGAGGCTGGTCCACAGGGCTTGCGTCTGCTCTTGGAAGAGCGGTTTGAACACCAACACCCGCAAGGATATCACGGAAGTCTTTGGGCACCGCTTGGTATAGTGGCTTTCCACAAGCCGAAACAGCAATGTTGCGGAGCTCTTCGATTCCAAGTCCACGATGCTGAGCGACCTTGATGACCACTTGCGGGTTATTGTCGCAGATGTATCGGAGCCGCCCAAAGAACTTAAGCATCTTTGTATGGCGCTCTCCAACAGTCGGCTCGCCGCCGTTGGCAGCCCAATAGGCTTGCTCGATGGTTTCATAGGGTACAGATTTGAAGCAGAATTGTCCATCTTTGTCGGTTTCAATTTCTATTGCGTCATGGGCACTTTCTTCATCAGCGCCCCCATCCATCGGCTGAGCGCCGTCATGAGCGGGCTGAGCAGATGGTCGAGCGCCGTCATCCGTATGAGCAGCAGCATCTGCGCCAGCAGCACCACCGCCAAACAGACGGTTGCTGCGAGAGGGATTAGAGTTTCCGTGGCGATACTCGTCGCCAAACGCTTGGTCGAATTCAGGATTTTCATAAGTAAACAGTTCTTCGTGGTTGATGTAGAGGATGTCTTCAAGCGTACAGGCAAACGACAGGCGGCTGGCATCCTTGCAGCTTTCGTCGGTGGTCATGCCCAGTTGAGAGGCCAGCCAGTGCTGGTTGTCTATCAGGTTGCCGCGGCTCACGTCGGCCTTGGCCACCACTTTCATGCCTTCGCCGCTGGGGGTGACGAACACCAGCAGGATGCCCAGGCGCTGGCAGAAGTCTCGGCGCAGCTGGTCGCGCTCTTCGATGGAGTATTCCTTGCCCGGCTTCAGAAAGAAGCTGGCAAACTTCTCGCGGGGATTGTCGATGTGGTCGAAGTCGCACATGTAGAGTCCGTTCAGCACGGCAGCACTCTGCTTGCGCCAGCGGCCCTTGCGCCCCTTTGCCGAGGTGGTTTCGGCAAAGGTGGCTTGGAATAGGAAGCCTGGCAGCGACTTCTTGAGGCGAGAAATGGCCTCTGCCCCCCCCTACGGCCCCCGAGGGGGCTTCATTAGCATGATTAGCGGGGTCTTTTATAACAGGGTCTATTGTAGCCCCCTCGGGGGCAGAAGGGGGGGCCTGGGGGGCCTGGGCTTGTTTTTTCAGCTCACGAATCTTCTTGATGGTGTTCAGCGTGTGGGCCGAGGTCACTATTTGCGTGAAGATTTCTTTGCTGCACTCGTAAGTTTGGCCAATGATGGCTGGTTGATAGTAAAACATTTGAAAATTTCTTGCATTTGTTGTAACATAAATCTTTCGTAATTCGGGTGAGTAGTACAGTCGATGCTCTGCACGACTGTGATGGTCTTCTGGGCGTTGTTCGTGTAGATGCGAAGCCCGCCCTGGTCCACCAGCACCTTGCCTTTAGGGCTGATATCGCGTTTGGTCGGCATGTCTTTGGTCAGCTCAGCCAGCTCTTCTTGCATCTGTGCCACGGGGTCGGGGCTGTCGGCAGGCACCGAGAGGTGAGCCACGTATTGTGGCTCCTTCTCGCTGGTTGTTTTGTAGAAACTGCTGCGGCCAATCTTCTTCTTCTCCAGCTGCGTGGGCTCACCTTCTGCCTGTGGGCGGAATGTGATGCGGTTGTCAGCAAAGATTTCAGCCGTGCCACGCACTTTCTTGCTTTTCTCTTCTGCTTTTGTTGTCATAGTCATTTCAATTTTTAAATTTCACTTTTGTTTCAATTTTGGTTTCAATTTTGTTTGTTTCGTTTTTACGCTTCGATTTTTGTTTCCCCCGATGCGCCAGCCGCTCCCCTCCCTTCAAGGGGAGGGGTGGCCGTAGGCCGGGGTGGGGTCTGTATCTCATCTCACCCAGAGGTGAATATTCTCACACAGAGGAACAGAGTGACCAGAGGATTTTATCTCACGCAGAGGCGCGGAGGCATTTTGAGGTTTAGGAGGATATTTTCAGAGCCAATGAGTCTTTCAGAGTTGTAGGAGTCTTTCAGAGTTATGGGAGTTTTTCAGAGTTTGGGGAGTCAGCGACCGTAGGTCGCTCTCTGTTTCCTCCGTTTCCCTCTTTGCGGCCAGGGGCCGCTATTCTCCGTTCCCTCTGTTCCTCTGTGTGAGATTTCTCTCTGCGTGCTCAAAGTTTCTCCGCGCCTCTGCGTGAGAAAAATCCTTCTGCGTGAGAGTTTCAGACCCCACCCCTGACCCCTCCCCTTGAAGGGAGGGGAGCTGCTGGCGCGTTGGGAGGGGAGTGCTGGCGCGGGAGCGTAACCCTTTACACAATTTTCAAAATTCGTATTTCAGTAGAGTGGCGCACGATGCCGTCGCGGTCGGTAAACTCGCGGCAGCCCATTTCGCATTGCACGCTGTGAAAGGTAGCTTTGTCGAGAGTCTGGCAGGCACGCGCACGGTCGCCAGTAAGTTCAGCATAGAACGTGTCCGTTCCGTCGGTCAGTACGAAGCCAACACTTGCAAACACCTGCGGTTGGCCGTTGCGGTCGGTGTAGTTGCGCTCCTGTAGCGGCAACTGCTCGCGAATCATTACTAATTTTTCCATTTGCTTGTTTTTATTTAATTAGGTTCGTGGGAGAGTAGTCTTGCGCAAAACTTACAGGGAGTTTCCCTGATTCCCGATGCAAAGATAATGCATAAAAAAATGCAAGCAATGCTTGCAAACGGATTGTTAGCTGCAATTAGCTAACACGTTGATAACCAAATACTTGAAAAATTTTGCAAGCTAAAATAATTAGCTTGCAATTAGCTTGCAATTAGCTTGCAAATTAGCTTGCAAAGTTTCGCTGGGGAAAGAAATAAGATTTACGCTCCGCGCCTTTTAAAAAACCAAGTAAAACCAAGAAAAACTAATAAAAACCGAGGTATTACTAATAAAAACCTGTTTTTCCTTGTTTGCTTTTGTTTTTATTGGTTTTTTAAAGGCGCGGAGCGTAGAAAAAGAAAGTTTTGATTAATATAGGCAAGGAGTTACAATTGTCTTGAACTCCTTGAACTCCTTGAACTCCTTGTTTTAGCCACTAAGCGCATTGCTTGATGGCCTCGCTGATATATGCTTTGATTTCTTTCTGTGTATCTTCGTTCAACTCAGCCAGCCCGCTGCCCAGATAGTTGCGCAGGGCTGTGTTCTTGCCTTCCAGCTCAACCACCATTTTGGCCGTCGGCACGTTTTCGTAAATGCCCAGCTTCTTCAGGTGGCCCACGATGCAGCAGACCGTCTTTTTGCTGAATTTCTTGAATGTCTCACGCTTGCCCGCCTGCATGATCTGAGCAGCAAACCGCCTCACTATCTTTTGCCAAAGTGCATGAATGTTTGTTTCCCACCCCTTGGCGGCAAAACCGCCTATCCGGCCAACATACTCCAGCACTTCGTCGGCCGCGGTATCCCTTTTCTTTTCTTCCCTTTCCTTCTGGCTCTTTTGCGCCCTGGGCCTCAGGTCCTCTTCCATCATGCGCCAGCGTTCCAGATAGTCGAAAAACTCGTGCAGCTCCTTGCTGATTCCGCAGTTAGGCTCGGTTGAAGAAAAGCCAAACACCCTGGGATTCTTGAACAGGTAGTGAGCTATGCCGTCCATGTCGAAACAGTTGTTTTGCGGGTCGAACACTTCCTCAAACTCATCGTCTTTGTCTTGGAAATACAACTTTTTCAGGCTGGCAAGGTCTTTCTCCCTGCGCTCCATGAGATGCTTGCGACGCGTACGCTTGCCGAAGTAGTTTTTCCAGCGGCAATACACCTTCCTGCATTCTGGGCCGAAGACTTGCTGGTAGTTATTGAACCACGATTCAAACGACTGCGTAATGAGTTCCTCTGACGGATTGTTCAGCAGCTCTGCAATGTTCATCACCAGCTCGTAAAGCTCGCGGATGGCGCAAATCGCCACATTCGGGATGTTTTTCGAGCCAATAACCAGTGCCTCCAAACTGCCGTTTCTGTACGAGTCTTTGAATCGCACGTAGCTCTCCGTATCCATCGCGAGCGAATTACACTCCACGTTCATCCGCTTGTAAGCATTGCTGACGACTTGCAGCATCGACCAGAGTTTACCGCCCCAGGCATTGAAATTTACGTCCAACGCCTCGCCCAATGGCAGTACTCCCTTCCACATAACATAGTCAAAATCCAATGTCTCATGTGCCTCGCAAGCCTCGATGGCCACGTCGAGACACACGGCATTGAGCGACAGCAGACTTTCGCAACCCTCTGTAAGAGAGACCGCTAAGCGCACTCGCTCCAGCTTGGAATATTCCGAAGAATGAGTAGCCAAAATTGCTTTTGGCTCCATAATTTCCGAGTTATTTATCATCAATAAATTCCTCCCTATTTTCTATAAAGATTTTACTTAGATTTTCCTTATCTATCTTATTTTAAGTTAGTTACAACCGTTTTTTGAACTGACAGAGTACACAAGTACACAAGTACACATGTACACAATTTAGCCTATAAAAGTTTACCACTCAAAATAAATTAATATATATATTAATATATATATTAAAATTTTTGTGATTTCTAAAATGTGTACTTGTGTACTTGTGTACTTGTGTACTTTGAGCTGTGCTCATTTTCTTGTCTGTTTCGTCCCAGGCAGGGGGCAAATAATCATACCAATGTTCAACCATAGCAATATAGTAAATTAACGGGGTTATTTTTATTTTTCGCGCCCGCGCCATGTCCTGTTTGGCAAGGGGCTATCAAAGTGCAAAGGTACTACACAGGCAGCGAATTTGCAAATTTTCTGAATGTTTTTTCTGTCAAATAATCCATCTTTTTGATTCCGTTCGTACAAATTCATTTTCTGATTATTTTGTGTGCGTACAAACATCGTCGGAGCAGATTTTTTCATCTTTCGACGCAAAATTTTTATCTTTCGGCGCGCGCTCCCCTCCCTTCAAGGGGAGGGGTTAGGGGTGGGGTCTGTAACTTTAAGGAGTCTAGTCTGTAACTCTCACCCAGAGGTGTATATTCTCACACAGAGGAACAGAGTGACCAGAGGGATTTTATCTCACGCAGAGGCGCGGAGGCATTTGGAGGTTTAGGAGGATTTTTTCAGAGTCAATGAGTCTTTCAGAGTTTTGGGAGTCCTTAAGAGTTTAGGGAGTCAGCGACCGTAGGTCGCTCTCCGTTCCCTCCGTTTCCCTCTATGCGGCCAGGGGCCGCTATTCTCTGTTCCCTCCGTTCCTCTGTGTGAGCTTTTCTCTCTGCGTGCTCAAAACTTCTCTGCGCCTCTGCGTGAGACAAGTTTCAAATCTGCGTGAGACAAGTTTCAGACCCCACCCCGGCCTACGGCCACCCCTCCCCTTGAAGGGCGGGGAGCGGCTGGCGCATTGAGAAAATCAAATCTGCGTGAGACTTTTCTCTCTGCGTGCTCAATATTCCTCTGCGCCTCCGCGTGAGAGACACCCCTTAATGAAAGGTTTAGGAAAGAAATTAGAATAATTATCATAATTATCCAAAAAAATGATTTTTATTATTTTATCCTTTATGAAGT